>JBKHEF010000001.1:0-224444 GCA_046540955.1 Wenzhouxiangella sp.
GCTCGGGTTCCGGCTCGGGTTCCGGCTCGGGTTCCGGCTCGGGTTCCGGCTCGGGCTCGGGCTCGGGCTCGGGCTCTGGCTCGGGCTCTGGCTCTGGCTCTGACTGGGGTTTTGGCTCCTGCATAGGTTCAGATCCGGAATCCAGGGCCAGGATCAATTCTTCATCTTCGGCAGGCAGCGGGGTCGGGGTCGGGGGCAGCACCGGGCCAGAGTCCTGCGCTGCAGGCGGCGAATCCTCCTCAGGTGCACTCGAATCCTTGATGAAAAGGCTCTCGGGATTATCTTCCGGGGTCACGTAACCCCTTTGACCTGCCGAAACACCGCCGCTGTCCGGCTTGAACAGATCCTCGTCCAAGTCCAGGTGCAGCTTGTCGCGATCAGCCGGACCCGTCGCGACCGGCTCTTCGGGTGCCGGCGCGGCCGGCGGCATGGCAACCGGCTGCGCAGAAGGCGGCGGCGGTGGCGGCTTGACCGGCGGCACGATGATGCCGCCCGGCGGCTGCCGGTCCGGAGCGTCTGTGGGTTGCGATGGCGCCGGCGCCGGTGGACCAGACCTGACCCGGGCCGGGATCCTGGACACCGACCTGCGCCGCAGCAGCAGACCGGCGAGCAACAGCACCAGGCCAAGCCCGGCCACGACCGTGATCTGACCGGCTTCGAACAGCGGCAGTGCCTGGCGCAGATGCCACTGCAACTGCAGTCGGCTGCTCCCCACGTCCATGCGCCCGGACGGCTGCCCTGCCGCTTGCCCGTGCGACCAGACTTCGATCCAGCGCGCGCCGCGCTGCTGTCCAAGCGAGATGAAATCGACCGCCGATGGCACCGGCCAGTTACCGGCAATACTCGCAGCCGGCAAGGTCAGCAGCACGACAGCTTCAACCTGGTCAGCCTCTCCCAGGCGCTGCGCGAACATCAGTTCCGGTGGATTTCCTCCATCACCCGGGCGCAATTCCGGTGCAGCCGCGCCCGACCGGCGCGCCTCGACCAGCATGTCCATGGCCGCGTAATCGGCCGCATCCTCCAGCGTCCAGTCCTCCAGCGCCGGTGACAGCATGCGCAAACTCGCACCCTCGGTCAGGCTGCCGAGGCGCAGTTGCTGCAGCAGGGCTTCCGGCGACGTATCGGGGGTTTCCAGATGCTCCAGAACAATGCGCTGGAACGCATCGCCGGCCAGGATCTGCTGAATCTCCGACAACGCATCAGCGGCCCGTCTGGCAACGAGATGGGCTTCGGTTTCGGCCGCCGCCAGCGCCTGATGGGTCCTCAGACTGGCATAGCCGGCCAGTGTCGCGACGACCAGACCGAACAGGCCCAGTGCCATCAACAGCAGTCCGCCCCATCGTCTCACCACGCTCATGTCGCCCAGACGCTCCGACCGGACACGTCAATGGCTTCCGCTGTGGCCGATGCCGCCGCCACCGCGCACGCTCGGGGTAAATTCTTCAACCACCTCAAGGCCCACCTGGACTACCGGGACGACCACCATCTGGGCAATGCGTTGCCCCGGCTCGATCCGGATCGACGCTTGGCCACGGTTCCAGCAAGAAATCTGCACCTGACCCTGGTAGTCGCTGTCGATCAGCCCCACCAGGTTGCCCAGCACGAGACCCTGCTTGTGGCCCAGCCCGGAACGCGGCAACAGCACGGCTGCCAGCTGCGGATCGTCAAGATGGATGGCCATGCCCGACGGGATCAGTACAGTCTCGCCGGGCTCAAGCTCCAGCGTCTGGTCAACGCAGGCGCGCAGATCCAGACCAGCCGAACCGACCGTCGCGTATTCGGGCAACGGCCACGTCGTGCCCAGCCGCCGATCAAGAATCCGGACCTTCAGTTGCCTCACCTGCCGTCTCCCCATGGCAAAAAGGTGCAGCGACCTGCACCGGGATTTCCTACAAACACGCGCTCAGAATACTGGATGCGCCCGGGTGCGCCAAGCGCGATCCTGTCCATGGTCAATCACCCTAGCGGATCGAACCCCATGAGAATCGCCGACTGGCCCGAGACCGAACGCCCGCGTGAACGCCTGCTTTCGCAGGGGCCCGGCAGCCTCAGTGACGCCGAACTGCTGGCCATCCTGCTGCGCACCGGCGCCCGCGGACGCTCGGCGCTCGATCTGGCCCGCCTGCTGATCAGCCGCTTCGGCGGCCTGCGCGGTCTGCTCGAGGCCGATGTGGAGACCGTGTGCCATGCGCCGGGCCTGGGGCCAGCCAAGTATGCCCAGCTGCATGCGGCGATGGAACTGGCCCGGCGGCATCTGCGCGAAAACCTCGCCCGCGGCCAGCCCCTGACCAGTCCGCAGGCGACACGCGAATATCTGCGCGCTGCCCTGCGCGACCGCCCGCACGAGGTGTTCTGCGCGCTCATGCTCGACACCCGCCACCGCGTGATCAGCTTCGATGAGTTGTTCACCGGCACCATCGATTCGGCCCACGTCCACCCGCGAGTCGTGGTCGAAAAAGCCCTGGCCCGGCGGGCCGCGGCGCTGATCGTGGCCCACAACCACCCTTCCGGCGTCGCCGAACCCAGCCAGGCCGACCTGGCGATCACGCGGCGCCTGCGCGATGCCCTGGGGCTGGTTGATATCCGCCTGCTCGATCATTTCATCGTCGGTGATGCCGAGGTGACCTCGCTGGCCGAGCGTGGCCTGGTCTGAGCGCCGGCCGGAGCGGCCGACTCGCGGTCGTTTTTCTTGCCTCCAGTGGCCTTGGGCGGCACAATGGCGGGCTTTCCTCCAGCCTTGATCCCTGCCTGCCATGACCGACCGTCGCCAGCTCGCCAACGCCATCCGCTTTTTGTCCATGGACGCCGTCCAGCGGGCCAACTCCGGCCATCCGGGCATGCCCATGGGCATGGCCGACATCGCCGAGGTGCTGTTCAATGATCACCTCAAGCACAGCCCGGCCAACCCGAACTGGTGGGATCGCGACCGTTTCGTGGTCTCCAACGGCCATGGCTCCATGCTGCTGTATTCGCTCCTGCACTTGAGCGGCTACGGCATCAGCCTGGACGACCTGAAGAACTTCCGCCAGCTGCATTCGCCCACCCCGGGGCACCCGGAGTACGGCGAAGCGCCGGGCGTCGAAACCACCACCGGACCGCTGGGCCAGGGTCTGGCCAACGGCGTCGGCATGGCCCTGGCCGAAAAGCTGCTGGCCGCGCGCTTCAATACCGACGAACTGACCCTGGTCGACCACACGACCTGGGTGTTTGCCGGGGACGGCTGCCTGATGGAAGGCATCTCGCATGAAGCCTGTTCGCTGGCCGGTACGCTGGGTCTGGGCAAGCTGGTGGTGTTTTACGATGACAACGGCATCTCCATCGACGGCGAGGTCGAGGGCTGGTTCACCGACGACACCCCGGCCCGTTTCCGCGCTTATGGCTGGCAGGTGATCGAGTGTGTCGATGGTCATGACCCCGCAGCCATAGACCAGGCAATTCGTGCCGCGCGCAGCAATACCGAACAGCCCACGCTGATCTGCTGCAAGACCACCATTGGCTTCGGCTCGCCCGGCAAGGCCGGAACCGCCGCCACCCACGGCGCCCCGCTGGGCGATGAGGAAATTGCGGCCACGCGCGCAGCGCTGGACTGGCCGCACGCGCCGTTCGAAATACCCGACGAGATCCGCTCAGGCTGGGATGCGCGCGCCGCCGGAAAGACGCGCGAACAGCAGTGGCAGCAGACCTGGAACCACTACCGCGAAACTCTGCCGGAGCAGGCCGAAGAGTTCGAGCGTCGGATGAACAACGACCTGCCAGAAGACTTTGAAGAGCGCCTGGTCGAAGCGCTCATGGCGATGCAGGCCGATGACCGCAAGGTCGCCACGCGCAAGGCATCGGCCATGGCGCTGGAAGTGCTCTGTACAAACTTGCCCGAGATGCTCGGCGGCTCGGCCGACCTGACCGGCTCGAACAATACCAACTGGTCAGGCAGCGTCGATGTGATGGATGATCCCGCGCGCGGCAACTACATCTATTACGGGGTGCGCGAGTTTGGCATGACCGCCATCGCCAACGGCCTGGCCCTGCACGGCGGTTTCATCCCCTACACCGGCACCTTCCTGGTCTTTTCCGACTACGCCCGCAACGCGGTGCGCATGTCGGCCCTGATCCCGACCGGGGCGATCCATGTCTACACCCATGACTCGATCGGCCTGGGCGAAGACGGCCCCACCCACCAGCCGGTCGAACACCTGAGCTCGCTGCGCCTGATTCCGAACCTGGAGGTCTGGCGGCCCTGCGACAAGGTCGAGACCCTGGCCGCGTGGGGGGCGGCGATTGCCCGGCGCAACGGCCCGACCGCGCTGGTCCTGACCCGCCAGGGCCTGCCGCATCAGGCGCGCAGCGAAGAGCAGGTCGCCAACATCGTCCGCGGCGGCTATGTCCTGCGCGATCCGGCAAAAGGAGAACCGCAGGCCCTGATCATGGCCTCGGGTTCAGAGGTCAGCCTGGCCATGAACGCCGCAGAAATACTCGAAGCCGAGGGTCTCCGGGTTCGCGTGGTCTCCATGCCCAATCCGGACTTTTTCGAAGCCCAGGATCCCCGCTATCGCGATACCGTGCTGCCGCCCTCGCTGACCGCCCGGGTGGCGGTCGAGGCCGGGGTGACCCGCTACTGGCGACCGCTGGTCGGCGATCACGGCTGCATCATCGGCCTTGATCATTTCGGCGCTTCGGCCCCGGCCGAGCAGTTGTTTGCCGAATTCGGGTTGACCTCAGAAAATGTGGCCGAGGCGGTCAAAGCCCTGTTGTCGGTGACCGGCAGGGATGATTTTCACGGACCGCTCTGAGCGGGGGACCGATGCGACAGGCCAGCCAGGCGGGTGGTCGCCGCCTCGCGCATCACCCGGGCAAGTTTCCCGGCATAAAAGTCCACCAACTGCCGACCCAGCTCGGCATCAGCGCTCGCAGCATCTCCGACGACACCGCGGCCATTGAGATCTTCAGCCAGCCAGGCCCAGGCGGCCTCGCCTTCCGGCCCCAGCATGGCATCGGGAGCCAGCTCGCCAGCACAGGACGAAAAATTCTCCAGTCGCCCGACCCGGACCTGCTCAGGCTGAAGAAACATCATCATCGATGTTTCCGCCTGGCCGCCGTGCAGGCCCAGGCGAAGTTCTTCAGCGCCGAGCAGATGGCTCGGGGCACGGAAGCTCATGTAGCTTGCCTTGACCACCAGCATCTCATGACGGCGCCTGAGCCGGAGCGCCGCCGAGCCCATCCAGCCGATGTTGCCGCCGTGGCCATTGACCAGCACCAGGCGGCGCAGGCCGGTCCGGGCCACGGCTGCGCCGATGCGCTCGAGCTGGGCGGCCATCTGCTCAGCCGACAGCGCCAGCGTGCCGGCGAAACCGGCGTGCTCGTCGCTGGCCCCCAGCGCCAGTGCCGGCAACACGAACACATCCGGCCCATCCTCCAGCCGGACCAATGCCTGCTCGAGCAGCCCGGTGGCAATATCCAGATCGGTCGACAAGGGCAGGTGCGGGCCATGCTGCTCGATCGCCCCCAGCACCAGCACCGCCAGGGCATCGGGACCGGCCAAGGCAGCCAGTTCGGGCGAGGTCAGATGCTGCCAGCGGTAAATCATGTCGGATGCCCAGGGAAACTTAAAACCAATATGGTACGCGTGGACATGCTCTGCCGGCACAAACCCGGTTGAACCGATCTGACCGGGCATCCAGGCGCAGCGCCTGTCAAAACCAGAACCGGGAACCGGGGATTGTTCCGCAGCCAGCCATCAATCGCTCCGGCGAGCGTAAAGATCACCCGAGGCCAGCCCGTCGGCGCCGGCCTCCAGCCAGCCGATGATCGTCGTGGCATCGACCCAGTCAGCGAGGAAAAACCGGCGCTGCTCACCGGCAGCGATCTGGTAACGATAGCCGGCCAGGGCCTCCAGCCGCGCCACGCAGGCCAGCGCCTGGTCCAGAGCACCGGCGACGAACTCCAGCGACAATGCTGCCAGCGGCCGCGACAGGCCAGCCAGCACTTCCGGCTCGAAACCCTCGACATCGATCTTGCAAAAGACCGGCTCGCCATATTCCTCGATCAGCGCATCGAGCGTGGTGACCTCAACCGACACCTGGCTATCCCAGTTGACGCCGGCAAAACCGCTCCGGGCCTGCGCCACCTGCGCGCGCCAGGCCGGCGACAGGCTGGCCACGGTGGGGTTGGTCCGGCTGGTTGCGAGTTCCAGCCTGCCGGGCTGCGCACCCACCGCCTGGGGCAGACAGGTCACCCGGTCGGTGCCCCCGACCAGGCGCTCAAGCCAGGCCAGCAGCTGCGGCTGCGGCTCCAGCGCGACCACGCGCGCGCCCAGGCCGGCGAACGCCGAGCTCCGGTCGCCCAGATGAGCGCCGATATCGAACACCAGATCGCCGGGCTTGATGAATGGACGATAGAAGCGTCGCAAGGCCGCCTGTCGGCCCGGCCGCCGGTAAATCAGCAAAGACCGCAGCAAACCGTAATGACGCTTGAGCGTGGCAAACATGTCAGGCATGGTAGCGCGCCGCCGGCAGTGCGAGGTCTGCGACAGACCGGATAGTCATGACCCCCCTTGACCCGGGGCGTGTCACCCTAGCGGCGATGACCATATTGTCCACGCCGCTGTCCCGACCGACGACGTCAGCCCTGCTGGGCCGCCTGCTGCTAGCGGCAACGCTGGTCAACCTGCTCCTGATTGCTCCGATGTGGCTGCGCCACGGGATCGAAGCCGGTGGCTGGATCGCCTGGGAAGCGTGGCTCCTGGTCGGCCTGTTCGCCACCCTGCCGCCACGCCGATCGGTCAAAGCGCTGGGCTGGCTGGCCGCGCTGGTCCTGATCGCCGGTCTGGTCCTGGCCCTGGGCGACGGCGCTACCCACCGCGTGCTGAGCCGACCGCTGAATCTCTACTTCGACACCCTGCTGATCGGGGCCGGCTTTCATCTGCTCGACGGCAGCCTGGGCCGGGCTGGCGCGCTGGCCGTGACTGGCGCCGTGGTCGTCACGCTGGTCGGGCTGACGTTGCTGCTGGCCGGCGTGTTGCTCCGGCAGCCAAGGCCAGACCGTCGGGCGAGAATGGCCGCACTTGGCCTGGCTGCACTTGGCCTGGCTGGGCTGACCCTGGACCAGACCGGGCTGTACCAGCTCCCCGGCGCACGCAGTCCAGTGGTCGATACCCTGCGCTTCCAGGCCGCCCAGGTGGCATCAGCCCATGATGAACGCCGCGCCTTCCTCGCCGCAGCCCCCGAACAGCGCCAGACCGGCACACCGCTGCCCGGCCTGGCCGGTATCGACGTACTGCTGGTCTTTGTCGAATCCTACGGCATGACGGTCTTTGAACAGGAGGCCTACCGGGCGGTCATCGAGCCGCGCCTGAGAAGCCTTGAGCAACGCCTCGACGAGCGCGGTCTGGCCGTGGTCAGCGGTAGCATGGCCGCCCCGATCCGCGGCGGCCAGTCGTGGCTGTCGCATGCCTCGGTGTTAAGCGGGCAGCGGATCGGCAATCAATTGTGGTACCGCTTGCTGCTGGGCTCGAACTACAACACCCTGGTCGACGATTTCCGCGCCACCGGCCATGTCAGCATGGCGGTCAAGCCGGCCATTGTCCGACCCTGGCCGGAGGGCGGCCAACTGGGCTTTGACCAGATTTTTGCCGCCCCCGATCTGGGCTATGCCGGACCGGCGCTGAACTGGGTCACCATGCCCGACCAGTACACCCTGCACCATTTCCAGCAGGTGCTGCGCCCGGCCGTCGAGGCGCCCCTGTTTGCCATGCTCGCGCTGATCAGCAGCCATGCCCCCTGGACCCCCGTCCTGGAAGTCCTGCCCGACTGGGAAGTCATCGAGGATGGCCGGGTCTTCGAGCGCTGGCGCAATGCCGGCGCGTCCCCAGGCAGCGTCTGGCGCAGCCTTTCGAAGCTTCGCGATCAATACATCCGCAGCCTCGACTACAGCCTGCACGCGGTACTGGACTACGCGGCCCGCTTTGCCGACGACCACACGCTGCTGATCATTCTCGGCGACCACCCGCCCTCGGCCCTGGTCAGCCGGACCGGGGATGGGCCCGGGGTGCCGGTTCATTTGGTATCGGCTCGACCAGAGCTGCTGGACGGCTTTGCCCGGCGTGGTTTCGTCGACGGCCTGCTGCCGCCATCCGGCGATCGCGGCAACCCTGCGCTGGCGCCGCTGGAGGAACTGCGCGCCTGGTTCCGGGCCGATTTTGGCGCCAGCCTGCCGGAAACATCGCGCTCCCGTCCATGAGGGGCCACGGCATGACGATCGACCGAGTGTATCCGCGCTGAACCGGCTGGCTGGCCAGGTGAAGTTGTATAGTGGGTCGGCAGAGCAGGGCTTGGGGTCGGCATGCCGTGATACCGCGCAAGATCAGTACACCGGTCAGTCCCCAGGGACTATGGCCGGTATTGGTGATCCTGGTCGGCGTGCTGCTGGCTGCGGCCACCGGCTCGCTGTATCACACTGTCATGGAACGCGCCGAGGGTCAGGCGCGCACCAGTGCGCGGGCCTACGGACGGCTGATCGCCAACAAGATCGGTGATCTGGATCGTTTTGTCAGCACCGCCGCCAAAGCGGTGCTGGTCGATCGTTCACTGACCCCCGACCAGGCCTCGATCCTGTTTCAACACCGCCAGCGTACCCAGTCGCTGATCCAGGACCTGACCATTCTCGACCAGGACGGCCAACTACTGGCCATGGCCTGGGACGGCGAACCGCCGGAGGTGTCCGGCCGGGATTATTTCGTCCACCATGTCGAAAACCCGCACAGCGGACTGTATCTCTCGCCCCCGCAGCCGTCCATCGTCTACGAGGGCGACTGGTTCATCAGCCTGTCGCGGCCGTTTCGCGATCAAGGCGATCAATTGCTGGGCGTGGCCGTCGGGATGTTCTCGATCAACCAGCTTAAGGCGACCTTCAATGACCTCGTCGAGCAGGACGGCCTGGCCATCACCCTGCTGACCCGCTGCGGCGAACTGGTGTTCCGCTTGCCCGGCGCCGATCGCTTCGAGACCGGCAGCGACCTGGCCTTCCGTGCCGATGTCCAGCCGCCGTTGAACAAACCGCTCACCTTTCATGGCGCGGCCCTGGACGGCACCCAACGGATCACCCATTTTCTGCCGATCGACGGCTATCCACTGACCGTCGCCGCTTCGATCCCGCGCGCCCGCCCCTTAAACATCTGGTACCGGGCGATTTTCGCCGCTGTCGCGACCTGGCTGGTGTTCGCCGCCATCAGCTATGGCCTGATCCGCAGGCTGCGCCAGAGTCTGCACGAAACCCAGGTCAGCCAGGCGCGTTTCCGTCGGCTGGTCGAACATGCCAGTGATTTGATCCTGGTAGTCGGTCTCGACGGCCGTCTCCAATACGTCTCGCCCAAATGGGGCGACCATGTCGGTCTCGACCCGGCCAGCGTCATCGGCCGGAACAGCCTGGACTTTATCCATCCCGACGATCATGCCCGGGTCAGTCTGGCGATCCGCGCGGTCATCGGCAAAGGAATCTCGCTGAGCGGCAAGGAATATCGCGCCCGCCATACCGACGGCAGCTGGCGCTGGCAGGCCGCCAGCATCTCGCCGCTCTATGATGCGCGGGGAAAACCGGATGCCGTCATCGCCGTGATCCGCGATGTCACCGACAGCCGCCGGGACCGCCAGCACCTCTCCCGGCTGGCCCATGAAGACGCCCTGACCGGCCTGCCCAACCGGGCTCACCTGTCCGATCTGCTGAACCAGGCGATGCGCGAAGCCGACCGCAAAGGCAGGCGGGTCGGGGTCCTGTTCATCGACCTCGACCGCTTCAAACCGGTCAATGACGTCCACGGCCATGAAGTGGGCGATCAGCTGCTGGTCGAGGTCGCGCGCCGGATCAATCATGCCCTGCGCGCTCCGGATATCGCCGCCCGCTTCGGCGGCGACGAGTTTCTCGCCCTTCTGCACGACCTGTCCGACCCCGACGAAGCGCTGGCGATTGCCGGACGCATCATCGACCAGATCCGCAAACCCTTTCTGATCGGAGAGCACGAGCTCACCATCGCCTGCAGCATCGGCATTGCCCTGTATCCGGACGATGGCCGCGACGAGCGCGAGCTCATCCTGCGGGCTGACCAGACCATGTACCGGGCCAAGCATGCCGGGCGAGGAATGGCGCTCAGGTACGCGCCCGAAGCCGACTAGTCGCCGGGCCCAGCGACCGCGGTACAATCGGCGCTGACATGAAACCGGGCTGAGTCCGGTCGACTGTCGAGCGGCTTGGCATCGACGGGCCGACCCTATTGACCCTTGACGGAGCGAAATTTTGACTGCAATTACCCGAATCCTCATCCTCAGCCTGATCCTGAGCCTGACTTCCCTGGCCCAGGCCGAAACGCCGAACATCCAACCCGGCCAGTGGGAATACCAGACCCGCATGACGGTCGAGGCACCCTTCCCCGTCCCGGAGCAGAATGACACCACCAGCGACTGCGTGACCGCCGAAGATGTCGCCGAGGCCAATACGTTCATGGGCGACATGGATGTTGAGGAATGCGAGATCACGCGCGAGGAAATGCGTCGCGACGGCGCCAGCTACGAGATGGTCTGCCAGGCCGAAGGCATGACGATGAACATGACCATGGAGCTGCAATTCATGGGCGATCGCAGCGAGGGTCTGATCACAAGCCAGGCCGAAACGCCGATGGGCCCGATGGAGACCACGATCGAGATGTCCGGCCGCCGGATCGGCGAATGCGAGTGATCGCCCGATGAGGCGCTCGGTGATTCAAAGCGCTCAGGCGCCGGCCGCGATCGGCCCATACTCACAAGCCGTGCGCGCCGGCGATACGGTCTACCTCTCGGGCCAGATCCCGCTGGTGCCGGCCACCGGCGAGGTCCTGGACGGCGACTTCGAGGCGCTGACCCGGCAGGTCTTCGACAACCTGGCCGCAGTCGCCGAAGCGGCCGGCGGCGGCCTGAACGATCTGGTCAAGCTCAATATCTTCCTGACCGACCTGGGCCATTTCCAGACCGTCAACGCGATCATGGCCGAATACTTCGCCGAACCCTATCCGGCCCGGGCGGCCATTCAGGTCGCCGCCCTGCCCAAGGGGGTGCCGGTGGAGATGGATGCCATCATGGTGTTGCCCTCGCCCGGCTGAGACCGGCCCGGCAAGATGGGCGCCGACCGCGCGCTGAGCGACCTGCCCGGGGTCGGCCCGCAGTTGGCCGGCCGCCTGGCCGCGCTGGGGCTGAGCCGGGAAAGCGACCTGCTGTTTCACCTGCCGCTGCGCTTCGAGGACCGGACCCGGCTGACCCCGCTCAACCGGGTCCGGCCCGGCAGCGGGGTCCAGGTCGAAGGCCGTATCGTCCAGCGTGACATCCGCTACGGCCGCACCCGCATGCTGGTGGCCACCCTGGCCGATGACAGCGGCCAGCTCACCCTGCGGCTGTTCCGGTTTTATCCCTCCCAGCTCAAGCTGTTCAGCGAAGGTCAACGGCTGCGCTGCTTTGGCGACGTCCGGGCCGGGCCGGGTGGCCTGGAAATGGCCCATCCGCAGGTCCAGGCCTTGTCCGAAGGCTCGTCCCCACCGCTGCCCGAGGCGCTCACGCCCATCTATCCGACCACCCAGGGCATCGGCCAGGCCCGGCTGGCCGGCCTGATCGCCCAGACCCTCGAGCGGCTGGCGGGCGGCCAGATCGTGCTGAACGAGCTGCTGCCGGAAGATGACGCCGGCATTTCCCTGCGCGCGGCCCTGACCACCATCCATGCCCCGCAGCCGGGCGAAGACCTGGCCGCGCTGGCCGAAGGGCGCCACCCGGCCCTCCAGCGCCTGGCCCTGGAAGAACTCCTGGCCCATCACCTGGCCCTGGCCCGGGTCAATCGGGCGCGCGCCCGGCAACGCGCGCCGGCGCTCGGCGATCCCGACGGACAGGTCTCCAGGCTGCTCGCAGCGCTTCCGTTCAAGCCGACCGCGGCCCAGCTGCGGGTCATCGACCAGATCGGCCGAGATCTGGCCCAAAAACAGCCCATGCGCCGCCTGCTGCAGGGTGATGTTGGCTCGGGCAAGACCGTGGTCGCGGCCGCCGCCCTGGTCACCGCGACCGCGGCTGGTCACCAGGCCGCGATCGTGGCACCGACCGAAATCCTGGCCGAGCAGCACTACCGGACCCTGAGCGAATACCTGGCCCCGCTGGGGATCGAGCCGGTCTGGCTGGCCGGCAAGGTCCAGGGCCGGGCGCGGGCCGAGGTGCTGGAGCGGCTGGCCGGCGATGCCGCCGTGGCGGTCGGTACCCATGCCCTGTTCCAGAAGGGGGTGGCGTTTCGCGACCTGGCGCTGGTGATCGTCGATGAGCAGCACCGCTTTGGCGTCCACCAGCGCCTGGCCCTGGCCGCCAAGGGCCGCAAGGGAAGCCTGCAGCCGCATCAGCTGGTCATGACCGCCACCCCCATTCCCCGTACCCTGGCGATGACCGCCTACGCCGGGCTGGATATCTCGGTGATCGACGAACTGCCGCCAGGGCGCAAGCCGGTGACCACGGTGGCGGCCAGCCAGCAGCGCCGGGGCGAGGTCATCGACCGGCTGGAACGGGCGCTGCGCGAACAGCGCCAGGCTTACTGGGTCTGTCCCCTGATCGAAGAATCCGACGTACTGGAGGCCGAAGCCGCCGAAACCCGTGCCCGGGAGCTGGCCCGACAGCTGGCAGATTTTCGCGTCGGGCTGATCCACGGGCGCATGAAAGCGAGCGAAAAACAGGCCGTAATGGCCGAGTTCAGCAGCGGCGACATCGACCTGCTGGTCGCCACCACCGTCATTGAGGTTGGTGTCGACGTCCCCAACGCCAGCCTGATGATCATCGAAAACGCCGAGCGGCTGGGCTTGAGCCAGCTCCACCAGCTCCGGGGCCGGGTTGGCCGGGGCAGCGACCAGGCCGCCTGCGTGCTGCTCTACAAGCCGCCGCTGGGCGAGACCGCCCGGGCGCGGCTGGAGGTGATGCGCGAGACCACCGATGGCTTCGTCATCGCCGAAAAGGATCTGGAACTGCGTGGGCCCGGCGAAGTCCTCGGAACCCGCCAGACCGGCGCCCTGCGCTTTCGCATCGCCGACCTGGCCCGCGACGAAGCCTTGCTGGACCGGGTCGGACACCTGGCCGGCCGGGTCGACCAGCAGCAGACCCGGCAACTCATCGAGCGCTGGATCGGCCCGGCCGAGCAGTTCGTTGACGTTTAGAAACCCTCCCTACTCACCCTGGCCGAGCGAAAAGCCGGGTTCGCCGTCGAAGGTGTAGAGATGCTCGGTCTTGATGAAGTCCAGCCCGGCTTGCTCGAACATCGCCAGCAACTCGATGATTGCACGGTGCTCGATCGGCGCGTTGTCGGGCGAGCGGAAGCGGCAGCGCCAGTGATCGGTGCAGCAGGTTTCGGGCAAGCCCTGCGGATAGACCTTGACCCCGCGGTTGGTGATCAACGACAGCTTCAGAGAGCTGTCGCGGGTCAGCGCTTCGATCGCCCGGCCAAGGCGTTCAGGGTTGCGCCCGTCCTGGTCATGATCGAGAAACACATCGACCCCGACCAGCTGCTTGGCCGGGCGGCGCTCAGCCTGCGGCCAGGCCGTGCCGACCTGCGGCCACTGCGGTCCCGCATCGACTACCGGGTCGCCAAGCCGGGCAATGACGGCATCGGCAAACGCGCGCGTGCCGAGTCGCTCCCGGCTGTGGCCAGCGCGGTAAATGTCGCCGGTGTGCAGGCCTTCTGCGAGCGTCTTGCGCCAGGCCGCGTGGATGCGCGCTGCCGTTGCTGCATCACCGATATAGCGCAGCATGTCGACCGCGGCCAGCAGCAGCCCGGAAGGATTGGCGAGGTCTTTTCCGGCAATATCCGGGGCCGAACCGTGGACCGCTTCGAACATGGCGAAATCCGGTCCGATGTTGGCCGAACCACCCAGACCGACCGAGCCGGTGATCTGGGCGGCCACGTCGGAGATGATGTCGCCGTAGAGATTCGGAGCGACGATGACATCGAACATTTCCGGCCGGTCGGCCAGCAGCGCGGTGCCGATGTCGATGATCAGGTGGGCCGATTCGATGTCGGGATATTCCGCTGCGATCCGGTCGAAGGTCTGGTGAAACAGCCCATCGGTCAGCTTCATGATGTTGTCTTTGGAAAAGCAGTGGACCTTGCGCCGGCCCTGGGCCCGGGCCAGTTCAAAGGCATAACGGATGACGCGCTCCGACCCCGGCTGGCTGATCAGCTTCAGGCACTGGGTCACCTCGGCGGTCTGGCGATGTTCGATGCCGGCGTAGGTATCCTCTTCGTTCTCGCGCACGATCAGCACGTCCATATCCGGGTGACGGGTCGCGACCCAGGGATGCCAGGACCGACACGGCCGGATATTGGCGAACAGACCGAGCGACTTGCGCAAGGTGACGTTGACGCTCTTGTAACCGCCGCCCTGGGGCGTGGTGATCGGGCCCTTGAGGACGACCCGGTGTTCCCGCAGCGCCGCCCAGGCCTCGGCCGGAATGCCCGAAGACACCCCTTCTCGATAGCTGGCCTGGCCGATCGTGATCGGTACGAACGACACCCGCGCGCCGGCTGCTTCCAGAATCCGGCATACCGCGCCACTGATTTCCGGGCCGATGCCGTCGCCAGCCGCCAGGGCAACCGGACGGCGTTCGGGCATTGCGGCGGAAGAAAGGCGGGATTGCGTGGCCTGGGCGCTGATGTGCATGGTGTTCTCCGGAACATGAAAGGAATGACCCGGACAATGTAGCGACGCCATCGAATAGATTAAAGTTAATATTTATACATGTATAGTTAGATAAAAATCTATTTCATTGCCCCATGAAGCCAACCCTCCACCAGCTCCGCATCCTGCGCACGGTCGCCGAGGAAGGCTCGATCAGTGCCGCCGCCCAACGCCTCCATCTGACGCCACCGACGCTGTCGATCCAGTTGTCCCAGTTGACCGAAACGCTCGGTCTGCCACTCTACGAGATCAGCGGTCGGCGACTGCGCCTGACCGGCGCCGGGCGCGATGCCGTGGCTGCGGCCCGCCGGATCGACGATCAACTGCAACTGCTGCGCCAGCGCCTGGCCGCGCGCCAGGGCATTGAACGCGGTCGGCTGAGCGTTGCCGCCGCCTCGACCGCCGAGTACCTGCTGCCACCGCTGATCGGCCAATTCCAGCAGGACCATCCCGGCATTCAGGCCAGCCTGACCATCGTGCCGCGCGCCGAGTTGCTCAAACGCCTGGAGGCGGGCCTGGATGATGCCTACCTGATGACCCGCCCGCCCGAAGGCAGCGGCCTGGTCAGCCAGTCAGTGGCTCTCAATCCGCTGGTCATGATCGCCGCTCCGGAGCATCCCTGGGTCTTGCGCGATGATCTGACCGCCGAACAAATCGAAGGGGAGCGAATGCTGGTCCGCGAGCCCGGCTCGGGCACCCGGATGTGGACCGAGGACTGGCTGAAAAACTTCGGCGTGACCCTGAGCCCGGCCCTGGAACTCGGCAGCAACGAGGCCATCAAGCAGGCGGTGATGAGTGGCCACGGGGTGGCGATCATGTCGCTGCATGCGGTTGTGCTTGAACTCCAGGTAGGGCGCCTGGCCCTGGTCGCCATCCGCGAGCTGCCGGTCCCGGTCAACTGGCACCTGATCCAGCGCCGCGGGCGCCAGGTCACACCGGCGGCGGTGGCCTTCAGGCAGCACCTCGGCCACTGCCTGCCCGGCATTGACGCCAGGTTGCAGACCTTGCTGCGCGAACACAACCAGACCCTGCCGGTCGCGACCTGAAGCGTTGACTTCGACCGCCGCCTTGTGCTGGACTTGCCGGCATGAAAGAGAGGCCGGAATCGTCGCAGGAACTGCCCATGCTCGCGCCCTGCCGGCCGCTACCTGCCACGGCACCGCTGCGCTGGCTGAGCCCGGGCTGGCGCGAACTGGCCTTGTTTCTCGGCATTGGCAGCGCGGTCGGGGCACTGTTCTGCCTGGTCATCTTTACCGCCAGCGCGTTTTCCCTGCCGATGCTGATGGAGCGCCGGGTCGATGCCGTCACCGCCATCATCACCAGCGCCAACGCCGTCCTGCGCAACAAGCCGGCCATGGCGGTCTGGGCGACCATCATCGTCAGCGGCGTTTTGGCCGGCATCCTCACCGCCTGGCTGGCCTTCTTCGTCGTCCTGCCGGTGATCGGGCACGCCACCTGGCACGCCTACCGGGAAACCATCGATGCCGGCCTGTGGTCCAGAGTCAGGTCATCAGAGGCTTGATGCAGCGCGCAACACGGCTGTGCGATACTTGCGGGCTGGCAAGCGCGACTGGACTTCTGTCCGGCGCCCGTACCGCAACCCTCGACTCCCAAGGAGAGCCCGGTGACCGAGCGCAAACTGACCCTGACCGACCCTTCCTCCGGTAAAAGTCTGGACCTGGCCGTCGTGGCCGGTACCGAGGGTGACCCGACCATCGACATCACCCGACTCAATCCGGAGATGGGCTATTTCACCTACGATCCAGGCTACGGCACCACTGCCAACTGCAAAAGCGACATCACCTTCATCGACGGCGACCAGGGCATTCTGCGCTACCGCGGTTACCCGATCGAGCAACTGGCCGAACGCTCCAGCTTCATGGAGGTTGCCTACCTGCTGCTGTACGGAGAACTGCCGTCTCAGGCCGAACTAGACGGCTTCGAGCGCGACATCACCTACCACACCATGGTCCACGAGCAGGTCAATACCTTCATCGGCGGCTTCCATTACGATGCCCACCCGATGGCCATCCTGTCCGGCGTCGTGGCCTCGATGGCCGGCTTCTACCAGCAAAATCTCAATGTCAACAACCCCGAGCATCGCGACCTGGCGGCCAAGCGCATGATCGCCAAGATGCCGACCGTGGCCGCCGCGGCCTACCGCCACTACATGGGCTGGCCGAGCGCCTACCCGCGCAACTCGCTCAACTATCCCGAAAACTTTCTGCACATGATGTTTTCGGTGCCGGCCGAGGCCTACGAGGTCAACCCGGTCGCGGCCAAAGCGCTCGACCTGCTGTTCATCCTGCACGCCGACCACGAGCAGAATGCCTCGACCTCGACCGTGCGCCTGGTCGGCTCGACCGGGGCCAACCCCTATGCCTGTGTCGCCGCCGGCATCGCCGCGCTCTGGGGCCCGGCCCACGGCGGGGCCAACGAGGCCGTGCTCCGGATGCTCAATGAAATCGGTGATGTCAGCCGGGTCGGTGAGTTCATCAAGAAAGCCAAGGACAAGAATGATCCGTTCCGGCTGATGGGCTTCGGGCATCGGGTCTACAAGAATTTCGACCCGCGTGCGCGCATCATCCGCAAGGCCTGCCACGAGGTCCTGGCCGACCTGGGCCAGACCGACCCGTTGCTGGACCTGGCCATGGAACTGGAGAAGATCGCGCTGGAAGACGACTATTTCGTCGAGCGCAAGCTCTATCCCAACGTCGATTTCTATTCCGGCATCATCTACAAGGCGCTCGGCATTCCGACCACCATGTTCACACCCATGTTCGCCATCGGGCGGACGGTCGGCTGGGTGGCCCAGTGGCTGGAGCAATCGGCGACGCCTCATCGCATCGGACGTCCCCGGCAGATTTATACCGGCCATACCGCACGTGACTACGTCCCGTTAGACGATCGGAATTAGCCGTCAGGCGCCTGCTCTACATATTGAGCAGGCGTCCACCGTCGACGGCGAGGATCTGGCCGGTAACATAAGGCGCATCCAGCGCCAGAAATTCAACGGCGCCGGCAATATCGGCCGGCGTCCCCTGGCGCTGCAGCGGGACTTTCTCCAGAATGGCCTTCTGGGCCGCCTGGCCGGCCTCGGCCTCTCCTTCCGGCCACAGGATCGAACCGGGCGCCACGCCGTTGACCCGGATCATCGGGGCCAGATCCTTGGCCAGCGCCCGGGTCTGCATCACCAGCGCCGCCTTGGCCATGGCGTAGATACTGTTGTCCTTCAGCGGGACCAGGCCGTGGATATCGACCAGATTGACGATGGCACCCGGCCGGCGCGCCAGCTCCGGAGCGCAGGTGCGACTCAGGAAAAACGGCCCGCGGGCATTGCTGGCAAACAGATCGTCCCAGTCGTCCTGGCGGGCCTGCTTGACGGGCGTGGGATAAAAGGCCGAAGCATTGTTGACCAGCACATCGATGCGGCCGAAAGCGGCCAATGCTGCATCGTGAATGGTCTGGGCGGCATCCGGGTCGGCCAGATCGGCCTGCACCAGTGCAGCAGAACCGGCACGCTCGACATCAAGGCTGTCGGCCAGTGACCGGGCGTCGGTTTCTGAACCGCGGTAGTGCAGGCAGATGTTCAGACCTCGCCGGTGCAGGTGGCGGGCGATCTCGGCGCCGATCCGGCGGGCACCACCGGTGATGATCGCGCAGGGCGCTTGGCTGGCGTGTTGGGGCACGGCGTGTTACTCCGGATACAAAAGATGAATACACCAGTCTACGCGTCAAACCGGCATCAGCGCGCGTAGATCAGGCACATCGCTACAATCGCATCTAAACCCTGTTATCCCCGCCGATCAGCATGCCCAACCCCCGGACCGTCCTTGAACTTCCTGCCCCGCCGACCGAACTGGAGGGCCTGAGCCAGCGCCTGGGTGAGCGCATCGCCGAACGGATCCGGCGTGACGGGCCGATGCCGTTTGATCGCTACATGGCCATGGCCCTGTACGAGCCCGGGCTGGGCTATTACGTCAACGGGCTGCACAAGTTCGGCCGGTCCGGTGATTTCGTCACCGCACCGGAGCAGGGCGGCCTGTTCGCCGCCGCCCTGGCCCGCCAGATCGACCAGATCGCTGCCGCGCTGGATGCACCTTGCACAATCATGGAGCCGGGTGCCGGCTCAGGTGCGCTGGCCCACGATCTGCTCACCAGACTGGATCAAGCGCCCGAGCGTTACCTGATCCTTGAACCCAGCGCCGCGCTGCGTCAGGTCCAGCACGAAACGCTCAGCCGGTTGCCGGCCCGACTACGGCAGCGCGTTGAGTGGCTGGATGCGCCGCCCAGCGCGGCCTTCACTGGCGTGATCCTGGCCAACGAAGTCGCCGATGCGCTGCCGGTGAGCATCTTCGAAATCACCGAGCAGGGCCTGCACGAACGACGTGTACAGATCAGCCAGAGCCGGTTGGCGTGGACCCGGGCAGCGCCGCGCAGCCGGGTGCAGCTGGCGGTCGAGCAACTTGAGCGGGACCTCGGCTACCGCCTGCCTGAAGGCTACGTCAGTGAAATCTGCCTTGATCTGCCCGCCTGGCTGGAGACCATCACCCGACCGCTGGAGCGGGGCGCGGTCTTGCTATTCGACTACGGCTATCCGAGAACCGAGTACTACCTGCCCGAGCGAAACCAAGGCACTTTGGTCTGCCATTACCGCCATCGCGCTCATTTCGACCCGTTCGTCTGGCCCGGCCTGACCGACATTTCCGCCTTCGTCGACTTCAGCGCCCTGGCCGCCGGTGGCCTGCGCTGCGGACTGGACGTGGCCGGATTCACCAGCCAGGCCGACTTCCTGCTGGCCATGGGTACGCACGAGATGGTCGATGCGCAGACCGATGAGCGCGAACGCCTGCGCCTGGCCGGAGAACTCAAACGCCTGATCCTGCCCGGCGAGATGGGCGAGAAATTCAAGCTGCTGGGGCTAACCCGCGGCCTGACTGGCCGGCTGGCCGGTCTGGAGGAGGCCAATCGCGCCGTCAAGCTCTGATCCGGATGCCCATGGCCGCCCTAGGCTGCCAGCTCTAATTCCCAAGCCTATGCTGGATGGTGCGATAGACTGACTGCCAATACTTCGGACGCTGTAGTTCATGGCCAAGACGTACGACTACATCATCGTTGGTGCCGGCTCGGCCGGATGTGTCCTGGCCCATCGCCTGAGCGCCGATCCGAACTGCCGGGTGTTGCTGCTCGAGGCCGGTCCGCGCGACTGGAATCCGTTCATCCACATGCCTGCGGGGCTGGCCAAGCTGGTCAACTTCACCTCGCTGAACTGGAATTACCAGACCGAGCCGGAGCCTCAGCTCAACAACCGGCGGCTGTACTGGCCCCGGGGCCGGGTGCTGGGCGGGTCGAGCTCGATCAACGCGATGTGTTTCATCCGCGGCCACCGCAGCGACTACAACGACTGGGCGGCAGCCGGCAACCCGGGCTGGAGCTGGGACGAGGTCCTGCCGTACTTCCTGCGTTCGCAGAACCAGTCGCGGGGGGCCTCCGAGTTGCACGGCATCGGCGGCCCGCTGAGCGTGGAAGACCTGTCGTACTTCAATCCCTTGAGCGAGGTCTTCATCCGCTCCGCCGAGCAGGCCGGTTTCGCCGTCAACCGCGATTTCAATGGCCCCACCCAGCGTGGTTTCGGGCTCTACCAGGTCACCCAGCGCGGCGGGCGGCGCTGCTCGACCGCGGTCGGTTACCTGCGCCCGGCGCGCTCGCGCCCGAACCTGACCGTGCGCACGGGTGCCTTGACCCTGAACCTGGAAGTTGCCGGTCAGCGCGTCACCGGCGTGCGCTACCAGCGCCACGGCATCACCCAGACCGCGTACGCCGGCAGCGAGGTGCTGCTGGCCGGCGGGGCGATCAACTCGCCGCAGTTGCTGATGCTCTCAGGCATCGGACCGGCCGCGGAGCTCGAGCGCACCGGCATCGGGGTGCGCCATGAACTGCCGGGTGTCGGTGCCAACCTGCAGGACCACCTCGACATCTGTACCCTGACCCGCTGCTCGCAGCCGATCACCTACGACCAGTTGAGCGAGTTGCGCGTGGGCCTGAAGTATTTCCTGTACCACGAAGGTGAAGGCACCTCGAATATCGCCGAGGCTGGCGGCTTCCTGGTCAGCGGGCGCGGCCGCGACGACCGGCCCGATATCCAGATGCACTTCGTCCCGGCCCTGCTCGACGACCACGGACGCAACCGCCTGCCCGGCGACGGCTATACCCTGCACGCCTGCCCCTTAAGGCCGGCCAGCCGCGGCCGTATCGGCCTGCATTCCAGCGACCCGCGCCAGCCTCCGGCGATCCATGCCAATTATCTGAGCGAGCCGGAAGACCTGGAAATGATGCTCGAGTGCGTGCGCTTATCGCGCGCGATCCTCAACCAGCCGGCCTTCAAGCCATTCCGTGGCCACGAGATCTTCCCCGGCAACGAGGTGACGGATCGTGCCGGAGTGATCGATTTCATCCGCTCCAAGGCCGAGTCGATCTATCACCCGGTCGGCACCTGCCGGATGGGCTCCGACCCCGCTGCGGTGGTCGATCCGCAGTTGCGGGTGCGTGGCATCGAGGGCTTGCGGGTGGTGGATGCCTCGATCATGCCTACCCTGGTCGGCGGCAACACCAATGCACCCACGATCATGATCGCCGAAAAGGCCGCCGATCTGATCCTGCATCAAACCCGGGCCGAGCCGGCGCCCAGGGCCGCCGAAGCGGCGTAACGACGGGTGTCGCGCATGATTCGACCGCCGGCGTGGCGTCGCTGACCGTGACACTCCTGTTTGCCACCACCCCGCGCGGTCTCGAAGAGTTGCTGGCCGAGGAACTGCGCGGACTCGGGCTGACCGGGGTACGCGTCCGGCGCGGCGGGGTCGAGATCGAAGCTGGTCTTGCCGGCGCTTACCGGGCCTGCCTGTGGTCGCGCCTGGCCAACCGGGTGCTGCTGCCGCTGGCGCGCTTCAGCGCCGAGGATGATCAAGCCCTCTACCGCGGCGTGCAAAGCCTCGACTGGTCCGACCACCTGGGGCCGGAAAACAGCCTGGCGGTGGACTTCACCGGCGTGCGCGCCAGCATCAGCCACAGCCGTTTCGCCGAGCAGCGGGTCAAGGATGCGGTCGTCGACCAGATCCGCGAGGCGACCGGATCGCGGCCGTCGGTGGACACCGAGTCGCCCGACCTGCGCATCAACGTCCACATGATCGCCGATGCGGTCACGGTGGCGATTGATCTGTCCGGCGACAGCCTGCACCGGCGCGGCTACCGGCGCGACGGGCGGGTCGCACCGCTGAAGGAAAACCTGGCCGCAGCCATGCTGATGCGGGGCGACTGGCCGGAACTGGCAGCCAGTGGCGGGGCCTTCGTCGACCCCATGTGCGGATCGGGCACGCTGCTGATCGAGGCGGCCTGGATGGCCGGCGATACCGCGCCCGGCCTGCTGCGCACCCGTTTCGGCTTCCACGGCTGGCGCGGGCATGACGATGCGGCCTGGAAGGCGCTGCTGGACGAAGCGCTGGAGCGCCAGGAACGCGGTCTGGCGCAAATACCGCCGATCATCGGCTTTGATCAGGACGAGCAGGCGGTAACCGTCACCGAGTCCCACCTGCGCCGCGCCGGGCTGGCCGGGCGGGTGATGGTCGAGCAGCGTGACATCGGCCGGGTCGCACCGCCAGTCAATGCCAGGCCCGGCCTGGTCGCCACCAACCCGCCCTACGGCGAGCGGCTGGGCGAGAACCATGAACTCATCCCGCTCTACCTGCGCTTAGGTCAAGCCCTGAAAAGCCATTTCGGCGGCTGGCGCGCCATCGTGCTCAACGGCGCCGGCTGCCAGATCGGCTTGCAGCCCGCCAAATCCTGGCAGTTCTACAACGGCGCGATCGAATGCCGCCTGGAGCGCTTCGAAGTCGCCGCCGATGTCGCCGGCAAAGACCACCTGCCGGCGCAGGACCTGGTCAACCGCCTGCTCAAAAACCAGCGCCAACTGAAAAAATGGCTGGCCCGCGAAGGGGTCTCCTGCTACCGCGTCTACGACGCCGACATCCCCGAATACGCCCTGGCCGTGGACGTCTACGAGACCAGCGACGGGCGCTGGCTGCACGTACAGGAATACGCCGCCCCGGCCAGCATCGACCCGGCCCGGGCCCAGGCCCGGCTGCGCGCCGCCTTGAGCGTGCTGCCGGAAACCCTGGACACGGACCCGGCCCGGATGGTGTTCAAGGTCCGCCAGCGCCAGCGCGGCGACAGCCAGTACCGGCGCCTGAGCGAACAGGAACAGATGCTGGAGGTGCGCGAAGGCCCGTGCCGGCTGTGGGTCAACCTGACCGACTACCTCGACACCGGCCTGTTTCTGGATCACCGCCCGGTGCGCAGCTGGATCGGGGCGAATGCGAAGGCCAAGCGCTTCCTGAACCTGTTCTGCTACACCGGTGCGGCCACCGTGCACGCCGCCCTGGGCGGGGCTGCGGCCACCACCAGCGTGGACTTGTCCGCCACCTACCTGGAATGGACCCGGAAAAACCTGCACCTGAATCAGTGCAATAGCCCCATCCACCGGCTGATGCGCGCCGATGGCCGCGAGTGGCTGGGCCGCTGCCGCGAGCGCTTTGATCTGATCTTCCTCGACCCGCCGAGCTTTTCCAACTCCAAGCGCATGGATGGCGACCTGGACATCCAGCGCGATCATGTCCAGCTCATCACCGATGCCATGGGCCTGCTCAATCCCGAGGGCACGCTGATCTTCTCGACCAATCTGCGCAAGTTCCGTCTCGATCCCTGCCTGGCAACCCGCTATGCCGTCGAAGACCGCACCGAGTGGTCGATTCCGAAGGACTTCCTGCGCAACCGGCGCATACACCAGTGCTGGCTGATCCGGCTGGCGTGAGTACCTCGCTCAGCCAGGGCAACTCGAAATCCTGTCCTACTTCCTTCTTGACTCGTTAAGGAGATTTCCAAGCGAGCGCGGCAGGCTTTCGATCTCTTTGCCAAGAAGTTGAAGCACGCGGCCGAAAAGCTCGTTTTCGGTCATATGCTCCAGACCGATGGCCTGGAGATAATCATCAACGAACACCCCTGAGTCCGAGGGCGCTACTTCCCTGAGTGCTTGGTGCATACGCCGCGCCAGGTAGAGCAAGGTCACCCCGGAACGGACCTCCCCGGGGACGTGCCCAGGGGATGCGAATTCGGGGTAGTCCTGATACCGCAGGGTTTCGCACAAGGTCTCCGGCAGTTTCCATGTGCGCAAAAGCTCAGCGCCCATTTCCGCCGCATCCACGAAATCAAACAGTGGGCCGAGCATGGGGTTGGACTTCTTGAGCAACTCGACCATGACCAGTCCGATCTGGCCCAGCAAGCCAATTGTGGCGATCTCTGAAGGCTTGACTCGCGACTGGATTTTCGCCATCGCGAAAGCGATGCGGGAAACATCGACCGAATACTCATGAATCTTGGCAAAAGCAGGGGTATCGGGTAGAGTTTTCCGCATGCTTTCCGACATCACGATCTGATAGACCTGCTCGTGACCCAGTAACAGCATGGCTTGATTGATATTGGTGATCCGGGTTCTTAATCCGTAGGCTGGAGAGTTGACGGCCTTGAGCAGGGTGCTGGTCAATGAATAATCCTGCGACACCAGGTCGACGATCTCTCGGTGTGTCGTTCGATCGTCAAGCATTTTGTTCAATAGATTCATCGAGGAGAGAGGCAGGCTCGGCACCTTGGAAAAGAGCTTCTTGGCCAACGGGGACTGACCAAAACCCGCTCCGCGCTCGGTACGCAATCGATACATCTGCTCCAGCAACCGCGACCGGCTATTCTCGAGAATCTCGGCACGATTTCGCTGCTCAAGAAATCGCTTGCGAAGATCAAAGCGCATGCGCTGAAGTAAATAGAGCTGAACGGGTTGATCTAGCCGCTCGAAGGCTTCCGCATTGACCATTAAAGCCGATCCGGCGTTACGGGCGCGCACGGACCATGGCCCCTGATTGCCCTCGAGCGAATCCAGGCCCAACCGGCCTATACATGCCCCTGTTTCATAAACCTCAACCTTTGTCACGGGCTGGCCATCGACATGAAGCTCAAGAGCACCGCTGACGACAATAACGAGGTCTGAAGCCAATTGTTCGGGCGTGAATGGCTGATCGCCCGATGAGAACGTCACCGGCTCAGCTGCGTTGTAAAGCGCGACCAGGCTCGCCTCATCCAGGCCAGGAAAAGCGTTGTCACGGCCCGCCTGCTGAGCATTCGCGCCAGCCCCGGTCTCCCCCTGTGGCCGATTTTTTTTCCAGAATCCCGGCATACCCCAGCCCCATGCTGCGAAACAGACTTAAGTATAGAACGGACTGCCGCCTTTCCCAAAAGCCGCTAGCGGGCCAAGGCAAGTGCGCCGGGCGCATCTCCGGCGGCCCAGGCTGGGCGACGACCCTGCCACAACGTGCAATGCGGACCTTCACACCACGCTCAACGGCTTCAAGCAGTGGAGCCAGGTGATGCTGAACATGCCGAACGTTGAACTCTCTCCATTTAGACAGCATGCCTGACATTGCCGGACCAGCCACTGACTTCTAAAGAGAAACAGTATGGTCAGCGCGAACCCTCTGATGCTCAGCGCCAGCAGTCTGGTCCCAGCAGAGTTCGGCCGACAAACTAGGCGCATGTTTTGGGTTCGGAAACGACCGCGCTAGAAATCATGGGTCTGGCGTGTGCCCTGTCCGAGACGGGGCGAGCCTGAAACCGCAATGACAAAAGTCATGCCGATCTGCCGCCAACCGACACTGTTTTGAGCCAAGCCGAATACCGATACTGACGCTGAACTCATCGTCAGAACACCGATCCATGAACGACACCGTCATCAAAGCCCGTGGCCTTGGGTACCGCTACGGCAGGCAACCGGCGCTTGATTGCGTCGATCTAAGCTGCCGTTCAGGCTCTCTCACCGCCCTGCTGGGGCCGAACGGCGCTGGCAAGACCACTCTGGTCAAACTGCTGCTAGGCGTCTTTGCCCCACAGAACGGAAGCCTCAGAGTTGCCGGTGGTGATCCGCGTCAGCGCCACATTCGTCAACAGATCGGCACCATGCTTCAGATCAGCGGCGTCCCCGAGACGCTGACCGTGGCCGAACTGGTTGCCATGTTTTCGAGCTTCTATCCCACACCAATGCGGTCGGGAAAAGCACTGGCAACAGCGCGCCTCGAGGACCTGGCCAACCGGCGCTTCGGCAAGCTCTCCGGCGGTCAGCGTCAGCGCGTCCTGCTGGCCCTGGCCTTGGTCGGCCAACCCCGGATTCTGATTCTTGACGAACCGGCAAGCGGACTTGATCCGGCGAGCAGGCGAGCCTTGGGCGAAAGCATCCGCGCCCAGCGCGAGCTTGGGACGGCGATCTTGCTGTGCACCCATGATCTCGAAGAAGCCGAGAGGCTGGCCGACGAAGTGGTCATTCTCAACAAAGGCCGAATCATCGCCAGCGACAGCCCGCGCGCCATCGCCGAGCGTTTGCCGGGCAGACGCGTGCGCTGCCGAACCCGCTTGTCCACCGACATCGTCTCCGGCTTGCCCGGCGTCCGTCAGGTGCAAAACGCCGAAGGCGTGACCGAAGCCCTGGTCACCGAACCCAACGAATTCGTTCGCGCACTGCTGGAGGCCGACAAAGACCTCACTGGGCTCGAGGTGACCGGCGCCCGACTGGAGGAAGCCTTCATGACTTTGACCCAACCCGACTTGGAGAATGCCGCATGAATATTACCAGTCGCCTGAACCAGAATCCTTACTGGCAGATGAGCCTGACCAGCTGGCTCAGCCTGCAGCGGATGCCGGCCTACAGCTTGCCGACGCTGCTTTTCCCGATCATGTTCTACGCGTTTTTCGGTCTGGTCATGGCGCGCGGCTATGCCCAGCCGATGATGATCACCTTTTCTTGCTTCGGTGTTCTAGGCACGGCCATGTTCGCCTTCGGCATCGGAGCGGCGACCGAGCGGGCCCAGGGATGGTGGCTGCTGCTGCGTGCAGCACCCATGCCCCTGCCCGCCATGCTGACTGGCAAGCTCGTCGCGGTCATGGCCTTCTCGCTACTAATCATTCTGGGCATTGCATGGCTGGCGGCGCTGTTTGGCGAGGTGCGCCTGACCACCGTGCAGTGGCTCGCCCTGTTTGTTGTCCTGCTGGCCGGCACCATTCCATTCAGCCTGCTGGGACTGGCGCTGGGCCTGTGGCTGTCGCCCAATGCAGCACCCGGAGTGATCAATCTGATCTATCTGCCGCTGGCGTTCCTATCCGGCCTTTGGATTCCGGTCAGCCAGCTGCCAGGACCCCTTCAGGGGCTGGCAGAGTGGTTGCCCCCTTACCATCTGGCGGGACTGGCGCTGCATTTCACTGGCACTCAGTCAGGGCCCTGGGTCCTGCACATCGGAGTGCTGCTGCTGTTTACCGCGCTCTGTGCCGGGCTGGTTGCCCTGAGCTGGCGTCGGTTTCAGGGAAGTTGAGGCGATGCGCAGCCTGATCGTCATCGCTGCCTGTGTGCTGGCCGCGCTAGGGCTGATCCTGGCCCTGCCGAACCACGACGAGCCCCCAGAGACTCGCGAACAAGAGGCACAGGAGTTCGCCATCGTGGATATTCGCATCTTTGATGGTCAAGCGTTCCATACCTCAGCAGATATCTGGGTCCGGGACGGGTCCATCGTGGCCATGGGGCAAGATCTGGAGATTCCGGCAAGCGTTGAGAGAATTGAAGGCGCGGGCGACACGCTCCTGCCCGGCCTGATCGATGCCCACGTGCATACCTTTGGTCAGGCCCAGTCCGATGCGCTTCGCTTCGGTGTCACCACGCTCCTGGACATGTTCACCTCCCCCGCCTTGCTGCCTGAAAGCCGCCGCCTGCGCGAGGATCGCAGCCAGTCAGCCAGGGCTGACCTGTACTCGGCCGGCATGCTGGCCACAGCGCGCAGCGGACACGGCACGCAGTTCGGCGTGCCGGTCACGCCCGTAACCACGCCCGAGGACGCTGAAGACTGGGTGGAGGCAAGAATCGCCGAAGGCTCGGACTTCATCAAGATTGTCATTGAACCCGGGCGGCTGTGGGGTAGTCCGCTACCGACCCTGAACGAGGACACCGTCAAAGCCCTGGTGGACGCTGCGAAAGCTCGCGGCCTGATGGCCTTGGCCCACGTGTCGACCGAAGCAGACGCGATCATGGCCATCGAAGCGGGTGTCGACGGACTGGTCCATGTGTTTGCCGACGTCATGGCCTCGGACGCCTTCATCGAGCTGGCAAAGACTGAGGCCATCTTCGTCGTTCCCACCACCGTCGTCATGGCCGGCGTCGGCGGTCAACTCGATCTTGAAGCGCTGCTCGCCGAGCCGGGCATCTACGAGCGGATCAGCCAGGAACAGCGCCAAAGTCTTCTTCAGGAGAGCTGGGCGCGCTTGAACGGCCAGGCGCTCCTCGCCCGCAGCCAGGCCAACGTCCGTGCCCTTCACGACGCAGGTATCGTGTTGCTGGCCGGCAGCGATGCGCCCAATCCGGGGACAGCGCACGGAGTCAGCCTGCATCACGAGCTGGAATTGCTGGTTGACTCCGGCTTGAGCCACACCGAAGCGCTGAAAGCGGCTACATCCATTCCCGCGGAGGTCTTCGGACTCGATGGCCGTGGATGTCTGGCCCCGGGCTGCAGGGCAGATATGGTTCGGGTCGAGGGCGATCCGCAAAGTGACATTCGAGCCACGCGCCAGATCCGGCAAATCTGGAAAAATGGCAAACCCGTCGACCGGCGTTTCGAGTACTCCACTGCAGCCTCGGGAGATGATGTGCCGACCAACCTTCTGGCCGGCGGTGTCATCGGGACCTGGGTGCCGGCGGATGACCGGTTTATCGGCGGCCAGTCAATCGCCAAGATCCTGTCAGTTGCTAATGGTGAGCTTGAAGTGGGAGGTCAGCTGAAACCGGGCAGCCAGTTTCCCTATGCTGGCGCGATCTGGTCGCCGGGGCAGCCGTTCATGACACCGGTGGATCTGTCTGAGCGCGAGCGGCTTCGAATTGAGATACTCGGCGAGTCGAATGATTGGATGGTCATGCTATTCAGCGGTTCAGGGTCAAGCAGCAGCGCATCTTCACGGGTGTCCATGGACCAGACGGCCACCGGCGCGGCCGTCGACATCAAGATCGATGAGATTCGGGGCTTTGACAGCAGCCGGCTGCAAGCCATTGGCATCTTCGCCGTCGGCCCACATGGAGAATTTGCCTTCAAGATGACACAGGCGCAATTGGAATGAGTCTGGCCCAAGGTCTTCAAAAAGCACACCACTGGCTTTTGCCGCCCTCGATCCGGGTCGGTTGGACACCTTATCTCTGGCTGATCTATTTCGGCTTCTTCTGGCTCAAGTACTTTTTTCAGGCGCCGGGCACGCTTGAAGCAATCCTTGCACTGCTCAGCACGGCTGCGTTTTTCGTTTTGTACTTCAGCGCGTTTCGTCGAAGTGGCCGAGTCGTGGTTGCGCACGTTCTTGCACTGGTCTTGATCGGCGCGCTCTGGGCACCATTCAACGGTGGTGCCAGTGCATTCTTCGTGTTCGCCGGCGCCTTTTGCATGCAGGCCGGCCCGCCGCGACGGGCGTGGACACTGCTGGTGTTCGTGATGCTCAGCGTGGCGGCGATTGCCGTCACTGTGCAGCCGGCGCCATGGTTCTGGTTACCCGGTTTGCTGGCAACGTTCGTGGTCGGTGCGTCTAATATCCACTTTGCCGAGATCGAAAGAAAAAACGCCGCACTTCGCCTGTCGCAGGCGGAAGTCGAGGAGCTTGCGAGGGTGGCTGAGCGTGAGCGTATCGCCCGTGATTTGCATGACTTGCTCGGGCACCGGCTGTCGGTGATTGTTCTCAAGAGCGAGCTGGCGGGGAAACTGTTTGACCGGGATCCTGAGCTTGCCAAACAGGAAATCTCTGCCGTTGAGGCCAGTGCGCGTGAGGCTTTGGCCGAAGTGCGCGAGGCGATCTCCGGTTACCGTCACCAAAGCCTGCAGGCCGAGCTGGAGCAGGCGAGAATTGCTTTAACCAGCGCTGATGTCACGCTGGATCTGACCATGGACGACCCGCTTCAGCTCAGTCCCCGGTCGGAGGCGGTGCTGGGGCTAATCATCAAAGAAGCCGTGACCAACATCATTCGGCACGCCAAGGCGCACCAGTGTGCGATCCGGATTGGTCACTCGCCTGAAAACAACAGCATGATGTTCGAAATCCAGGACGACGGACGGGGACGAATCCGACCCGACGGTGGCGGCATCGATGGCATGAGAGCGCGCGTGGAAGCCATCGGCGGACACTTTGTTCTGTCCCCCGAAGAACGGCGTATACAGGCATTTTTCCCAATCGAGCCCTCCTCATGATCCGACTGCTGATTGCCGAAGACCAAACCTTGGTATCCGGAGCAATGGCCGCACTGCTTGCCCTGGAGTCCGACATCGAGGTGGTTGGCACGGCCGCAGATGGGGCGATCGCCCTTGAATCCCTCGCGCAGGCCGATGGCATCGACGTTCTGCTGACCGACATCGAGATGCCGAACATGACCGGGCTTGAGCTGGCCGAAACGATGCGTGAGCAATATCCCGATACGCGCGTTGCCATCGTGACCACTTTCGGTCGAGCCGGCTACCTGCGCCGAGCGCTTGAGGCCGGAGTCAGGGGCTACCTGCTCAAGGACACACCGGCCGAGCGTCTAGCCGATGCAGTACGCCGAATCGCGAGAGGCGAGCGGGTGATTGCGCCGGAGCTCGCGCTGAGCGCCTGGGACGGACAGAATCCCCTGACAGAGCGCCAGCGGCAAGTCCTGCGCCTGGCCGGCGAGGGCTTGAGCACCCGACAGATTGGCGAACAACTCCATCTGGCCGAAGGCACCGTGCGCAACTATCTGTCTGAAGCGATCAGCGAACTGCAGGCCGCTAATCGGATTGATGCCCACCGGCTCGCGCGGCAACAAGGTTGGCTGTAATGCTGCGGCAGCATGAGAAATATGTTACCCCAAGCCGCACTGGCTTAGCCAAGCCTGTGAACCGGGTTAGGGCGCACTCAGTATCTGGATCTGTTCCCGATCAATGATCGGCAGCTGAGTCTGATAATAGTAGGATTCGGTTTGCCTGCCCTGACAGAAAAAATAAATCGGAACACGACGAGCTACCCCCCGAACCCGAATGCTGCGTCCAAGCAACTCATGCACGGTTTCGATGCCCTCCGCTTCCTGCAGTTGTTTTGCCACGGTCGGGGAGATAGCGACGTTCAAACTGCGGAAGTCGCGATAATCCCGTTCGGAGTTCAGGTACCAGACTCTCTGGTCGGCTTCTCCCCGCTCACCGACACCGCGAACAACGAACACGGCAGTCGCCGTTATGCCCGTAAAACTGTCTGCAGCATCCAAAATAACGTCGATGACTTCTGTGGATCCACCTCGCTGAGTAACCGACTCAGAATCGGAAGGTTGAGGGGGAAGGCTCCCACAAGCTCCTAGGAGCAAAACAAGCCCGACACAAAATACCGCTGTTCTCATCAAGCACCCCACCCTTCCTCAATTTTCAAGTAACTGCCACGCACCTTCCCGCCTCGGATCGGCCGCGCCCTTGATCCGGCCATCGCGATGGAACACCACGCCGTGCAGGCCGGACTCCTCGCCTCGGCCCGGTCGGACCTCGATACCAAGCTCGGCCAGCCCGTTGAGCACTTGCTCCGGAAACTTGTCGGCCTCACCAAAATAGTTTTCGCCCAGGGTGACCAGGTTGGGCAGATCGATGGCTTCCTGCAGGCTCATGTTCCAGGCCAGCAGACCGACGATGGCCTTGGCGTTGTAGGCCAGGATGGCCGAGCCGCCGGGCGAGCCCAGGGCGGCGACCAGCCGGCCGTCGGGATCAAACACCAGCACCGGCGACATGGAAGAGCGCGGCCGCTTGCCCGGCTCGACCGCGTTGGCCACCGGCAGGCCTTCGACTTCCGGGACAAAGGAAAAATCGGTCAGCTGATTGTTGAGAAAAAAGCCGCCGACCGTCCTGCCGGTGCCGAAGATCGACTCGACCGAAGTGGTCATCGTCACAACATTGCCATCGCCATCGACCACCACGAAATGGCTGGTACCAGTCCGGCGAAAGCGGTCGTCTGCCGCCCAGGCCAGACCCGGCGGCGTGCCGGCCTCGGGCAGTGGCCCGGCCCGATCGCCGATCTGCCCGGCTCGCTCGGCCACGTAGCCAGGGTCCAGCAGCGCCTGCACCGGCACATCGACAAAATCCGGATCGGCGACGTAGCGGTTGCGATCGGCGTACATCAGGCGGCTGGCCTCGGCAAACTGCAGCCAGGCGACCGGGTCATCCGGCCCGCGCCGGTCAATATCGGTATGCTCCAGGATGGCCAGCATCTGCAGCAGGGACACGCCACTCGACGGCGGCGGCGGCACGCAGACGCGGTGCTCAAGGAAATTCCCGCAGACCGGCTCGCTGACCCTGGGCCGATAGGCGTCGAAATCGGCCTGGACCAGGGTGCCCGGCAAGGGCGGCTTGGCGCTGCGCTCGATGATGCGGGTCGAGATCGGCGGGGCCAGCAGGGTACGCGGCCCGTTTTCGGCCATGCGCCGCAGGGTCTGACCCAACGCCGGGTTGCGCCAGGTCTCACCAGCGCTGATGGTTTCACCTCCATCGTTGGTGAACAAGTCGATCACATCAGCCACTTCGGCCTGCGGCCAGCGTCCGCCGGCAGCAAAGCGGGCCAGGCGCTGCGGGACTTCGAAACCGTCTTCAGCCGCAGCAATCGAGGCGTCGAAGAGCTGCGACCACGCCAACCGCCCGAAGCGTTGCTGAACTTCGCCCAGCATCGGCATGACCCCCGGCACGCCGACCGCACGCCCGCCGACGATCGCCTCGAACCAGCCCAGCGGCTCACCCTGCTCGTTGATGAACATGTCCGGTTCGGCACCGGCCGGTGCGGTTTCGCGCCCATTGAAAGCGGTGATCTGTCCGCTCTCGGCGGCGTAATGGAGCAGGAATGCACCGCCGCCAATGCCCGAACTCTGCGGTTCGACCAGGCTCAGCATGGCCTGCACGGCCACCGCGGCGTCGGCGGCCGTGCCACCGCGAGCCAGCACGCCCAGCCCCGCCTCGACTGCCAGCGGATGGGCCGCAGCCACACCCGCTGTCGCCGTAGCGGCGGTGCCGCTGGCCGCTGCATGATCAGCTGCGTTGTCGGTCGACTGCCCGTCGATCGTGGCGCACCCGGCAACAAAAAACAGGGCCCCAAGCGAAAGCATCAGACCGACCAGCCGTTGCCGATTCAGCATCAAAGTCCTCGCACAGGCTTCAGCGCTTGACATCAAAAGCTCTCCGTAAGCATGACAAGGGGCCAAAGCATACCGCATGGCGGGTTGAATTCGGCAGCCCCAAGGATGCCGATTTGACGGCAGCTCATCGCATAAGGTTTACTATCGATCGGGTTCATCCCGGAAAGACATGACCGCGAGGAGCTTTGCCATGCCGCGTTATCTTCTGCCTTTTGCGCTTTGCACCGTCTTGTTTGCAACTGGTTGCACCACTGCCGACAAGCAAATGGGGACAGTTCGCGAAGTCAATCGTGACCATATCCAGGCTGTCGAACGCGTTGCCAAAAGCAGCGGTGTGGAGATTGTCTGGATCAATCCACCGACCCGGGTTCGCGAACGCACGCTGGAATACTCCAGAACAATCGAGGTTGAGCGCAACAAATAGCGGGCATGTAACGCGGGCATGTCGCCATAGCTGTTAGTCTTAAAAGGCCATTGTTTGTTCATCAGGAGCCTGAACCATGACCGATCATGTCTACAAGCAGATTCGTCTGACCGGATCGTCCACCGAAAGCAGCGATGACGCGGTCCGGCGAGCGATTGCCAAGGCTTCGGAGTCACTGAAGAATCTGCGCTGGTTCGAAGTGGTCGACACCCGCGGCCATATCGAGGACGGGCGCGTCCAGCACTGGCAGGTGACCGTCGAGGTCGGCTTTACCCTTGAGGACTGACTGACGCCCCGGCCCCTGTCATCAGCGGCAGGGGCACGTGCAACAGACCGCCGATGACGCGCAACAACTCCATTTCGCGATGGTTGACCTGCTCGTCATGCAGGGCGCAGCGCGCCAGACCGGCGATCAGTTGCTGTTTGTCGGCCGGCCGCAGCCGATCGAGCCGCTTCAGGGCTGCGTCAAGCCGCTCGGGCCACTGCGCCAATTCCGGCAACTGGTCAGGCAGCGGCTTGAGCAAGCCCTCAAGCCCGGCATGAAAGGCGGCCTGCGCTGCGGCGGGATCTTCGGGATGCCCGTGACCGGCCAGCAGCCCCATCACCACGACCGCCTCTGGCTCCATCCCGGCCAGGCTCTTGGAACCACCGGGCCGCGCGCGGTCCGGATGCAGCAACTCCTGGATATGGCTGGCGGTCAGGCGGGCCAGGGCATACTCGAACACCCCGATCCTGCCATCGGCAGCGATGAGTTCCTCAATCAAGCCAAGCAGGGCAAGCCACTCCCGCTGCGGACGCCGACGCAGCGCGGGAAAGGCCATTTCCAGCAACGGCAGGCGCTGGGCCCGCTCCAGCCCCTGCCCCTCCCGCCACAGGATGGAGACCTGGTGCTCGCTCTCACTACCCAGGGTTGCGGCAATCTGCAGCAGTTGCTGCTCACGGATCTCGCGGTCGGCGCTCAGCAGCAGGAAACAAATCACCTCCTGGGCCCATTCATCGGAATGGGCGGCTCGCTCCAGGGCCGAGGGCATGGCAGCCGCCAGCGCGGCTGCCAGAAAGATCTGCTGCAGATCCGGGTGGCCGATCTGGTCGGCCAGACGAGCGGGATCAAGCGGCAGACCACCCGGACCGGCAGGCGTTGCGGCGTGCTCTGCGGCCTGTTCTGCTTGCGCCCGACGGGCCTGGGCGTGGCGATCAAGACGGGCGGCAATTTCCTTGAATTCGGCGGGCTGGAAATCCGGGTCGAGTGCCTGGATGCGCGCCTCCAGCGGCGGGTGAGTGGCAAACAACTGCCGGCCCATGCCACGGGCAAACAGCATATGGCCGATTTCTTCGGCATCCGTGGTCATGAAGGAGCTGGCGTAAAGGGCGCCGATCTTTTTCAGCGCACCGGCAATCCCCTGCGGATGGCGGGTGAACTGGACCGCCGAGGCATCGGCCAGGAACTCCCGCCGCCGCGATACGGCAGCCTTGATCCAGCGACCGAAAAACAGCCCGACATAGCCGATGATCACCACCACCAGGCCGATCACCACCGCCGGGGCGGCGTTGCGCGAGTCGCGCGCAAACCGGGCCGAGAACAGCAGGCGCCGGCCAACGATGGCCAGAATCAGGATGCCGAACAGAAAACCGATCAGGCGGATATTCAGACGCATATCGCCGTTGAAGATGTGGCTGAATTCATGCGCGATCACGCCCTGGAGTTCATCCCGGTCGAGGTGTTCCAGGGTGCCGCGAGTCACGGCGACGGCCGCATCGGTGGTCGAGAAGCCGGCGGCAAAAGCATTGATGCCCTGTTCATGTTCGAGCACGAACACTTCGGGCACCGGTACCCCGGAGGCAATCGCCATTTCTTCAACAACGTTGTAAAGCCGGCGCCTGAGCGGGTCGGTGGTCGCCGGATCGACCGCGGTGCCACCCAGCGATCGGGCAATCTCGGCACCACCGGCCCGCAACTGCAAGGTCCGATACAGGCTGGCCAGGCCGATCACCGCGCCGGTCACCAGGCTGACGCCGATGATCAGGCCGAGATTGGCTCGGAGGAAGCCCGTGCCCGGTGGGGCGCCAGCGGCGTTTGACACCCCCAGAGTAAACAGCAGCGCGGTGTTGACCGCCAGGACGACGGCCAGCACCGCCAGGCCGAACAACACCACCAGCACCCGGGTCTGGCGGCGCGCGCGGTCCTGGTGCTCGAAAAAGTTCACCGCCGATCAGCAGCCAAAAACCCGGTTACTGGAAATTGACCTGCACCGCCTCGCGCTTGGCCGGGTCTTCGATGTCGAGCAGCTGGGCCGGCTGGAAATTGAACACGCCTGCAACCAGGTTGTTGGGAAAGCTTTCGCGCAGGATGTTGTAGGTCATCACCCCGTCGTTGAACGCCTGGCGGGCAAAAGCGACCCGGTTCTCCGTGCTGGTCAGTTCCTCGGACAACTGCATCATGTTCTGGTTGGCTTTCAGATCCGGGTAACTTTCTGACAGCGCGAACAACCGGCCCAGGGCCCCGGAAAGCCCCTGCTCGGCGGCCGCCAGATTTTTCATCGCCTGCGGGTTGGACGGATCACCCGAAGCGGTCTTGAGCTGGCTGGCCGCAGTGTTGCGCGCCTGGATGACTGCCTCCAGTGTTTCCCGCTCGTGGCTCATGTATTTCTTGGCCACCTCGACCAGGTTGGGGATCAGATCATGGCGGCGGGTCAGTTGTACATCGATCTGGGCAAAAGCGTTCTTGTAGCGGTTGCGTGCGGCCACCAGGCGGTTGTAGATGACAACCACAAACAGCGCCAGCGCAACAATCAAAGCCAGGCCAATCCATTCCATGGGTCGATCCTCGGGACGATAGAGCCTGGAGTTTATATCACCTGATCGAACAAGGCAGCCAGCAGCCGACGCTCGATGAGCGGCCAGCGCACGGGGATGGCGGCAAATCCGCCAGCATCGGTCAGATCGGCATCCTCGAAATGCGAGTTGAAGTGCAGCATTGAACAACCCACTGCGGCCCAGGCGGCCGCAGTGGCGGTCATCTCAGGATCCCGACCATCAAACAGCACCACTGGGCCGGGGCGTGGCGAAACATCGCGTCCGTTGACGAGACCGAATCCCCAGCGCCGTGACATCCGCAACAGGATGCGGTAGGTCGGTGTGTCCATCAGTGCAACCAGTTCCAGCCGGTCGAGCAGCGCGCTCAGGCGCGGCCGAGCAGTCTTTTTCGGGGGTCCGGGCAAGCGCAGCTCGAAGCAACTGCCGCGGCCGGGAAATTCTCGCAGACGAAGCTGCCCACCCATGCCCTCGGCCAGGCGGCGACAGATCGCCAGACCGAGGCCGGAGCCGCTGTGGGCGCGGGTGGTGGTTGAATCAAGCTGGCTGAAGGGCAGAAACAGTCGCTTGGTCTGCTCGGGCGGAATTCCCGGGCCGGTATCGCGCACCGCCATGAGCAGATCCCCGTCGCGATCGACTTCTGCGCTGAGCTCGATACTCCCCTCGGTGGTGAACTTGATCGCGTTGTTGAGCAGGTTGCCCAGGATCTGGCCCAGACGACCGGCGTCTCCGCGTACCTGCAGCGGAAAAGCGGCGCTGATCCGCAGGCGCAGTTCCAGACCGCAGGCGGCAGCCGACGGGGCGTGCAGGTCGACGACCTGCTCGATCAAAGAAGCGGTCTCGAACGGCTCATGGAGCAGGGTCAGACGGCCGGCTTCGATGCGGGAAATATCGAGCACATCGTCGATGATGCGCTGCAATTGCTGGCCGGAAGCGCGCAGTGTCTCGAGCAGATCCTGGCGCGGTGCGTTGCCCGGGTGCTCATGCAACAGTTCGGCCATACCGAGCACGCCGTGCAATGGAGTGCGAATCTCGTGGCTCATGGTGGCCAGGAACTCCGACTTCGCCCGGCTGGCCTGTTCGGCCTGGTCAGCCAGCAGGCGAACCCGCTGCAGCAGTACGCTGTTGTGCAGCGCCTGCCCGGCAACCTCGACCAGCAGGGCCAGGCGCCGCTCGTGGTCGAGGACAAAACCGTCTGCTGAAGCCACCAGGAGGACACGGGCGATGGGGCCGTCTTCAGCATGAAGGTCGACCACCCGCTCATGAATACCGTCGGCATTGTCCAGGCGTTCCTGCCAATCAGACCGGTTCATGTCGGCGACCCCTGAGCTCGTCACCACGTCGGTCGGCATCAGTTCATGAAGATAGCCAATGATGGCGCCTTGGGCCGCTGTCAGGCGCTGGAGTTCGCCGGCAATGGCGCGCGCCAGCGGCAACGGCTCGAGATCGTTGTTGAGACGCTGAATGAGCTGGCGCTGGGACTCGGCCAGCTGACGTTTCTGACGAATCTCGTCCAGCTCGCGGCGCCGGCGGCGCGAGCGTGTCAACTGGCGCCATCCCAGGACGATGGCCGCCACCAGAGCGAGGACGTAGCCTGCCCAGGCCGTCGGTGAGACCCACGGTGGCGCAGCGATCCGAATATCCAGGCGATCGCCCGTCGAGCCCCAGCGTCCATCAGGGCCCGCTCCCTGAACCTCGAAACGGTAACGGCCCGGCCGGAGATTGCTGTAGTACAGACTGGACTGACGATCCAGCAGCAACCAGTCGTCATCCCAGCCATCCAGACGCACCCGATATCGGACCTGCTCCGGAGCAACATAGGTCAAGGCGGAGAACTCGAAGCGAACCGAGTTTCTGTCCCAGGCCAGATCAATCGGCGCGCGGCGCCCTGGCGGCAGCGAAATGCGACGATCACCGGCGGTGAGGGCACGCAGATAAACCGGTGGGTTGATGGGGACACGGTGCAACTGCGCCGGGTCGATGGTCACGATGCCCTGGCTACCGCCGAGGATCAACCGGCCGTCGTCCATGACCAGGGCGGCATTGGGGCTGAACTCGCTCAAAGCAAGACCATCGGCGTGGCCATAGCTGCGGATGTGACCATTGGCCAGATTCACTCGCGCAAGTCCCGAGCGCAGCACCAGCCACAAATCTGAGCCCGCCGAATCTGCTGGCAGGACCTTAAGCAGAGTAGTCCGTTCGGTCAGCCCGCTCAGGTCCAGGCTGTCGACATGGCGCAGAGATCCCCCGATCAGTCGATAGCGTTCCAACACAAAATCGGTTCCGACCCAGAGCGTCGATCCAGCCCAGGCAATGCTGCGAATCGGCCCCTGTTCAAGCTCGATCTGGGCAGCAAAACCCTGGCCATTGTGATGACGGTAGACCGTGTTTTCCGCAGCAAGCCAGACTCCGCCTTCCGGCCCGGTCTGCATGGCGACCGGCGCAGCCCCGGACAAACGGTAGGGTGCCGGCTGGTCGGGACCATACCGCTCGGACAATCCCGTCGCCGGGTCGATCAGCCGCAGGCCGCCAAGCCCCATACCCAGCCAAAGCCGGCCATCACCATGGGGGTGGATGAACACGAAGCGATCGGGGACGATCTCATCGTAGGCAATCAGTGTCTCGGACTGTCCGGAGTGCTTACTCAGCGAAAGCAAATATTGATGATGGACAACCAGCAACTGGTCTCCCATCTCCAGCATGGCAGGCGTAAGGAGACGGCTGATTTTCGGGACCGTGTAGTCGGGGTACAGATCAACGACCGGGGTTCGAGTCCCGTCACGAATATCGAGCCGGTAGTTTTCGGTATCGCTGGCGACCCAGAAGAAATTCGGGTTGAGTGAAGGTGAAATGGACTGGATTCTTTCAGACCCCGCTCCGATCTTGGTTTGCGATTGGCCGGCCAGGCGCTCAAACGCCGCATGATCTGGCGGCAGGTAAACCACGCCTTCATGTCTCACCCCCAACCAGAGCCCACCCTCTTTATCGACCAGGTGGGCACCCGAAAGCACCGATGACGGCAGGCCGTAACGCCGGCCCGGCCGCGCAGCAACGACCATGTCCGATCCAGTCTTCCGATCGATGAAAACAAGGCCTTTCTGGGTCGCCAGAAAAATCCGTCCGTCGGGTAGCCCCCCTATGGAAGCGATCGGGCCTTCCACCTCGCGGACCAGCCGTGGCTCGGTGCCCGCAAAGGCCTGATCGAGCGAATCAAAACGGAGCAGATCTGCCCCCTCGGCGACGAACAGCTGGCCATCCGGCGCAATCCAGGCATGCAGAAAAAACCCCTTGTCACCGGGACTTGCATCCAGCACGGAGCGGAAGCGGGCCGGCTCGATGGCCGGATCCAGGACGGCAATGCGCGTGGTCTGTACCACCCAGATGCGGCATTCGGGATCGGTCATGAGATGGGCCTGAAAACCGTCTGGCCGAAGCCCGCTGCTCTCGTCCTGAGGAAAAAACTGGAAGGCTTCGGTTGATGAATCGAAGACCCCCACCCCACCCTGGGGAAATGCCATCCACAGGCGGCCGTCGCAGTCTTCGGTCATGGACCAGATGTTGCCGTATGGCAGTGCACCACCGTCGGACCTGGGCCGGACATGACGGCGGATGTTCAGGTCGGGGCCGATTTCAACAACCCCGTGATCTTCCACTGCCGCCCAGACCATGCCATCGCTGTGGGCATGCAGGGCCATGATGTTATTGGCCGGCAGCGCACCGGGCTTGGATGGATCGCGCGGCAGCAGATTCAGGCGATCACCCTCATGGCGAATCAGGCCGGCCTGGGTGCCGATCCAGACATAGCCATAGCGATCCTGAATGATCGCTTCGACCATCGGGTCGGGCAGACCCTCGAGCACCCCCAAATGGCGGAAGACCGGAGACTCAGCGGCCACGACGCTGGCCAGCAACAGGCCAGCGGTCAGGATCCCGGCCCCCTTCAAGACAGTCACTATCCGATGCTTTCGATGTCCTGCCATGTCGTCCGGTCACCTACCCCGTTCGAACGCCTGCGCCCGTCTCACTATATACGCCGACCCATGACGAGAAAAGCCCCCACCAGGCAGGTTGGTGGGGGCTTGCAAACGCAATATTGCCAAAGTCGCCGGATCAGGGGGCCTGAGGTGTTTCCTCTTCGGCTTCGCGGGCAGCCTCCAGAGCGGCCTGGCATTCCTCGGACAGGGCGGTTCCAGCCAGTTGCTGGGCCCGGCAGCCGGTCAGGAAGCGCTCTTCGGCCGCGGCCTCAAGCCGCTCGGACTGCTCTTGTTCCAGCATCGCCTGACGGCTCTCGGTGTTGTCAATCGCCCTGATGTAACCGCGCCAGTCGCGGGCCTGCGCCCGGGTGGATGAAAACTGCTCGGCTTCAGCGAAAGCCTGATCGGCCAGACGTCGTTGTTGACGGTCTCCCGGTCCGGCCTGGTTGAAGCGGGCATTACCGAGCAACATCCAGGCCTCGCCCTGGTTATCCTCCAGTCCCCCCTTGTCCAGGGCTTGTTCAAAGGCGCTGGCCGCCGCTTCGTTGTCTTCGGTGGCCAGATAGGCCTGGCCCAGACGGAAAAACAGGTTGCCTGTATCGGACAGCTGGGCCGCTTCACGCAAAACCGGTATGGCCTGGCGATGCTCCCGTGCCTGGCTCCACAACTGCGACAACAACTCCAGATTCTCAACGGTGCGCTCCACCCGTTCGTTTTCCATCTCCCGCTCGATCAGGCGAGCGCCTCGATAGGGATTATTGAACGAGGAATAAAACTGGGCCAGAACCAGGATGTCGCTTCCATCCTCGACCAGACCGCTCAGGTAAGCCGACTCCAGTGCGCTGAAGGATTTCAGTTCCTGATCCTGCTGCAGATACAAAGAGGATAACTGGCGCCAGAAACCCAGCACATCCGGCCAGATCGTCACCATCTCTTCAAGCAGTGCGGTGCGCTCGGGAACCCGCTCCAGCTCGCTTAACAGGACGTTCTTTAATTCGTAATAACGCCGCTCGGGTTCCTCGGACAGTTCAATTGCCTGCGTGATCGCTTCCAGCGATTCCGGGTAGCGCTCAATCTGGTAATTGGCCCCGGCGAGCATGAAGTAGGTATTGGCCCCCACTTCCGGATCAAGCGCCATCCATTCTTCAAAGAACTGGATGGACTTCTCGTACTGCTCGGTCACGAAATAGAGCTGGGCCATGTTGAAACGCAGCCGGTTCTGTTGCTCTTCCGGCAGAGCAGCCAGACCGATCGCTTCCTCGAAATCACGCAGGGCCGCTTCAAAGTTCTCTTCATTGACATAGGCCGAGCCCCTGATCTGCAGAACAGAAGCGCGGTCGAACTCCGACATCCGCTCGCCGCGGCGCTCCATCAAACGATTAAGAGCGGCCAGGGCCTCACTGTTTTTTTCTTCCTCAAGCAACTCATAGGCTTCGAGGAGATCATTGGCGACCGCCGGGGTCAGGGTTTGCGCCTGGGCAACCGAGGCAAACCCGGCGACGAACACCAACAAAGCGATAGCGGCCGATTGAATAACGGTTCGCAGCAAGGCTATTCCTCCATGCCAAAGTCAATGGCGGTTCTGACCCCGAATCGGGGCTGGGCGACGCCGTCAATGACGCGTGGCTGGTAGCGCCAACGCTGAACTGCTCTGAGCGCTGCACGATTGAAGCAGGAATTGGTGGCATCGAGCACGCGCGGATTGATCACCTGGCCTTCCGGTGAAACATCGAATTCCACGACCACGGTTTCCAGTTCGCTCGCCGAGCGCATGCACTGGGTCGGGTACTGCGGCGGAATACGCACCAGCGGCTGGGCATCCCGGTCCGGATTGAACCCGGTCCCGATGTCAATATCGGTTCCCGAAAAGTCGGGCAGCGCACCCATTTCAACGGCCATGCTGGGGCGGAAAGACGGATCCGAGACGGTCGGCGGTGGCGGCGGCGGCTGGTCCAGCACGGGCCGCTGGAAATCTTCCGGACGCTGCTGACTGGTGTCTTCCAGCTGCCGGGTGACGTTGATCTCCACCGAACGATCTTCGGCCAGTTGGACTTCCTGGTCCTGCTGGATCACCGTGGCGAGCAGCAGAAACAGCACCGCAGTGACCAGGATCGCGCCGGGCAGGCCGGATATCAGTCGAATTACGCTACTCATGATTTCAGGGTCGATACCGCTACGGTGTCCTGAACGCCGGCATCGCGAATCTGCTGCAGGACTTCCACCAGATATTCGCTGTCGGCGGCCCCATCAGCCTGGATCACGGCGCTGCCACGCGGGTTCTCGCGGCGCAGGCGTTCCACCGCCAGGCGGACCCCCTCCAGTGGGGTTTCTTCACGGTTGATCCAGATCGTGTTCGACGAGTCGATCGCCACCAGGATCGAGACCAGGCGCTGCTGTTCGGCGGTATTGGCATCCGGGCGCTGAACCGTGACTCCGGGCTCCTTGATGAAGGTGGCTGTCACGATGAAAAAGATCAGCATGATGAACACGATATCGAGCAGCGGCGTGACGTTGACGTCGCTGTCATCGGGTTCGCGTTTCTTGCGTCTAAGCATGGTTGTCTCAGGCTCCGTCTATCGTCGCTGGATGGCCAGCGCCGGATCCACACCGGCAAGGCGGGTCTGGTCAAGCACCAGCACCGTGGTGTCGACCGGCGCATCGGGGGCGGCATTCAGCAACACCACCCCGTTGGGCTTTTCAGCCTTGAACGCTTCGACGATGGGGGTGACCGAGCGCGGATCGACCATCCGGATATCGTCCACCATGACAAAGCCATCGTTACGCACGGCCAGGACCAGGGTTGGCGGTGGCCGGGTCAGCTCTTCCGGCGGATCGGGATTGGGCGAAGACAGGTTGATTCCAACTTCATCCAGAAAGGTCGCGGTGACAATAAAGAAAATCAGCAGAATGAAGACGATATCCAGCAGTGGCGTAATGTCGACGTCCGCGGCTTCCTGGTCGGAATCAGTCAAGCGGCGCTTCGAGCCATAGCCCAGACCGGCTTCTACCGTCAGTGACTCCGACAATGACGACACGGCCCGCTGGTTACGCCGTTCAAGAAAGTTGATCGAAAACACCCCGGTCAATGAAACCGCCAGGCCCGTCATGGTCGGGATGGTCGCCTTGGAGATGCCCGAGGCCATCAGACGCGCGTTGGACGATCCGGTATCGACGATCACCTGAAAGACCTCGATCATCCCGGTCACGGTCCCCAGCAGCCCGAGTAGCGGCGTAATCACGATCAGTGCCTTGATCGGCCCCAGGAAGCGCTCATTTTCAACCCTCACCTCCGAGATCAGGCGCTCGCGGAAGGCGTGCGCCTGCCAGCTGCCATGATCGGCCAGCCCCTCCCAGCGCTGTTCCTGGCTTTTCAGGAAGCGCCGCGCCGAGATCAGGAAGTAGATCAGCCGCTCGCTGATCAGCAGCCACATCAGGAAGGTGCTGGCCAGCAAAGCTGCCACCACCGGGCCACCTGCTTCCAGGTAGCCGCCGATGACGTTGCTGACATTGGCCGGCAACAGGTGCTCTAGCACGGGATCAGCCCTTTTCTGCGGTTTCAGCGACCAGGCTGACCGACTGCTCTTCGAGCACCTGGCCGACGCGACGGGCGGTGGCCGAGGCGAAGGCATGCAGCAGCAGCAGCGGGATGGCAGCGATCAGGCCCATCACGGTGGTCACCAGGGCCTGCGAGATACCGCCGGCCATGAGCTTGGGATCACCGGTACCAAACAGGGTAATGGCCTGGAAGGTCACGATCATGCCGATCACCGTACCCAGCAGCCCCATCAGCGGAGCAACCGCCGCGAGCACCTTGACGACATTGAGGCCGGATTCGAGCTTGGGCAGCTCCTTGAGCACTGCGTCGTCCAGCCGCAACTGCAGGGTTTCGAGATCTTCGCTCTTGTACTCGTCATAGGTCAGCATGACACGACCCAGCGGGTTGCCCTTGGACGGCGTCGACGACTTCATCTGCGACTTGACCTTCATCGCGGTGATCGCCAGCATCAGCCAGCGGAACAAGGCCAACAGGATACCGAGAATGGCGACGACAACGATCGCATAGCCGATGCCGCCACCCTGGTCGATGCGCTCGCGCAGGTTGGGCACTTCGACCACCAGCCCCAGCAGGGTACCCAGCGAGGGGTCAACCAGTCCACGAACAACGTCTGGACCGGAATGATTGAAGACCCGCTCGGCTGCAGCCAGCTGAGCACGGCCCGGCTGACGCGCCAGATAACGCAGCGTTTCGTCTCTGGCCACCAGGAAGCCTTCGTCGCTGAAGGCAGTGAAGGGGCCGATGCGAACCACGGTATCGGTGGCCGCCTGGTTATCGGCCGTGATGACTTCCGCCTCGTATCTGGCAACTTCGGCCTGCTCGCTGGCTTCCTGAAGCATGGTGAACCAGAGGTTTTCCAGCTGGGCAATGGTCGGCAGGGAGGAGGCCTGGGCCATTTCGACCAGATCTTCGCCGCGGTTCGGGAACTGGGTGGAAATCAGCGACTCTTCAAGCTGTTCGTTCAGGTCAGCCGCAGCAGCACGCGCCACACCGAACAGTTCACCGAACTCACCCTGGCGCTCGGACAACTGGGCGCGCAGTTCCTCGAGCTCGCGATCGAGCTCGTTACGCAGGTTTTCCAGCCGGCTGGCCTCGTTCTCGGCCGCCTGGACCTCGCCCCGCAGCTGGCGCAGCGCGGCTTCCTGTTCGGACTGTTCGCGGCGAAAACGGGCTTCGCGTTCCTGGTTGGTCTCGGAGACGGCCCGGCGTTCGCTCTGCATCGCCTGCAGCACGTCATCAATAGTCTCCGGCTGGGACTGGGCCAGCGCGTGTGGCGCAGCCATCGCCAGCACCAGGGCGGCCGGCATCAGAACGCTGGCCAGAGCACGGATGAATGAAGACATGGATGAATTCCTGAAAGACGGGTGGATGCTCGGAACGGATGAAGTCATGGTTCGCTCAGCCTCCATTCTCGGTCTGCGGTGCGCGCACCGGGATGAACATCAGGTCGGGCGGAATCTGCTCGCGCGCGATCCGCGAACCCATCTTGATGTCGGGCAGGAACGACAGGTCCAGGTCCACCCACTGGCGGCTTTCGGGATCAAACCGCATCAGCGTCTGATCGTCGTCGGTGCGGAAGGTCAGCGAGGTCCGGCCGATGCGCAGGAACTCGACGTTTTCGAACTCGCGACCGCCGGCCTCGATGTCGCCGCGATAGGCTTCGATGGTCCGGCCGTACTCGTTCTCGATCTGGTAGGCCTCGACCACCAGACGGTACCGCTGGGCCGGCGAGCGCGATGGGTCGTCCATTACGTTGCGCAGACGCTCAACCCGGGCGCGTCGCTCTTCCAGGAGGAACGGCAAGTCGGCCTCGACCAGCTGGTCAAGAGCTTCGACCATGTCCTCCATCAAAGGCTGGATGGCGCGCTGCAGGCTGGCAATGTTGTTGATGTCGTTGGTCAGCGAGTCCATCTCGCGCCGCTGGGCGTCGACCTGGCGCTGCTGCGAGGCGTTGTAGCGGTTGAGCTGCTCAAGCTGCTTGAGATTGGCGCGGTAGTCGCTCAGCAGGTTCTGGGTGCGCTCATCGAGCTGGTCGATGCGCTCCTGGGTCTGCTGGGTGGCCTGCACGACCGCCCGACTGGTATCGAGGATCGGCTCGACTTCCTGAGCATTGACCACCGAGTAGGCCAGGATGGCCGCGGCGGGCAGGCCGGCAGTCGCGAGAATTCCAAGGCTGAGGGTTCTGAAGTTCATGAAGATCTGGCCCAAGTTGTGATTTTAAGGGTCTGTCGCGAGCACCGAATCATACCCGATGGGCTTCCGGCGCAACAAGCGGGCTATTGTACGGACCTGATCGACAAGCATGCAAGGCGAGACGCTCATCGGGTCGGCTCGGGCAATATAACCGCTAAATCATATCGGAATGGCCTGTTCCCGACTCCGTTGATGCCAGCTGACTTTCACAGATTCTTCACTTTCCGGCACCAAAACAGCACTGCACCCGGCAGGTCAAGGTCTGGGACAATGGCGCTGGACTTTCGCCAGCACGACGGTTTGACCAGCCATCATGACGACTTCTAAGAAACCAGACCTTGCCGTGACCAGCGCGTTCAGCGTACCGCTGATTCACGCCCGCCACAAGGCCCCGCAAAAGCTCAACGAGGCGCTTGCCACGCTGTTCCGACAGCGCGCTCAAAGCGATGCCTACCGCAACCCTGAACCCAGGGTCAAGCGCAACCAGGCCCTGTTCGAGAGCCGTTTCAACCTGTTCGATTGGCCGGAAACGTGCGTGCGGGAGCTGCGCGATTTCTGCTTCGGCCAGCTTTTCCACACCATCCGGGAACTCAACGGTTACGACGAAGCCATGCTCAAAGACCTGCGCTACGCCTGTGAGTCGTGGTTTCATCTGACCCACAAGGGCGGTTTTTTTGCCGCCCATACCCACTCCAATCATTCCTGGTCCGGTGTGTATTGCGTTCGTCACGATGGCGATGACCCGGCCAGCGACAGCGGGCGGTTGTGCTTCCTGAACCCGAATCCGGCTTCCAATATGTATGTGGATGCCGGGATCGCGCAGCTGAAGCGGCCGTTTTCAGGCGCGCCGATCATGTTGCGGCTGGAGCCGGGTCAGCTGGTGCTGTTCCCCTCGTGGCTGCTGCACGAGGTCACACCCTACGAAGGCGAGACCGAGCGCATCACGGTGGCGTTCAACGTGCGCTTTCAGTACGTCGGCACGCAGACGCTGTAAACGGCCGGCCAGCCGGTCGCCTCAGCCGGGCTTTTGCCAGACCAGGGCCTGACCCATGGGATGCTGACCGGCATAGACCAGCGGGTCTGAGGTCTGCAACAGCAGCCCCGCTTCGACCAGTGGCGCATGCCAGACCGGGTCTGTGGCGATCCTGTGGTTGACCCGCAGCATGTCGTCAAGACGGGCGCGACCGGCGCGGAGCTGGTCAGCGTAGGCTGCGGCCGCACGTGACTGCTGACGCATCTGATCAATCGGCATCTGGACCAGGCCGGCAACCGCCCGAGCCACCTGCCCGACCAGCGGCAAGCGCGCCAGCCCATCGCGTCCAGCGCTGAGTTTTTGCAGGGCCTGACGGGCGGCAGCAATGAATTCGCGATCACCCAACTGGCCGCGACCCCAGGAGCGCATCAGCCTGGGTAATCGGGTCTGCTCCAGCACATCGTAGGCGGCCAGTTCATCGGTCATGGTCTGGACCATGGCCGAGTTGGCCGCATGACTGACAACGGCCAGCATCCCGCCAGGGCTAAGAACGCGAAAAACCTGGACCGCGGCGGCTTCGAGATCGCAGTACTCGATGCCATACTGGCTGCAGATCAGGTCAAAGGACCCATCTTCAAACGGCAGCGACTCGACCGGCGTTTCGGCAATGAATTCGATGCTCCTCAGTAACTCGCGCTGTCGGGGCGTCAGACCGGGCACCCGATCGGGTTGCGGTCGGGCGGCATCAACGGCGGTGATCTCGAGGGGATGGGCGGAATGCTCAGCCCATTCGGCCGCGAGCAAGGCGATCGGTCCGTTGCCGGTGCATAGATCGAGCAGACGGCCCGGGACGGGTGCTTGAGCGAAGCGTTTGTACCAGAATGCCGCGACCTCGCCATCGTAGTTGCCAGCGAAGTCCTGCGGTAGCGAGGTCAATGCACCGCTGGCCCAGTAATCGGTCCACTGGCCAAAACCGCCTGCCTGGTTATTGATATTCATCACATCAGTGTAGACCAGGGCCCAGCCCTTCGGACCCAAAAAAAACCTGGCCCGGAAGAACCGGGCCAGGTCATCGTGCAACAGACGCTTCTGAGCAGTAGCGGTTTAGAAGTTCTGGGTGTAGCGCAGGTAGGTGATCCGACCGTAGCCGTTGTACAGGCCAAAGTTGAAGCCTCGGCCTTCACCCGGATCAAGCACCGGATCCTTGTCGACCAGGTTGTCCACACCCACGGTAATGCGACCATTCCAGGGCGTGAAATAGCTTGCCTGCAGATCGTGGGTCACCCAGGAAGGCAGCCCGTCCAGGGTGGAAGACAGGGCGGAATCCTGCGGTCCAACATAGTTGATGTTCCAGGCGAAGTTGAAATCACCCCAACTATGAGAGTTGGCCCAGACCGCCCGCAAGTCGGGTAATTCGGCTTCACCAGCGACATCTTCGCCGCTGTCGATCTCATAGCTCATGGTGTAGGCGACATTGAGTTCGGAACGAAGCGTACCCGCGTCGCCGAAGTCCCAGTTGACCCGAACAGAGGCGTCGACCCCGTCGCTTTCGATGGTACCGAGGCTGGCAAAACCGCGCTGCAGGAAGACGATCTGACCCTGATCACCAAACTCCGCACCCAGGCCCAGAGCCGGATCAGGACGTCCCGAACCGGTCGGGAAACGGCTGAGCCCCGGGGGACAGTTGGTCTGGGTACCTTCCAGGCAGTTGATGATCTGCTGGGCGCCAATACTGGCCACGCGATCCGTGATCTTGATGTTCCAGTAGTCCAGGGTGCCGCTGAGCCAGTTGGTCGGCTCAAACACGGTACCAAAGCTGAACTGCTCGGACGCCTCGGCCCCGATGTCGGGGTTGGCAATGACGAAACCGGTCACCTGGATGGCTTCCGACGGATCTTCGTTGCCGAAGAATTCTCCGGTCGGAACGTGTTCTACGCTGTCTGCACTGAACGAAGGCTGAGCGGACAGCACATCCAGCGGCGGCGCGCGGAAGCCCTCGCCGTAGGAGGCCCGGAACGCCAGCGTATCGAGCGCGTCCCAGCGCAACGAGATCTTCGGCGAGAAATTGGTCCCGAAGTCCGAGTAATCATCGTAGCGGCCAGCCAGGGAGACCTCGAGATCTTCCAGAACCGGGAACAGCAACTCGCCGTAGGCGGCCCACTGGTCACGATCGCCAAAGGCGGAGTTGCCGGATGAGCCGGTGATGTTGCCATTGGCCTGCAGGTCATCGAAGATGTCCTTGTAGTTCTCATCGCGATACTCGGCACCGAAGGCAAAGCCGACCGGTCCGTTGGCCATCTCGAACAGGTCACCGGTGATCAGGCCGCGGTACTCGCGCGAGACGAAGCGCGCGTCGCGGTTGATGGTGGCGGTGAAGGACTGAAGCACCTCCTGGGAATTGCCGAACGGGTCATAGATGTTGTAGGCGCCGCTGTCGAACTGCGGCTGGGCCAGGGCCGAGACGATGTAGTTGCGACCGAGTTCGTTGTACTGCGATTCCACCCGGCGGGCACCGAACTCGACCCCGTAGTCACCGATCTGTCCGGTGACATACAGATCAAGGTCGTAGACCGATGCGTCGGTGTTGGTGTCACGCGGACCGTTGGCGGCAAAACGATGGGTCAGCAGCAGGGTATCGTCTGCGTTGTCCTGGTAGGCCTGCCAGTTGGGGTTCAGACCACCATCGTCAGGAGAGGTTGCCGGATGGTTGGGCAGTCCGGGAGACAGTACGATGGCACCGAAACCTCCCACCAGCCAGGGCGAGGACGGCACCGGTGCATAGCGGCCAAAGCTCTTGACCCGGGTCACACTGCTGTTGAGGTTCAGGGTCCAGTCCGGGTTGATGTCGTAGCTGCCGCGAACAAACAGCGACTGGTTCTCGATCTCGGCTTCATCAGCCGCCTGCAGGGTGAAGTCGTAGAAGCAACGCTCACCGGAAATGAAGAAGCCTTCACCCTCGCAGCCAGGCACATTGGCCGAACCGAATTCGGGGTTCTGGAGGAAGGTGAAGTCAGAGTTCAGGAAGTTGTTCGAGAAAATCGAATTGCCGCCGGCAGACCATTCCCGATCGCGCTGGAAGATGATGTCGCGCTTGTTGTTCGACACACCGGCCAGGATACGGCCGTCAGCGCCGGCAGCCCCCACGATGGCCGAAGCCTCGCGCGTCTCACCGCCCTTGCGCTTGGGGTCGGAGGTGCCGATCATCAACTCGGCCCCGGTGAAGTCCTGGCGGGTGATGATGTTGACCACCCCACCGATGGCGTCGGAACCATAAATGGCCGAGGCGCCGTCAGAGAGGATTTCAATTCGTTCAACAGCCGCCAGCGGGATGGCGTTCAGGTCCTGGCCGGAACCGACGTTCGGTGCAGTCGGGGCCCGACGGCCATCGATCAGGATCAGGGTCCGGCCTTCACCCAGGGCGCGCAGGGACAGGCCACCGAAGGACTGCGCCGTGCTGCCGGACTGCGGACGGAACGAACCGCCGGAGTTGATCGGCTGGTTACGGAGCAGGTCGGCGACCGAGGTCTTGCCGGAAAACTCGATGGTGGCGCGGTCGATGATCTGGACCGGCACAGCGCCGTCGAGGTCATCGCGCACGATACGCGAGCCGGTCACGACGATCCGGTCGTCGGTCATCGCTTCGTCCTGGTCCTGGTCCTGGGCGAAAACCGGCGCGGCGGTCATTGCCAGCCCGGCGACGACACCCGCCCCCAGGGCGGAATGTATTGCCGTAGCAAGGGGGTTGCGGTTGTGCTTCATCTGACTCTCCAAAATGTGTCTTTGTGGTTTTGTACAAATTGCACTCGATACATGTATCGACAGCGAACTGTCTGAGCCGGTGGCGAGAGCACAATGAGCAGGAAAACAGCCCCTTACTCCTCATTGGCCCTCCCAGCCTGCCGGCGATACTAGCACCATCCGGAATGCATGAAAAGCCCTTTGTTAAACTTCGATAAAGTTATTTCGAATCTTTTTTGAATCGCTAACGTTTTGATTTTTTGGTGTAACCAAGCAATCTTAGCCAGCTCAGCCAAGGGCAAGGCATGCCTGGTTCAGCCTAGAGCGGCACTCGCCCGGGCCAGCTGACGGTGCAACTCGGCCGGCACGCGGGGCTCGAATTCCTGGAAAAAAGCGGCCATTTCGGTCAACTCCCGGCGCCATCCGTCAGCGTCGAACTCCAGCAGGGTAGCCATGTCGGGCCGCTCGTCCAGACCGGTGAGATCAATGGCATCGGCGGGGGGCAGGTCACCAACCGGGGTCTCGACCACACTGCCCTGGCCGCGACAGCGGGCCAGAATCCACTCCAGAACCCGGAGATTGTCGCCGAAGCCGGGCCAGATGAAACGCCCCTCGTCGTCGCGCCGGAACCAGTTGACCTGGAAGATGGCCGGGGGGTGCTCAAGCCGCTTGCCCACATCCAGCCAGTGCTGCCAGTAGTCGCCGAAGTGGTAGCCGCCAAACGGTTTCATCGCCATCGGGTCGCGCCGGACCACGCCGACCTGGCCGGCTGCAGCGGCGGTGGTTTCGGACGCCATGGCCGCGCCCACCAGGACGCCATGCTCCCAGTCACGCGCCTGCAGCACCAGTGGCGCCAGCCGGGCCCGGCGGCCGCCAAAGATGATTGCATCAATCGGCACCCCGGCAGGATTCTCAGCCTGATCGGAATAGCTGGGGCAGGCCTGGATCGAAGTGGTAAAGCGGGAGTTGGGGTGCGCGGCCGGCCCGTTCTTGGGGTCATAGTCGCGACCGCGCCAATCGCGCGCCGGGATTCGGTCGTCCAGCCCTTCCCACCATGGCTGGTTATCGCCGGTGACCGCCACGTTGGTGAAGATCGCGCCTTGATTGAGCATGGCCAGCGCGTTCGGGTTGGTCGAGGCACTGGTGCCGGGTGCAACGCCGAAAAATCCGGCCTCGGGATTGATCGCATACAGCCGACCGTCGTCACCCGGATGCAGCCAGGCGATGTCGTCACCCAGCGTCCAGACCTTCCACCCGGCTTCGCGGTAAGGCTCAGGCGGGATCAGCATGGCCATGTTGGTCTTGCCGCAGGCCGAGGGGAAGGCTGCGGCCACGTAGCGGACCTCGCCGGCGGGGTTTTCGATCCCGACGATCAGCATGTGCTCGGCCAGCCAGCCTTCGGTCCGGGCCTGGTGGCTGGCGATGCGCAGCGCATGGCACTTCTTGCCCAGCAGGGCGTTGCCGCCGTAACCGGAACCATAGCTCTGGATACTGAGCTCTTCGGGAAAATGCATGATATAGCGGCGCTCAGGGTCCAGTTCACCGGTCGAGTGCAGGCCCTTGACGAACCGGCCTTCGCGCTCGATCCGCTCCAGCGCCCGGGCGCCCATGCGCGTCATCAGGCGCATGTTGGCGACCACGTAGGGGCTGTCGGTGATCTCGACCCCGCAGCGCGAGAACGGCGAATCGATCGGGCCCATGCAATAGGGCACGACATACAGCGTGCGGCCGTCCATGCAGCCGGCAAACAGCCCGTTCATCAGGGCACGAGCCTCGGCCGGGTCCATCCAGTTGTTGTTGGGGCCGGCATCTTCGGCATCTTGCGTGCAGACGTAGGTCAGATGCTCGACCCGGGCGACATCGTCGGGATCGGAGCGGTGCAGGTAGCAATCCGGATGGGTGGTTTCGTTCAGGCGCACCAGATCGCCGCTTTCGAGCATGCGCTCGATCAGGTGCTGGTTTTCGCTGTCGCTGCCGTCGCACCAGTGAACGCGACGGGCTTTGGTATGGGCGGCCACCTGGGCAACCCAGTTGTTGAGAGACGCAAGCCGGGAAGTCATCACACTCCCTATGTAATGAGTGAAAAATGGTAACGCGTGAGCAGCAAGGCTAGCCGGTTCGGCGGCAGGTTGCAATCCAAGGCACGCAGCGTGATGCACCGGGCCCGGGCTTTGAGCTACTCTTGGCCGGTAACATTTCCCGTGAATTTTCAGCCAACCCACGTTTCAAGGAGACCTCCATTGTGACCAGATCCACCCTGTCTTTTCTTGCCGCAAGCGGCCTGATGGCCCTGTTGCCCGCCATCGCCCAGGCCGACCCGATTCCGATCGAGAGTTTCGCCAAGGTGCCGGAGATCCAGTCGGTCTCGATGAGCGCCGATGGCAAGAACCTCGTCGCCCTCATCGCCGCGCCCGGGTCCGACAACGAAGACACCGCGCTGGCGACCTGGGATCTCAACGATCTGGAGCGTGGGCCGGTGATCACGCCGTCGGGCGACCGGATGAAATTCATCGGCGCCAACGCGCTGAAGGCCGACCGGGTGCTGGTGTTCGGGCGCCAGGAATGGACCGGCCGGCTGGGTGGCTGCGGTGAGGGACGGGTCAGCGGGGCGACGGCGACTTTCGTTACCAAACCCTATCTGACCGATGTCAGCCACAGCGATTTTTCCGAAGCCTTCGCCGACAACACCCGGCGGATCGGCGTCAGCCGCGATACCCAGCGTTGCCTAGAGATCGCCGGGACGGCCGCGCTGGTCAACAGCCTGCCGCTGGACCCGGACAAGGTCATCATCAGCCAGCTCAACAACCTGACCTTCCAGTCCAACTACTATCTGTACGATCTCAAGACCGGCGAGACCGAGATGCTGCTCAGCGCCAGCGGTCGCTCAACCCCCGGCCTGTTCAACCCGCGCAACGGCGAGCTGCTGACCCGATCACAGATCGAACCGGACGGCAACAACGAGTTCCAGCAGCACGTACTCATCCGCGATCCCGAAAGCGGTGAATTCGAAATCCACGAACCGCTGAGCAGGCCGTTGAGCGAACGCCACACGGTCAACATCACCGGCATCGACGAGGAAACCGGCAAGTTCTACGTGCTGCACGACCTGTTCTCCGACCGGGTCCAGGCTTGGATGTACGACCCGGCCACACGCGAGTTCGACGACGAGCCGTTGGTCGCCCACCCCGAGTTCAACATCGGGGGCATCATCCTTGGCAACCAGCCGAGCAATTTCAACCAGATCCTCGGCTTTACCATCGCCGGCGGTCGATTCGAGACGGTCTACACCGATCCGCAGATGGCCGGGATCCAGCAGGGGCTGGAAAACGCGTTTGCCGATCAGAACGTCTCGATCAACGGCTACAACGACGATATGTCCCGCATCCTTTTCACGACTGGTAGCCATCGTCACCCAGCAACTTACCATCTGCTGATCGACCGCCAGCGGGTAATGACCCTGGGCAGCCAGCGGCCCTGGATCGACCCGGATCAGATCGGCGAGCAGCGCTGGGTGACCTATGAAGCCCGCGACGGGCTGAAGATCCCGGCCATTCTCGATCTGCCCGCCGGTTGGAGCGCGGAAGACGGTCCGCTGCCGACCATCATCCATCCGCACGGTGGTCCTTGGGCGCGGGATGTCATGGGCTGGGACGGATCCGGCTGGATTCCATTCCTGACCTCAAGGGGCTACGCCGTGCTGCGGCCGCAGTATCGCGGCTCGGCCGGACTGGGCCGCGAGCTGTGGCTGGCCGGCGATCGCCAATGGGGTCTGGCAATGCAGGACGACAAGGACGACGGCGCGGCCTGGCTGGTCGAGCAGGGCATTGCAGACCCTGACCGGATCGCCATTTTCGGCTATTCCTACGGCGGTTTCGCCGCGGTGGCCGCCACGGTGCGCGAGAACAGTCCATACCAGTGTGCGCTGGCCGGTGCCCCGGTCGCTGACCTGGCCCGGCTGGGCAATACCTGGTCGGACAATCGCCTGCAGCGAATTCTGCAGGGCCAGACCGTCACCGGGCTGGACCCGATGCGGGCAACTGACCAGGCCAACATCCCCATCCTGCTCTACGTCGGTGATCGCGATGTCCGCACGCCCTCCTGGCATGCCAGCAATTTCCATAGCGGTGTGCAGAACAAGGTGCGCTCGGAACTGGTGATCATCGAGGACATGCCACACAGCCTGCCCTGGTATCCGCGGCACCATCGCGAAACACTGGGCCTGATCGAGCGCTTCCTGGGTACCGACTGCGGGCTGCAGGGCAGCTCTGGCTGAACGGCCAGTTGCTCGGATCCAGAGCCATCCAAGGCCCGCCAATCGGCGGGCCTCTTTTATGCGCCCGTGCCTGGCGCACCACAAAAAAGCGGCGCCTGTTCAGGCGCCGCTTGAAAGGTCGTGCTTGGTTGTTGTTGTATCAGAACAGGTAGTTAAGGCGCACAAACGCCGTCCGTCCGCGCAGGTCGTACTGGGTCGCGTTCAGCGCGATGTTGCCGCGCCGGGTGGCTGCACCGGTCGACACGGTCGGTGGCTCGTCGTCGAGCACGTTGTTCACCCCCAGCAACAGGCTCCACCGCGGCTGCTGGTAGAACACCGAGATGCTGTGATAGAGACGGTCGTCGGCAACGATGTTGCGCTGGGCATTCTCGAAGCCGAAGTAGGTGATCTCATCATTGGCAGAGCGCTCGTTGGATGTCCGGCGAACGTAGTCCAGGCCCCAGGTATAGGTGAAGTCACCGCGCTCGAAGGCAAAGCGGCCGTTGGCCACGAACTTCGGCCGACCAATGGTGGCATTGAGGTCATTGGAGTCAAAGCCTGAAGCCAGTGACGGATCGAACAACTGGACGACGTCCTCGAACACCCAGGTGCCGTTGGCCTCGAACAGCAGGTCACCGACCGCAAAGCCACGGTCGTAGCGAATCGAGGCATCGACCCCCTTGGTCGTCTGGCTGTTGACGTTGATGAAGGAATCAAGCACGGTATCCACACCCAGCGCGTTGGTGGCTGCATCGGCCGGGAAGCGGTTGAACAGGTCGCAGAAGGCGTTGGGGAAATTCGGCGAGCCATAGCAGCCACCAAGAATCGCCCCACCGCCCAGCTGTGCGACCTGGTCGTTGACCTCGATTTCGAAGTAGTCCACGGCAACACTGACATCCATGAACGTCGGGGTGAAGACAAAGCCGGCCGTTCTGGCCTCTGAAGTCTCGGATTCCAGTACGCCAGCCCCGCCGCCGGACACCACGGTGGCCGAAGACGTTCCGCCGGCGAAATCACCGGGGATGCCGTCGGCTGCGCAGTTGGCGCGAATGAACTCGTTGCTGCTTTCCTGCCAATCGATACAAGGATCAATTGCGGTCTGTCCGACAAAGGCGGTCTGGTCACCCAGGAACAATTCGTACAGCGCGGGCGCCCGGTAAGACGTGCCCTCAGTGGCGCGCAGCCGCAGGCTGGGGTTGACCTGCCAATTCAGGCCGACTTTCCAGACCCAGTCCGATCCAGCCGACTCATAGTCAAACGCGCGCGCCGAGGCGTTCAGGGTGATGTATTCGGCAAACGGTACGCCAGCCAGCAGCGGTACTTCGACCTCGCCGAAGATCTCGGTCACGCTGTCATCGCCCTTGGTCACCAGGGCCGAGGACTGACCCCAGAGGTCGCCATTTCTGGCCAGATCGCTGGGCTGATCATCGATGCTGAACCAGCGGTACTCGGCGCCAACCGCCAGACCGGCCGGGCCAGCCGGCAGTTCGAAGATATCGCCGGTCGCAACGGCTGTGGCGACAAACTGGTCATAGACCGTGTTGCCCTTGGCGGTGTCGCCAACGGCGGCGATCAGCTGATCCATGTCAGCCCCGCTGAGGATGCCGGGTGAAAAGTAGTCGACCACCGGGGCAGTGTCGTCGAACTGCACATCACCGGAACGGGACGCCACGATCACGTTGTTGACGTATTCACCATCGGAATAGGTGTAGGACGCATCGAACGACCAGGCCCAGTTGCTGCCGAAGGGCAGGTCGCCTTCCAGGCCGGTGGAGACGTAGAAGTAATCCACGGTGACGTCGGTGTTGGACGGGTACGGTATGACCGGCTGGGCCAGACCGGAATCGGTCGGGGTGACGAAGTCCGGACTGTTGGGATAGGCCAGCGACGGGATCACCGAGGTCGCACCACCGGTCAGCGGGAAAAACTGGCGCCAGCCGCGAGCGGCGGTTTCGCGCCGGTTGAACAACCACTCGGTGTTCCATTGGGTGCCGCCGAACAGGTCGAGCGAGAAATCCGAAGAGCCATACAGACTGATGCGCTCCTGGCGGTTGATGGCACTGCTCGAGAGGAAGTCGAAGTTCAGGACGTCTTCGTAGAAGGCCTGACCACCATCGGCATATGTGCCGTTGGCACGCGGCCGATATCCGGGGATCATGCCGATGGTGACCCCATCCGGGGCCGGAATGTAGCGAGTACCGAAGATCGGATCGATGACGGTATTGGCATACAGGTTGTTACAGCCGGCCAGATCGGTGCCGGCCAGGATCGAGCGGTCTTCCCGGTCGATGTTGTTGCCATTGATGTCGGTGATCAGGTCCTGGGTACAGGCCAGGAAGTCTCGATCGGTGGTCATCAATTCCTCGCGCAACTGCCACTCGGCTGCGGCCACGATGCTGCCGCGATCGAAATTCCACCCGTATGCCCCTGAAATGGTGTAGCTCTCACCACCGGACTCGAACGGCATGGAGGTGCTGACAGTCAGTTCGGGACGATCGACCGAGCGCCGGGTGATGACGTTGACCACCCCGGCCACGGCGTCGGAACCGTAGATCGAGGAAGCGCCATCTTTGAGGATCTCAGCGCGCTGAATGATGGAAGACGGAATCACGTTCAGGTCAAACGCACCAACCTGGCCGCGGGTACCGGCGGGGCCCGGCCGACGATTGTTGAGCAGCACCAGCGTGCGCTGGGCACCCAGGCCACGCAGCGACAGGGAATTGACCCCGGTACCGCCCTCGACGACAAAGCCGGAGAACTGGTTGTTGAGCTGGGTCGAACCGGCAGCGATGCTCGAGCCCTGGAGGAATTCGGCGGTATCAACCTGGCCGAGCTGGACCTGGGTATCGGCGGTGATCACCTGGATCGGCGCCGAGGAGGTGAATTCGTCACGCCGCAGCAGTGAACCGGTGACGGTCACGCGGTCGGCGATTTCTTCGGCAACGGCTTGTTCCTCTTCCTCTTCTTCGGCTTCTTCCTGGGCCCAGGCCTGGGTACCGTAGAGGCTGGCGGCAATCGCGGCGGCCAGCAGGGAACTGCGGAACATGAGTTTTTTGGAGCTTTCTGACATGTTGAATGAGTCCTGTCGTGTAGGGGTACGCGATCGCAGTATAAACAATTTTTTACAGCAATCCACTGCTGTCTTTAATAGATTTTTAATGCATATCCAGAAGGTGGCAAATCAAGACCTGCCTCAGCAGGAGTTGAACGCGGCCAGCTTGCGGCTGACGGTGGACAGATCGCGGCCCAGATAATCGGGCAGACCATCGGCCCGGTAGGGCGGATAGGCCTCGCCCCGGATCAGCGGTGCCAGGTAACGCCGGGCGGCTTCGGTGATGCCAAACCCGTCTTCGGCGATGAACCCGGCCGGGATCTTCTTTTCACGGTTGGCCACCTGGTCGAGCGGGACGGGGCGGACCCGCCAGCGGTACGGTTCATCAGACTCTCGTTCGATACCGGCCAGCACCCCGCTGTAGCCGTCCAGAGCCAGTTCGACCGCCGCCCGGCCGACGGCCAGGGCCTGCTCGAGGTCGGTTTGCGAGGCAATGTGGCGGGCCGAACGCTGCAGGTAGTCGCTGACCGCCCAGTGATACTTGTAGCCCAGGCGGTCCTTGACCAGCCCGGCAATGACCGGTGCCACCCCGCCCAGCTGGGCATGGCCGAAGGCGTCAGTGCTGCCGCTGTCGCTTAAGAATTTGCCGTCGGCGCGGCGCACGCCCTCCGAAACCACGATCGTGCAGTAGCCGTGGCGATCCACGGCCCGCTCTACCGCTTCCACGAACCGATTCTCATCAAAATCCACCTCGGGCAACAGGATCAAGTGCGGCGGGTCGCCGGGCCGGCGCTGGACCAGTCCGGCGGCAGCGGCGATCCAGCCGGCGTGGCGTCCCATGACCTCGAGAATGAACACCTTGGTCGAGGTCGAGGCCATGGACTGAACGTCGAGGCTCGCCTCGAGCGTGGAGACGGCGACATACTTGGCCACCGAGCCGAAACCGGGCGAGTTGTCGGTGCCCTCCAGGTCGTTGTCGATGGTTTTGGGAATGGCGATGCACTGGACCGGAACGCCCATCTGTTCGGCCATCTGCGAGACCTTCAGCGCGGTGTCGGCCGAGTCGTTGCCGCCGTTGTAGAGAAAGATCCCGATGTCATGGGCGCGAAAGACCTCGATCAGACGTTCGTACTCGCGCCGGTTCTCATCCAGTCCCTTGAGCTTGTAGCGGCAGGAACCAAAGACCCCGCCTGGCGTGTTGGCCAGACGCTCCAGATCGTCACTGCTCAACTGGGCGGTATCGATCAACTCTTCGTGCAGCACACCGAGGATGCCGTTGCGGCCGGCCAGCACCTGGCCAACGGCCGCCGGGCGGGCGCGTGCGGCCGCGATCACCCCGGCAGCCGAGGCGTTGATGACCGGCGTCACGCCGCCGGACTGGGCATAGAGAATGTTCTTTCGGCTCATGGGTGATCTCAAGGGCAACCAGGCCCCAGTCTACCGCCGGTCCACGCGGGATTTGACAGCCCTGCTGCGCGCGGGTAGTTTTGCCCTCTGGAGTTGACGTTCAAAGGCCCGACACCGCCCACTATGCGAATCGTTCTGCTTGGACCGCCCGGATCGGGCAAGGGGACTCAGGCTGCCCGCCTGAAGGATCTGCTCGGCGTACCCCACATTTCCACCGGCGACCTGCTGCGCGCCGCTGTCAAGGCCGGCTCACCGCTGGGACTGCAGGCCAAGGAAGCCATGGACGCCGGAGAGCTGGTTTCCGACGAACTCATGCTTGGCCTGATCGAAGAGCGACTGGGCCAGCCCGACATCGCGGCCGGTTATATCCTCGACGGCTACCCGCGCAACCTGGCCCAGGCCGAGGCGCTGGATACGGTGCTGGCGCGGATCGGCCAGCCGGTCGACAAGGCCCTGGCCCTGACCGTGGACGAGGAACAGATCGTCCAGCGCCTGGCCAGGCGGGCCGCCGAGGAAGGTCGCTCCGACGACACCGAAGAAGTGGTCCGCAACCGCCTGGCGGTCTACCGCACCCAGACCGCGCCGGTGACCGGCTACTACGCCGAGCGCGGCCTGCTGGTCGAGGTCGACGGCATGGGCGAGATCGATCAGATCAGCCAGCGCCTGCTCGACGCGCTTCGCTGACCCGGATCCGGATTGCCAGCGCGCCGGACTGTTCGCGCGCACCAAGCCATTCATGCCCCAGCCGGTCGCAGAGAATCTGCAGGTCGACCTCGGCCAGCGGATCGCTGGCCAGCACCTCCAGCACCTGGCCGGCCAGCATCTCATCAAGGCAGCGGCGTGCTTCGAGCGCGGGGATCGGGCAGTCCCGGCCGCGTACATCAAGCTGACGGTCCACTTCTGCAACCTCGCCCGGCCTGTCCTGCGGTATGTTCATGGCCTGACTCCTCGCTGCCTTAAGGGTTGAACACGCATGGCCATCCTGCTCCAACGCCTGATCGGCATCATTCTGCTGCGCCAGGGTCCCCAGGACCTGCCGCCTGGCCCCAGCGTGCTGCTCGCCGTGCTGGCGTTCTACATGCTGGTGGCCGCGCTGAGCCTGAACATGGGCAGCCCGTCCGGCTCGCCCACCACCATCCTGCTGCTGGCCACCGGCCTGCCGATGGTGCTGACCTGGATTGTACTGAGGCTGAAATCCCGGGTCAGCCGCTGGGAACAGACCCTCGGTGCACTCTACGGCACCAGCGCCCTGCTGTCGCTGCTGAGCCTGCCGTTGAACGTGCAGGCCGGCACTGAGCCGGCCCCGCCGGTGGTGCTGCTGAGCCTGTTGATCTTTTTGTGGTCATTCGCGGTCGATGCCCATATCTGGCGGCATGCACTGGAGGTCAGCTTTGCCGCCGGTTTGGCGGTGGCCATGATAATGTTCCTGATCTCTTTTGGCATCATCAGCAGCGTGGTGGGACCGTTGTGAAAATACATATCCTGGGGATTTGCGGCACCTTCATGGGTGGCCTGGCGGCGCTGGCCCGGGCCGACGGCCACGAGGTCAGCGGCTCGGATGAAAACATCTATCCGCCGATGAGCACCCAGCTCGAAGCGCTGGGCATCGAGATCAGCGAGGGCTACGACCCGGCCATGCTCGATCCGCCACCGGACCTGGTCCTGATCGGCAATGCCTTGAGCCGCGGCAATCCCTGCATCGAGTACGTGCTCGATCAGCGCCTGCCCTACGCCTCCGGCCCGGGCTGGCTGGGCGCCAATTACCTCGCCGGGCGACGGGTACTGGCGGTCGCCGGCACCCATGGCAAGACCTCGACCGCCAGCATGCTGGCCTGGATGCTCGAGCATGCAGGCCTGGGCCCCGGCTTTCTGATCGGCGGCCTGCCGAACAACTTCGGGGTCTCGGCGCGCAGTTCTGATGACTTGTTCGTTGTCGAGGCCGATGAGTATGACACCGCGTTTTTCGACAAGCGGGCGAAATTTATCCACTACCGACCCGACGTGGCGATCCTGAATAACCTGGAATTCGACCACGCCGATATCTATGCCGACCTGGCCGCCATTCAGCAGCAGTTTCATCACTTTGTCCGGATCATTGCCGGCAACGCCACGATTATCGTCAACGGCGACGACAATGCGCTCAAATGCGTAATTGACAAGGGCTGCTGGAGCCGCCTGGAGCGCTTTTCTCTGGCCCCCGACAGCGATGAGTGGCAGGTCACGCTGAGCGAACCGGCCGGCCGCCAGCTGGTGTTTCACCACCAGGGCGAGCAGGTCGCCGAGCTCGAATGGACCCAGACCGGTCGCCACAATGCCATGAATGCGCTGGCCGCCATGGCCGCCGCCAGCCGGGTCGGGGTCGAACCGGCCGCCGCGGCCGCCGCGCTGGCTGAATTCAGGGGGGTCAGGCGGCGGCTGGAATTTCTCGGTGAAGTCAACGGTGCGCGGGTCTACGATGACTTCGCCCACCATCCCACGGCCATCCGGCTGACCCTGGAAGGCCTGCGCCGCAGTGTTGGCGGGGCACGCATCCTGGTCGCGCTGGAACCGGCCAGCAACACCATGCGCGGCGGCTACCACGTCAATGAGCTGGCTCCGGCGCTGATGGCGGCCGATCATGTCTGGATCAAGACCTCCGAGGCGATGGACTGGGACCCGGGCGAAATCCTGGCCCGGCTCGAAGGCCAGGGCCGGCCGCGCCGACAGGTGGCCAATCTGCTCAAGGACCTGCGCGAAGCGGTTCGCCCCGGCGACCATGTGGTGTTCATGAGCAACAAGGGCTTTGCCAACGCACCCCAGCGCTTCGTCAAGGGGGAGACATGAGCGAGCCGCTGCCACTGTTTCCCCTGCAGACGGTCCTGTTTCCCAACGCCGCCCTGCCACTGCGGATCTTCGAGCGCCGTTACATCGACATGGTTCGCGAGTGCCTTCGTGCCGGACACGGATTTGGCGTGGTCGCGCGCTTCCCCGGCGACGAACAGTCCGGCGCCTGGCATGCGCGGGTGGGCACCGAAGCCATCATCACCGACTTCACCACCCTGGAAGACGGCCTGCTCGGCCTGCAGACCCGCGGCCAGCGCCGGTTTTCGATCGCCGCGACCAGCGCCCGCGCCGACGGCCTGCTGATCGGTGATATCGACTGGCTGGCCCCGGAGCCGGCTCGTCCGGTGGCCCCGCAGCACGCCGCGCTGCAGACCCTGGTCCAGGAACTGCTGCGCCACGCCGAGCTGGCCCGGCAACTGGAGGTCGATCCCGACGATGCCAGCAGCCTGGGCTTTGCCCTCGCCTCGATCCTGCCGCTGGACCTGGGCCAGGCCCAGCAACTGCTCGAGATCACCGATCCGGCGGCGCGGCTGGATGCGCTGCTTCCCCTGGTTGAGCAGGCCATGATCGAGCAGAACCCGCCGGACTGATCAGCACCGGTCCGCCGGGTGGTTCAATCACCTGACCAGCTGCCAGATCGATCAGCAGGGCCTGCAGGGCTGGGCCAGCAGCGGCCGGCACCTCCCGCCAGCGCTCGAAGCCGGCCAGGCCTCGCTCCCGGTCAAGCGTGCGTACCTGTCCCAGCCACAGCGGCACGCCATCCAGCCGGGCGCCCGAATCCCACAGGCGCAGGATCAGCCGCTGACCACCCGCCAGATCCCTGACCAGGATCATCTGCTCGGGCAGGCCGGCGAAATCGCGCGGCAGATGCACCGGCGGGGCGCCGGGGTCGGTCCGGGAGCGTTCCAGGAGGCGGCGCAGGCTTGTCAACGGTGAACCGATCTGTGCCGGGCGCCAGTCGGCATCAGCCAGGCGGGCGACCGTCGCTTCCAGGGGAGCGGCCAACTGCAGATCAAAGCGTTTCTTCTCCGTCGCACCGAGGCGCGAGCGTTGCTGCGGCAACATCCGCCAATCCCCAGCATGCCAGTCCGACAACGCCAGCTGGCGCTCAGGCTGTTGCAGCCGGCTGGCCGTCAGCAGGGCCTCGTACTCGCCCCCGATCGCGACCGTCGCGATCGCGAAAAAGCTGGTGTAAAAAGCCAGCGCCAACCATACCGGCCGTCCTCGTGCCAGGGCACGGCGACGGTAGCCGATCCCAACCACGGCCACCCAACCCAGGCCAAGGACAAAACCGGCCAGCAGCCCGATCAGCGAGGCCCGCCCGAGATAGAAATGGGCAAAACCGATCAGCGCCAGGCTGACAGCGGTCAGCAGATAGGGCCATTTGCGGACTCGCGCGCTCAAGTCCTTGGCCAGCATGACGGCAAAAAAGCCAAGGGCGACGGTCAGGACCGCAAAAGCCCGGTGCGGCACCTCGGCCAGACCCGGCCTGTCTTCCGCGGCCGGCAGCAACAGCCCCATGGCCCCGGCGCTCATTTCGGCCAGCAGCCAGCCGCCGACGACCGCCGCGGTCCAGTGCCAGGCCCCCTGGGTACGTCCCAGGGCCAACAGGATCAGGGCGGTCAGGCCACTCAGCAAAGCGACCACGGGCAATTCGCCGGCCAGCGATATGGAGACGAACACCGGATCGGCAAAGTGGCTGCGCAGGCTGGCGGCCAGACTGCCGACCTGCTGCTCCAGATCCCAGCTGGGCTGGGTGAAGGGGGCGACGATCAGCAGGCTGGTGAAGGCGACGATCGAAAAGCCCAGGATCAGACCCAGCAGGGCGACCGACAGTACTTCACGCCGACCCGGCTCAAGCAGGTCGCCGACGATCCGACCCATCACCGGATGACGGTTGGTCCAGCGCACCAGACCGCGCAGCCACCAGCCGCTGCGCCGGGCGGTGAAGTCGTAGACCTGACGGGTGATCCAGAGCACGAACCAAATGCCGAACACGACAATCAGCAGCAAGACCACCAGGCGCCCGGCAAACTCCGCCGCCAGACCCAGCGAAGCTCCGAACAGCATGCCCGGCAACAGGTACAACGGCGCCCAGACCAGGCTGGCCGGCACGGCAAAGGCGGCAAACAGCCGGCCGCGCAGGCCCAGCATGCCACTCAACAGCGGGATGATCGGCCGAATAGGGCCAATAAAGCGGCCGATGAAGACGCTCTTGCCGCCATGGCGGGCAAACATCAGCCGGCCGGCGGCCAGCAACTCGGGGCGCCGCCGCAGCGGCCAGACACCGGGGATCCGGTCGCGAAACCGCCGCCCCAGGGCATAGCTGGCACCATCTCCGATCATCGCGCCGGTCGCGGCGGCCAGCCAGCACCAGCCAAACAGGACCGGATCCAGCCCAACCACGGCGCCGACCAGAAACAGCAGGACCACGCCAGGTACAACAATGCCGACGATGGCCAGCGACTCCAGCAGGGCAAAGACGAATGCCGCTGCGACCAACCAGGCCGGATGAGCCTGGATCAGGGCTAGAACAGAGCCGACCACACCTTCTTCCATGGCCGACAAGTTACCCGAAGCAGGCCCCATCCACACGGCCGGCCCGGCTGCCGATAGCATAGAGGCCAGTTTTCATCTGCAAAGGACCAAGCTCATGACCCAGCCGCTGGCCGGAAAGACCCTGTTCATCACCGGCGCCTCGCGTGGCATCGGCAAGGCCATCGGGCTGCGCGCGGCCGCCGACGGTGCCAATGTCGTGATCGCGGCCAAGACCGATCGCAAGCACCCCAAGCTGCCCGGCACGATCCACTCGGCCGCCGGGGAGATTGAACACGCCGGTGGACGGGCCCTGGCCATCCGGCTTGATATCCGCGACGAAGACGCGGTCCACGCGGCCATGGCCCAGGCAGCCGATCACTTCGGCGGCATCGACATCCTGGTCAACAACGCCTCGGCGATCTACCTGGCGCCAACGCCCGAGGTGCCGATGAAGCGTTTCGACTTGATGTTCGGCGTCAATGTGCGCGGTACCTTTCTGTGTTCGCAGGCCGCCCTGCCCTACCTGAAAAAGGCGACCAACCCGCACATCCTGAATCTGTCGCCGCCATTGAACATGGATCCGAAGTGGTTTGCACCGCACGTGGCCTACACCATGGCCAAGTACGGCATGAGCCAGTGCGTGCTCGGCATGGCCGAAGAGTTCCGGCCCGAAGGCATCGCGGTCAACGCCCTGTGGCCGCGTACCGTGATCGCGACCGCCGCGCTGGCCATGCTCGGCGGCGCCGTCCGCCCGGAGAACTGCCGTACCCCGGAGATCATGGCCGATGCTGCCCACTGGATTCTCGCGCAACCGGCCGGCGAGGTCAGCGGCCGGTTCTTCATCGACGAGGAGGCCCTGAGCCAAGCCGGCATCACCGACTTCGAGCGTTACGCTGTCAAGCCGGGCGAACGCCTGCTGCCCGATCTGTTTCTGTGAGTTAACCCTTACTGTGAGTTAGCCCTTACTTGAGCAGCCCGGCGACGGCGCGGAAGCGCGGATGGTCGGCGCCCTGCATCAATTCAAACAGGGCCATCTCGACGTTGCTCAGGCACACCCCGGCCTGGGCCATGCGCCGAAAGCCGATCTCGCGGTTGAACGACGACCGCGATGAGACCGCATCGCAGACCAGGTGGACGGCATAGTTATCGCGCAGCAGGGCCGCGGCGGTCTGCCACACGCACACGTGGGTCTCGATCCCGCACAGCAAGACCTGACCTCGCCCGGTGGCGCGAATGGCCGCCATCAGGGTGGCATCACCACAACAGCCGAAGCTCGACTTGGAAAGCGGCGCAAATCCCGCGAGCTTGTCGGCCAGTTCCGGCACGGTGGGGCCGAGCTTGTCGGGCAGCTGCTCGGCCCAGACCACCGGCAGCTCGAGCAGGCGGCAGCCCTCGATCAGGATCTGCTGCTGGCGAATCATCGCCTCGGACTCATGCATCAGACGGGCCAGCTTGCCCTGGACGTCGACGACCAGCAGCATGGTGTCTTCGAGTTGCAGATGGTCAACAGCCGCCATCGGACTTCTCCTGTTTCAGATTCAGCACCTGGGTGCAGTCTAGCCGGTGGTTCAGAAATCAGGCCATCCGACCATCGGTGCCAGGCTTCGATCGCCGTCAAAGCGCTGCCAGTGTTCGGCCATGGTACGCCCGGTCACCGGGTGGCGCAGATCGGGGGCAATGTCGGCCAGGGGCTTGAGAACGTGGGCATGCTCGAGAATTTCCTCGCGTGGCAGGATCAGACCGTCGAATTCGCCGCATTTGGCGCCATGCAGCAGGATGTCGATATCGAGCGATCGGTCAGAAAACTTTGGCTGATTGCGGTCGCGACCGTGCTCGTTTTCCAGCGCGGTCAACCAGGCCTTGAGCTGCCCGACCGTCATCAGGGTACGAATGCGCGCAGCCGCGTTGAGAAAGTCCGCCCCGGAAAAGCCCACCGCCGGCGACACATAGACCGGCGAGCAGTCGATGGCGCCGAATGCCTCACGCAGGGCGGCAAAGCCGGCCCTGATGTGGCGCGCCGGGTCCAGGTTGCTGCCCAGACCCAGGTAGACATCGACGAGTTGTCGGTTGGCCGGCATGCCGGTTAGCGTTCCGGTTTCCGGCCGCGCTCGATCAGGATGCCGACCGAGCGCGAACCGCGCACCGCGCCGGGCTTGTCCAGTCGAAGACGGAGCCACTGGACGGGAAACTCATCAAGGATGATCTCGGCACAGCGTTCGGCCAGGGTCTCGACCAGGCCGAACTCGGATTGTTCAACAAACCCGATCAGGCGTTTGGCCACCGACTTGTAGTCAAGCGCGTCCTCGATCCGATCGGTCTGTGCGGCGCGTCGCACGTCGGTGTTCATTTCAATGTTCAGGCGCACGGTCTGGCGAATTTCGCGCTCCCAGTCAAAAATGCCGATCACGGTGTCGATGTCTAGATCGGAAATGAAGACGATGTCCATGGCGGGATTCAAGGGTTCCGGGTTCAGGTTTCGGGGTTCAGGTCGGCGGGTCTGTCGGCATGGACAACTCGGCCAGTGGCCAGCGCGGGCGGACGCTGATGTGCCCGTCCGCGCGGCCCTCGCCCCGCCGATACCAGCCGGCGTGGGCGATCATGGCGCCGTTGTCGGTGCACAAGGCAGGGGGCGGATAGTACACCTGACCGGGCAAGGCAGCGTCGAGCGCGGATCGCAGGCGACGATTGGCACTGACCCCACCGGCGATCACCAGCCGTTGCAGACGGGTCTGCTTCAACGCCCGGCGGCACTTGACCACCAGGGTCTCGATCACCGCGCGCTCAAAGCCGGCGGCCACGTCGGCATGATCGCCCGGATCAACCCGGGCGACCAGTTGGCGGGTATGGGTCTTCAAGCCGGAAAAACTGAAATCCAGACCCGGCCGGTTGACCATCGGGCGAGGAAATTCAAAGCGCGTATCGTCACCCTGGCCGGCCAGCCGGGCAACTTCCGGCCCGCCCGGAAAACCCAGGCCGAGCAGGCGGGCGGTCTTGTCGAAGGCCTCGCCGGCGGCATCGTCCAGGGTCTCGCCGAGCAGACGGTAATCGCCGACGGCGCGAACCTCGACCAGCATTGTGTGCCCGCCCGAGACCAGCAGGGCCAGGAACGGGAAGGTCAGGGAGGCATCGGCATCGAGCAGCGGCGAGAGCAGGTGGCCTTCCATATGGTGAACGGCGATCGCGGGGCAGCCGGCGGCGGCGGCAAAACCGACCGCGGTGGCCGCCCCGACCAGCAGTGCCCCGGCCAGTCCGGGACCGGCGGTGTAGGCCACCCCGGCCAGATCGGCCGGCGCCAGCCCGGCTTCATCGAGGACCTGCCGGATCATCGCCGGCAGTTTGCGGACATGGTCGCGCGATGCCAGCTCCGGGACCACCCCGCCAAAGGCCGTATGCTCGATCTGGGTGTAAACCCGGTCGGCGACGATGCCGGCGCCGGCCTGGTAGACCGCCACCCCGGTTTCGTCGCAGGAGGTTTCGATGCCGAGGATGCTTTGCATGAGCGTGGGCTTGCGGTTTATAATGGGGAACTTTCCACTTTGAAAATCGGACTGATTCTGAATGCCCAGTGTCAAGGTTAAAGAGAACGAACCGTTTGAATACGCTCTGCGGCGCTTCAAGCGCTCGTGCGAAAAAGCCGGTGTGGTGACCGAAGCCCGCCGTCGCGAATTCTTCGAAAAACCCACCCAGGAACGCAAGCGCAAGAAAGCCGCAGCGGTCAAGCGCCATCTGCGCAAGATTTCGCGCGAGCGCGTCAACCGCCGTCGATTGTACTAGGAACGTCCCGGTCGTTCCGTCCGTCCATGACGCTGAAAAGCCGACTCCTCGACGACATCAAGCAGGCCATGCGGGCCGGCGACAAGGCGCGCCTTGGCACCTTGCGGATGGCCAGCGCAGCGGTCAAGCAGCGCGAGGTCGACGAGCGCATCGAGGCCGACGATGCAATCGTGCTGGCAGTCATCGAGAAGATGATCAAGCAGCGGCGCGAGTCGGCCGAGCAGTATCGGGCCGGCAATCGACCCGACCTAGCGGCGACCGAAGAGGCCGAGATCGCTCTGCTCGAGCCCTACCTGCCCGAACCGCTGTCAAGCGCTCAGATCAGCCATCTGATCGATCAGGCGATCGCGGCAACCGGGGCCAGCGGCATGCAGGCCATGGGCCAGGTCATGGCCCAGCTCAAGCCCGAGTTGCAGGGTCGGGCCGACATGCGCGAGGTCTCCGGTCTGGTGCGCGCCCGGCTGGCCGGCTGACAGCCGCCTCGAACGGGGGTTGACCGGTGGCCGGTCGCATCCCTGAAGATTTCATCGAATCCCTGCTCGAACGCGTCGACATCGTCGACGTGGTCGGCTCGCGCGTGGCCCTCAAAGCCGCAGGGCGTGGCGAGCACAAGGGCCTGTGTCCATTCCACGACGAAAAAACCCCCTCGTTTACGGTCAGCTCGGCCAAGCAGTTCTATCACTGCTTCGGCTGCGGCGCGCACGGCACGGCCATTGGCTTCCTGATGGCCCATGACGGGCTGGAATTCCCGGGCGCGGTCGAGGAACTGGCCCACATTGCCGGCCTGGAAGTCCCGCGCGAGGCCGGCCAGCCCGCCGCCGAGCGTCACGATCAGGTCTACGCGGCGCTGGCTTCCGCCCAGCAGTGGTTTCGCCAGCAGTTGGGCGCCAGCCCGATGGCCCGCGATTACCTGAAATCGCGCGGGTTCGACAAGGCCACGGTCGATGAATTCGGCATCGGTTTCGCGCCGGATCAGTGGCAAGGCCTGATCGACGCGCTGGGGCGCGACGGGTTTGGCCTGACCGAGCTCGAAAAGGCCGGTCTGATCAGCCGCGGTGAGCAGCGCAGCGTTGACAAGTTCAGGAACCGGGTGATGTTTCCGATCCACGATCGGCGCGGCCGGGTCATTGCCTTCGGCGGACGCGCCCTGGGTGACCAGGGGCCAAAATACATGAACTCGCCCGAAACCGCGGTATTTCACAAAGGCCGGGAGCTGTATCGGCTCTACCAGGTCCGGCGGCGCGGGTTACCGCAACGCATCCTGGTCGTGGAGGGCTACATGGATGCCGCCGCCCTGCACCAGTTCGGCTTCGAGGACGTGGTCGCCACCCTGGGCACTGCAGTCACCCGCGACCATCTTGAGCTGCTGTTCAAGGCCACCCCGGTGGTGGTGTTCTGTTTCGATGGCGACCGGGCCGGCCGCCAGGCCGCCTGGCGCGGGCTGGAAACGGCCCTGCCGATGCTCAAGGCCAACCGCGAGATCCGCTTTTTCTTCCTGCCCGACGGCGAGGATCCCGACAGCCTGGTCCGCACCCAGGGCCGCGAACGGTTTACCGCGCTGCTGGACCAGGCCCGACCCCTTTCGCAGGTCTTTTTCGACGAGCTTTCCGCCCAGGTCGATATGAACACCCTGGACGGTCGCGCCCGCCTGGTCGCGCTGGCCGAGCCCTACCTGGCCCGTCTGCCCGACGGACCGTTCGCCGAACTGCTCAAAATCGAACTCGAACGCTTGAGCGGCCACCAGGGACCAACGCGAACCGTGGCCCGGCCCGCCTCGCGCAGAGCATTGACCGAGCCTGGCGAAGACCGTCCGCTGACGCCGATTCAGTATGCTGTGGCCCTGCTCGTGCAAAACCCCGGACTGGCGCACCGGGACGATATCTTCCTGCTCGACATTCCGGCCGATATCAAGGGCTTGAATTTCTTGCGCGAACTGGTTGACATTTGTGCCCAAAAGCCCCATTTTTCCACGGCTAAGCTTCTTGAGCTGTGGCGCGAGCGCCCGGAAGCACCGTGGCTGGCCCGACTGGCGGTCAGAGCGGTCTGCAGCGAAGACGAACAGATGCCGACAGCGCTGGCGCAGACCATGGCCAGAATCCGTCATCAACAGGTACAGGCCCGGGTCCGTGAATTGCAGGAGGCCCAGTTGGTGGAAGGAGGCCTGGACGCCGGCAGAATGGCCGAATTGCGCGAGCTGTTGAGCCTGCGCGCCGAAACTCATCAGGATTGATCGAAAAACCCGATATGGAAAATGCACCGCGACCCTCGCAGCTCAAGCAACTGATCGAAAAAGGCCGGGAACAGGGCCAGTGGCTGACCTACGCCCAGGTCAACGACCACCTGCCCGACGACATCGTCGAGCCCGATCAGATCGAAGACATCATCAACATGATCAATGACATGGGCATCAAAGTCTTCGAGGAAGCGCCCGAAGATGCCGATGCCCTGATCCTCAATGATGCCGCCAGCGCCGATACCGATGATGAAACCGCCCAGCAGGAAGCCGAGGCCGCGCTGGCCGCGGTCGAGTCCGAGCTGGGCCGGACCACCGACCCGGTGCGCATGTACATGCGCGAGATGGGCTCGGTCGACCTGCTGACCCGCGAAGGCGAGATCTCGATCGCCAAGCGGATCGAAGACGGCCTGAACCAGGTCAACATGGCGCTGGCCCGCTTTCCGGGCACGGTGACCAGCCTGCTTGAAGAGGTCGAGGCCTGGAAGGCCGGCAATCTGCGCCTGAACGAACTGGTCAGCGGCTTCATCGACCCGACCCTGCTGGCGGAGATGGACCTCATTTCCGAAGACACCATGGAAGCAGCGGTGGCCGAAGAGGCCGTATACGCCGATGACGAGGTCGCCGACGAAGAAGACGACAAACCGGCCCCGACCGTCAACACCGGCCCCGACCCGGCCCAGGTCGAACAGTACTTCGATGAACTGGCCCGGTTGCAGACGCATTTTCTCAAGCTCTACGACCGTTACGGGCCCAACGGCAAGAAGACCAACGAGACCAAGGACCAGATCTCCGAGCAGTTCATGCGCCTGAAACTGCCGCCGCGCATGTTCGACCACCTGATCGACCGCATGCGTTTCCATGTCGCGATCGTGCGCGGCATCGAGCGCAAGATCATGGATATCTGCGTTGACCAGGCCGGCATGCCGCGCAAGGAATTCATCCAGAGCTTCCAGGACAACGAATCCGATCCCGAATGGCTGGCCGGACTGGTCCGGCGCCAGACCAAGTGGGGCAAGGCCCTGCGCGAGCACAGCGACCGCATCGCCGAGCTCCAGGCCCGCCTGGCCAAATTCGAAAAAGCCCAGCGGGTCAGCATTGCCGAGTTGCGCGAACTCAACCGCTCGATGTCGATCGGTGAGGCGATGGCCCGGCGGGCCAAGAAGGAAATGGTCGAGGCCAACCTGCGCCTGGTCATCTCGATCGCCAAGAAATACACCAACCGCGGCCTGCAGTTCCTGGACTTGATCCAGGAAGGCAACATCGGCCTGATGAAGGCGGTCGACAAGTTCGAATACCGCCGTGGCTACAAGTTCTCGACCTACGCCACCTGGTGGATCCGCCAGGCCATCACCCGCTCGATTGCCGACCAGGCGCGCACCATCCGCATCCCGGTCCACATGATCGAAACGATCAACAAGCTCAACCGGGTCAGCCGCCAGATGCTCCAGGAAATGGGACGAGAACCCACACCGGACGAACTGGCGGTCAAGATGGAAATGCCCGAAGACAAGGTGCGCAAGGTGTTGAAGATCGCCAAGGAGCCGATTTCCATGGAGACCCCGATCGGCGATGATGAAGACTCGCACCTGGGCGATTTCATCGAGGACATCAACATCCTCTCACCGGTCGACACCGCCACCACCACCGGCCTGACCGACACGGTTCAGAAAGTGCTCGGCGGACTGACCCCGCGCGAGGCCAAGGTGTTGCGCATGCGCTTCGGGATCGACATGAACACTGACCATACCCTCGAAGAAGTCGGCAAGCAGTTCGACGTCACCCGCGAGCGGATTCGCCAGATCGAGGCCAAGGCGCTGCGCAAGCTGCGTCATCCGACCCGCTCGGAGCAGCTCCGAAGCTTCCTCGATATCGAGTAAGCGCTGGCGCTAAGAGACCGTTCGCGCGCTCGCCTCGCGGACGGTCTCGACCAGCACCGCCACATTTTCCGGATCAACCCCCGGGGTAATGCCGTGGCCGAGGTTGAAGATGTGGCCCGGGCCGTCGCCGAAGCTCTCCAGTACGCGCCGGGCCTCGGCCGCGACGATCTCGGGCGAGGTCAGCATCACCGCCGGGTCCAGGTTGCCCTGCAGGGCAACGCGGTGCCCGACCCGGGCGCGGGCCTCGCTTAAATCCATGGTCCAGTCCACGCCCAGGCCCTCGCAGCCGGTGTCGGCCAGCAGCTCCAGGTGCTGGCCGCAGCCCTTGCCGAACAGGATTATGGGGGTTTCGGGGCAGCTGGCACGCAGCTGGTCGACGATACGCTGCTGAGAGGCCAGTGAGAATGCCCGGTACAGCCGCGGCGACAGCACCCCACCCCAGGAATCGAACACCATCAGCGCATCAGCCCCGGCCTCGACCTGGGCGATCAGGTAGGCGGCGGTAGCATCGGCCAGGTGCTTCATCAGCCGGTGGGCGGCCTCCGGCTCGGCCAGCAGCAACTGCTTGGCGCGGGCAAAATCCTTGCTGCTGCGACCCTCGATCATGTAGGTTGCCACCGTCCAGGGACTGCCGGCAAAACCGATCAACGGGGTCTGGTCCGGCAGACCGGCCCGGATCAGCCGCACCGCTTCCATCACATAGCCGGTATCCTCGTTCGGGTCGGGCATCGGCAACGCATCGATATCAGCCGGGCCCTGGATGGGGCGATCGAAGTACGGCCCTTCGCCGGCGGCGAAACCCAGCCCCAGCCCCATGGCGTGCGGCAGGATCAGAATGTCGGAAAACAGGATCGAGGCATCGAAGCCATAGCGCTCGATCGGCTGCAGGGTGACTTCGCAGGCCAGTTCCGGATTGCCGGCCAGGTCGAGAAAACTGCCGGCCCGGGCCCGGGTGGCCCGGTACTCGGGCAGATAACGCCCGGCCTGGCGCATCATCCAGATCGGGGTGCGCTCGGTCGGCTCTCGTCTAAGAGCGCGCAGGAACAGGCTGTTGGTGCGGTCGGTCATGCAGTCAGTACCTCTCGAATTTGGTCGCTCGGGCAGGGCCGGACCACGGCCCGGCCCAGGTCTTCCAGCAGCACCAGGCGGATCTGGTCGGCCGCGTTCTTCTTGTCCAGGCGCATCAACTCAAGCAGCCGATCGCGATCCACGTCAGTGGGCAGGTCGGTCGCCAGGCCCAGCCGGGCCAGCAGGGCAACCAGACGATCGGCCACACCGACCGGCGCCATGCCGAGCTGCTCGCTCAAGCGCGCGGCCACGACCATGCCGATCGCCACGGCCTCGCCGTGGCGAAAGCGCTGGTAGCCGGTGGCGGTTTCTAACGCGTGACCGAAAGTGTGGCCAAAGTTGAGCAGGGCACGCTCGCCGGCTTCCCGTTCATCGGCCGCGACCACCTCGGCCTTGTTGGCAACCGAGCGATGGACCGCCTCCATCAGCGCATCGGGCAGGCGCGCATTGAGCGCCTCGGCCTCCTGCTCCAGCCAGGCGAGGAAGCCGGCATCGCGGATCGCGCCATACTTGACCACCTCGGCCAGGCCGGCCCGGTAGTCGCGCTCATCCAGCGTGGTCAGCGTGTCGACGTCGACGATGACCGCGTTCGGGGCATGGAAGGCACCGACCAGGTTCTTGCCGGCCGGCAGGTTGACCCCGGTCTTGCCGCCGACCGCGGCATCGACCTGGGCCAGCAGCGTGGTCGGTACCTGGACGATACGGATGCCGCGCATGTAGGCGGCGGCGGCAAAACCGGCCATGTCCCCGATCACGCCACCGCCCAGCGCCACCACGGTGGCATCGCGCTGGGCACCAAGGGCAACCAGCTCGTCGAGCAGCCGTTGCCAGTTGGCCAGCGTCTTGTGCTCCTCGCCTTCGGGCAGGATGACATGCTGCTGATGCTTGATTCCACCGATAACCGGATCAAGCCGGCCCAGATAGTGGGCGGCCACCGTCCGGTCGGTAACCAGCAGGACGCGGCCGCGCAGATGACGCGCCCACACGCTGGCGGTATTGAGCAGGCCCTGGCCGATGTAAACCGGGTATTCGCCGCCACCGTGGGCGACCTGGATGACTTTCATGTCGGCGTGACCTCGCGTAAAGCCTGCCTGATGTCTTTTTCGGCCCGCAGCGCCATGCGCGAGGGGCTGATATCGGCCGAGCGCACCACCTGGTGGGCGCAGGCCCGGTAGAGCGGATCGCGCTCGGCAGCCAGTTTTTCCAGGCGCGCCCGGCGGTCGGGCGCGCGCAACAGGGGCCGCCGCTGATCACGCGCCAGGCGCCGCAACTGCTGATCGACATCGGTCTGGAGCCAGACCACCAGCCCGGCCGAACGCAACAAGTCGCGATTGGCTGGATCCAGCACGCTGCCGCCACCGGTTGCCAGCAGCATCCCCTTGCGCGCGCTCAACTCGGCCAGCATGGCATGCTCGCGGGCGCGAAAGCCCTGCTCGCCCTCGATCTCGAAGATCAGGCTGACATCGACCCCGCAACGAGCCTCGATCTGCTGGTCCAAATCAATGAACTCCAGTCCCAGCCTGGGGGCAAGCACTTTGCCGACAGTGGTCTTGCCCGAGCCCATCGGGCCGATCAGGATGACGTTGTCCACGATTGACGGCTGCTGCGATCCGGTCCGGCCAGGCTTGACGGCCCGGGATGCTGGCGACTGCATGGGTTCGACATCGGCAAGCCGGCGACCGGGGCACCTTGATTGAAAGGTCGTCATGCTATCACGCACACAAGCGGCCCGAAGGGGGTTTGCTACCATAGCGCAAAATGCCGATTCCGGCGTCCGGACATTGCCATGCTGCGTTTTTCCATCCTGTTCATCGTCCTGCTGCTTGCCCTGTTCACCATCGAGGTGCTGCAGCCGGTCCAGCAACACGTCATTTTGCCTTTCACGGCCATCCTGGCCGACATCAGCGTGTTTCTGATCGAACTGTTCGACAGCGGGGTGGGATCGTCCGGCAAGGTCATCCGTGATCTGCAGTCCGGTTTTGCCGTCAGCATCGAGCCGGGCTGCAACGGGGTCGAGGCGTTGATCATCCTGTTTGCCGCGATCTTTGCCTTCCCCGCCTCGCTCAAGCACAAGCTGATCGGATTCGGCATCGGTTTTGTGGCCATCCAGTCGCTCAACCTGGTGCGGATCATCAGCCTGTTCTACATGGGCCAATGGAACATGACCTGGTTCAACTGGTTCCACCTGTACCTGTGGCAGGCCCTGATCATCCTCGATGCCCTGGTGGTCTGGCTGATCTGGTTGCGCATGCTGCCGCCGCGGCCGCACCCCGGTGGCGGCCCGCCCGAAGCGGCGCTCAGCCAGGGATGAAACGGCTGCTGATCGCCGGTTGCGGTGACCTCGGCATACGCCTGTCCAGGCGGCTGCGTCCTGAAGACTGGTTGATCCATGGGTTGCGCCGGCACCCCGAACAGCTGCCGGCGCACATCCAAAGGCTGCGGGCCGATCTGCAGGAACCGGCCAGCCTGGCGTTGGTCGCCGGCCACTGGGATGCGGTCATCTACCAGGCCACGCCCGACCAACGTACGCCTGAGGCGTACCGGGCCGCCTATGTCGAGGGCCTGGACAACCTGCTGGCCGCCTGCCACAGTGATCGGCTGATCTTCGTCTCCAGCACCGCGGTCTACGGACAGGACGACGGCAGCTGGGTCGATGAGGACAGTCCGACCGCGCCATCGGCATTTACCGGCCAACTGCTGCTCGAGGCCGAAGCGCTGTGCGCCCGCTCCGGTGGTCTCAGCGTACGCTTTTCCGGGATCTACGGGCCCGGCCGGGACTACCTGATCCGCTCGCTCGTATCCGGCACGGCCCGCTGCCGGGCCAGGCCGCCGCAGTGGACCAACCGGATCCATGCCGAGGACTGTGCCGCCGTACTGGCCCACCTGCTGGATCTTTCCGAACCGGCACCGGTCTACTGCGCCAGCGACGCGCTTCCGGCACCGCGCTGCGAGGTCCTCGACTGGCTGGCCGGCCAGCTGGGTCTGCCCCCGCCGGACCGGGAAGGGCAGGACGGCGGCCAGGGCAAGCGGGTTGCCAACCACCGCCTGATCGACAGCGGCTTCGTTTTTCAATACCCGGACTACAGGACTGGATACAGGGAACTTCTGCCATGACTATCGTTGTACCCCCGATGAGTGCGGCCATGCTGGCCCGCTTCCAGGAAGGATTCGCCCGCGCCGAGGCTGCCCGGGTCCCCGAACCGACCGCGATGACGCTGGCCACCGTCGACGAGCACGCGCGGCCCAGCGCCCGCACCATGCTGCTCAAGGGTGTCGATACCGACGGGTTCGTGTTCTACACCAACCTTGAGTCGCGCAAGGGCCGCCAGCTGGCCGGCAACCCCAACGTCGCCCTGGTCTTTTTCTGGCGCGAAATCGCCGAGCAGGTCAAGGTCGAGGGTGTCGTCGAGCCGGTCACGGCGGCCGAAGCCGACGCCTATTTTGCCAGCCGGCCGCGCGGCAGCCAGATCGGCGCCTGGGCGTCAAAACAGTCGCAGTCACTGAAAAGCCGCGAGGTCTTCGACCAGCGCGTCGCCGAGGTCGAAGCGCGCTACCGCGACCGCGAGGTCCCGCGGCCGCCGCACTGGTCCGGCTTCCGGGTCCGGCCGCGCCGGGTCGAGTTCTGGTACGGACGCCAGTACCGCCTGCATGAACGGGTGCGCTACGAAGTGATCGACGGCCAGTGGCTCGAAAGCCTGCTTTACCCCTGATCGGCGTCGATGCCGGGCAGCGGCGTTTTGCGCCGGTCCAGATCGCGCTGAATCCAGCCGGCGGCCAGTTCCTTCCAGGGCGATGCGGTCAGCGGTCGGGGCCCATACAGGCCGGCCGCGGCGCGCTGACGCTGGGCCTCGTACAGGATCAGGGCGGTCGCCACCGAGACATTCAGCGACTGACTCATGCCCAGCATGGGGATGACGATCTCCTGATCGACCAGCCCCAGGGCCTGGTCGCTGACGCCGAATTTTTCCGTGCCCATGATGATGGCGGTCGGCCGGGTGTAGTCCGGTATCCGGAAGTCCACCGCCGAAGACGAAAAATGTGCCGCGTACAGCCGGAAGCCGGCCGAGCGCAGCGCGCCAAGACCACCCGGGGTATCGCTGTGACGCTGGAGTTCGACCCAGCGCTGGGCACCCTGCGAGGTATGGTTGAGCCGCGGCAGGCCCTCGTCACCGGGAACGGCATGAGCCTGCATCACCCCGACCGCATCGCAGGTACGCAGGATCGCGGCCACGTTATGTGGCTTGTGGACCCGCTCCATGAACACGGTCAGGTCGGGCTGGCGCCGGGCGGCGACGGCTTCGATACGGGCTTTGCGTTGCGGAGTCATCGCGTTATCGTACGGGATTGGCACCAAACAACCGAAACAAAGTGACCCACTGGTTCGAACAACTCAAATCCATCGTCAACCGGCACGAGCCGGCCGCCGATGAACAGGCCCTGGCCCGGGCCGGTGCGGTGGTGCTGCTCGAGATGGCCACGGCCGATGATCGGCTCGAGGATCAGGAACTGACCATGGTCCGCCAGGCCGTCGAGGCCGCCTTCGGACTGGCCGGGGCCGAACTGGACGAACTGATCGCCGAGGCCCGATCGCTGCGTGACCAGGCGGTCTCGCTGCATGATTTCACCCGCAGCCTGCGTACCGGGCTGGCGCGCGAGCAGCGCGATGCCCTGGTCGGCTGGTTATGGAAAGTCGCCCTGGCCGACGGTCACCTCGACCGTTTCGAGGAACAGCTGCTGCGCCGCCTGGCCGACCTGCTCGGCGTCCCGCACGCCGAATTCATCCGTCGCAAGCATCTGGCGGGCGCCGGGTCGTGAACCGGCTCGCACTGGCCAGCGCAGCGCTGCTGATCAGTGTCCAGCTGAACGCCCAGGCCGCGGATTTCGACCACTTCATCGACTTGATCGACACCGCGCTGGCCGGGGCCGGCAGCGCTTCGCATGCCGGTGAACGAACCGAGCTGGTGCGTTTTGCCGAAGACGGCTGGGAGATCCTGATCAGCGCGGCCTGGGACGGAAGCCAATGGCGTTTGCTGGCCCTGCGCCTGCATCACCCTGAACAAATCGATGCGCCTGATCGGCGCTGGAGCGAGCAATATCAGGCCCTGCTGGCCGAGCTTGAAGCTGACCGGATCGGCCACATCGAACCACCCGAGTTGTTTGAAGTCCCCCCACCTGATTTCCTGCCGGTATTGCCTGAGGAACTGCGCGCGCGCCAGTTCGATCTCGGCCAGTTCTGGTATCTGGCGCGCTGGGTCAATACCGGCGGCTTTGATCAGGACGCACGCTGGGCCCTGCGCAGCTACGAACTGGTCGCCCGGGCCCCTGAGCCTCAGTAGACAAAAAACTGCTGCTGAAAGCGGAAGCTGCGCGGCGGTCCGCTGATCCCTTCCGGCGCCACGTCAACCCGGAAGGTGATCCGCTCTTCGTTATGAATCCGGAAAGTGCCAATGTAATAGATCGCCTCCTGCTCGGTGACTTCGCGCAACTCGATCGGCCGGCGCTGCCCGGCGATGTTGACCGCCTCGACCTCTATGTGCGCGCGCATCGGTTCATCAAGCGCGTCTTCGCGCTTGCCGAGCACCGCCAGGTTGAGCAGGGCGCGCGAGGTCGAGCGCTGGATGCCAAAAGCACGCGCGACCTCGGGGCTGAGCTGGCTGGTGTTGATGGCGCTGTAGTGGACCCGGTAAGCACCCAGATCCTCGGCCTGCTGGGCGGCTACGCCATCCGGCAACGCAACCAGAAGCGCCACCGCCAGCAGTGGGATCAGGAGATGTCTTGCCATGTCATCCATGACAGTCAGCATACCTGCCTTTGGCAGACCAACTCGAGCAGCCGGGGCCAATTCATGCTGACCGGCGCAATGCAACCCTGCTTTCAGCTCACACCCCCAAAAGGATGATCAGAAACTGGATGCCGATGATGGCGACCAGTGGCGACAGATCAATGCCGCCCAGATTGGGCAGCACCCTGCGGATCGGAGCCAGCACGGGATCAACCAGCTGGTAGACCAGTGGCACGATCGGGTGACGGACCCCGTGGCCCACCCACGACAGGATCACCGAGATCAGGATCAGGATCATGTACAGCACCAGCAGCATCCGCACCAGGCGCATGATGGCAAGCACGGCCAGTAACAGCGGATCGGGCGGGCGGCCCGACAGGACGACCAGGATAATCAGGCCGAGCAGCTGGATGACGTAGAGCAACACGACCGCTGAGAGGTTGATGCGACCGACATTCGGAATCAGCTTGCCCAAGGGTTTGAGTAATGGATCGGTCAGGCGAACCAGCACCTGCACGATAGGGTTGTAGAAATCGGCCCGGGCGGCTTCAAGCAGGATCCGCAGCAGGATCACCACCAGGTAGAGGTGGATGACCGTCTCGATCAGGAACGAAAAAGCATTGGCCGGGGATCCCATGCTCAGTTTTCTCCCAGTTGACGACCGCGCCGGACCGCGGCATCGACAGCCCGGGCGACCAGATCTTCAAAACCGCCGGCGCTCAGGACGGCCAGGGCTGCCGCGGTGGTTCCGCCGGGCGAGGTCACCTGCTCGCGCAGCTGGCCGGCAGTGTGATCGGAGCGGGCCAGCATGGTCCCGGCCCCGAAAGCCGTCTGGCGGGCCAGCTTGGCGGCCACCGCCGGCGCCAGCCCGGCCCGCTCCCCGGCCAGGGCAAGCTGCTCGGCCAGGGCAAAGAAATAGGCCGGGCCCGAACCGGATACGGCGGTGACCACATCCATCAGCCCCTCGTCATCCAGCCAGACCGTCTCGCCGGCCGTTTGCAGGATGTCGACCGCCCGCTTGCGATCTTCGGCTTCCACGTGCGAATCGGCGACCATTCCGGTCATGCCGACACCGAACAGGGCCGGCGTGTTGGGCATGGCGCGGACCAGCCGGCCCTTTTCGCCCAGGCCCCGGCGAAGTGTGGCCAGCGTGATACCGGCAGCAATGCTGATGACCAGCGCATCCGGCGCCAGGGCCGTTTGGAGTTCGGGCAGAACCTGCCCCATGACCTGAGGCTTGACCGCAAGCACGATGACCCGGGCCCCGGCCACGGCCACCGGATTGCTGGCGGTGACCGGTACCCCGAATTCGGCCGCAACGCGATCGCGCGCCGCGGCACCCGGGTCGGCCACGCAGATGGCTTCAGGCAGATGTCCAGCGCGGCACAGTCCCCCGATCAGGGCCCGAGCCATGTTGCCGCCGCCGATGAATGCTGTGGTCTCGACCGCCATGCCCCCTATTGTAGTGGCGCAGCGCCGGTCATGACGGACGCGGCCCGAACAGCGCAGTGCCAACCCGGATCATGGTGCTGCCGGCGGCAATCGCGGCCTCAAGGTCGGCAGACATGCCGGCCGACAGGGTATCGACCGATGGATAGTTTGCGGCCAGGCGATCGAAGGCCAGGCGCAGTCGCCGGAACACCTCGAACTGGGCCTGGTGGTCATCACGAGGCGCTGGAATCGCCATCAGCCCGCGCAGTCGCAGGCGATCGGCAGCGGCAATGGCCGCAGCCAGGGTATCGAGTGCTTCCGGCGCACAACCGGCCTTCTGGGCTTCTGCATCAAGATTGATCTGAATCAGCACGTTCAACGGCGACCGGCCTGGTGGGCGCTGGTCATTGAGCCGACGCACGATCTTGATCCGGTCAACGGTCTGGATCCAGTCGAAGCGCTCGGCCAGCAGCCGGGTCTTGTTGGACTGGATCGGGCCGATGAAATGCCACTCCAGGTCCAGATCGGACAGCGCATCCATCTTGGCGATGGCCTCATCGACGTAGTTCTCGCCAAAAGCGGTCTGACCCTCACCAGCCAGCGCCCGGATGCGCTCAAGCGGCTGTTTCTTGCTGACCGCGAGCAGACGAATGCAAGACAGTGGTCGCTGGGCCGCCGTGGCCGCAACCGCCATGCGCTCGGTGACCTGATGAAGACGGGTCATGACCTTTGTACTTTTTCGCAACTGGCCGGCTAGTATGCCAGCCAGGTCGCAGACGGGCGAGCAATCCGCGCTGTTTGCATGGTATTCTCAGTAAAAGCTTTCGGCAGCCAGCGCAAGCGCTCGTCTCACGGGGACACACGCCATGGACATTACGGAACTGCTCGCTTTCACCGTCAAGAGCAAGGCCTCGGACCTTCACATTTCCGCCGGCCTGCCACCCATGATCCGCGTCGACGGCGACATTCATCGGATCAACACCCCGCCGATCGACAACAAGAACATGGCCGACCTGATCTACTCGACCATGAACGACAACCAGCGGCGCGACTACGAGGCCAACCTTGAGGTTGACTTCTCCTACGCCGTTCCGGGCATGGCCCGTTTCCGCGTCAATGCCTACAACCAGCACCGTGGCATGGCGGCCGCCTTCCGGGTCATTCCTAACGATATCTGGACGCTTGAGGATATCAACGCCCCGGCGGTCTTCCGCGACATCATCAACGTGCCGCGCGGGCTGGTGCTGGTGACCGGACCCACCGGCTCGGGCAAATCCACGACCCTGGCGGCGATGATCGACCATCTCAACAAGAACGAGAGCGGGCATATCCTGACCATCGAGGATCCGATCGAATTCATTCACACCCCCCAGCGCTGCCTGATCAACCAGCGCGAGGTCAAGCGCGACACCCACGGCTTCAACCAGGCCCTGCGCTCGGCCCTGCGTGAGGATCCCGACATCATCCTGGTCGGCGAGTTGCGTGATATCGAGACCGTGCGCCTGGCCCTGACCGCGGCCGAAACAGGACACCTGGTGTTCGGCACCCTGCATACCTCTTCGGCACCCAAGACCATCGACCGGATCATCGATGTCTTTCCCGGCGACGAAAAACCTGTCGTGCGGTCGATGCTCTCCGAATCGCTGCGTGCAGTGATTTCGCAGACCCTGCTCAAGCGGGTCGGAGGTGGTCGCATCGGCGCCCATGAAATCATGGTCGCCACGCCGGCCATTCGCAACCTGATCCGCGAGGACAAGGTTGCCCAGATGTACTCGGCCATTCAGACCGGCCAGAATGTCGGCATGACCACGCTGGACCAGTGCCTGATCGACCTGGTCCGGCGCGGCGTGGTGGCCAAGCAGGAGGCCCTGCGCAAGGCCCAGAACAAGCAGGCCCTGGCCTGATTCGATCCACCTGATCACCCGGATTCAAGCGGGAGTAACACATGAACGATATCCGCGACTGGCTGCGCCAGCTCCATGACGCCAAGGGCTCGGACCTGTTTGTCACCGTCGGTGCGCCACCCTGCCTGAAAGTGAACGGCAAGATCAGGCCGATCGGGCGCGAGGCGCTGACCCATGAGGAAGTCAGCAGCATCGTGCATGGCATCATGCGCGAGGATCAGCGCGAGGAGTTCCGGACAACCCGGGAATGCCAGTTCGCGATCTCGCTGGAGGGGGCGGCGCGGTTCCGGGTCAGCGCCTTCTACCAGCGCAACAGCATCGGCATCGTCTGTCGACGCATCGAGACCAAGATTCCCACTTTCGAGGAACTTGACCTGCCCGATTCACTGGCCGAACTGGCCATGGCCAAGCGCGGCATCGTGTTCCTGTGCGGGGCGACCGGCACCGGAAAATCGACCACGCTGGCCGCCATGGTCGGTCACCGCAACTGCAATTCCACCGGCCACATCATCAGCGTCGAGGACCCGATCGAATATGTCCACAAGCACCGCAAGTGCCTGATCACCCAGCGAGAAGTCGGCCTCGATACGGTCTCGTTCGAAATGGCGCTGCGCAACACCCTGCGCCAGGCGCCCGACGTGATCATGATCGGCGAGATCCGCACCCGCGAGTCCATGCAGCATGCCATTACCTTTGCCGAGACCGGCCATTTGGTCCTGACCACGCTGCATGCCAACAATGCCAACCAGGCGATGGACCGCATCCTGCACTTCTTCCCGGAAGACCGGCATCACCAGATCCTGCTTGACCTGTCATTCAATCTCAAAGCCGTCATCGCCCAACAGCTGATCCCTTCCATCGATGGCGACCGTCGCCACGTGGCCGTCGAGATCCTGATCAACTCGCCGCTGGTGCAGGAAAAACTGCGCAAGGGCAAGCTCGAAGAGTTGAAAAAGGTGATGAAAGATTCCCGTCACCACGGCATGGTCACCTTCGATCAAAGCCTGTTCAGCATGTATCAGCAGGGCCTGATTTCCTACGAAGACGCCCTGCGGCACGCCGATTCGGCCAATGACTTGCGCCTGACCGTGAAACTCAGCGAAGGAGCCGATTCCGAGACCCTGAGCGGCAATCTCAAAGATCTCGACCTGGTCGACGACGGGCGATCTCTGAGATAACCGGCAGTTGCGCGAGGATTAACCAACGGTTAACCTGCCAGGCCTTAACATTTGCGGGCTGGTCTTCAATCACGGTCTTCGTGCGAAGGTGTGGGCCGGCGTCACAGGGCCCTGAAGACCCGGGTGTATCAGCCTCGCCCGGGTCTTTTCTTTTTGGAGTCTGCTTGCCAACATGCGCATCCTGATCATCGAAGACAATCGCGATATCGCCGCCAATCTCGGCGATTTCCTGAGCGATCGCGGGCATGAAGTCGACTACGCCTACGACGGCGTCACCGGGCTGCACCTGGCCATCGTCAACGATTTCGATGCCATCGTCCTTGATCTTGCCCTGCCGGGCATGGACGGCCTGGAAGTCTGCCGCAAGCTGCGCGAAGAAGCTCGCAAGGGCACCCCGGTGCTGATGCTGACCGCCCGCGATCAGCTTGACGACAAGCTGGCCGGATTCGAATCCGGGGCTGATGATTACCTGGTCAAACCGTTCGAATTGCGCGAGGTCGAAGCGCGCCTGGAGGTGCTCAAGCGCCGCGGCCAGCGGATCAAACCACGTGAGCTCAAGGTGGCCGACCTCGAATACAACCTCGAGACCTATACCGTCAGGCGCGCTGGCAAGAAACTCGATCTCAACCCCATCGGACTGAAACTGCTGGAAAAACTGATGAGTGCCTCGCCGGCCGTAGTGACCCGGCGCGATCTGGAAAACCATGTCTGGGGCGAGGAACTGCCCGACAGCGACAGTCTGCGGGTCCACATCCATACCCTGCGCGCCGCCATTGACAAACCCTTTGGTACTCCGCTGATCAATACCCGGCACGGCATCGGCTACTGTCTGGCTCCGCCCGATGAAGTTTCGTCGTCGGCTTAGAAGCCGACTGATCCTGTCGTTCGTCATTTTCGGCACGCTGCTGAGTGTGCTGTTTGCCGGTGCTGCACTGTTCCTGCAGAACTGGCTGGAAGATGCCCTGATCGCCAACACCCTGGCCGATGAGGTCGATCAATACATCAGTGACCTGCGTCGTGATCCAACCCTGGTCGAACCCTTCTATACCCGCCTGCAAGGCTATGTCACCCGGCCAGACCGGGCCGCCATCGTGCCCGAACCGTTCCGCGCCCTGCCCACCGGCGTGCACGATGTCCGCACCGCCGAGGCGCATTACAAGGCCGCCGTGCGCAAGGACGATGATTTCTGGGTTTTTCTGACCTACGACGTCTCGGAAAACCGCGAACTGCTGCGCCGCCTGGTCTGGGCCCTCATTGCGGTGGTGATCTTCTTCTCGCTGCTGTCGCTGGCGCTGGGGATCTGGTCATCCGGGCGGGTGCTGGCACCGGTCACCGATCTGGCCCGACGGCTGGAATCGCTTGACGAACATGCCCCCCCGACTTCCCTGAAGCAGTATTTCCCGGATGATGAGGTCGGTCAGCTGGCAGCCGCGCTGGATGCCTACGCCAGCCGCCTGCACGAACTGGTCGAGCGTGACCAGGCCTTCAATGCCGATGTCTCACATGAGCTGCGCACACCGCTGGCGGTGATTTCGGGCGCCACGGAACTGATGCTGGCCCAGCCGGATCTGTCGGAACGCAATCGTGAGCGGCTGCTGCGCATCGCACGCGCCGCCCGCCAGTCGACCGATATCACCACCGCACTTCTGCACCTGGTCCGCGCAGTTCGCGATCGCGACACCGACCTGACCGGTCAGGACGTGACCAGAATCGCCGAGCAGGTGGTGGCCAACTATCGCCCGCTGGTCGGAGAGCGGCCGTTGAAGATCTCGCTTGACAGTCGGCAAACGCTCAAAGTGATCGCGCCCGAAGCGGTCATTGCGGTGGTCCTGGGCAACCTGGTCGGCAATGCGGTGCGCTATACCACCGAAGGTGAGGTCAGAATCGCCGTCGACCATGGTCAGGCCCGTATTCTTGATACCGGTCCGGGCATCGCCGAAGAAGAGCTGCCGCGCGTCTTCGACCGTCACTTCCGCGGCCGCCAGACGGCTGGCACCAAGGGCTCCGGTCTGGGACTGTCGATCGTCAAGCGGTTGTGCGACCTGTACGACTGGCGCCTTGGATTCCGTAACCGTCCGTCAGGCGGACTGGAAGTAACCGTTGAGTTCTTTCCCGACCTGGACGAGCCGACAACACCCGAATGACGGTCGACACTCCAGCAAGCGGCAGTCGGCTGCGCTAGGCTTAAGGGCATGGCTATCGTTACCTGTCCCAACTGTGGCCAGCGCATGTCTTCGCTGGCCAAATCGTGCCCGCACTGCAACACCCCAGTGGGAAAACTGTCCGGTGAGGAACGCAACCGCCTGGTGCGAAAGCGCTGGCGTCGCAAGGCCGAGCGCGCCGCCAACCTGACCTACATCGCCCTGGCACTGCTGGTGGTCGGTGCAATCTGGTGGTGGGGCGCCCCGCCACAGGGCTGGTTCTTCCCGCCGCCGGTCGGGGCGCTGATCACGCTACCGCTGGGGTTGACGCTCTACGGAGTCGGCCGGGGCTGGCTGTTCTGGCTCAAACTGCCGCGTAACCGACCGCCGCCGGAGTCTTCCTGAACAACGCGCCTTGCACAGGCGTGGGGCGGGCTTGCAGAAAGGCCGGAGACCGGATCGCTAACGGACGCGCTGAACGCGTACCCGGGTGTTGTACCCGTCAACTTGCAACTGCCAGGTGCCGAACATGCCCGGCCGGATCCGCACCGCCGGATTTTCGACCGGCGCAATCGAGAAGCTGCCCGCCTCGGCCTGCTCCCAGACCATGCCGTTTTCCAGTTCGAACACATTGTCCCCGCGCCAACCACTGAAAGTCCCCACCAGACGGCTGTTGATCTCGCTGCGCCCACCACCCGGCAGGCCGCGGTTATCACTGGCCGCAGGGGCCGGGGCGGCGTCTGCAGCACCTGGAGCAGTTGCTGCCGCAGCGCCGCTGGCCCAGTCGGGCACCTCGCCTTCGGCTAAAGAGCGCAGCCGGATCCAGCGGTTGAGGCTGGCCAGCTCCTCTTCGGTCAGTTTGTGCAGCCCGGCATCGCGAAATTCGCGACCGGTCATGCGTTCTTCAAGACTGGAAAACTCATCGGCCTGAGCGACAGGCACAGCCAGCGGCAGCGCGATGGCCGCGGCGAAAAGGGCAAATTTCATGCTCATGATCAGATTGGCTTACAGGTCATGCTTGTAGCGCACGTAGGGAATACGGCCGTAGATCGGGTCGACAGGGTCTTCCAGACCCGGGTCAATGGCCGGCTCGTCAAGATTGCGCGGTGCGGCATCCAGAACATTGCTCACCCCGATGGTAATCGAAGCATTGCGGACCGCTCGCCAGGAAAATTCCAGGTCAAACGAGTTCAGCACACCCTGGCCGTACTGCCCCGGCGCCAGCCAGACCGGCACATCGCGTGCCTGGCCCAGCAGATCCCCGCTGAACCGGCCCCGGCGCCAACCGACCGCCAGCTGTGCGCTGTTGGCATAGCGCTCGATTTCACCGGCATAGGTGCTGCCGGCGTCCAACCCGCCGAACCCGAGATCCCGCAGACTCATGCGCTGGCGATAACGGGCCACCTGGAGACCGATGAGGAAATCCCCGAGGCGCTCATTGGCAATGCCGAAACTGATTCCGGCATCCAACCCTTCACCGGAACGCAGACCCTCCATGGGTTCCGAGCCGGGCAGCAGGAACGAATCGGCCACTGGCGCGGGACGAAGGTCGTCGGTACGGGCCGAGAATGCGCCGATGTTGAGGTCAAGCCCGGGGGCGGCCGTCCATTGACCGCTGACCCGCATCAGATTGACCGAGCCCTGCGGCACGGGGTCTTCGACAAAACGGCAGTCCTCGGCCAGGAACGAGTCAATTGTTGAAGTCAGGCGATTGCACTGAATGTGCGCCAGACTGGCGGTATTGAGCTGCCAGGCTTCCAGCGACCAGGAAAACGTCGGCTCGCTGTCCTCGGACACTGCTGCCAAGCGCTGCCCCGGCAGCGGCAATGACATCGTCAGGCGCGGCCTCAGGCCCGGCAGCCCGGCCGCATCGCGCTCGCCGAGCACGGCTAGGCCGGGTCCAGACGCATCCGCCAACTGCCACATCGAAGCCTCTGCCGACTGGGCACGCGCGGGCCCGCCCAGGGTCAGGACCAGTCCCAGAATCAGGCTGTAGGCAAGCAGGCGCATCAGTATCAGTTCAGGGCCGAAATCTCATGTTCCTTGGAACAGCAAAAGAACAGAAAGTTTTGCTTATTTCCAGTCTAGCAGAACGACGTCCGGCGCGCCGCCCGGTCGGCCGGCATCACTGCGACCGATTAAAGACCGTGATCCGGATGCAAAAACGCCGGGCTGTTGACCCGGCGCGTGCTGGAAGTCCAGTTGATCGGTCGGTGTGATTACTTGATCTTGGCTTCCTTGTAGATCACGTGCTTGCGCACCACCGGGTCGTACTTCTTGAACTCCAGCTTTTGCGGGGTGTTCTTCTTGTTCTTGTTGGTGGTGTAGAAATGACCCGTGCCGGCCGAAGAGACCAGGCGAATCTTGTCACGCGCGCTACCTGCCATGATGGTTCTCCTTGATTTAGACCTTTTCGCCGCGTGCACGCATGTCGGCGAGCACCTGGTCGATACCGTTCTTGTCAATCACGCGCAGGCCCTTGGTAGACACGCGCAGCTTCACCCAGCGATTCTCGCTTTCGACCCAGAAGCGGTGGCTGTGCAGATTGGGCAGCGAGCGCTTCCTGGTCCTGTTGTTGGCGTGGGAGACATTGTTTCCGACCAGCGGCCGCTTGCCGGTCACCTGACATACTCGGGACATGACAGTTCAATCCTGAAAAATACGAAACTAGCCCGCCTTTATACCGCAGGATGGCCCGCGAATCAAGAAACGATGGCCAAAAAGTCTGAAGCGCTAATCGGCAGCGGCCAGATCAATCCCGCCGGCGACCAGCTGATCGCCCGGCTCCAGTCCCAGTTCCGCGGCCTTGCCGGCATTGAGCTCCAGCACGAATTGGGCCGGACCCCGGCTGGGATAGCTCGGGCACGGCGATCTCCGGCACGGTCGCGCGCCAGCCACGATGCTGACGACGCGCAGATCGCGGTCCAGATAGATGATGTCAAGCGGGATGCGGGTATTCATCATCCAGAACGCGCGCTGGGCCTCGCGCCGGAACAGAAACAGCATGCCGCGGTCGGCGGCCAGCTCATCGCGAAACATCAGTCCCATCGCACGCGTCTGGTCATCGGCGGCGATTTCGACATGGAAGCGCTGGCCGTTGACTTCCACCCACGGCCCTTCGGCCCGACAGGCGCTCAGCGCCAGCAGCGTGCACAGGGCAAACAGCCAGGATCGGACCAGGACGTTCATGACCGCCATGGTACTCCGACTCAGCCTTCCAGCAGAGCCTTGAGGGCGGCGATGTTGGCCCTGGCGTCATCGGCGCTGGGCTTTTCCTCGCCGGCCCGACCCGGCCAGTCGACCACTTCGGCCGGCAATTCGTCGAGAAAACGGCTGGGCTGGCATTCATGACTTTCGCGCTGGCGACGCCGACGGCGACAGTGGCTGATCACCAGCCGCCGGCCAGCCCGGGTAATGCCGACGTACATCAGCCGGCGCTCCTCTTCGATCTGGCCCTCGTCGATGCTTTTCTGATGGGGCAGCAGCCCTTCCTCGCAGCCGGCCAGCCACACGCGCGCAAACTCCAGGCCCTTGGCGGCATGCAGGGTCATCAGCCGGACCAGGTCGGCGCCGTCATTGCGATCATCGTCCGGGCCAGCCACCAGCGAGACCCGCGCCAGCAGCTCGTCGGGCGACTCCACATCACCGCCCAGGCGGGTCAGCCAGCCGGTCAGGTCATCGAGGTTGCGGCGCCGGCGGTCGGCTTTCTTCGGTTCATCGTCCTGGCCGGTCAGCCAGTCCAGATAGCCGACATGGTCGATCAGGGCAGCAAAAATCGACCCGAATTCCGTGAGCGGGGCGCGTTCAACCCGGTCGTTGAATTCGATCAGCAGGTTGGTGAAGCCGCGGAATCCGCGCGCCGTCGCCTCGGTGAGCTCGTTCTGAAAGAGCGGGTCGAGGGCGGCGCCAAACAGGCTCTTGCCGGTGGCGTCGGCGTATTGGCCCAGCCGGGCCATGGCGGTTGAGCCGAGGCCGCGCCGGGGTGCGTTGGCCACGCGCAGGAAAGCCGGGTTGTCTTCCGGGTTGACCAGCAGGCGCAGATAGGCCAGCCCATCGCGGATTTCACGCGCATCGAACCAGCTCGGACCACCCGAGACCAGGTAGGGGATGCCGTGCTCGCGCAGCTGCTGCTCGAGGATCCGGGCCTGGTGATTGGAGCGATACAGCACCGCGCACTCGCCCCAGGCCACCCGGCTGCCGTGGTGGGCGCCAAGGATGTCACGGGCGATCCCCTCGGCCTCGTCGGCCTCGTCGGCATAGGTCATGACGGTCAGGTTGTCCCCCGGCCCCAGTTCGCTCCAGAGTCTCTTTTCCAGCTCGTGCGGATTACCGGCGATGACGGCGTTGGCGGCGGTGAGAATCTTGCCGGTGGAGCGGTAGTTCTGCTCCAGCTTGACCACCGCGAGGTTGGGGAAATCGGCCGCCAAAAGACTGAGGTTTTCCGGCCGCGCGCCGCGCCAGCCATAGATCGACTGATCATCGTCACCGACAGCGGTAAACGCACCGACCTCACCGACCAGCCGGGTCAGCAGCCGGTACTGGGCCGCGCTGGTGTCCTGGTACTCATCAACCAGCAGGTAGGCCAGGCGACGGCGCCAGCGGGTCCGGATCACCGGATCTTCCAGAAGCCTGGCCGGGAGCGCGATCAGATCATCGAAATCGACCGCGTTGAGCGCGGTCAGGCGATCGCAGTATTCCCGATACAGGCGCGCGGCCCGGGCGTCGTTATCGTCTTCAGCGCGGGCCAGCGCGGCCGCCGGCTCAATGCCGGCATCCTTGTAGCGACCGATACCGGCCTGAACCGCGTAGACCATGTCGTTCTTGGCCCCGGCCGGCAGCAGTTCGCGCACCAGGTCAGCGGCGGCGTGCTGATCAAGAATGCTCAGGCCCTTGCGCCGACCGCTGGCCTCGGGCTCCTCACGCAGGATGCGCCAGCCCAGCGAATGGAAGGTGCAGATCGTCAGACCTTCGGCCCGGCCGCGCTTTAAGCGCTTGCTCACCCGCGTCTTCATCTCGCGCGCGGCCTTGTTGGTAAAGGTAATCGCGGCGATTCGGTCAGGCGGGTAATGGCCGCGATCAATCAGCCAGGCGATCTTTTCGGTGATCACCCGGGTCTTGCCGGATCCGGCCCCGGCCAGGACCAGCAGGGGCGAATCCAGGTGAGTCACCGCTGCCTTTTGCTGGGGATTGAGCCGGATCATCGAATGCCTGGCAGAGACGGGGCGCGAGATTGTAGCCGATCGTGTACCGGCCAAGCACGGCACAAACGATATACTCGTCGGCATGATGCGCCTTGTTATGTTTTCCCTCGCCCTCGTCCTTTTTGCACCAGCGGCACTGGCCGAGACCGGGCAAATCGAGCTTTTCCAGCGCTATGAAGTGATGACCCAGCAGCAGCGTCTGGTCGGCAACCTGCGCGCCGTGGCCAAGACCGACGGCATCGTGGTCCGCGTCCCGCAACTCTACGTCTACCATGCCGATCAGTCGGCTGCCTTTCACCTGGGCGGTTTCAGGCCCCGCTTCGAGCGCGAACTGGAACTGATCATCGACCGGCGGCGTGGCGAACGCTCCATGGTCCGGCTGGATCGGCTGGTGGAACGGACCCGGACCCCGGAGGGCAATACCATCACCATCGAAGACCTGCCGCCGGCCGACGTGACCCTGGCGCTCTATCGCCAGCCCGACTGTCCGGAATGCGATCAGGTTGCCGAGGTCTTGCGCGCCTGGATCGCCGACCATCCGGACCGCTCCGTCCTGTGGCTGGACGTGCGCACCGACCCCCCGCGCGACTGAACTTCAGGCCGGATCATGGCCAAACTGTACTTCTACTACTCCACCATGAACGCGGGCAAGACCACGGTCCTGCTGCAATCGGCCTATAACTACTCCGAGCGCGGCATGCGCCCGCTGCTGCTCAGCCCGGCCATCGACAATCGGGCCGGCCACGGCGTGATTCGCTCGCGGGTGGGTATCGAGGCCCCGGCACTGGCCGTCAGGCCCGATGATGATCCATTCGTGCTGGTCAGGAACGAACTGGCCGACGGCAACATCCACTGCGTCCTGACCGACGAGTCGCAGTTTTTCACCAGGGAGCAGGTCTACGGCTTGAGCGAGATTGTCGATGAGCTCAAGATTCCGGTGCTCGCCTTCGGCCTGAGAACCGATTTTCGCGGCGAGCTGTTCGAAGGAAGCCGCTACCTGCTGGCCTGGGCCGACGAGCTCAAGGAACTCAAGACCATCTGCCACACCGGCACCAAGGCGACCATGGTGGTCCGCGTCGACGAGCATGGCTACGCCGCCACTGAAGGCGCCCAGGTCGAGATCGGCGGCAACGATCGCTACGTGCCGGTCAGTCGACGCGAGTTCAAGCTGGTCTTTCATGGCGGCAAGAAAGTCCGCCTGTTCGACCCTCCCTCCACCAGCCAGCAGGCCGGCCTGCTCGACGAATAATCGTCGGGGCGAGACCCGCTAGCGCGCAGCCACGATGTCGCCGCCGCCGGTTCGCAGCAGCAAGCGTCCTTCGGTATCGATCCCGAAGCCGTAGACCTCGCCAAGCAGGGCCAACAGCCGGCGCTCCTGCAGCGCCTGGGCCTCGTCGGGGCAGGCCATCAGCGTGCTGGCCGCCGGGGTCAGTTTCAGACCCTCACCGGTCAGATCGAATCCACCCATGTAGCGGTTGCACGACGCCCGTCCGCCGAAGCGGTCCTCACCATCCTCGGAGAAAAATGCGATGGTCGGCTGGGTGCCCGAGACGACCGCCTCCTCGCCGATGCGTTCAATCTGCCATTCCTCGCCCATCAGCACCTCGCGCGGGTCACCGCCACAGCCCAGTTCTGCCGTTCCGTCCAGGGTGTAGCGGACACGGTAGGGATAGACCAGGTCGGCCATGGTGTCGGCGCAGGCCTGGCGATCGATCAACACGGTCAGGCGATGCGCTTCGTTTTCGGTCTCGTAGCGAAACCCTGCAGCACTGATCTGCGCGGCCACCGGCGGAAAGCTTAGATGTTGCTCGCCGTAGTAGGCATGCAGGTCGATGGATTCAGATTCGATGCGCAGGCTCCAGCCGGGCTCCTGGCCGCGGGCGACGAAGGGCAGTTCGGGTGCCATCAGCTGCTGGCAGGTCGGCAGCGTCTCGCCACGCACGCGGACCGTGGCCTCTTCGCCCTTGCTCCAGAATTCCGTGCCCGCATCGTCACCGCTCACGTAGCGCGCACCGGACGCAGCAGGCTGCGGCTCCAGGGCGAAGACCTCGCTGCCAGCCAGCAGCCAGCTTTGCTCGCCCAGCGCACCAAACACCACGCTTTGCCCGCCGCACTGGTAGGGGAGGCCGAAAGCCACCTGCCCGGCCGGCCGGATGCGCAACTGGCCCAGATCGACATCACCCTCGCGCTGTTCGATGGCGATCGCTTCAGTCACGCGCAGCGGCCCCGGGCTGGAAACGATCCCTGCCCGCAAAACCAGCGCATCAACCGTGGCCACAGATTCGGCATCGACCTGCAGTTCAAAGTCAATCGGCACCTGCCGGCTGCCCAGATCTTCGGTCGAAGCCGCCAGCAATGCTGCCCCCGGACCGTCGCCATCCCGCAATTCGACAACCGCCACGCTGTCGGGCGACAAGGCGATGCGCTCAAGATAGTACATCTGGCCACGCACCACCAGGCTGGACTCTTCGGGCGCCGGCTCGGATCCGGCGGCTGGCGGGGTCTGCGGTGCCTGGTCGGCGCCACAAGCCGCCAGCAAGGCGGCAGTCGCCGTCAGGATCATTTTGCGAACAGATGTCATTGGGCGTCGTCCCTGAATCTCAGGATGAAGATGGCGTCAGTATACGGCTGCGGCCAGCAGGCAAAAAAACCATGGGGGTTTAACCCCTTTTCGGCCACTCGGGCGTTGTTTGTGGTGAACGCGTCAACAACACCCCGAGGAGTCCGACCCATGATCACCATTCCGAAAGACAATCACGAAGACAACAACATCGCCAGAACCCTGCGCAAAACCATCCTGGTCACAGGCCTGGCCGCGACCCTGATCGTGGTTGGCTGCAGCAGCCCGCAACCCGATGCCGGCCAGACCGAAGACACCAACCGGCCATCCGAGCCGATCGTCCTGCCCCAGCCGCCGCGCCCGGAACTGGCCACCCGCTCGGATCGGGCCATGCAGCAAGCTGCGATTGGCGAAGTCGCACCGACCGGGTACGTTCTTTCCCAGCCCGGCCATCCCGCAGGCCACCTGCAGGCACAAGATCGCGAGCGCTACCAGCACTTCGACGGCAACCCGATCCGGAGGGCAGCCGAAGACCCGGTCTCGACCTTCAGCATCGACGTCGATACCGCCAGCTATGCCAACATCCGTCGCCTGCTTCAGCAGGGCCGGCTGCCACCCGGCGACGCCGTGCGGGTCGAAGAGCTGATCAACTACTTTGGCTATGACTACCCGGTCCCGGAGCCCGGCAAGGCTCCCTTCAGCGTCACCATCGAGCAGGCGACCACCCCATGGAACGCCGACACCCGCCTGGTCCAGATCGGCATTCGTGGCTATGAACCGCCGCAAGAGGAAATACCGCCCGCCAACCTGGTGTTTCTGATCGATGTCTCAGGCTCCATGAACGGTCCCGATCGTCTGCCGCTGGTGATCAACGGCCTGAAACTGCTGACCCGCCAGCTCGGTGCCGACGACCGCATCGCCATCGTGGTCTATGCCGCCCGGACCGGTGTGGTGCTCGAATCCACCCCGGGTGATCAGACCGCGACCATCATGGCCGCCCTGGATCGGCTGCAGGCCGGCGGTTCGACCAATGGCGGTGACGGCATCCGGGCGGCCTACACCCAGGCCCGCCAGGGCTTTATCGAAGGCGGCATCAACCGGGTGATCATCGCCACCGACGGTGACTTCAACGTCGGCATGATCGACCAGGAGGCCCTGCTCGATCTGGTTCGCCAGCAGCGCAAGTCCGGCATCAGCCTGACCACGCTGGGTTTCGGCGGCGGCAATTACAACGACTACCTGATGGACCAGCTGGCCGCAGCCGGTGACGGCAACAGCGCCTACATCGACACCCTGAGCGAGGCCCGCAAGGTCCTGGTCGAGGAGCGCCACTCCACCCTGATGACGATCGCCAGCGACGTCAAGATCCAGGTCGAGTTCAACCCGGCCGTGGTTGCCGAGTACCGGCTGATCGGCTACGAGAACCGCCAGCTCGAACGCGAAGACTTCAACAACGACGCGGTTGATGCCGGCGATGTCGGCGCCGGGCATACGGTCACGGCGCTCTACGAGGTCGCGCTGGTCGGCAGCGGTGGCGAACGCATCGACCCGCTGCGCTACGCCGGCCAGGACCCGGCGAACGCAGCGCCCCGCGGCGATGAACTGGCCTTTGTGCGACTGCGCTACAAGACCCCGGGCGAGGCCAGCAGCCAGCTGCTGGAAAGCCCGATCCCTTCCACCGACACGGCCGCTGTTGCCAGTGATGATCTGGCCTTCGCCGCCGCCGTGGCCGCCTTTGGCCAGCACCTGCGCGGTGGCGAGCATCTCGAGCAGTTCACCCCGGCCGAGATTCACGCCCTGGCCAGCCGGGGCCGCGGTGACGATCCTGATGGCTACCGCGGCGAATTCCTGCAGCTGATCCGCCTGGCCGAGAGCCTGTCGCTGGCCCAGCCCTGACCCAGCGCCCCGGCCCCGCCCAACGCGCGGGGCCGGGATTGGTTAGTCTTGTCCAATGAACGATCCGCGCGCCGACGACGACCTGATGCTGGCCTATGCCCGCGGCGACGCCCGGGCTTTCGAGGTTTTGTATGAACGCTATCGCCAACCGCTGTACCGCTACCTGTTGCATGCCGTCGGCGACCGGGCCAGCGCGGACGATCTCTACCAGGACGTCTGGTCGCGGATCATCGATGCCCGGGAGCGCTTCCGCAAAAGCCATGGTTTCAAGCGCTATGCCTTCCGCATCGCCCACAACCGGCTGGTTGATCACTGGCGCGCGCTGGGACGACATGGCAGCAGCAGCGAATTCGATGAGCAATCACTGGCAGCGCCCACTGAACAGCAGCCGGACTCGGCCAGCGAGCGCGATCAGCAGGCCAGCCAGTTGCGCGCGGCCCTGATGCAACTGTCGACCGAACAGCGCGAAGCCTTTCTGCTGCAGCAGGAAGCCGGCCTGTCGCTGACCGACATCGCAGAACACAGCGGGGTCGGGCACGAAACTGTCAAGAGCCGGCTGCGCTATGCCGTCAAGCGCCTGCGCAGCCTGCTCTCACCTCATCCGGAGGCCGCCGAACCGTGAGCAAAACACCAAAATCGGCCGACATGGACAAACTCCAGGCACTGTACCGACAACAGGCCGAAGCCGAGCCGGACAGCGGACTGGACCGACTCATTCGCGCACGTGCCGAACAGGCCCTGGCAACATCGCGCCGGCGGGGCCCGGCACCCTGGATCGCCGGACTGGCAACCGCCGGTGCCCTGGTGCTGGCGATCGGCATCGTTGTCCTGCAGGCGCCCCCGCCGGCCCCGGAGATTGTTCACCCTGAAAGGTCCGCAGCACCGCTTGGCGAGGACTCGGCCCGCGCCCTGCGCTCGGCCCCGATGTCCGCGCAGCCGCAGGCAGATGCCGCACGCGCCGCTCCGGCAGGGGCCGAAAGCGCCTTGATGGCCGAACTGGCCGAGACCGCGCCAGAGGCAGCAGCCGACGACCTTCAGGAGATCCGCGAACTGCTCGCTGCCGGGCAGACCGAGGCGGCCCGGGTCCGGCTTGAGCAACTGCTGGAAAACGAACCGGATCTTGAGCTGCCGGATGAATGGCGCCGCTTGCTGGACAACCCGAACGAATGAGCCACATTCATCCCGCTGATCTCCAGGGACTGAGCCAGCTGGCCATTGATGGCGTGCTCGGCACCACCTCGCTGGTCGAGGAAATGCACTACGCCATCGGCAGGGTCTCCGGTCCCAGCCTGCCCTCTAAAGAGGGTCGAACGCGCGGCATCACCGGGCTGGTCTATCGCTCCGTTCGCGGGGTGACCGGTCTGGTCGGTGCGACCACGCATCTGGCTTTTCGACAGATTCTGCCGCGTTTGCCGCGGCCGGATTCCACGCCCGAGCGAGACCGCGTCCTGGCCGCGCTCAACGGCGTGCTTGGCGATCATCTGGAGGCCACGGCCAATCCGCTGGCGCTGTCGATGACGCTGCGGTTTCAGGGCCAGGCACTGGCACCGGACCACGACCGGCTGTCCGCGGTGCTGCCACCGAGCAATGGCCGGCTCGCGGTCTTTCTGCACGGCCTGTGCATGAGCGACCAGCACTGGTCAGCCGACACAGAGGCTTCAAACAAAACCGATCTGACCCGGGCGGTTCACGAAGAGGCAGGCTACCTGCCCCTGCGCCTGTCCTACAACACCGGTCGCCCGATCCAGGCCAACGGACGCGAGTTCGCCGAGCGGCTCGAAGCCCTGCTCCAGGCCTGGCCAGAGCCGGTCGACGAGATCGTCCTGATTGGCCACAGCATGGGCGGGCTGGTGGCCCGCAGCGCCTGCCATCACGCGCAACGGGTCGGACACACCTGGATCGGACACACCCGCCGCCTGATCACCCTGGGCAGCCCGCACCACGGCGCGCCGCTGGAGCGGATCGGTCATCTGGTCGACCGGGCCCTGGCGCTGACCCCGTTTTCACGACCCTTCACCCGCCTGGGCGCGATCCGCTCGGCCGGCATCACCGATCTGCGTTTCGGCAACCTGGTCGGCGCTGAAGGGGGGCAACCCGGGGACTCCACGTCAAAAGCGGATCGCGATCGGCCTCCGCGAGTCCCGCCAAAGCTGCGTGTCTGTGCCCTGGCAGCCTGCCTGGGTCCAACACCGCACGACAAGCGCTCTCGCCTGCTCGGCGACGGGCTGGTGCCGGTGGACAGCGCGCTGGGTCGACATCCTGACCCGCAACGGCATCTTGCCTTGCCAACTGCAGACCAGGAACTGCTGTGCGTTGTCGGTCATCTCGATCTCCCGACCCATCCAGACGCTGTTGCCGCCGTCCTGCGCTGGCTGGCACGCTGACCCGCCAAAGCATGACTTTCCACACCCTGACTTCCGGCAGTCGCGCGGAACCGCCGGCCTGTTCTATGCTGACCACCAGAACTGCAAACCCAGGGAGCGCAATCGCCATGACTCGACCCGTCACTCAATTCCTTTCGCTTTTCCTGCTCGGCCTTGGCCTGGTCGTCAGCCTGCCAGCGCTGGCCGAATCGCCGGCCCGGATCGAGGCCGGTGCGGTTCATGAAGGCCCGGTGCAAAGCCGCAATGGTGCGGTGGAGATTGAAGACGATGCCCGCATCGACGGCGATGTCAGCGCCCGCAACGGCAGCGTGCGGATCGGCGAGCGGGTGGTTGCCGGCAATATCGAAACCCGCAACGGCAGCGTAACCACCGGAGCCGAGGGTCAATTCGGTCGGATCGAAAGCCGCAACGGTTCGATTGCGCTGGGGGCTGGCAGCACGTCAACCGACCTGCAGACCCGTAACGGCGCCATCCGGCTGGGGACCAACAGCACGGTAAACGGGATGGTCGAGACCCGCAACGGCCGAATTGAAGTGGCCGAGAACGTCACCATCCGCGGCGACCTGCAGGCCCGCAACGGCGTTATCGAACTGGCCGCGGACACCCGCGTCGAGGGCCATGTCGTCAGCCGTAACGGCGCCATTCGGCTGCACCAGGTGCAGGTGACCGGCAATATATCCAGCCGGACCGGCGATCTGATCCTTCGCCAAGGCAGCAGGGTCGGCGGCGACCTGATCATCGAGATCAGCGAAAGCGCGGGTAACCGCGGCTGGTTCGGCTTTGGCCGCGCGCGCTATCCCGAAGCCGGCAACATCGAGGTTCTTGAAGGCAGCGAAGTGAGCGGCGATGTGATCGTCATCCTGCCCGAAGACTACGACCGTGATCCGCCCACCGTCACCGTGGATGCAGGCTCGCGCGTACTGGGCGAGATCAAGGCTGACTCGCGGGTGCAGGTGCTGATTGAGGCCGAAATCTCTGGCAGCAGCGACCAGTCCACCCCCTGATTACAGGCTTCGGCAAAGGGCCGTGGCCCATCGAAGCGATCCGAACCGGCTGGGCGATGAGCCATTCTGATGACGAATGCTTGTCGCCCTTCGCCGGCCGCAGCCTGACCGCCGTCCCGTATGCCAGCAACTCGGCCGCACCCGTCGCGACCTGTGAGGTGACCAGCCGAATGCCAATGACCGCATCGGCGTCCGGTTTCTCGGCCTGAGCGATCATGCGGTTGACCGTTGCTTTGTTCCGGGTCGGAAAGAGATTCATTGTCTGACTGTGCCATATCACTGCCGGCCAGTCATCTTGCCGAAGTCATGGCCAAGCACCGCTCATTTCCATGTCAACACGCTGGCGGGCAATATGCGACGCTTGGCTTCCTTGCAACCGGTTAGTCGCCTGGATGTTCCGTTTCTTTGAAAACCTGGTCGATCCCTACCCCGACGGCGAGCCCGGTCAGCCGCCGCAGGGCCTGCTGGCCTTCCTGTGGTCCGGGACCGAGGGCCTGCGTCCCTTTATCCTGGTCATGACCCTGGTGACCGCCACGGTCGCCGTCTTCGAGGCCGCGCTGTTCTGGATGCTCGGGCGGGTGGTGGATTGGCTGTCAAAGGTCGAGCCTGGCGCATTATGGGCCGACCATGGAACGACGCTCCTGCTGCTGGCGGCGATCGTACTGGGCAGCACGCTGCTGGTGGGCCTGCAGACAATGCTCAAGCACCAGACCCTGGCCGGCAACTTCCCGATGCGCCTGCGCTGGAATTTCCACCGCCTGATGCTCGGCCAGTCGATGGGCTTTTACCAGGACGAGTTCGCCGGCCGGGTCTCGGCCAAGGTCATGCAGACCGCCCTGGCCGTGCGCGATACCGTGCTGACCGTCACCGACATCATGGTGTTCGTGACCATCTACTTCGTCACCATGCTGCTGATCGTCGGCGGGTTCGACGCCTTGATGCTGGTGCCGTTCGTGATCTGGCTGGGGCTCTATGCGCTGATCCTGCGATTCTTCGTGCCGCGCCTGGCCCAGGTCTCCGAGCGCCAGGCCGATGCCCGCGCGCTGATGACCGGGCGCATCACCGACGCCTACACCAACATCGCCACGGTCAAGCTGTTTTCGCACGGCGGGCGCGAGGCGGCCTACGCGCGCGGTGCGATGGGTGATTTCCTCAAGACCGTGCACGCCCAGATGCGCCTGGTGTCGGGCATGGAGACCATGATCCACGGCTTGAGCATGTGTCTGATCCTGAGCATCGGCGGGGTTGCCCTGTGGTTGTGGACCCAGGGCCAGGTCGGCGTCGGCGCGCTGGCCGCAGCGACCGCCATGACGCTTCGCCTCAACGGCATGTCGCACTGGATCATGTGGGAAATGGCGCGCCTGTTCGAGCAGATCGGGACCGTGCAGGACGGCATCAACACGCTGTCGCGGCCGCACCTGGTGCGCGACCGTCCCGACGCCGGCGAGCTCAGCGTGCCGCGCGGCGAGGTCCGCTTCGAGTCGGTGGGCTTTGCCTATCCCGGCCACGACGGGCCCGGCAAGGTGGTGATCGATGATCTGGAGCTGCTCATCCGCCCGGGCGAGAAGATCGGCCTGGTCGGGCGCTCAGGCGCGGGTAAATCGACCATCGTCAATCTGCTGCTGCGGTTCTTCGAGCCCCAGGGCGGGCGCATCGTGATCGACGGCCAGGATATTGGCCATGTCAGCCAGAACAGCCTGCGCGCCAACATCGGCGTGGTCACCCAGGACACTTCACTGTTGCACCGCTCGGTGCGCGACAACATCCGCTACGGCCGGCCCGAGGCCACCGATGCGCAGATCATCGCGGCCGCCCGGCGCGCCGAGGCCTGGGATTTCATCGAGGACTTGAAAGACGCCTCGGGACGCCAGGGCCTGGATACCCATGTCGGCGAGCGCGGGGTCAAGCTGTCCGGCGGTCAGCGCCAGCGCATCGCCATTGCCCGGGTGATGCTCAAGGACGCCCCCATCCTGGTGCTCGATGAGGCGACCAGCGCGCTGGACTCGGAAATCGAGGCCGCCATCCAGGACAGCCTGTACCGGTTGATGGAAGGCAAGACCGTCATCGCCATCGCCCATCGCCTGTCGACCATCGCGGCCATGGACCGGCTGGTGGTCATTGAGGCAGGCCGCATCGTCGAGCAAGGCACGCATGCCGAGCTGCTGGCCGCCGATGGCTTGTATGCGCGCCTGTGGGCGCATCAAAGTGGCGGCTTTCTGGCCGAATCGCTCGAAGAGGTGCACACTTGATCCACGCAGACTTCAGGATTTTGCCCTCCCGATGAACGACATCAGCATCCGCGACCGAGTCAGGATCGAGTCTCGGCAGCACATCGCCGTGGTGACGCTCGAGCGGCCGGACAAGTACAACGGTCTCGATATGGCCATGATGCTGGCATTGGACGAGGCCGTCAGAATTCTGCGCAAGCGGCGCGGGATCCGGGCGGTGGTCTTGCATGGCGCCGGGCCTGCGTTCTGCGCCGGGCTGGACTTTGCCAGCGTGCTGCGCCGGCCCGGCAGGCTGGTCACAGGCTTTCTGCCCTGGTGGCGCAAGGCCAACCTGTTCCAGCGCCTGTGCCTGGGCTGGCGCGATCTGGACGTGCCGGTGATCGCCGTCACCCATGGCTACTGCTTTGGCGGGGGCCTGCAGCTGGCGCTGGGCTGCGATTTCCGGATCAGCGCGCCGGACTGCCGGTTCTCGATCAAGGAAATCGAATGGGGCCTGATTCCCGACATGGGCGCAAGTGTGACCCTGCGCGAACTGCTGCCGGCCGACCAGGCCCTGGAGCTGACCCTGACCGGGCGCCAGTTCGATGCCCATGAGGCGCTGGACAAGCACCTGATCACGCGCATCGACAATGACCCGCTCAAGGCCGCCCTGGCCCTGGCCGAAACCATCAGCGCCCATTCACCGGACGCGGTGGCTGCGGCCAAGCGGCTTTTTAAGCAGACTCGGGTCATGTCCGAACGCCGCGCCCTGCGGCGCGAGCGCTGGCTGCAGCTGAAAGTGCTGCTGGGCAGCAACCAGCGCGAGGCGATGAAAGCGCGGATGGAAAAGCGAGAGCCGCGGTTCAAATCCCGCTAGGACTGAAGTTCCAATTTGATTCTCCGATTCATCCGCCCCTTCTTCTCGATCTTCACCACCCGCACCGCACCGATCTCACCGGTCCGCTTGACGTGCGTGCCGCCGCAGGGCTGGAGGTCGACGCCGGGGATTTCGAGCAGGCGGATGCGGCCGGCGCCTCTGGGCGGTTTGACGGACAGGGTCTTGACCAGTTCGGGCTGGGCGTCGAGTTCTTCATCGGTGATCCAGCGCTCGCCGACCGGGTGGTCTTCGCTGATCAGGCGGTTGAGTTCAGCCTCGACCTGGGCCTTGTCGGGAGAATCGGGCAGGTCGAAGTCCAGGCGGCCTGCGCCGTCGCCGACCTGGCCGCCGGTGACCGGATAAGGCAACACGGCCGAGAGCAGGTGCAGGCAGGTGTGCATGCGCATCAGGCGGTGGCGACGGTCGAAATCGATTTCGGCCCTGACTTCGGTGCCCGGTTCCGGGGCGGCCGCACCCTCGGCAAGGACGTGGACGATCGCACCGCCGGCTTCGGCCACGGTGTCGACCACCTCGGCACTGCCGCCGTCCCAGTCCAGCCGGCCGGTATCACCAGGCTGGCCGCCGCCGGTGGGATAGAACACGGTGGCGTCCAGGATCACACCCCGTTCGGTCAGTGCCACGACAGTGGCTGTGCACGCGCGGCGGTAAGCATCTGATGGGTAGAGTCTATCGGTCATGATCTACAAAACCTATGACTGGCATGAGAACAATCAATTTAAGTTATGGAGCCCGAGCGCTTATAATTCGGGGCATCATTTCAAGGTGGCGGTCGATGCACGGCGGCTACCTCCTCTTCCCCGTAACAAAAGCCTTTAGGAGGGTTTATGGATCAGGTAGCAAAGTGTCCTGTCATGCATGGTAGCCGTACTCGTCTGGGTGGCGGCGGCGGTGGCCCCAGCGACTGGTGGCCCGACCAGCTCAATCTGCGCATTCTGCATCAGCACACCCCGGCGGCCAACCCGCTGGGCGAAGATTTCAATTATGCCGAAGAGTTCAAGAAGCTGGATCTCAAGGCCCTGAAGAAGGACCTGGGCGACCTGATGACCGACTCCAAGGACTGGTGGCCGGCCGATTACGGTCACTATGGCCCGTTCATGGTCCGCATGGCCTGGCACGCCGCCGGCACCTACCGCACGGCCGACGGCCGCGGCGGCGCGTCTGCCGGTGAGCAGCGCTTTGCCCCGACCAACAGCTGGCCGGACAACGCCAACCTCGACAAGGCCCGCCGCCTGCTGTGGCCGGTCAAGCAGAAGTACGGCAACAAGATCTCCTGGGCCGACCTGTTCATCCTGGCCGGCAACGTCGCGATGGAAACCATGGGCTTCAAGACCTTCGGCTTTGGCGGCGGTCGCGCCGACATCTGGTCGCCGGAAGAAGACGTCTACTGGGGTGCCGAGCAGGAATGGCTGGGCAACAAGCGCTACAGCGGCGAGCGTGATCTGGAAAACCCGCTGGCCGCGGTCCAGATGGGACTGATCTACGTCAACCCGGAAGGCCCGGACGGCAACCCGGATCCCAAGGCCTCGGCCCACGATATCCGCGAAACCTTTGCCCGCATGGCGATGAACGACTATGAAACCGTCGCCCTGACCGCCGGCGGTCACACCTTCGGCAAGTGCCACGGTGCCGGTGATGCCGCTCACGTCGGCCCCGAGCCGGAAGCCGCGCCGATCGAGAAGATGGGCCTGGGCTGGGAAAGCAGCTACGGGTCCGGCAAGGGCAGCGACACCATCACCAGCGGTATCGAAGGTGCCTGGACGCCGAACCCGACCGAATGGAACATGGATTATTTCGAAGTCCTGTTCAAGTACGACTGGAAGCTGATCAAGAGCCCGGCCGGCGCCTGGCAGTGGGTGCCGGAAAACCTGGCCGAAGAAGACCACGCCCCGGATGCCGAGGATCCATCGAAGAAGGTCGGCATCATGATGACCACCGCCGACATGGCCATGCGTGAGGACCCGGAGTACCGCAAGATCTCCGAGCACTTCCTGAACAACCCGGAAGAGTTCGCCGATGCCTACGCCCGCGCCTGGTTCAAGCTGACCCACCGCGACATGGGCCCCAAGGCCCGCTATCTGGGTGAGGAAGTGCCGGACGAGGACCTGATCTGGCAGGATCCGGTGCCGCCGGTCGATCACGAGCTGGTCAGCGATGCCGATATCGCCGAACTCAAGGGCAAGATTCTTGATACCGGCCTGTCGGTCTCCGACTTGGTGTTCGTGGCCTGGTCGTCGGCTGCGACCTTCCGCAACTCCGACAAGCGCGGTGGTGCCAACGGCGCCCGCATCCGCCTGGCCCCGCAGAAGGATTGGGAAGCCAACGAGCCCGAGCGTCTGGCCAAGGTGCTGAGCGCCCTGGAAGGCGTCCAGAAGGCCTTCAACGAGGCCCAGACTGGTAACAAGAAGGTCTCGCTGGCTGACCTGATCGTGCTCGGCGGCAATGCCGCGATCGAGAAGGCCGCCAGGGATGCCGGTCACGACATCACCGTGCCGTTCTACCCGGGCCGCACCGATGCGACCGAAGAACAGACCGATGCCGATTCCTTTGACCCGATGAAGCCCGAAGCCGACGGTTTCCGCAACTACCGGCGCACGGCCTTCACCGTCTCCGACGAGGAAATGCTGGTCGACCGCGCCCAGCTGCTGGGTCTGTCGGCACCGGAAATGACCGTTCTGGTCGGCGGCATGCGCGCACTCGACGCCAACCATGGCGGCAGCCGCAATGGCGTGTTCACCGACAAGCCCGGTACCCTGACCAATGACTTCTTTGTCAACCTGGTCGACATGGGCACCGAGTGGAAGCCGGTCGGGGCCGAAGGCTACCTGTTCGAAGGCCGCGACCGCGACAGCGGTGAAGTCAAGTGGACCGGTACCCGGGTCGACCTGATCTTCGGTGCCAACTCGCTGCTGCGGGCAGTCTCGGAAGCCTACGCCCAGGACGATGCCAAGGAGAAGTTCGTCAAGGACTTCGTCAAGGCCTGGACCAAGGTGATGAACAACGATCGCTTCGACCTGAAGGCCTGATCGATACCGCCCTTGCGGGCGGAGGCAAGACCCACCCCGGCTTCGCCCTGTGCGGAGCCGGGGTTTTTTTGGCTATACTGTGTATATACAATCAGCCGGCAACGGTCGTGAAGCAGAAGTTATCGAAAACCTTCGAGGCCAAGATTCAGCCCTGGGGCAACAGCATGGGGCTGCGGTTGACTCGGGCTGTTCGCGACCTCGCTGAGCTCCAGGAAGGTTGTGAAGTGACCTTGGAGATCACCGCTGACGGTCTGCTGATTCGAAAGAAGGATCGTCCAGCTAAGCCTTGGACCGAGCATGAACTGCTGGCGGGCTTGACACCCCACACAGCCCACGCCGATGAACTGCCGCAGTTGCTTGCGCAAGAAACCGACTAATGCCACGGTACGTGCCGGAACGAGGAGAAATCGTTTGGCTCGATTTCGAGCCAACCCGGGGCCGGGAAATCGGCAAGTATCGTCCCGCACTCGTCCTCTCAAGCGCCCGGTACAATCAGCAGACCGGTCTTCTCATCTGCTGCCCGATCAGCACGAGTATCCGCGGTGCTCTGACTGAAGTGCCGGTCGATTCGCTCGATACGCCTTGTGTCGTTGCAACCAATCTTGTTCACACCCTGGATTGGCGAGAGAGAAAAGCCAAGCAGGCGGCGCCGCCAGACAAAATGCTATTCCGCGAGACCTTGGCTCGCCTTTTGCCACTCCTCGGAGCAGACTCGCCGCTGCTCGCTGAGTAGATCTGTAAACCGACGAAATCCCGCAGATTGATGCACAAAAGCCCCGTGAGAATCCAAATGCACAAGCTCAGAACTCGCTTCGCCCTGTTGACCTCACTCGTACTTTGCCCCTTGCTGGCTTTGGCCCAGCCCGGTCCCGGCGAGGGTCCGGATGAGAATCTCGAGGCCATTGAGCCGGTTTCCGAACCAATCCGCATCGGGCTGGCCGGTGAGTATCCAGCCGATATCGCCCGCTACCTGCTGGTTCAGGGTATCTCCGGCGCCCAGCTCTCGCCCAACGGCGACTATGTCGCGGTGTCCAAATCAGTCACCGGCCAGCCGCAGCTGTGGCTGATTCCGACCGACGGCGGCCAGGCCCGCCAGCTGACCTTCGGCAACGGGATTACCTTTTTCCGCTGGGCCCCGGACGGGCAAAGCCTGATCTACGGTGCCGACAACGCCGGTGATGAGCAGGAAGCCTATTTCCGGATCAGCGTCGACGGCAAGTCCGAGGCGGAAGTGGTTCCCGCCCTGGCCGGCGCCTTCCGCGCCTTTGGCGGCGTGCTGCCGGACAATCGGCACATCGTGTTCGCCTCGACCGAGCGCAACGGCCTGGACTTCGACATTTACGTGCGCAACCTGGAAACCGGCGAGCAGCGCATGATCTACGAGGGCGAGTTCGCCTTCTGGCCGCGCTCGATCTCGCCGGACGGCCAATCACTGCTGATGACCCAGGCGGTGGGTGAGGACTCCAACAACCTGTTCCTGGTCGATATCCAATCGGCCGAGGTCGCTACCCTGTCCCAACCTGAGCGCCGGGCTGACACCGCCGATGGTGGCTTTGCCTGGACGGCCGATGGCAAGGCGGTCTACCACGGCTCCAACGAAGATCGTGAGTTCCGCGCCCTGGTCCGGCGCGAGATTGCCAGCAACGAAGTGAGCGTGGTTTCCGCGCCGGAACAGGATGTCGGCAATATCCAGCTGTGCGGCGACAACGATCGCTTCTTGCTCTGGACCACAAACGAAGACGGCTTTTTCAGGCTGCATGGCCGGGATCTGGCTGAAGACCGTGCCCTGGCAATCCCGCAAGTGCCCGAAGGCGTGTACACGCTCTCTTGCCCGGCCGGCAGCGCGGTCGCAGCCCTGGTGGTCAACGGCACGACCACGCCCGGTGACCTGTTGTTGTGGGATCTGGCGGCAGGCCGTGCGCGCACCCTGTGGGCAGCCAACCTGGCCGGCCTTGACCCCGACCGTCTGGTCAAGCCGGAGTCGGTGCGCATGCCGGCCCGCGACGGCGTGATGCTGCAGGGCCTGCTCTACCTGCCGCGCGCCGACGCCCGTCTGGATGATGGGCCGCCGCCGGTGGTGTTCGATGTCCATGGTGGTCCGACCTCCCAGTCGGTCGCCAGCTTCAATGGATCAGTGCAGTACCTGGTCAACCGCGGCATCGCGGTGTTCCGGCCCAATATCCGCGGCTCGACCGGCTTCGGCCATACCTATGTCACCCTGGACGACCAGGAACGAAGGCTGGACAGCATCCGCGACCTGGTCGACATGCTGGCCTTCTTTGAACAGGACGGCCGGGTGGATGCCAGCCGGGCCATCGTCCGCGGTGGGTCCTATGGCGGCTATGCGGTCAACGCCGTGCTGGCCAATCATCCCGACAGCTTCATCGCCGGGGTGTCGCTGTTCGGTGTGGCCGACTGGGTGACCGGACTGGAGGTGGCCTCGCCGGCCCTCAAGGCCTCCGACATCATTGAGTACGGCGATATCCGCGAGGAGCGCTGGCAGCAGTTCTACGGCACCTATTCGCCGATCCGCCAGGCCGACCAGATCAATGTGCCGGTGCTGTACTCGCACGGGGTCAACGACCGCCGGGTCGAGATCTACGAAACCGAGGTCATGGTTCGCACCCTGCGCGCCAACGGGATTGATGCGCCCTACATCCGGTTCCGCGACGAGGGCCACGGCTGGCGCCAGCTGTCCAACCGCCTTTTCTACGCCCGGCGCGAGGCGGAGTTTCTGCTTGAGCAGTTCGGAATACTGGAGGAGGCCGATTAGCGCCAGCCGTCAAATCCCCTGATTTCTTGATCTATGGGCATTCTTCGCTACAATCAGAAAGCGTATTACCGAGAAAACACCTGATGGCTCGAGTCAAGGAAGTTGAATTCTGGGGATTCAAGGAGGCGTTGCGACGGGCCATTGACACCGGGCGCAAGCTTGAGCCCAGCGACAAAAGCGCCTGGCGCAGCTATCTGCGATCCAACCGCATGAGCGAGCCGATGATGGAAGAGTTCGCCAAGTCCAGATTCATGACCGTCCAGAAAGTAATCATCCTTGATGACTCGGAATGGGCAGGGTTTTACATGTTCTCTGACGACGACGAGGGGGCGATTCGCTGGGAATCCTAGGGCATTCACACCGGAATTGAAACTGTTTAGCCCTGATCCAGCCTGAGCACGATCGCCGTGCAGTTGTCGCTGGACCCCTGTTCAATCGCCAGCTCAACCAGATCTCTGGCCGGGTCGTCACTGTCCCGCATGATCTGGGCCATCGCCTGGTCCTGCAGACTGCCGTAGACTCCATCCGAGCACAGCAACCAAACATCTCCAGGCCGGGTCTGGCTTGAAATCATGTCGATCTCCAGCTCGGGGATCACACCCACAGCCCGGGTAATCGCCCCTGAATAACCCTCCTCTACCGGAACGCCTCGCTCGGCGTATTCCTCGGCCACGCTGTGGTCTCGACTGATCAAGCGTAAACGATGATCACGCAAGCGATAAGCTCGGCTGTCGCCCACCCATAGCACCGTGGCCCGATCCCTGTCCAGAACAAGCGCGACCACCGTACTGCCCACGCAGTTCAGACCCTGGGCCCGGGTATACTCCAGCAGATGGGCGTTACTGTCACCCAAACTGCGCTCGATATCTCGAATGCGGCTACCCGCCGCTCGGCTAACGCGGATATGACGCAGCCGCGAAATGATATGGCTAGAAGCGTAGTCCCCGGCGTCATGTCCACCCATGCCATCGCAAACCACCCAGAGTTTTCGATCCGGTAGCGCCAGAAGACCGTCCTCATTGTGCGAGCGAACGGCCCCGGTATCGGTATGCAGAAACTGCGTGACCCGGATCGGCATCTGCACGTTCAGCCGCCGGGAACCGTCCACCACCGCCGGAGGCCTAGTTCAGGCACCAGGCGCGCCGTGTTCAGCATCGAAGCTGCCCGGCTCGGCGCCAGCGGCAGCCAAAATCTGTCGGAATCCACTCCACCCGCCGTCGGCAAACTGCCCGTCGAGCATCGACGAGAACGCCGCGCTTTCCGGGAGGCCACTGGTGATCAATAGCGAGGCCTCCACGACATGGGAGCCTGCCGTCCACCAGATCGAATAGGTAGGATGGAGCTGCAGCAGACAGTCATCGGCGATCGTGCTGAGCACGTTGTTGGTGCTGGGTGCCGGACCCAGCCGATACAAGCGGCCCGCACTGTCAGGTTCGGATGCGGCCGCCGCCGGGGAAAGCTTGACAGGCCTGGCGACGTCGACCGGCAAGGCCGCCAACCTTGATTCCAGCTCGCCGGCATCAAAGCCTTCTTCCAGACAATCCAGGGCCAGCGTTTCGGCCTCGCTGAACCAGTCCCTGGCCCTTCGCATGGCGTCCAGCGGGGTTCCACCCGTAAACGGACGCATTATCGCAAACGGGAAGTAACGCCCCACCCGGTCCACGCTCGGGATCATCACGCCGATCCAGTTTTGCTGGTCAAGATTCCCGGCGCCCAAGGCGAAATACCATACCGGGGCCTCAAGATAATAATCCAGCCAGTCCTCGCCCAGCTTTTGTCGGCTTTGGACCATGCAATCCTGGAGCCACTCATCCCAGATATCAATCTGCCGCTGACTCAGTCCGCGATGAATGAAATCTCCCAGGGTGGGAATCTTTCCGTAGCAGCATGAGGCGGGATGAGGCACCGTTCTCTACAAGTCCGATGGACAGCGGAAGCCCTGCAACAGGTCACTGGTCAGGGGGTTGATGATTGTCTGCGAGGCAATCCGGTAACGCGCACTGCGCCCACCCAGGTTCATGTCGACCACGATCGCTTCAGGCGCGTCCCCCTGGGTCTGGACAAAATGATCCAGGAACCGCAACAGCGCCCAGGGCCCATCCTTGATAAAAGTCGAACGGCCTGCGTCAACCGCCGGATCAAGCTGGAGCCGAACTTCTGAAATGCTCGCCTGGTCCGGCCAGCGAACCGTGGTTGTTCTGACCGGGCCATGGAAATAGCTGACCGACTGATCGCCGATGGTCAGGGTCAGCCGATCGATGGACTGGTCCATTTCCACCGGCCGGAAATCAAGCTGAAGCGCCAGCTGCTGACCACCCGCAGGAAAGAACGCATCGCGGATGTCGCGGGCGCGCTCGAACATGCGCGCACTGTCCGGACTGAAGCGACCGGCAATCGGATCGGTCGAGCGCCAGCGCCATGGACGGCTCGTGGTATCCATCCGCGAGAGCACCTCCGTCTTGAGGAATTCATCAATCAGACCGTCGTGCCCGAATACACGCCCGAACTCCTGGATCGACAGATCCACCGGAGAAGAGGCCACGAACGGAAAGCGCTGGTTGGTGACTTCGCGACAGACCGGCAGGATGCGACTGGCCCAGGACCGCTGAATCTCGCTACCGCGGTCGCTGGCAGAAAGCTGCGCAACCTGGCGCGAAAGCGACTGCATCCAGGCTGAGACCGGATCCGGCAGCATCAATGCATTCTCGCGCAGGTCGCGAGTCAGATCGGCGGTTGAACCCAGGCCACTGGAGGTGCCGCGGACCGAATCCTCGAACGTCACCGCCAGTCGCCGGACCATCGACAGGGACTGATCAATGGGCCAGTCTGTCGCCGGATCTCCGTCGCCAGCCAAGCGCGCCAGCGCTTCGAAACGGGTCTCGACCCGCTCCTCGGCCGGACTGCCCCGGTCGCCGTCTACAGCAGTTCCAGAGGAAGGCAACTCATTGCGCACATCATCGGGCAACAGTCGCGACAGGCGGCGCGCGGCAATGCGGCCACCGGCCTCGCCGGCCGCTGCCGCAACCTCACCGGCCGCATCATCGGTCTGGCTCAGCATGGTCTGCCGCTGAACTGCTCCAACCAGCCGCCGGATCGGGGACTGGTTACCCGAGGCTGCCCGCAGCACCTGCACCGCCTGCTGATTGCCCGCAAACGAAACGATCTGCAAGTCTTCGAGCAATCCCTGCCATTTGTCGGCATAGGTATCGAAGTAAAGCGCTCGAACTTCGTTGATCAGAGCTGCCAGCGCGCGCGCTGCATCCAGCGTCGAACGATCCTCATCCCCGATAACCCAGGTCTCATTGAGCAAAGAAAGGGCAATCTCGCGCAGCTCGGGTTTAAACAACCCGTGGTAGCCCGCCCAGGTGTAGAGCCCGTTCAGTGGCGCATCCAGCGGCAAACCGCTGGCCCGCTCGAACACCAGCCCGGCCTGCGAGCCGGCGGCCTCATCGATCCGGAACGGGGGCACGTCGCGCGCATAGTCGGCTTCGATCTCGATACGCTCCAGCACGCGCTGGGCCAGCGGCACAGCCCGCAACACCTGGCGCACCTCGGCGACCAGTTCCTCGTCAAGCTGGTAGGGAATCGGCAGTTCAAGATTGGCAAACAAGGCATCAGCGTGATCAAACAGCATCAGGTAGTGCTGTTCATCGAGCATTGGGGGCGGGAAGCGCTCCAGGTCAAACTGGAACCATGAATTGACCTGCTCTGCATCATAGCGCTCCGGTCGCTCCATCATCAGGTAAACCTTGAGGGTTTCGTACAGGAATTCCTGAGCATCGATATTCTGGTAGAGCCGGTCTTCGATCCGATAGATCAACTGCGGCAGGAGCATCTTGTGCAGCAGCCGAACGTAAGCGTCCTGCGTAACCCGCCCCAGCTTCTCGCCCTGGTAAAGGCCCATGCCCGCCAGCAGCGGCGGATCGACCTCGCGCTCGCTGTAACCGGTGGGTAAATCACGGACCTGGCCGAGCATGCGCGAGATGTCGTCGAGACTCGGCGCCGTCTCGCTGAAGTCCTCGAAGCGGACCCGCGCCTCGGCTGTTTCCTGTTCAAGGCGCTCGACGAGTGCACGGTTGTTGGAGTAGCTGATGGTCCAAAGCGCCATGGCCAGCACCACGACTGCAGCCGTCGTGCCGATTGAGGCCCACTTCAGAATTCGGCGACGCCGCTCGCCTTTCAGGTCGATCCCCGCCAGCGCGGCCTCTGCAAACACCACGTTCTTCAGCAAGCCGGTGAGGAAGTAGCTGCGACCCCGACCGGCTGCCAGGGGTGCCGCCGCGGTCTGCAGCCCAAAGGACCTCGAAATGGCGCCCATCACCCGATCAATGGGAGTGCCTTCCTGGGTGGCGCTGGTGAAATACATCCCGCGCACCTGGATCGGCTGTTCGTAGCGCGATGGCGCGAAAGCCGTGCTGGCAAATTGCTCAAGCAGCGGCCTGATCGACGCGAACTGCTGCGGAAAGCGATACAGTGCGCGGCGCCGGTCCTCGGACCGTTCATTGCGCAGCTTGTCGATAAGCTGTCCGGACAAGCGCTCGGTCAAGGCCGTGAATTCGCCGGAAAGGCGCTCAGTGCCCAAGCCCTTGTTGCTCTGGGCCAGCTCGAAAGTCATCCCCCAGACCTGCTCGCGTTCGGAACGACCCAGGTCATCGAAGAATTCGTTGAAACCGGCCAACAGATCGCACTTGGTAAAGACCACATAGACTGGAAACTGGATGCCCAACTCCGACTGCAACTCCTGCAGGCGACTGCGCACCGCCTGGGCATGGGACCGCATGCCCTCTTCTCCCACCGACACCAGGTCCGCGATGCTGATCGCAACCAGCGCGCCATTGATCGGCTGGCGCTTGCGATAGCGCTTGAGCAACTGCAGGAATCCGGTCCAGGCCTTGGCATCCCGCGTCCGGTCGCTGTCCTGCGTGGTGTAACGTCCAGCGGTATCGATCAGGACCGCCTCATCGGTGAACCACCAGTCGCAGTGACGGGTTCCACCGACGCCCTTTAGGGATTCGACGCCGAAGCGTTCGGCCAGCGGGAAATTCAGCCCCGAGTTGACCAGCGCCGTGGTCTTGCCCGAGCCGGGCGGGCCAATGATCAGGTACCAGGGAATCTGGTAGAGCTGCTTGCGCTCACCCTTGCCGCCAAGGCGGGCATTCTTGAGGACGTCGATCGCCTCGCGCAGGCGCTCCTGCAGCAGCGAGACCTCTTCGGACCCCGCGTCAAGCTCGGGCTCGGATTCCACCACCTGTTGGGCAAGCTCGCGGTTATAGCGCCGGCCGATCATCCAGGCCCGGGTTTTCCGGATCGTCCACCAGCCAATGATGATCAGGATCAGAAACGCCCGCCAGTACGGATGCTCCAGCGGCGTCCAGCCGGCAAAGCTCAGCAGCGGACCGGCGAACCAGATGACCAGCGAAATCAGGATCAGCGCGATGACCGGAATCAGGATGTGGCGCAGAAAAGTCATCATGACTGCGGTCCTCCCGCGCCAACCGAAAACACGGCGATATCCACCCGCCGGTTGCGGGCGCGACCCTCGGCGCTGGCATTGTCGGCCAACGGCTCGGTATCGGCACGTCCTTCATGGCTGAAGCGGTCTGCATCGGCTCCCGCGGCGGTCAGCAGCTGGAGCACCGAACGGGCGCGGGCCTCAGACAAGTGCCAGTTGGAAGGAAAGCGGGCGGAAAAAATCGGCACATTGTCAGAGTGCCCGGTGATCAGCACCTGGCCGGGCACTCGGCCGATGGCATCTGCAATCCGCTGGACCACAGGCTCGTATTCACTCTTGATGCGATCGCTGCCGGAGGCAAACAGGCCATCACCCTTGACCCGTACGATGGCGCTGCGGGCATCCGACTCGAGCATGACGCGACCGGCCGCAATATCATCAGACAGCAACTGTCGCAGCGTGACCAGCGCGGACTCGGTCTCAACGGTGGGCATTCGCGCGGCCGGCTCCAGGCGCGCGAGCACCTCTGCATCAAGCGAGGCGACCTGGCCGAGGAGCGGATCCGAGGCCCGGTTCAGGGAAATACTGAAGCCCAGAAACCCCAGGAGCAAGATGCCCGCGCCGATGGCGGCAAATGCCCACAGCGGGATCAGGCCGGTCAGCCCGGGCTTGCCGGCATCGGTACCCTGCCAGTTCGGAGACAGATCACGCTCGATCTCGCTGCGCTGATTGCGGATCGTCTGGTAGAGACGATCCTGAGTCTTTTCCAGCAGTTCTCGCCCGTTCGGCCGGGTCGCGTAGGCGCCCTCGAACCCCAGGACGAGCAGGACGTACAGCAACTCGAGCAAGTCAATGTTGCGCGCCGCGTCGACTTCATTTTTTTCGATGATATTGAAAAACTCCTCGCCGCCCCAGGTCTGGCGGTGAAAGGCACTGAGCAGGCTGTGCTCCTGCCAGCGACTCTGGCTGCCCCACGGTGTTGCCAGTACGATCTCATCGACGAAGGCACACAGGGCGTAGTGGGCCTGACGAACGATTTCTCCACTGTAGCCGGCCCGCTCGACTTCGGTTCGGAATTCCTTGAGCAGCCGGGTCATCCGGTCTCTGACCTGACCAAGATCAGGCTGCGCCGTGGCATGGCGAAAACCGACAGCGACGTTGATCAGACGGAAAGCAGCCGTCTCGAGACGGTTCACGCCCGGACCGGCGTCGAGTTCGCCGAGTTCCGGACCAGTGGCAGGCGCCGGTCCGCCCGCCACGGGTGGCGGTCCACCCGGCGGGATACTCTCGCGCGGCGCGGCTCTGCGGCCACCGGGTGCGGGACGAATAATGGTGCGGTCGTCGTCCTTGCGGGACGGGAAAAACGGATCGTTTTCGCTCATCAGCTTTTACTCTTCCTCTTCAACCGCGAATCGCCCAAAGCTCCATTTCCAGATCAGGGTATTCGCCGGATACGTGAATCGCGATGCCGCCGCTTTGCTTGAGCCCGTCCCAGTAATCGCTCTTGCGCTGAAGCTCAAAGTAGTTGAACCCTGCGTGATAGGGAATTTCGCGCGGAGCCACCGGCAGCGGCTCGGTGCCGATGCCCCGGACCTGTTTGTTGACCAGGTCGCGAATGACCTCGACCGAGCCAATCTTGACCTGCTTGGGAAACTGGCTGCGGAGTTGATCGGACGAGACCGAGGCGCGCGCGGCCAGCACGAACATCGCCGAGCCAATCAGGCCCCGATCCGGGATCTTGCCCACCCGCACTCCGTATTTCTTCTCAACCAGCGGGATGGAGATGGCATTCTGTTCGATGACCATGCTCAGCGCGTTGCGCAGATCGAGCAGCACCGGATCGAAGCTCTCGCGCAGGGCCTGGTGGCGGTAGGCCGGATAGGTCTGGGCCATCTTGGTCTTGCTGGCGAACGCGGCCAGCTCGCCGCTCAGCGATACGAGAGCCTGGTAAAGACTTTCCGGATGCAGGCCATTGCGACTGCACAGGTGGTGCATCAGCGGAATCGAGCGATTGACGATGATCAGCAGCAGGAAATCGGCGATTTCGGCAACGCCGCCGCGCCCGGCATCGCTGACGCGCGCGGCCAACGCCTCGGCTCGATGCTTGAGCAGCCCCAGGATCTCGTCGCCGATGCCCTGCAGACTCGGCTCCTCCAGACAGTTGACCGAAGTCGGAATGAAACGCGAGTCGAGCACGAGCGATGCATCGGCGCGCCGCTCAACAATGCGCGTCATCGGAATACAGGCATACTCGCTGCGGTCATCGCTGTCGGTCAACAATCGGGTGTTGGCCACACCGACCTCGATTTCGGCACTCACGCTGGAGCCGGCCATGGTGTCGCGGGTATCGACCACGCTGGACTTGAACCGGGCCAGCCGCTCCTCACCACCGGGCAAATCATATTCGTCGCGTCCCAGCTTCATCACCGGCAAGCCCAGATAGACGGTGGTGTTCTTCAAATTCTCCGGCACATCGAAAGGCTGCGGCGCCGGGTCCTTGTCCGGGATTGAAAACGGCGTGCCATCCGGGAAGATACCGCGTGCCTGACCAATGGCCAGCTTGCCCATCTTCAGCCCCGCCTGGTCCAGGCGCACAAGCTCAAAGCCCCATGCATCGGCACGCGCACCGCGCAAGCGGGCGTCGACCATGTCCAGTGTGTAGCGGTCCAACTGCTGAAAATGCTGTGGTCTGAGGAACATGCCCTCTGACCAGACCACCCTGTTTTTCCAGGACATAAAAATTATTCCTTCATCGCAACAGTTGTCATGGCTCAACGCGGCTGCAGCGTCACGTCCAGGCGGCCGATCATGGCCGAGAGGCGGTTATCGCTGTTCGGCACCACCTCCGAGATCGCACGCCACTGGGCCCGCTCGATATCGCGGAACGCGACGGCCATGGCGATATATCCGCTGCCAGGCTGGAAAGTAGCGTCCAGAGTTTCGGTTTCCCCGGGGGCGAGCTGAAACTCCCAGCGGTTGAGCATTTCATCCCCCAAAAGACCTTGGTCCTGCTCAAGCAAGGCAAAAAAGTCGGCCGTCTCGAACGCGCCGGCCGAGCGCAACTCGTAGACCCGCACCAGCACCGGCGAAGGCCGGTCGTTGCGGTCGGGGTTGCTCGCCGGCGAGGCGGTCAGCAGCAGATTCACGGTGGTTGGGTCGGGCTGCTTTTCACGCCCGCACCCTGCGATTAACATCAGGACCAGGGCCAGCATCGGCATCCATTTCCAGGCAGACTGGGTTTTCATCGTTTACTCCGTTGAAGGGTTAGGTCATTGATCAGGCTATCAGGCACGTTCATCATTCGTCCTGCTTGGCTCGGCGTGCGATCGCGCTGCTGGCTTCTTCGTAGGCTTCGGCAAATTCGGTCAGGAACAGCTGGCGCGCATCGTCGCGCATGCGCCCGGCGACCTCGTCATAGTGCACCGTAAACAGGTTCCAGCACTTGGCTGCCTTGAGGCCTGGAGTCTTGGCCGAGATCGGTGATATGCGCTGCAGCTTCTTTTCCAATTCCACCGGGTCGAATTGGGCGATCGAGGCCTCGATGGCGCGCTGGACCGCCGAAAGAATCGCCAGCTGGTGAGCCTGGATGTCTTTCAGCGCGTCCTCGAAAGCGCGCGCACCGGTCAGAAACCCGTGCGACTCCCCGCCTCCCAGAACGCGCTTCAAAGCCTCATCCGGATCCGGTGAGAACTTCAGCGGATTGTTCTCGGTCTGGGCAAATCGGGTCTGCGAAATTCGAAACTCGTTTTTGATCTCGCTGCGGCTTTGCAGGAGCACCATCAGGCCACGGGTCACGGTGCGCAGAATCTCCTGCATCTGATCAGCGGGGGCCGAGTCCGGGGAAGGCTTTGTCGGGGACGACGCAGGCGGGCGCGGAGGCGATGCTGGCGCGGCCGGCGGCGACGGCATTTGTGCCGGCGAATCCGGCCGAGTGCCGGGTGCATCTGGCGCCGGGAATGGCTCAGGCTGTGCTGCGGCTGCTGGTGGATCAATCAGTGAGTCCAGCGGGTCAATGCCATCGTCAAAGCCTTCCTGAGGCGCCGACTCTGCCTTCGATGACTTCCGTGGCGGCTCTTCATCAGCCGTAGACGCCTGCGACGTTGCGCCGCCGGCACCGTGGAATCCGGTCAGGAAATCGTCCCAGTCATCCGGAATGGCTTCCTGGCGCGCCGGTCCCGACGAGGGCGGCGAGAAAAATTCTCGCTCCGGCGAATTGCTGAAACCACCGCTGGGCTCGTCATCATCAGATTCGCTCTTGAACGAACGGTCGTCGGCCGAGTCTTCTTCGTCACTGCCCCAGGCCAGCGAAAACTCACCGAGATCCCAGTCGTCGTCGGCGGAAACCTTCGACTGGCGATCAGGTTGTGCCGCAGGAGCAGCGGTCGGCGCCCGGACGGGATCAGGCGGGGCCGAAAAGGACTCTTCCAAATCAACCCGCAGAACGAAATCACCGATGTACAGGCGGTCCCCGTCTTCGAGGGTTACGCTGCGGTTCTTGCCGATCAGGGTGCCGGGCGAATTGTGGTAGGTGCCGTTGGTACTGGTGTCAACCAGCTTGTAGGCGCCGCCGGCATATTCGATGCGTGCATGGATCGACGAGGTCAGGCGCTCGGGGTCGGGCAGGACCATGCTGCAATCCCCGCTTCGGCCCAGGGTGCCGCCGTCGGTGCCGAAGTGCCCTATCCTACCTGCCAGCTGTGGATTCGGGCTTTTCTCGATGGTCAGCGTCAACTGCGTCATGAAATATCCGGTTTGTTTCCTCTAGAGTCCGGCCAGGGCGTCTTCAATACGATCGCGCGCCTTGGCCGGCAGTGCGTCATAAGCCAGCAATGCTTCCATGCTGCCGCGTGCGCCCGGCGTACTCATTGCACCCTGCTGACGCAGCTGGCTGATGCGGCCGAGCGCCATGTCGACCGCCTGGTTCATACCCCGGACTGCTTCAAGGTTACCGGGATGCAGCTCAAGTACATCCTGATACAACTGCAAAGAGCTATCCAGGTCACCCAGTTCGGCAAACGTTGTGGCATCAGACAGCTCTGACTGGATGCGCGCCTGCAAAGCCGGATCAAGCTGCTCGAACGGGATGTCCGGGCCGGCCTCGGGCTGGAAGAGAAGCACGAAAGCCATTGCGGCCAAGACCGACAGGCTTGAAACCGCGATCGCGGCGCGCTTGATCCTGGATGGTGCAAACCGCTTGAGAAATTCCCCGGCATCGGCCGGACGCTGCTCTGCATCGAAGTTCAGCGCCGCGCGAATCGCCTTCCACTGGCTGCGCGAGAATGCCGGGTCCGATTTGGCCCGGATGCCGGCCCCCTCGACTTCATCCGCCGCTTTCCAGTCGAATGGATGTTTGCCGGTAAACAGGGCATAGGCCACGATGCCCAGGGCAAACACGTCGTCGCGCGGCGTCGGTCGCTCCTGGCGGATGATCTGCGGGCTGGCATACGGCGGGGAATAGCCGGAAAAGGCATCCTCGACTCGGTCACTTTTTTGCTCTTGATAAGCCTTGGCAATGCCGAAATCCAGAATCTTGACCCTGCCGCTGTCAAGCATGAAGATGTTCTGCGGCTTCAGGTCGACGTGGACGATGCCCTCGGCATGGGCGTACGCCAGGCCGGAGGCGACCTGCATGGTGATATCGCGCGCCAGTTCGGGATCCAGACCGTGGCGGTTTTGCTTGAGCAGGTCGCTGACGGCCTTTCCGCGCAAGTGCTCCATGGTCATGTAGATGTGACCATCGGCGCGGTCGAAATCGTAGACCGTCACGATATTCGGGTGGGCAAGCTGCTGGGCACGCCGCGCCTCGCGCTGCAGCCCCATGAAGGTGAGCTCGGCATCAGCAAGGCCCGGCTTCATCACCTTCAGGGCAACGTGAATCTGCTCGTCGCGCGCTTCCTGCTTGAGCAGGTCAACCGCGCTGAAGACCGTGCCCATGCCGCCCTCGCCGAGGACGCTTTCGATCCGGAAACGACCGCGCAGAATGGATCCGACGGTCAGCTCGCTTAATGGCTCCCCGGCAAATCCACCCGTTACCGGTCCAGTCCAGGCAGACTGCACCCGGGTTGCCTGGTCGTCGGCAGATTCGCCTCCCGCAATGGGGGGGCTGTGCGCTGGGTCTGCGATCCGGGTAGCTTCGGCATCCCCAGACTGGGTCGGCGGCTGCAGCACGGTTGCTTCGCCCTGCTCGGGGTTCAGCAGGACGGTGCCAGAATCGTGACCCTCATCAAGCTGTGGCCCTGGCACGATGCGAGTGTCTTCAGCATCATCGTGCTCCGGCGCCTTGTCGTAATCCTGCCCAGACCTGGGGCCGCCCGGCGGCTGCAGTACGGTTTTATCGTCGCTCAAGGCCAGCTCCGGATCTTCATGGCGACAGCACCAGAACCTTGAACTGACTCGGCACCAGCGTACAGCCCGGCGCGTTCGTGCTGTTTTGCAGCGACATGCTGGTCATTCGCGTTACCGGCATGGCCCCAACCAGGCAGGTGAAGGCGCCGGTCAGATTACGCTTGGGCCCCATCACCAAGCCCGAAGCCACGCCCAAGGCCAGGCCGGCATTGTCCCCATTACTCATGGGCACCACGGTGCCCAGATTGTGTGCCGGCGTACCACCCATCAAGACCTTGAACTGACTCGGGATGGCAGTCATCTGCATGGCGATGTTCGGGTAGGGGATCGGGACAGGAACCGGCGAAGGTGGCGCCGGCGTCAGACAGACGTCGGGAAACCCCAGATCCATGCCCATCATCTGAGTATTGGCAAACATCGTCCGGCTACCCCAGGTGAACCTGATCGGCATTGACCTTGGCCAGCTCTCGTGCCTGGGCCACCACGTTCTGACCGCGCAGGTTCATGAGACTGTCGGCCCGGTAGTCGACCATGCCGGCGTTGAGCTTGTCGAGATGGCCGATGTTGCGCAACGCGGTCTTGCTTGTCTGGCTAAATCGATCGGTGACTGTATCGACGCTACGTCCGAACAACCCCAGCGAACCGAACTGCAGTTTCATCTTGCCGGCAATCCACCGGGTCTGGCTGCAGATCATGTCGGCCACGCTGGCGGCAAGACTGAAGGTACCGGCCTTGAGGCGCAGATCACGGCCGGCCTGGATCGCCACATCGGTTTCGCCCGACAGGGACAAGCGGCCACCAACAGCGCTGAGCTTGAGGTTGCCCTGAACCCGAAGATTATTGTCCTGCCCGGTCTCCCGCTCCAGGACCGCCAGAATCCAGCACTGATCGCCGGCGCAAAGGGTCAGCACCTGATCACCGACCACCGGTTCCAACAAGCAGCTTGTGGCCATCCGACAGACAAAGCGAAGGCCGGCGTTTTCGACCATCCACCCGTCATCGCCAGAGGCCACCACCTGCCCAATCAACTGCACCGGCTCTGGCTGAGCCGGAGGAGCCACTGAGAGTCGGCTGATTTCCATCATTCATTCTCCTTTATCGAAGAGCGCCAGCGTTCGGCCTCGAGTTGCTCCGGATCATCACCGAGGGCCTCGGCACGACCGGGAATGAGTGCACCATCGTCAACTGCCTGGTGCAAGCGGGCCCGAAACATCCGCGCTCCGGAAAAATCGGCGCCGGAAAGGTCGGCGTGCGAAAAATCGGCGTAGGTCAGCTCGGTATTGTCAAAACGACACCCGGCACAGCGCGCCTGCGGCCACTGGCTCTGGTACAGGTTCGCACCGCTGAAGACCGCTTGGTCCGCCTGGGCCTCGTTGAACAGGGCCTGGAACAGATCCGCACCCTGAAAATCGGCCGAAACCAGGCGCGCCTTGATGAACAGCGTATTCCCCGCACGCACGCGGTGCAAGCGCGCGCCCTCGAGATTCGCTTCCTGAAAATTGCATTGAGTCAGCACCGCCTCGCTGAGGTCAACCCCGGCAAGGTCGGCGCGCATGAACTGCGACAGGGTGAAGTCCAGTCCACGCAGATCCATCCCGGCGAGGTTCGCCTCGATGAATACGCAGGTATCAAAACGCGATCGTTCCAGGAGGGCTCCCTGAAGACTGGCCCGGTAGAGCACCACTTTGGTCATGACCAGGTCCACGAATACTGGCCGAACCAGATTACAGTCGACAAACATGGTGCAGTTCATGGACGCGCGCTCAAAGCGACCATCATGCAGCGTGGATTCAGTGAATGCGGTCGTATCGAGATTGCAGTCGGACAGATCGACATCAGGCATCGCGCACTGATTGAACAGCGCGTTGCTCAAGTCGGCTGCCGTGAAAACCGCCGCGGCCAGATCGCAATCATTAAAGACCAGCGAAGCTGTGGTGCAAGCCTTGATCTGAGCCTGATCGAGCTTGCACTGAATCCAGACGGTATTCGACAAATCGGTGCTGGCAAAAACCGCAGCCGTCAGCCGGCATTCGCTGAAGACACACTCGCGGAGGTCAGCGTTGACAAACTGGCAGCCGCTGAAATCGCACTCCTCAAACACCAACCCGGACAGATCAACGCCATCAAGAATCTCATCGTTGATGCGGACACGCGAAAGCGCGGCCGTTGCTTCAATCCGCGCCTTCAGTTCATCTGCCGTGATTCGTTCCATGCTCAGGTCTACGCCTCACGCGGGAATTTGCGTGGATAGGTGCGCATCTTGCGGGTCAAGGTCGAATCGAAAACGGTTGCACGGTCCACATGGACCAGCGCAAGGTCGGCACGAAACAGATTGGAACCGGCCAGCGAAGCTCCTCTCAAGTCGGCCTTGTCCAGCGCCGCGTCGGTCAGATTTACACCTCGGATATCGGCCTCGCGCAAATCCGCCCGCGTCCAGCGCGCCGCCACGGCGCTGCTGCCCGCCAAACGTGAACTGCCGGCCAGAACCTCGCTGAAATCCGACGCGTCGAGAATGCTATGCGAGAAATCAGCCTGGATCAGCCGGGTACCGCGCAGATTGGCGCCCTTGGCATGGCAATGACTGAAATCGGCCTGCGAGAAATCGCAGCCGGAGACGAACTTGACGCCATCGAGCCGCGCGCCAGCTAGCTGGCTACCGACCCCTGTGCAGGTCAGAAACACGCTCTCGGACAGGTTAGCACCGGGAAACTGGGTGCCGGTCAGGTCGCAGTTCAGAAACACCGTGGTTGGCAGTTTCGCGCTCTTGAACGTGACCGAACGCAAATCATGTTCCATGAACACAAGTTCCTTGCCTTCAATGGCATCGAGGCGCACGCTGCGAAACTTGGCATGGAGCATCATTTCCATCCCCGACAGGGTGGCCCCGGACAGATCCACCTCGCGCAGCCGGGCTTCGGCCAGGGTCGTCCCGACCAGGCTGGCGCCGCGCGCATCGACCTTGGTCCAGCGCGATTTTCCGAGGTTGGCACGATCCAGGCAGGCTTTGTCGAGCAGGGTGTGGTCCAGGCGGGCATGGGCCAGCACCGCATCTTCGAGCCGAGCACCGGACAGGCAGGTCCTGGTCAGGTCGGCAGACTCAAGGAGAATCCCGCGCAGGTCGGCGCCGGATAAGTCCATCTCAGAAAGATCGGCGCCGGTAAAATCTCGATCGCGCAGGCTTTCGCCAGCATCGAGCATCGCTCGAAGCTGCTCGCGCAGTTGCTCGGCGCGAGCCGATCGAGGGGCAGCATCCTGATGATGAGCACTCATTCGATACGCGCTCAAAAGACCGCTTTCAGCCTGCTGCCAAAGTTTTCGTTGAGCCGGGTCGGTCAACATTTGATCGATCAGTGAAACATCGATATCCACGCCGAACTCGGCCAGTTGTGCTTTTTGCCGGTTCAACTCATCGACCTGGCCCTGCGCTGTGAATTGCGGCGGACCAGTTACCGTTTCCGCCTCATCGATCTGGCGCAGGACTTCTTGTAATTGCTCTTTATCCCCATGCGCCTCGATCGCTTGCTGTCGCACCTCCTCTTTCATCGCCTCGAGACCATCGCTGGTCTCGTCCCGCTCCTGCTCCAGTTTGTCGAAAAAGCTTTTGAGCTCCTTCAGCGGCGGAATCTCTGGTCCTTGAAACGGATCTTCTAGTAGAGCAGGATCAAGCTCCTGGCCATGCTCGGCGGCTTTTTCACGAGCCTCCTCGACAGCCTGGCGATGGGCCCGCTGCAGCCGTTCGCGACGCGGGTCGGGTTCGGTACTCTGCAATTGTTCTTCAAGCTGATCGAGCAGCGACACCGCGAGGCCGGCCGGCAGCAGGTCCTCTTCGCGCAGCAGTTCAAGCAGATCTATCGGCTCAGCGTCGGTATTCGAACGGGCTGCCAGAACCTCGGCGTAGTGGTCCAGAGCGCGCTCCTGGCCAGGGTGGTCGGCCGCGACCACCAGGGTACTGATATCACGCGCATCGTCCTCGGCAACCACGAACGAGGCATGGTAGACCAGCACCGCCCGCTCCAGCTCCGGGAAGAACCAGACCGTGGTCAGCTGGGAGCGCGCCTCTTCCAGCTGCTCGGCGTTCTCCCGCAAGGCTAAACAACGGATGGACAGGCTGGGCAGCCGCCCGGTGATGAGCGACTTTTCCGGATGAAGATTTTCCAGTCGATAGGCCTCGCCGCCCTGAAAAGCCGACTCGTACCATTGATCAGGCGAGGCGATGTTGAAATAGGTCCAGTCAATATCATGTGCCAGCCCTGGAAAGTCTGATTTCAACCAAGCCTGATCATAAGTCCCGGCGCGCGCTGTCCGCCGCGGCGCATCGACGCCCAGCGGACCGAATCCGGCCGGTTGCGGGCGCTGAAAGTGCCGGCTCATCATCTGGTCCGGCCGTTCGATGTTCGGTAGCGGAAAACGCATCTCACCCGACGGCGACTGGACCCTGGTCATGCCTTTGCCCGATGGATTATCGGCGAAGCCCTCACCACCAAACGAGCGACTCCAGTCCAGCGGCATGCTCTGAAAGGGCGCGGCCGGTGAAATCAGATCACCCTCGAAGTAACGGTCGCCGCTCACCGCCAGCGTCTTGCCGCGGTCGGCCAACGACACCGAAACTCGCAGCAAGGCTACGCTCTCACCGGCCGGCGCGTGGGCTGAACCAACGACAAGAAACTCTCCTCGAGACTTCGGCACGGCAGCATCAAGCACGCCGTCACCGCCGAGCAGGGGCACGGTGTCTTGCCACATTGAAGTCTCGGGCAACAACTGCTCCGCCTCACCCAGTGGCACATAGGCCAGCACCGCAACCCCCAGGTACGACTGACGCCGGTAGTCAAACGGCCGGGTGAGCAGGCCCAGTTGCAATGGCTTTATGACCTTCACGGAAGGTGAACCCCAGAGCTTGTCGGCAGAGCAGGCATCATGAAAAGATGGTCATGGCCTTGTTCTTCAGCGAGATCGCGCCGTTCCCGATGCTCGTCGCAGCGGCCTTGAGCACGATACCCGCGTTGCTCAGTTTCAGGGCCGTCTGCTTGGTCTCCATCATGGTTTTTTTAAGCTCGGCGCCGGTAACGCCGCTATCGAGGCCCTTGAAGCCGATGCCGACGGCATCGACTCCGATATTTACTCCGGTCACTGTCAGTGTTTGGCCCTTGAGTGCATTGTTTGTACCCTCCAGGCCAAGGGCCACGCCGGTGATGCTCCCGCTGGTGCCAGTGATGCCCCAGGAAACGGCAGAGATATCGACGTGGTTACTGTCCGAGACAACCGCATTTCCACCCGCGATGATATTGATATTACCGGCGGAAGTAATGTCAATATTTCCGGTCACGTCCTTCTTCCAGAACAGGCCGATGTTTTCGGTCTGGGACATACCAACATCGCGTATCTCGCTCTGTTTGACCTTGAAATTTCGACCGCCATCAATGGTGACCTTCTGCTGCCCGGCAATTTCCTCTGTATCTTTGCCCTTTACCGTTCGAGCATCATCGTTCTCAATCGTGTGGTGGCGATCTCTCTGGATTGTGACTCTTTCATCGTTGCCTACCTTTTCGGTCCGGTCATTCTCGACCTCCACCTTCATGTCTTTTTCAGCGTGGATGTTGAGTTCTTCGGCGCCCTTTTTATCTTCGAAGCGAATTTCGTTGAAGTTGCTTGTCGTACCCCCTTTGCTGGACCGGGTTTTGACACCGGATTGAGTCGCGTTGGCTGGCAGGTCATAAGGCGGCATATTGTCGGCGTTGTAAACCGATCCGGTGACAATCGGTCGATCAGGATCGCCTTCCAGGAACTCGACAATCACCTCCTGGCCAATTCGAGGAATGAACTGGGCGCCCCAGCGATTACCTGCCCAGGCCTGTGAAACTCGCACCCAGCACGAACTGTTCTGATTTCGCGCAGGGTCACGATCCCAGTGGAATTTGACCTTGATGCGACCATACTGGTCGGTCGTAATCTCTTCACCCGACTGTCCAACCACAATGGCCGTCTGCGGACCGAAAACCACCGGCTTTTCCGTCTTTTGCGCGGGGCGAAAGGGCTCGCTGGCCGGCATGGCCGTCAGATGGCAGTCGTATTCAAAATCAAGATCCTCGTCTTGTCCACCGGAATCCAGCCCGCCGAGACGCAGCCTGTGGGTGACCTCCAGGATCAAATAGCGTCGATTTTGGTCCCCGCGAGGAAACTGCTCCAGATCAAACAAATGACCCGGCGCCATACCTCGGGCATTTCCGCGACCGCAAAGAATCTCATGGTCAGACTGGGCTTGCTCAAGACGAGAACGTGCAAGCGCATTGCCCTTCAGGTCGGTGTTGTACTGACCGGGATAGTCATAACGTTCATAGCCTGCATTGGCATGTGCTTTCTCCATGCTGGCAACGACTTCCAGATCGGCTCTCGGCGTTTTGAAATCAAAATCCGTCAACCGGTAATTGCCGGTGCGGACAGAACGCGAAAGAGTCCAGGAATCCAGATGCTCCTCGGCACGATGCTGGTGCTCGTCGGGCGGATAGTATCTGACCGCTTCATAGTTGGGGAAAGGTGAATGTGCGCTGATGTCGTCGGCCAGCACAAGGTTATGCTGATGGCTGCCGTGCTCAAAATAGTAGTAGATTCCCTCCTCTTCCATCAGCCGCGACAAAAACGCAAAGTCGGATTCACGGTACTGCACGCAGTAATCCCGCGCCTCATAGGTTGCACTCAATCGATCGACGATATCGGTGAAACCATGATCCGCGCAGACTGCTTCAATAATCTGGGGCACGGTCTGGTTTTGGAAAATCCGGTTGTTCGAAGCCTGCGTCAGAAGCCAGAACCACGGTCGGAGAACAGCACGATACTCAGCCAGGTTGTCGCGAAAAGCAGCAAAAGTGAAGTCGATAATGACACCGTTGAACTCACGAATACTGCCATCTCTCAGATCCAACTCCACCCTGGCCGGTTGCCCAACCAGGGCATCGAAATCAATATTCTCGTCCTCGCTGGACAAAACAAGCTCGTATTCAAAAAGGCCGCTGACCTTTTCGCGGGCCACAAAGTCATTCAACATCAGATCGTCAAGCGGCAATGGACAGTGAAAGCGCGCCTGCCTGTTGGCCTGGGTTGCAACGAGACCGGGACTCATTGATCAAAGCCCTCCGAAGTCGTATGTGAAACGGTCATCTTTGACATCAATGCCGATCGCCTGAATTTCCTTGCCGTCGAGTCGGCGATTGAGCAACTCGCGACTGATCTCCGGCAGCATGGTATTGGTCAGAATCGAGTCAATCATTCGGCCACCGCTTTCGACTTCCTTGCAGCGGCTGACAACCAGCTTCAATACTTCGTCTGAATACTTGAACGGCACGCCGTAATTCTCGGTAACCCGCTTCTCGATACGACGGAGCTGGAGCTTTGCAATTTCCCGAAGAATTTCATCGTCGAGCGGAAAGTAAGGGATGACAACCAGACGCCCTAGCAGTGCTGCTGGGAAGGTCTTGAGCAACGGATCGCGCAGCGCATTGGCCAAGCCTTCCGGCTCTGGCTTCAGGTCGGGGTCCTGACACATATTCATGATCAGGTCACTACCGACGTTTGAGGTCAACAGGATGATCGTATTCTTGAAGTCGATCAGGCGGCCTTCGCCGTCTTCCATCATTCCTTTGTCAAAAACCTGGAAAAACACTTCATGAACATCGGGATGCGCTTTTTCGACTTCGTCCAGCAAGACCACGCTGTAGGGTTTGCGACGCACCGCTTCGGTCAGTACCCCACCCTCACCGTATCCGACGTAACCGGGAGGCGCACCCTTGAGGCTTGAGACGGTGTGCGCTTCCTGGTATTCGCTCATGTTGATGGTGATCAGGTTGCGCTCGCCGCCGTAAAGCGTTTCAGCCAGCGCCAGGGCGGTCTCGGTCTTGCCGACGCCGGACGGTCCGGCGAGCATGAAGACGCCAATGGGTTTGGTGGGATTGTCCAGCTTTGCTCGGGCCGTTTCGATGCGCCTTGCAATCATCCCCAGCGCATGGTCCTGGCCGATCACGCGACCCGACAGAGTCTTTTCCAGATCGAGGACGGCGCGGATCTCATCCTTGACCATTCGACCAACGGGAATACCGGTCCAGTCGGCCAGGACCGAGGCGACGGACTGCTCGCTGACCGCCGGGTGGAGCAAGGGGTGGTCGGCCTGGAGTTCTTCGAGCCGGGTATTGAGGTCGTGAAGCTGGTCCCAGAGCATCTGGCGCTCGCCGTCATCCATGCTCGGACCTTGTGCCGTCCCTGTGGCTTCCTCAGAGGCTTGCGAGTCTTCATCCGAGGCTGCAGATTGTGCTGGCGTTTCGTCCTGTTTCTTCGCGTCCTCCCCGGGATGGAGCCGAGCTCGGAGCTCAAGAATCTGCGTGATCAGCGCTTTTTCGGCTTCCCAGCGCTGCTCCAGGCCTTCGAGACGTTCCTGCTCTTCAGACATCAGGGATTCCACCGCCACAGCACGATCGCCAACCTGGACGCCGACATCGCGCTCGCGGGCGATGATCCTGAGTTCTGTTTCCAGCGACTGGATATTGCGTCGGCAATCCTCCAGTTCAGCCGGCACCGCATGCAGCGATGTGGCGACACGGGCGCATGCCGTGTCCAGCAGGCTGACCGACTTGTCCGGCAGCTGACGGTCGGTCAAGTAACGGCTGGACAATTTCACGGAAGCTTCCAGAGCCTCATCCAGAATCAACACCTTGTGATGCTGTTCCATGGACGGTGCGATGGCCCGCATCATGCGGATAGCATTGTCGATCGATGGCTCGTCAATCTTGACGACCTGGAAGCGACGGGTCAGCGCGGGGTCTTTTTCGATATGCTTTTTGTATTCGGCCCAGGTGGTCGCGGCGATGGTCCGCAGCTCACCACGGGCCAAGGCCGGCTTCAACAGGTTCGCGGCGTCACCAGTACCGGCCGCACCGCCGGCGCCGATCAAGGTATGGGCTTCGTCGATGAACAGGATGATCGGCCGCGAGGAGGCCTGGACTTCCTGAATCACGTTCTTGAGGCGATTCTCAAATTCGCCCTTCATGCTGGCGCCGGCCTGCAGCAAACCCACGTCCAACACGCGTACATCCACGTTGCGCAGCGGTGGCGGCACTTCACCGCGAGCGACGCGCAGGGCAAACCCTTCAACCGCAGCAGTTTTGCCGACACCCGCCTCGCCCGTGAGAATGGGATTGTTTTGCTTGCGCCGCATGAGAATATCGATCACCTGGCGGATTTCGTCATCGCGCCCTACAATCTCGTCAAGCTTGCCCGCGCGCGCCTGCTCGGTCAGGTTGGTGGTGAATTGCTGGAGGGCTTCCTGCTTGCCCATTTCGGCCGGACTGATTGCACCACTGGCCTCACCCGGCACGGCGTCAGTCTCGTATCCGCCCTGCTGATCTTCCGGAGAACCGGCCACGATATCCATGAAATCGTCGCTGAGTTGTTCTGCCTTGATCCTGGCGAACTGGTCCGAAATCTGGGTCAGGGCATTTGAAAGGCCCTTGGTCCGCATGATGCCCAGCACAAGATGACCAGAGCGCACCTTGTTGGCGTTGTACAACAACGACGCCCAGACCCAGGCGCGCTCAACCGCCTCCTCGACGTGGGCGGACAGATCAGAGATCGAGGTTGCACCGCGCGGCAGACGGTCCAGCGCCTGGGTCATGTCACGCGCCAGGTGCGAGTCATTGATGCCAAAGTGGTTAATGATGTGGCGAAGGTCTGAATCTTCCAGCTGCAACAGCTGCTGAATCCAGTGCACCAATTCAACATAGGGATTGCCCCGCATCTTGCAGAATACGGTGGCACTTTCGATCGCCTTGTAGCAGGTTGGATTGAGCTTGTTGAACAATGCAACGCGAGAAATCTCAGCCATGTACAGCCTCCATCGGTCTGTGCTTTAATGCCGGCTCGTGAACGAAGTCCGGTCGGGTGGGGTCGCGAGGTTTACCGCTCAGCCAGCTTGACCATCCAAGCTTGCCGGTGCGGCCGAGCTGGGCAACCGGGACGTCGTTCTCGCGAACCAGCAATCGATAGTCCCAGGAAAATTCCAGGCCGACAAAATTGCGAATCAGTGCAGCCAGTTTTTCAGTCGCACGCTTTCCGGGCAGCAGCGATTCGAACTGCTGTCGGCTCAAAGGGCCAAAAATCAGCGAAAACCGATACTGCCGTTCATAGGTTCTTTCACCGATCACGGTGTTCTGGCCAAGTCGACAGGTGTGACGGCTGCGCCCCAGGCGGAGACGGCTTTCGACCGGAAGCTCCAGCCACTCCGGCTGAAATTCTCTTAATTCAACCGGCATGGAGAAATGCTGCGCCAGAATCCCGAGCAAGGCCGACGGGCTTCGCTTCTGGTTGGCATAGTGTCCGCTGTAGAACAACTTGCTCTGGTCGGGCAGTTCATCCTGATTGCGCAAGGCGGGACTGCCGAACCCGGCCAGCGCGCCGACGTAGGTGCGGAATCGATTGCGCTCGGGACGGTCCTCGCAAAAGGCCGGCTCTGCGTTGGCCCGTATCCGATAGAACAAGGACACCATGCGGTGGTGAAAAATATCGCAGAATCGGACCAGGGTCGGATCGTGATAGGACAATCTCCGGGCGATGGCGTATTCGGTCAGGTGCACCGGCAATGGCCCGTTGGGGCCGAAGACACCGTGAAAATACTGCAGCAGCCGTTCAGGACGCGCGTCGGTTGCCGGCTGAAGCTCGGCAAGGGTTGAGCTGGCAAAGGCCAAAGTCACCTTCTGGCCCAGCCGGATAGGATCCTGGCTGGCCCGGCGGGAACGTCCGAAGCCGGGCGCATCGGGCGTGGCGGCCTCAATCAGCCTCAACGCCTGGAAAAATCCAAAGCGATGGGGGTCGCTGCCAAGGCGAGCGATCAGATCGTCGAACGCTGGCCGAGTTTCAGTGGCCATCGCACAATCTCCCCGCGCTCGGTGGACAAAACGCGCGTTTCGGTGAATGAGTTAATAGAGGCATAGCGCGCCAAAAATTCGGCCAGAATGCGCCCCATCAGAAAAATACCGACACCCTCGAAACAGCTTTCGTCCAGGGTCAGTTCAATGCCAAGGCCGCGACCTGCGGTCAACGGGCCGGCCAACGGCAATCGGCGAATGATGCTTTGAGCTTGAATGGCGGCCACGCCTTCGACCTGGCGGCGGATCGAAGGATCAGACAAATCCGCATAAAGTTCCAGCATCTCCCTGAGTGCCGCTGCACCGCTGCCATCATTGCTATTGAGCAGCGACAAATAATTGAGGTTCAAGTGACTGACCAGTCGCCAGGATGTGTCACCCGGCGCGAAACGCGGGCGCGGACGAGTGGGCCCGCGCAGGCATTTGACCGCATTGACGGGCGCGCTGGTCATCATGGAGAAGTCACTGTCTCCGCCAATCGGCATGTGAAGCGGAAGATCCCGATTGGTGCACAATGCCTCGACGGCCACCTGTCGCACCGATTGCGGATAGGGTGCATTTCTTCCGTCCACCAGGGTCAGGTAGACCTCGCTCCCTACGTAGCTGGATCGGGCACCGCTGCGCTCTTGGCGGGACGATAACTTGCGGGGCACTCGATGCTGAGTATAGAAGGCCGAATGTTCTCGATCACCGCTACGGTCATGTGACCAAAAGAAGGGCTTGTATTCTTCACCTTCATGCACTCCGGTGCGAAAGCCCTTGACCGAAGTGATTGTGTGCAGTTCAAAATCCATCGGACGGGTTCGATCCGGTAGCACGTGCAGCTCGCTATCCCGATCATTGACGTGCACACGGTCGCAGTGGCGAGAAAACAGATTGATGGCCGGCGCACAACCGGTGAGAAAGTTGTCCGGATCAAGCGTATTGTCCAGGCTGTCGGCCTTTCGGTCGAAGCAGATAATCAATTCCAGCTGATCACTATCACAAATCGTGGTGATTTGAGAAAGTCCGGCGATCTGGACGAAATTGAATCGCTCCGGAAAAGCGAAATACTCTTGCACCAGTCGATAGCCCTGGAACGACCGGAAACCGTAGGGCAGCATAGCCTCTTCAACTGCGAAGCCAGGCATGCTGATGCCGTCCGGTTCAACAAATCTGGATTGGATGTTTCCGTCACTCTCCCCGCGGACAAAGTATCCCAGGCAACCGGCGTGAAACTGCTCCATCAAGGTCGCAATCACTTCACCGGCGCCATTGAGGTAGAGCTCGAGCTGATCGATGGCGATTTCGTTGAACTTGAATCCGCCAATGGATTTCAGCCGCAAACGCAGTCCGGAGCGTGTCTCAGGAGGAGGGCTCAGCCCGAGGGCCGAGACGTCACCCCGCGTTGGAAGAAACTGCACCGTCGCGATTTCGATTGGCCAAAGGGTGGTTTTCTGACGCGTTCGGAACTCGCACGCTGTCTGCTCGCCTTTGCCCATGCGGCTGCGCAGCGGCGTATCGCGGGGAAGTTCGAAACCCTCACAAAGGCTGCCCTCGGTCATGTCGGGGTGAAACCGCACGACGCACATCGAGGGCACAGGCGCAAGGAAATGCGGGAAGACAATCTCGAAAATATTTTGAGTGAATCGATCGTATTCCTTGTCGATCTTCAGCTGCAAACGCGCGGCCAGAAAGGCAAAGCCCTCAAGCAGTCGCTCGACGTAGGGATCCGCGCACTCGAACTCATCCAGGCCGATTCGGCCGGCAATCTTGGGGTACTCGCGCGCAAACTCCGCGCCCATATCGCGAAGGTGCTGAAGCTCGTTGTTGTAGAACTTCAGAAAGGCCGGATCCACGCTTATTGTCCTCCCGAGAATTCGACGGCGTCACGCACTTCGACCTGTCCTGTTTCCAGATCAATCTCGGTTTTCAGAAACAGTTCGGCGGGCATCGGTTGCGCCCAAAGCCGTCCTTCGATCTCGAACATGATCGCGTTGCTGTTCATCCGGTCCGACGAAACGTCGGCCCTCACGCGCAGGGTATTGGCCAAAATTCGCGGTTCGTAAGCCAGCAACGCATTCTTGATCATGCGTTCGATGTCTTCCTTGCTCACATCGGAGACCATCAGACCGGAGAGATCTGGGATTCCATAGTTCAGAACTGAGTCACGCACCGCCGGGTAAGCGTCGAGATCAACCAGGGATTCGATGTTGCCGGCGTTCAGCAGCCACCCCATGTCTCGACGGACCAGCTTGCGCAGTCTCGCCAGGCTGATGACCCGCTGGCTTCGCGGCTCTTCCTTATCGTAGGGATTCTCGTCGGTCAGCCGATCAAGCAGTGACGGTTGTAGCCGCTCATTGAAGCTCAGCTCGGCCACTATCGACCCTCCGCACCGGCCTCGCTCCCGGGATGCTCCTCCGCGGCGCCGATTTGCAGCTCGCGGATTCCCAGCAGCGGATACTCCGCCTCGTCGGTGGCCAGGAGTCGCTGCCCCAACCCGGTCTGGAGCCCATCCTCATCGCCGGCCCAGGCCGTCATTCGGCTCAGCTTCAGGCGGTCATCGTCGGCCAGCTCGGTGCCCGGATAACGCGTCGGGATGAAACCGACGGCCTCACCGCCGTTTTTCCACTGGAACTGAGCCGGTGTCCACACCAGGTCTCGAAGATCCTCCGGCTCATCGAATCGAATGAAACTGACATGCTCAATCGCGACCCAGTAATAGCGGCCTCTGAGGAATACCTCCAGTACGGGGCCGAGACGGCTATCAGCATCGGCAATCCACTCGAAAGGCCTGCCGTCCACTGAACCGGCGCTCTCCGGGGCCTGTTCGAAAGCCCGGCCCTGCAAGTCCAGACCTTCTTCGGTCTGGCCGGCTGCAAACTTCGGCAAGGCAGACGACAGCGTTGCCAGCCAGTCGCGCGGTTCACCGAAAAAAAGCGGGCTCTTGAGCCCCCTGAATACTGCACCGCGAAACATTTCGCACTGGATCACAGGATCGTAAGTCTCGAACATCGGGATCGTTTCGGCGCTCATGTCTTTCAACACATACAACTGGCGTCGTGCCTTTTCCCAATCCCCGGTCAGGCACATCAACTGGAACAGCGCGATGCGATGCTTGGCGTTGCCAGCGTCCTGACGTACGGCCTGCATGGCCTCTTTGAGTGAAGCGGCAAGATCCCCTGACTGCAGCAATTCGTGGACGTGATTCAAGCTCGACTCTCCTGAAAATGGAGCCGGGTCGGAGCATTCCGACCCGGCTTCGGACTGGATGGGTGATCAGACTGCCACGTTCTTGCGGATATTCCAGCCTGTCTCGATGACCGCACCGCCGGCACCCTTTTCGTCCTGCGGCGTGTATTCCATCTTGAATTCACCGAAGTTCAGGGTCACGGTTTCGGTCGGTGCTTCATCGCCGGCCGAACCACCAGTAGATACGTTCGCGATCAGGACCTCTTTGAGGGTGATCTTGAGATATTCGACCGGCTTATCGCCGCCGGCTTTGCGGATCGTCAGCACGGCTTCGTCGGCATGCTTTCCGTTACAGCAAAGTTTCCAAAGATTGGGCGTAGCCTTATCGTGATACTTCACGATGGTAATATCCTGCACCGAAACCTTGCCCGCCCCGCCACCGGTTCCCCTATGCATGGTGCCCGACTGGCTAGCGCCCCAGCTCCAGCTCAGTACTTCAATGGAATCCTTGTGCGTATCGTCCTGCGAATCGCCCTTGATTTCAGGGGTGAATTTCAAAAACATGTCAACAGCCATGGTCTACCTCCAGTATTGATGAACAGAGAAATTTCGATTCCCGAGGAACCGAAGCTTGCAAATCGCCTGCATCAAGCTCCCTTGCCTGAGGGCAGACGCGAAACCAATCGCAACGAAACGGACAAACCCTCCAGCTGGTAATGTGGGCGCAGGAAAAACTGGGACGTGTAATACCCGGGATTGCCTTCGACTTCCTGCACCCGCACTTCAGCAGCCGCCAGTGGCTTGCGCGCCTTTGTTTCCTCAGACGAGTTGTCGGGATCACCGTCCACATACTTCATGATCCAGTCTGACAGCCAACGCTCCATGTCCTCTCGCTCGCGGAACGAACCGATCTTGTCGCGCACGATGCACTTGAGATAGTGCGCAAACCGGCAGGTGGCGAACAGATAAGGCAAGCGTGCTGAAAGGTTGGCATTGGCGGTGGCGTCAGGATCATCATATTCGGCCGGCTTCTGCAGCGACTGCGCACCAATGAACGCCGCAAAGTCGGTGTTCTTGCGGTGAACCAGCGGCATCAGGCCAATTTTGGACAACTCACCTTCGCGACGGTCGCTGATCGCGATTTCGGTCGGGCACTTCATGTCCACACCGCCGTCATCGGTTGGGAACGTATGCGTGGGAAGTCCTTCAACCGCACCACCGGATTCCACACCGCGAATGCGGGTACACCAGCCGTACTGTTTGAAAGCCGTGGTGATATTGGTCGCCATCGCATAGGCCGAGTTGGCCCATGTGTACTTGCTCGAATCAGCACCTTCGGTATCTTCTTCAAAGTTGAACTCCTCGACCGGGTCGGATTTCTCGCCGTAGGGAATACGGGCAAGAAAACGCGGCATGGTCAAGGCCAGATAGCGTGAATCGTCCGACTGCCGCAGCGAGTTCCAGGCCGCGTACTCCGGAGTTGAAGTCAGCTTGGCCAGGTCGCGCGGGTTGGCAAGCTCGTCCCAGGAATCCATCTGCAGCAGATTGGGACCTGCCGCAGCAAGAAATGGGGCATGCGCGGCAGCGGCGATTTGCGCCATTCCGTTGAGGATGGAAACATCCTTGGCGTTGTGGTCGAAGACATAATCACCAACCAGTGCCCCGAACGGCTCGCCACCAAGCTGGCCGAATTCTTCTTCATAGATTTTCTTGAACAGGGGGCTCTGGTCCCAGGATGCACCCGGGTAGCGACGAAACATCTTGGCCAGCTCATCCTTGCTGATGTTCATTACCCGGATCTTGAGCATCTCGTCGGTTTCGGTATTCATGACGTGGTAGTGAAGACCACGCCATGCACCTTCAAGCTTCTGGAACTGCTCGTGATGAATGATTTCGTTGACCTGATCGGTAAGGCGCGCGTCAATTTCCGCGATCAGTGCATTGATCGTGGTAACCGCATCCTCCGAAACCAGCGCCGTTCCCTCCAGGACCTGCTGGGCCAGTGTACGCACTGCCGATTCGACTTCACTTCGGGCGCGCTCGCTCTTTGGCTTGAATTCCTTCTGGAGCAGTGCACTGAATTCATCCTGCTCCTGCATTTGTCCCGCTTGCTGAGCGGCCGTTGTCTGTTGTTCTGCCATGACTCAGTTTTCCTCCTCGACGCTGGAACTCTTTTGATCCGACGGCTTGGGAGCGCCGGTCAGGGACTTCAGTAGCTCCGGATCATTGATTGCTTTTGAAACCAGTTCCTCGGCGCCGGCCTTGCCGTCCATGTAAGTGACGAGGTTGGATAACTGGGTACGCGCTTCAAGCAGCTTGCGCAAGGGCTCAACCTTGCGGGCGACCGCAGCCGGCGAGAAATCGTCCATGCTCTCGAAGGTGAGATCAACGCTGAGATCACCACCTTCGTCGGTCAGCGTATTTTTCACCCGGAACGCAGCACGGGGCTTCATGGCCTTGATCCGGTCATCAAAGTTGTCCATGTCGAACTCGAGAAACTTGCGTTGCTCGATCGGCGGTGGCGCATCTTCCTGGTTTCCTGCCAGGTCGGCCATAACGCCCATGACAAACGGGATCTGCATTTTCTTCTCGGCGCCGTAAAGCTCGACGTCATACTCGATATGCACGCGAGGCGCGCGATTCCTTGCGATAAACTTTTGTCGACTTTGCTTAGCCATATTTGGATACTCCTATCGGTTCCAGTTGCCAGAGGGTTCAGGAATACATTTAGTCATCATTATTTTTGCTACCTAGAAGCAGGTCAGCCTGCTGTGCGCCGTCAGAGGCAATGTCCTTGATTATCGACATAAAGTCCGCCGATACCAGGCGCTTGGCACGCTGTAGCAGCAGGGGTACCGGACTGGATGGTTCATTCTTGTTGTAGTATTCGGTGATCCGATCGATCATCCTGACAACGTCCTCACGACTGTGGATTTCACCGGATGCTTCCGGCCGAACAGGATTCGATCCTGATGCAGCCGGCGTCTGTGCGGCTTCGCCTGAGTCGGTCGATTCCACGGCAATCCCGCGCCGGCCCAGAACCTCCTGGATAACGGGCCTAATGTCTTTGATTAACCTTGAAAATGGCTCGAGATCAATCAGGTAATTCGGCGAGAGCTTCTCGTTGAAAAGTTTCTCGATCTGGTCAACGGTTGCAAGCACAAGGTCAAGGGCTGCCAATTTGCCCTGCAGTTCGGGGAGATCGCAATCCATGAGCGCCTGGTTGATTGTCGTCAGCGACACAACGTCCTCGCCTTTCGGTGCCTTCAGCTTGTCGCTGGCGATCAGATAGTCGCGAACGGTGAACTTGCCGATCGCCGGAGTGCTGACCAGCAAAGCCTGGCGAATCAGATGCAGCAAACCTTCTTCGCTGGCAAGTTCGGCCAGCGTATGCAAACGTTCGGTAGCATCGCCTTCGTCGATCAGGGGCTCCACGCTATCCCAGTACTTTTCCATCAGACCGTGTACGAGCTGCAGCCCCTCGCACATCGCCGCAATCCCGTCGCGGGCGCACAAGGCCTTAGTCAGGAGCACCGCAACCCGCAGGCTGCGCACCTGCTCGGAAAGTTCCAGTGCCTTCTTGCGCACCGCTCGCCAATCCGGCTCTTCGGCCGGGATAACTTCGTCCCCCATGACCTGCTCGGGCTTGCCCTGTGCCATACGTTCAAGCTCGGTATAGCCCGGATCAAAGACGAAATCTTCCAAGCCAACGCCACAGGGGTTTTCATCATCAACGGGCTGAAGCAACGCTTCTAGGTCAATCTGTGTTGTCATGGCTCACTCTTGAAATTACGCCCTTGTACGATAGCCGGAACGGAATTCACAGACGAATCCCGTCAACCTCGACCTTGGTCAAAACTCGAACCTGGCTCCAAAATTGAAGCTCTGCAGCTTGGTGTCGCTTTCGCCAAGGAGCAGGCTGTAGCTGATGAAGAGCTGGTTACCGGAAAGAAAAACCCAGCTGGTTCCGATGTCCAGTCGTCCGAAGCTGCGGTCAGGATCAGATATCTCCACGCGCGGTGCCAGAGCGCCGGTTTCGACGAGGGTCGGGCTGAGCACGAAGCCATCATTGCCGCCTTCATATGAAACGGAAGCATCGACAAAGGGCACCAGGATGCCAGTGGAGAAACTGAAAGCTTTCGTACCGCGAACACCGCCGGTAAAGGTCTGAGTCGAAAAGCTCTGTTTTGGGAAATTGACGGCAAAAGGACTACCTATCTCGGCAAAACCGTCAACTTCGTTATCAGAATAATAGAGCTGCCCGTATGCCGTTGCATCCCAGGTTCGCTGAAGGGGAAGGCGGTAGTTAAGGGCCAGGCTTGCGCTCAGTTGGGTAGCATCCGTCGTTCCCTGCGCGATGGTGCGGCCGAAGCCGTCCAGTCCAGTCAGGTCGACAACACGTTGCTGATCAACCTCTGCGCTTGAGTAACCCAGCGTCGCATCCAGATACAAGTCATCACTGACGTTGTAGGTACCGTAGCCCTGCACAGTCAGGGTATCGGACTGCACAGACCCACCGTCACGATCCAGGTCTGCCTCGTAGCGGCTGTAGCCAAGCGCGACACCAGCGATAATCCCGTTGACGAAACGGTAGTCCACACCACCGGTCAGGCCCCAGGAGTCGAAGTTGAAGCTGGCTTCCTTGCCGCGCCGATCCCGATCACCCAGCGAGATATCACCATTGACGAATACGCCCAGGCGCTCATTGAGCAAGGTGCTGCCACCACCAGAGCCGGACTCCGAAGAGAGATCACTGATATCGTCTGGCAACCAGCTGGCATCAAACAGATTGCCGTTGTAGGCCAGAGCAATCCCGTCGAAGCTTACGCGCGCCCCATCGCGACGCAGACCAGCCATTCTCGATGCGATGTTATGGGCCTGAATGCGACCGCCTTCCGAAGAAGCTGCGGTCAGCGCAGCGATTTCGTGGACGTCAAAGGCTTCCGCTATTTGGCGGGCAAGTTCTTCATCTTCGATGTCCTGGGCCGCCCGGCAAATCTCCAGAAAAACCGATCCTTCAGCCGATGGATCCAGACAGGCATCATTGAAAGCATCCCGGGCATCGGCACCACGTCCACCGTCATTTTCATCACCCGAGAGCAGGTCATCTTTCAACGGCGGAGCCTCGGAAATGGTGATTTCGGCAAGGACCTCATTCCGACTGGCCTGGCCGAACACGTCTCCGGCAAAAAAGGAGAGCTGCGAGGCGCGCAGCAAAAAGCTTTTGTCCTGTTCTCCGGTCTCTTCGCTGCGAGCACCGATACTGTAGACAATATCTGCGGTCGCAGTGGCCGCAGGTTCCAGAGCGACCGTCAACACCGGTGAGACCGGAGCAATACTGATGTCCTGCCCAATACTGCCTGCTTCCGCGGAGTGCCGATAGCGGAAAGTCGCTTGGCCGGAAGAAGCGCAGACTTCTCCAATGGTGACTCGAACAGAAACATTACCCGATCCATCAGGCGTGCCCGCATCGAGTCTCCGGAAGTCAAGGCCCGCCGGCAGAACCGTTTCGGTGAATCTGAAGAGCAAGTCGCCGTCGCCGCAGCTCAACGTGGCCGACTGCGTGGACGCACCACCGCGGGACATGATGATTTCTCCAGTTGACAGAACGTGACCTTGGCGAGTGGCAGCCTGGGCAAAGGCCGTTACCGCAAGAATGCCTGCACCAAAGATCAGACATCTTGTGCTCAGAGCGACATGTTTTTTATTCATCTCGGGATTCAGTTTCCAATCGGTAGCTCAACCGTTCGAGCCTCGGCATTAACCGCCAAGACACTCGCGGCAACAGTCGCCTCACCAGTACCCTGGTACTCGATGACCAGACCGGCAACGCCACCGGTCGGCAATTCCGCAAGCCGACAGATTCGCCCGGTTGAAGAACTCTGGCAGTCCCAGTCAGGAATCGCGGCAGCATTGCAGCGGACCTCGCTTTCCTCGCCAGGAGTCACAGCGCAAGATCCGGCCTGGCGAAAGACCGACGCCACCTCGTAACCTTCAGGCGCGATCACGCTGAACTGAAGATCGAAGCCCGGGTTTGCCGAAAGATTGCTGACGGTGAATCCGACAAACTCACTGCCCGTTATGCCCATATCAATCAGCTCTGCCGATACTGACAGGTCGGCCGGCTCGGGCAGGATGGTCACGGTGCTCGCCACTTCGACCTCAACTCCGCGACGCTGGCATGCCAGACCGACCACATATTCGCCGCGCTCCAGTGGCCGGGTATCGACCAGTTCAGTGCCACTCGCCGGCTTTCCCGCTGCCGGCCACGAGGTGCCCTGCAAACCGGAACCAGTGCAGGACAAGCCTTCGGTACCGGTCCAGCTGATTGCGAGTTCCTCGCCACGGATAGCGGTCATTGGCACAATCGCCAAGTCCAGCGACAATGGGTCCACCGTCAGGGTTGCGCTTGCCCTTTGCGCTTGGCCGGGCCGAGAGCAAACGATTTCAACATCGAAGATGCCGGGGGCCAGCGCCGCGGTATCGAGTTCAAAAACGCCGACATTTGCCTGAGGGGCGTTCCACTCGGTGCCGTCAAGCCCAGCCCCGGTGCAGGAGGAGAACTCATCGTCGGGACTGGCCGCCCACTCGATTTGAACCAGGTCACCAATCACGGTTTCGCTGGCTGATAAGGCCAGGGACACCTCAAGATCCTCATCGATGACCGCCAACTCGATCTGGTCACGTGCGGAAAAGCCATCGCGCTGGCACACCAGGGCCAGTTCGAAAACGCCGGGTCCTAGCAAGCCTGAATCAAGCTCAAGGCTGCCGGACGTCGCCACCGGTCCGGACCACTGCTCCAGCGCGGGTATACTCTGCGCGTTGCACACGGTCGCTGAATCGGCGGGCAGGCCGCTCCAGGTCAAAGTTGCAATTTCTCCCAGCTCCACAGCCGACCGGTCCAGCGTTAGAAAGGCTTCGACCGGCTCAAGTACGGTCAGGGTCTCGGTGACCTCCGAGACCTGGTCGTCAAGGGTGCAGGTCAAGGAGGCTTGGTAGGTACCCGGCGCCAACGGTGAGGAGTCGATGACCGCAGTGCCCGAGGGCCCTTTGCCATCGCCGTTCCAGGTGGTTCCCGGCAGACCGCCTCCGCTACACTCGACGGCCGGGACGATCGGGGTCGCGAGCCAACTCAGGTCAAGGGGCTGGCCACGCCGCACCGAGGTTGACTCAGCGACCAGGAACTGGATGGCCAGGGGTTCAGATTCATAAGCCCCAATATCAACTGTAAGCCCCAGCTCACGGGCAAACCCTCCTCCACGCTGATCAAAGTCCAAACCCAGAGGATTGCCACCCTGATCAATCACCGGACTACTGCTCAGTGGCCGATGCGTCTCTACGCAGCCAAGCAGCGCATCAGTCGTCGCCCCAGCAAAATCGGAACACCCGTTATCGCGCAGGAACTCGATTTCAAGCAGAGCGCCGTTGCCGACAAAACTGTTCTCGATAGCAAGCCCTCCCGGACGGGAGCCCTCGATGAAGACCACGTCCGGATCGCTTTCCCCTGCCGTAGCGTTTGCCGACAGGATGCTACTGGTAACCCGTGGATCAAAGGAAGTGTCAGCGCGCAGGCCAGGGGCCGGGGGGGCTGTCCCCGCGCCCCCGCGGTGCTTGATCAACTGCAGCCGATACAGCGATAAAGTGGCCGAAACGAAAAATGGATCGAGCACATCCAGACCGCCAGCCCCGAAACCTGCGGAATTGTTGGTAATGGTTGAATTGGCGATAAGCGCATCAGGCTGGCTGTCACCATCTACATCCTCCAGGGTATCGGGCGCGATCCAGCGAATGCCGCCGCCGCGCTCCCCGGCCTGATTGCCCGAAATCGTCGAGTTGACGATCTGCAATCCCCCGAAGGTCTCCCCTGTAAAGGAATCGAACTCCGCAGAAGCCAGCACCCCACCGCCGTTAAATGCGGCTACATTGCCAGCGAAGGTGGACCCGAAAATGCTAAGGCGAGAGCCGAAGACACCACCTCCGGTAGCAGCTTCATTCCCCGAAACAACGCAGTTTTCGGCGAAAAACAGCGGCGAGAACACGCCGCCACCCTGCGCCTCGAAGTCCACCGCCTGATTGTCGGCGATTCTTGAGTCGACGCAGATCACGCTACCGAACGCGCTAGCGATGCCACCCCCATTGGCATCGTCACCATCACTCGCCTGTCCCCCTGCTGAATTTCCCGTCACCGAACTGAATTCAACCAGCACATCATCAGCGGCCCAGATGCCACCGCCATCGGCCACCACCGCCTCGGTCACGCTGTTGCGGACAATGGTCTCGAACAGATTGACCGAAGCTTCTGAGCAGATTGCACCCCCTTGACCCGTAGATGTCGAACAGTTGATGAACGGTGCATCGACAAACGCCGAGCCGGGTTGAGTCGTTCGTCCGTTTTCAATGATCAGGTGCTCCAGAAACAAGCCGGGCAATGCTTCACCTGGGTCAATTACGGCAAAGATTCTCGAAGTGTTGTTGCCACTGATCGTGACTTCCTGACCAGGTGCACCGGCGATAACGAGATCGTCGGTGATTTCGATTTGCCCCTGAGCCAAAACGATCGAGGTCACGCCCGGGGCGAATTCGATCACGTCCAGCCCAGGAACCGAGTTCGCCTCGGCCACGGCATCGCGAAGCGCCTGGTCGGTCGCCTCGGTCACGATGAAGGTGGCGCTGACAGCCAGGGGACTTGCCACCAAAGCGACCGTGAGCAACGCTGCCGCCCCCAACAAGCGGGCTCGCCAAGGCCTGGACCGAAAGATGACTGCAGATGGATCAGTTTTCCCGTTCGAGACTTCGTTCATTTGTGTTTTCCCGATTTGCAAGGGCACCCTGCGCTACCCGACGGTGTTGATGAACCGAATATCCGATCCCGGCATGACACCGGCATGTCAGGGCTTCGACCCCGCCGCATGCAGCGGCACTGACTTTTAGCGATGCGACGATTGGCGTGGTGCCTGTCTGACCTTGCGCGCTCTGGCAGCGCCTGGTGACTTCAGCCGCCGCCGTCTCCCATCGGAATGAAAAAGAAACTTCCGGCCTCGTGACCCGCCTCGCGAATCGGCCGCATCTCGGGTCGCTGATCCATGCCCTGAACGGCGGCCAGTGTTGCCGTGCGTTCGGCAACCTGGGCAAAGACATCCTGCGCTCGAAGAAGCGAACTTGCGCCTTCCAGGGACTCGATCAGGGCACGCGCAAAAACCGAGTGCTCGCCGCTTGAACCATCAAGCACCGGTCTCAGGCCGCCTGAGGAAATCACAAACCGAGCCCGGCGGGACAGGCTAAGGTCGATCAAGCGATCCGACAGCTCCATGCCCGCCCCAAGCATCATGGTGGCAGGATCCGTCGACATGGCGCCACCAAAGCATGAGTCGGCGACCACCAGCACGCTACGCGCGTCAAGAATCGCCAGGTAGTCGTTGATCGCAGAATTCGAGACCCAGAAGGTGGTCCGATCCAGTTCGGCGTTCACCGGCAGCCAATAGCCCCGACGCAGTTGCTCTGCTTCCGGCCGCAGTAGCTGCCCATGTCCGGCAAAATACAGCAGAACGTTATCTTCAGGGCCGACACGCTCTCGCAAATCATTGATTGAACTTATAATTTCTTTGCCAGAGGCATCCAGCAAAAGGGTCGTGTCGAAACCGTAGCGAGAAGAGAGAATCTCCGCCAGACGACGTGCATCCTGGTGCGGCGACTCCAGCGGTTCCCAGTAAGCATAGGACTGCAGACCGACGATCAGGGCAAAGTACTTACCAAACCGTTCCGTATCCACATTGCCCGACAAGTGCTGCTGCTGGCCGGTGACCGTCTCCGTAGCAGCAGCCACAGGCGCTGTAACTTCGGAGCCGCGAAGGCGCACCAGGCGCCCCTCGGTTTCGGCTGCACGGTCTTCGACCCGTGCCAGCATGCCTTCCAGAGTGGCGATGGTCGCCTCGGCCTCGGCGCTGGTTCCGGCCTGACGATCAAGTTGTTCACGCAGGGCGTCGACCTGCTGGCGCAGGGCGCGCTTTTCGGCCTGGCTCTGTTCAAGCTCCTGCTCGAGTTCGGCACGCAGGCTTTCCATGCGCTGCTGAGCAGCGGAGGCAAAGATCAAATCATCATCATCGACGCCGGCCGCACGCCGGTACCACTTCAGTGCTTCGGCCGGATCCGGCTCGACCCCCAGCCCACGCTCGTAGAAGTACCCCAGATTGACTTGCGATCGACTATAGCCCTGCTCGGCGGCACGCATGTACCAGAGCAGAGCCTCGGCATAGTCCGGCGCCCGCCCCAGGCCCTTTTCATAAATTTCGCCGACGTAATGCTGGGCTTCGGCATCGCCCTCGCGGGCCCGTTCCAGCCACACGCCAAGAGCAGACTGGTAATTGGCCCGGCTGTAGGCGGTGTATTCACCCCCGCGAATACGACAGTCGATCGCTGTGGTCCGCACTGGGCGGCGCGGCGACATGAACATCGATTGACCCATCCGCCGCACCTCACCGGGGAGCAGGCAGTCGACCACGTACAGATCGTCGTACTCAGAGAACCCCTCGGTCTCGACCACGTCGGGCGAAAATTCCCGAACCTGCTGAGCGAAGCAACCCTGCACAGCAAAGAGCAGTATTACAGCTGCTGCAAGCTTTCCGATAAAGGGCTGCTGGTCCATGACTTATTGGCCGTATCCACGTGCCGTGATAACTTCTGGACCTTACGCCAGCAATGAGATGTATGTCAAGATTTAAAGGTCGTCTGTTATTAATATCGCTATATTAGACTTTTCTTTTGGAAGAATTGACATGCCGTTCGAGTCCCTGATTTTTCTGCTGACGGCTTTCACCATCGCCATCCCCTTTCTGATCACGATGACCAAGTGCCTGGACCAGATCAGCGCGGAGAATCGACGCATTTCCCGATGGCAGTTGTGGCTAAACCTGATCCCTGTCTTCAATTGCTTCTGGGTATTCGTCACCGCCTACAGATTTTTCCTCTCAGTCAGGGCGGAAATGCGCGCTCGGTCGGCACATGCCAGCAAGGCCACAGCGACCCTGGGCCTGATCACGTCCACTCTGTTTGCCGGCTTCGTCGCCGCCTTGCCGTTCGCCATCTGGAACACGCTGATGTTCTTCGTCTGGATTCTGGCACTTGCCCTTTACTGGAAAGAAATCGTGCTGCGGCTTGTCTGGATGATCCAGAATCCAGCGCCCAGCGATTACTCTGGATGACGTGATCACCCGACTGCGGGTAGGATTTCCGCCATGACTTGCAGCCATCCTGTCTGACCGATCCAGATGCGCATTCCGACCCTCTCCTGCCTGTTGCTGATCAGCTGTTTCGCCGGCTCTGCAGCGCTGGCTTCAGACTGGCACGACGCCATTCGAACCAATCAACTCGACATGCTCCGGGCGTTGTATCCGGCGCGCGCGCAAATTGATGAAGCCAACGAACATGGCAAGACCGCGCTCATGGCGGCCGCCGCGGCTGGCGATGCGGCCCTGCTTGAGGACCTGCTGGCCGCCGGTGCCGATCCGGCCGCCAGCAACAACCTGGGCGGCACGGTATTGATGTATGCCGTCGGCGGCGGCAACCGGACCGTGGTCGAGCGCCTGCTGGCCACCGGTATCCCGCTTGACGGCCAGGCCAGCAATGGCTGGAGCGCGGTCATGATGGCGGCAGCCAAGAACCAGGGTGAACTGGTCAACCTGCTGGGGGCTGCCGGTGCGGACCCCAATACCCCCGACATCTACGGCTGGACGCCGCTGATGCGGGCAGTCTATGAAAACCACGAATCCGCCACGCTGGCCCTGCTGCGCCTGCCCGGACTGGACGCCGGCCAGCTCAACCGCAATGACCAGAACGCGCTTCATCTGGCGGTGATCGCCGGCCACGCCGACATGGTTGAAATCCTGCTTGACCACGGACTGGAACAGATCGTCGATGTCAATGAGCACAGCCCGCAGTCGATCGCGCGCGAGCTCGAGCGCAGCGATCTGCTGGATTTGCTCACCGAATCCGAGCCGACCCGCTAGGACGGCGATCGTCACCGTGACCCCCGAAACAAGCCCTTATACTCAGGCGCTTGCCCAACGAGGAGAGCTGCCATGAAACGCCGGGATTTCGTCAAGGCCTGTGCCGCCACCGCCATTCTCGTCCACCAGAATCCGATGCTGCTGGCCAATACCCGCGACCACAGCCATTTGCACGAGCCAGTCCGACTGGTTGATCCCGAGGGCCATCCGATCCGCCCGGGCGCTCTCAAGCCCCATGTCAATTACGTCTTCCGCTACCCCTACGAGTGCACGCCCTGCTTTCTGCTCGACCTGAACCGGCCAACCGAGGCCGATGTCGCCCTGAAGACCGAAGACGGGACGGACTACATCTGGCGCGGTGGCGTCGGACCCAAGCGCTCCATCGTCGCCTACGCCGCGATCTGCACCCATCGGCTGACCCACCCGACCGAGCACGTCAACTTCATCGCCTACCGCCAGAGCCGCAATCCCGAAGCCGATCCCAGCGCCAACCGCATCGTATGCTGCATGGAATATTCCAGCTATGATCCGGCCCGCGGTGCAGCGGTGACCTCCGGCCCCGCGCCCAGCCCGCTGACCGGCATTCTGCTTGACTACGACGAAGAAGCCGACGAAATCCACGCCGTCGGCATCACCAGCGAAGACATCCTCGATCGTTTCTTCAATCAATTCGAAATGCAGCTGGAGCTGTCCTACGGCAGCCTGGCCCAGGCCCGCGCCCCGGTCAGCGGCACCGCCACCGTGGTGGCGCTGGACGAGTACACCGGCAACGACATGCCCTGCTGATCAGGCTGCCCTCGGGCGGGTATACAGAGCAGGTCACCGGGTTATCGCCAAAAGCGATCCGGCGGCGCACCGTGCAGGCGGTTCTGAATGACGCAACGGCGTCGGTCATTCCGCTGCCTCACTCTCGCACCCTGTTGTCACTCCGGCGCTATCATTCGCCGCCTGTATCTCGACCCCAAGCACTCTAGGATGACCGCCATCAAAGCCAGCCTGTTCATTACCCTGTCTCTGCTCACCGCCATGACCGCGGTTGCCAAACCGCTGGAAGTCATCGTCGCCCCGGCGGTCGAGCGCGAGATTGCCGACCCGATCGAGGCCCTGGGCACCCTGCGCGCCAACGAAACCGCGGTAATCACGGCCACGCTGACCGATACCATCTCCGAGATCCGCTTTGACGACGGCCAGCGGGTCAAGGGCGGTGATCTGCTGGTCGCGCTGACCAACCGCGAGCAGCTGGCCGAACTCGAGGCGGTGGAAGCCGAAGTGCGCGAGGCCGAGCGCCAGTTCGAGCGAGTGCAGGACCTGGCCGACCGCGGCCAGGAGTCCAGGGCGCTGCTGGATCAGCGCCGGCGCGAGCTGGAAACCGCCCGTGCGCGCCTGCGCGCAGTCGATGCGCGCCTGTCCGATCGCCTCATCAAGGCGCCTTTCGACGGTATTGTGGATCTGCGCAGTGTCTCGGTCGGCTCGCTGCTGACGCCGGGCGCGCCGATTACCACGCTGATCGACGACAGCGTCATGAAACTCGATTTTCCGGTCCCCGAGCTTTACCTGGACCAGGTTCGCACCGGGCTGATCGTGCGTGCCGGCAGCCGTGCCTTTCCCGATCAGACCTTCACCGGGGAGGTGGTCAGCATCAGCAACCAGGTTGACCCGGTCACCCGGGCGTTCCAGGTCCGCGCCGAGATCCCCAACCCCGAGCGCCGCCTGCGGCCGGGCATGCTGATGACCGTGACCCTGGACAGCGCGCCCCGCCAGAGCCTGATGGTACCCGAAGAGGGCTTGAGCTCCAGCGGTCGGCGGCACTTCGTGATGCTGATCGAAGACGGTGAAGGTCAGGCGGTCGTCCGCCGGCGCGAGGTTGAAATCGGCGTACGCCGGCCGGGCGAAGTCGAAATCATCTCAGGTCTTGCCCGTGGCGATCAGGTTGTCATTCACGGCGGATTCCGCCTGTCCGACGGCGATCAGGTCAGCATTCGCGCCGTGGCCGAGGGCGATCGCAGTCTTGCCGACATTCTCGCCAACCGCTCGGCAGGCTAAGACGATGATTCTTTCCGATCTTGCCGTGACCCGGCCGGTCCTGTCCGCGGTCGCCGCCCTGCTGCTGGTGATTTTCGGCATCGTCTCCTTTCAGCAATTGCCGCTGCGCGAATACCCGGACATCGATCCACCGGTGGTGTCGGTGGAGACCAACTACCGTGGGGCTGCAGCGGCAGTCATCGACACCCAGATCACCGAGGTCATCGAGGACCGGATTGCCGGGATCGAGGGCATCGAGTTCATCGAATCCAGCAGTACGGACGGCGAGTCGGAAATCAACATCCGCTTTTCCCTCAATCGCGATGTCGATGCCGCCGCCAACGATGTGCGCGACCGGGTCTCGGGCATTCTGGACAACCTGCCGTCCGAGGCCGATCCGCCGGAAGTCCAGCGGGTCGAAGCCAACGCCGACGTGATCGTGTGGTGGAATCTGGCCAGCCCCAACCACACCATCCCCGAGCTGACCGACTTCGCCGAGCGTTTTCTGGTCGACCGCCTGTCGGTAATCGACGGTGTGGCCCGCATCCGCTTAGGAGGCGCACGCAGCTATGCCATGCGGGTCTGGCTGGATCGCGAAGCGCTGGCGGCCCGGGAACTGACCGTCAACGACATCGAGCGCGCGCTGCGCGCCGAGAACGTCGAACTGCCGGCCGGAGCCATCGAGTCGCGTACGCGCCAGTTCACGGTGCGCGTGCAAAGACAGTTCGCCACCGCCGGGGACTTTGCCCGCCTCGTGATCGCGCGCGGTGACGACGGCTACCTGGTTCGCCTCGGTGACGTGGCCCGGGTCGAGCGCGGCACGGTCGAAGACCGCACCCTGTTTCGCGGCAACGGCGACCCCATGATCGGGCTGGGGATCATCCGCCAGTCCACGGCCAACACCCTGGCCGTCGCCCAGGCGGTGCGTGCCGAAGTCGGGCGCCTCAACCAGGAGTTGCCTGAAGGCATGCAACTGCTGCCAAGCTTCGATTCCTCGGTGTTTATCGAGGGGGCGATCGACGAGGTCTACCGCACGCTCGCCATCGCCATTGTTCTCGTGATTCTGGCCATTTTTCTCTTTCTGGGCTCGCTGCGGGCCATCATCGTGCCGGCCGTGGCAGTGCCGGTATCGCTGGTCGCCACCTTCATCGCCCTGGCGCTGTTCGGCTTTTCGGTCAATCTGCTGACCCTGCTGGCCCTGGTGCTGGCGATCGGCCTGGTCGTCGACGATGGCATCATCGTGCTCGAAAACATTCGCCGGCGGATGGATGACTACGGCGAATCTTCCCTGGTGGCGGCCTACCGCGGCACCCGCCAGGTCGGGTTCGCGGTGGTCTCGACCACCCTGGTTCTGATTGCCGTGTTTGCCCCGATTGCCCTGCTGCAAGGCGACATCGGCCGGCTGTTTGCGGAATTCGGCCTGACCATGGCCGCGGCGGTGGCCTTTTCCAGCTTCGTCGCGCTGACCATTTCCGCCGCCCTGGCCGCGCGCGTGCTCAAGCCCCGCGCAGGACGCAACCGCCTGGTCGGCCTGATCGATGCCGGAGTCGACCGGGCCCGCAGGATCTACCGGCAGAGCCTGACCGGCGCGCTCAAAGCACGCTGGATCGTGGTCGGGGCGCTGGTGCTGATGCTGGCTGCCGTGGCCTGGCTGTTCGACCGCATCCCCTCCGAGTACGCACCGTTCGAGGATCGCGGTGCATTTTTCGTCATCGTCAACGGCCCGGAAGGCGCGACGTTCGAGTACATGAACGACTACATGAGCGAGATCGAGGCGCGCCTGCTGCCACTGGTCGAAGACGGCGAGATTTCGCGCCTGCTGGTGCGCTCGCCGCGCGCGTTCGGCAGCAACATCGCCAATTTCAATTCCGGGATCGCGATCAGCGTGCTCCAGCCCTGGGGCCAGCGCCGGCCGGCGCGCGCGATCATGGCCGATGTCCAGCAGCGCCTGGGCGATCTGCCCGGGGTTCAGGTGGCCGCCCGCATGCGCCAGGGCTTTGCCCAGGGCTTCGGCAACCCGGTCCAGTTCGTCATCGGCGGCGGCACCGACTACGAGACCCTGGCCGAATGGCGCGATACCCTGCTGGCCGCGATCGACGAAGACAACCCCGGCCTGGTCAACATCGACTGGGACTACAAGGAAAACCAGCCCCAGCTCGAGGTCCTGATCGACTATGACCGTGCCGCCGAACTGGGGGTCACGGTCAGCAACATCGGCCGGACCCTGGAGACCATGCTGGGTTCACGCCGGGTGACCACCTACATCGAGGACGGCCAGGAATACGATGTCATCGTCGAAGGCGAGCGCGACCGCCAGCGCAGCCCGGACGCGCTGAACAACCTGTACGTGCGCTCGGAGCGCTCCGGCCAGCTGATCCCGCTGTCGAACCTGGTGCAAATCGAGAACTTTGCCGGCTCCAATACCCTCAACCGCTACAACCGGATCCGCTCGATCACGCTCGAGGCCGGACTGGCCGAGGACCTGACCCTGGGCGAGGCGCTGGAATACCTGCGCGCCAAGGCGCGCGAAGTACTGCCGGAACAGGCAATCATCGACTACAAGGGCCAGAGCCGCGACTTCATGCAGGCCGGCGGCTCCATGGTCTTTGTCTTCGTGCTCGGGCTGATCGTGGTGTTCCTGGTGCTGGCCGCCCAGTTCGAGAACTGGATCCATCCGCTGGTGATCATCCTGGGCGTGCCGCTGGCCGTCGGCGGCGGCCTGCTGGGCCTGTGGCTCACCGGAGCGAGCCTGAACGTCTACAGCCAGATCGGGCTGGTCATGCTGGTCGGCCTGGCGGCCAAGAACGGCATTCTGATCGTCGAGTTCATCAACCAGCTCAGGGACTCGGGCACCGCGTTTGAGCAAGCCATCATCGAAGCCTCGGTCATCCGCCTGCGGCCCATCCTGATGACCGGCATCACCACCGCAGCCGGCGCCGTGCCGCTGATCCTGGCCGCCGGGGCCGGGGCGGAGACCCGCCAGGTCATCGGCATCGTCGTGCTATTCGGGGTGCTGGTCTCGATGGTGCTGACGCTGTTCGTGGTGCCGGTGCTCTACCGGCTGCTGGCCGCCGGCACCGGCTCACCGGAGCGGGTCAAGCGCCGGCTGCAACGCGAACTAGGCGCCGAGGATTCGGTCGGGGAGTTGGCCAAGTCATCGACGTGATAGCGGCGGCGAGTTCATGCAAAAGCACCCGCCGCCTGCCCCGACGCCCAGGCCCACTGGAAATTGTGCCCGCCGAGGTGGCCGGTGACGTCGACGACTTCACCGATGAAGAACACGCCGGGTAGCTTGCGGGCTTCCATGGTCTTCGATGACAGCTCGGCGGTATCCACGCCGCCGATGGTGACCTCGGCCGTCCGGTAACCTTCCGTGCCGGCCGGCCAGACCGTCCAGGGCTGGCAGCGTCGGACAATGTCGGCGATCGCCGCATCGCCCAGCTCGGCCAGGCGCGGGTTGCCCAGCCACAGCTCGCACCAGCGCTCGACCAGGCGGCGCGGCAGATGCTCGGCCAGCACCGTTTTCAGCTGCGCGCGCGGCCGCTCCAGACGCAGCTGCTTGAGGGTTTCGGCCAGATCCAGCCCGGGCAACAGATCGATCTGCACCGGCTCGCCCGGTTGCCAGTAGGACGAGACCTGGAGCATGGCCGGACCGCTCAGGCCCCGGTGGGTGAACAGAGTGCCCTCGCGGAACTGTCCGCGCCCGGCTTCGGCCAGGCTGTCGACCGAAACCCCGGCCAGCCCGTCGATCTGCTCGAGCTTGCGGCCCTCGAGGACGAACGGCACCAGGGCTGCGCGCGTGGGCTGAACCTTCAGTCCCTGATCGCGTGCGAAATCGAAGCCAAAACCGGTCGCGCCCATGCGCGGGATCGAGTAGCCGCCGGTGGCGATGACCAGAGATTCGCAGGTGATGGTTCCGGCCGGCGTGGACAGGCGGTGCGGCGGTCCCAGCTGCTCAATCGTGACCGGCGCGTGGGTCTGCACCTGCGCCCCGACCCGCTCGCACTCGGCCAGCAGCAGGGCCACAATCTGCTTCGATGAGCCGTCGCAAAACAGCTGGCCCAGGGTTTTCTCATGGTAGGCAATGCGGTGTTTCTCGACCAGGGCGATGAAGTCCCACTGGGTGTAGCGGCTGAGCGCTGACTTGCAGAAATGCGGGTTGGCCGAGAGAAAGTTGTCGGGGCTGGTGTGCAGGTTGGTGAAATTGCAGCGCCCGCCGCCGGACATCAGGATCTTCTTGCCGACCTTGTTGGCGTGGTCAAACACCCGCACCGTGCGTCCGCGTTCCCCGGCGGCGATCGCACACATCAGCCCGGCCGCGCCGGCGCCGATCACGACCACATTGCTGTGCTCTGCCAACATCTTGAAGTTGAGGCCTCTGGGAACGTCAGACGGTCGGGAGGATCCGGCGGGCCATTATTCCACCGGCCAGAAACCTGCCCAGCCGGTGAGGCCCACGGGTGGGGCGTATTCCGGCCCGGTCAGTCCAGCACGCTGCAGCTCGCCTGGTCGGGCAGGGTCAAGCGGATCACTTCGATCTCGCCGCGGCCCAGGGCCACCGTGTCGTAGCTGAACACGCCGCTGCGGCAGTCGTTGAAACGCACGGTCAGGCTGCCCCAGGTCTCGAAGGCTTCGAATTGCGGCGGATTGCGGAAATCCACCGCCTGTCCGGGGTCATCGACCGAGATCAACTCGACCGTGACTTCCGAGGCACCGAAGTCGAAGCGCTCAAGACCGGTAGCCCAGATCTGGCGGCCGTCACGGAAGTCGTACCAGTAGACCAGCAGCAGGGGACCTTCTTCGTTCGAGGCGTCGTTGGCGACCTCGATATTGAAGCCGGTGCCGTTGGTCGCCGGATCGAACCACGAGCCGGTGTGCAGCGGCATGATCGGGAAGCCGCGCGTTTCGACGGCCCGGCGGATCAGCGGCGGGCGCACCGGGACATCGTCAAAGCGACTGGCGCCGACCAGTTTGCTCAGCACCCGCTCGGCGTTCATGCTGCGCAGCACTTCCAGGCCGCTGACCACCCGACCAAACACGGTGAACTCCTCATCGAGGAAATCGTTGCGCGCCAGGTTGATGAAAAACTGGCTTTGGCCGGAGTCGATGTTGTTCGGAGCCTGGGCCAGCGACAAGGTACCGATCTCGTTGTCCAGACCATTGTTGGGCACACCCGGCACCGGGTCACGGGTCGGCTGGCGCAGGCGGAACTCGCGGTCATAGCCGCCACCCTGAACGACGAAGCCCTCGATGCTGCGATGAAAGATCAGCCCGTCATAAAACCCTTCATTGACATAAGCCAGGAAATTCTCGACATGGCCGGGCGCGCGCTCCGCATCAAGCTCAAGCAGAATCGGGCCGCGGTCGGTGTCCATCCACACGCGCGGGTTGTCGGCCAGAGCCGGCAGGCTGGCGGTCAGGGCAGCCAATAACAGCAGCAAGCGTGGGATCATCAATGCGGTTTCCGGATTGGTTGTGTCACTCAATATTGTACGGGTTGGCGTCCCGCGACCATGGAATGGCGCTCAGTGACTTGGTGAACCAATATTTATTTCGGGGCAATGCCGCGCCTTGGCCAGTCCCGTCCAGTTCGTTGAAGCGCCCCTAGTCTGGCCTCATGCAGCAAGCATGTTGACATGATCGCGCCCCGGCCGTCAGCCCAGGTGCCCGGTCTTGACCCAGATCAGGGTCTCCTCTTCCACCCAGGGTTGATGAACGCTGCCGTGGGGTGAGCGAATCCAGGTGCCGGCCCGGTAGCGGCCGTGTTCGTCGATGAACTCACCGGACAGCACCAGGATCTCCTCACCACCATGGTGGCGATGGGCCTGGAAATGTTCTCCGGCTGGCCATTTCACCAAGGCCACGTGCTCGGTGCCAAAGGCGTGCAGGGACATCACCTCAAGTCCGCCGATACCGGGCTGCCAGGGCGCGGTTGTGGTATCGACGCGAACCGTGGCCTGATCTTCGGGCTGCATCTGGTGCAGCTTGACGAACAGCGTGCAACCGGTTTTGCTGAACGGCGCATGGCCGCTGCCGGGCGGGTTGCGCAGATAGCTGCCGGGCCCGTAGTCACCGGTGTCATCGGAGAAGGTGCCGTCAAGCACGAGGATTTCCTCGCCCAGGGGATGCTCGTGGCGGGCAAAAGCAGAACCCGGCTGGTAGCGCACGATACTGGTCGCATGCCCCCGCTCGGCCTCCTCACGGGCCAGCGGTTTGCGCAGGACGCCACCGGACGGGCTGGGCAGCCAGTCCAGGTCATTCGCGTCAAGAACAACGCGCTCGCTGAAATTCATGTTGAGCATGCCGAGGCTCCCTGCAAGATGAAGGAGCCAAAGTCTAGCGGTTCGTCGTGCAGGCCCCGACCATGCTCTCCCGGCTGCCTTTGCCGCTATGGCTTGGACGCTCTGGTCTTCCGCAGGCCCGGGTCACGGGGACGCGGGCCGGCGGGGCAGATCATCGGAGGAGAAGATTCAGTTCTCGTCGCTATGGAAAGTCCGCATATAGCCGATCACCTGCCAGGTTTCCTCCTCGGACAGGAAATACCGGTGCGGGCGCATGGCGCTGGCCCGGTCACGGCGCCCGGGGCGACGGACATCGGTATGGCCCGGTTCTGTGGCCATGAAGTTTGAGCCTTCGCGAGTAATCCAGAACAGTTGGCCATCCGGTATATCAGCGTAAAAATCGCAGGTCAGGTCAGGCGGTGCCGGATCCAGATGGCGCGCCAGCGGACCTTGTCCATCGCCCTGGGTGCCGTGGCACTGGGCGCAGGCCACGGGGCGGGCCGAGTCTTCGTAAAGCTCACGGCCGGCAGCCAACTGTTCGGCGGTCATCGCCAGCGGATTGCTCATGGCACGGATTTCGACCGGCGCCTGGGGCGTGGCTGGATCGGGCTGGCAGTCGACGTCAGCCAATGTGCCGCTTGGGCTTTCCGGCGTGCGGGCGCAGCCCGCCAGGGCCACGGCCAGACCAAGCGTGGCCGCGGCGATGAAGAATCCTGAAGAATGCTTGCTCATTGTCGTCTCCCCGGTTCAGGTCAGAACGTGATGCCAAGGCGGAGTGCCGCGGCCAGGTGATTGTCGATGTCCGGATCGGTACCCGGGTTGATGGTGTATTGCAGGGAAGGTTGAACGCTCAGCCAGGGCAATACCTCGGCCCAGTAGGTCAGCTCGAAAACCGTCTCGCGACGATCGACCCGGCCGCCGGCGTCGCGAGTGCTGTCGACAAAGTCGTCGCCGTTGACGACCGAGGTCACGCCCAGGCCCAGCACATCGCTATCGCGCCCCGGCAAAAGCCCGGTGTAGACCAGCCCCGCGCCCTGGTAGCTGCCGAACTGGTTGACCGTTTCATCCGCGCGCCCGGCGCGAACGAAACCGCTCAAGCCCTGGCCGTCGCTGCCCGGCTCGGTATACAGGACCCCCTCGGCAAAACCATAGAATCCCGCCGTTCCGTCTTCGCTGCCGGCGCCGTCCTGGCGCTCGAACTGGGTGGTATAGCGCCAGGCCCCCAGACCCAGGCGAAGAAACTCGAAGCCGGCCGGCTGCCAGTCGGCTTCGCCGATCAGGAAGGTGCCGCCGCCGTCGTCAAGATCGATCTCGAAGGCGGTCGGGTCGTCCGGGTCTCCTGGAATGCCCTCGGCCAGGGCGGCCCGCAAACCGAATTCAGGCGTGACCTGGAAGCGGGCGCGCAACGCCAGGCCGGTCACCGGATAGACTGACGGCCCATTGATCCCGGTTTCGGACAGGTCCAGACCGGTGCCAAAGCCACCGTTGAGGAAGACCCCGGCGGTCTCCTTGGCATCGAATTCCGAATCGACCGCGTAAATGCCGGCCAGCAGGCCGAGGCGATCCTGCAGCAGGGATTGTTCGTACCAGAACTCCAGGACTCGCCAGGCATCATCGGCGGCCAGATTGCTTGGCGCGTGGATACTGCCAGACAGTGCGCCCGGGTCATCGCCGTGGGTGCCAGCACCGAGAAAGAACAGAGTGCCTCCACGCAGACCCGTCAGGGTTTCCAGGTCCACGCTCGCGGCCAGTTCAAAAAGATTCGACAGGGTATCGTCATCGCTGGCCCCGCCATCGATGCTGAAGAAAAAATCGGTGGTGTTGGCTGCCTCGAGCATGACGCCACGCTCGGCCCATGCGGTGCGGGCGCCGCCCCAGTCACCGGTGAGGGTGCCGGCAAAAGGTGATTCAGCCTGCGCCTGAACGGTCAGCAGCAATCCGCCGGCCAACAGCGCCGACCATCGACAAACCGGATAAACATAGTTGATCATTGCAATTTATTCCTTGATGGACAACGGCGGCAGGCCGTTTTGAGCACTTGCAAGCCTGCAACACCAAGGGCAGATTAGCGAAAAGTCGCGTCACAGTATTTGATCTAGCGCAAATCAGACTCATTCCCATTCGGATATATTAATACCCATGAACGCCGGTTCCGAGCCGTCCGAGAACAATGCCTTCCCCCTCACCATGGCCCGGGAGGGAATGCGGGTGCGCATTCACCGCCTGCTCGGCGGCAAGGGCCTGGAGATGCGCCTGACCTCTTTGGGCCTGAATGTCGGCAGCGAACTGGTCGTCTCGCTCCATCAAGGCGGCAAACTGGTCGTATTGCGCGAGGAAACCCGTCTGGCCCTGGGCGCCGGGATGGCTCACAAGATTCTGGTGGTTGAGCCGTGAACAGCCTGATTCTTCCAAATGAATGGAAAACGTAACCATGACATTGAACCTGAAACAACTGGCGGTCGGCGATACCGGTCGAGTGACCGGCTTCGGCGAAGGCGCCCGAAGCTATCGGCGCAAGCTCCTCGCCCTGGGCCTGACCCCTGGCACCGAGCTGACCGTGACCCGCTACGCGCCCATGGGCGACCCGGTGGAAATCAAGGTGCGGGGTTTTTCGTTAAGCCTGCGCAAGGATGAAGCAGCCAGCCTGCTGGTCGAAAAATCAAACTAGAGCAAAGTGTTATGAGTGAGCAATACATCGTCGGCGTGGTCGGCAATCCAAACTGCGGCAAAACCACCCTGTTCAATGCCCTGACCGGGGCCAAGCAGCGGGTCGGTAACTGGCCCGGTGTGACCGTCGAGCGCAAGATCGGCCACTACGTCTTTGAAGACGTGACCATCGAACTGGTCGACTTGCCCGGCACCTACTCGCTTGAAGTCTCCGATGAAGAGGTGTCAGTCGACGAAACGATTGCCCGCGACTATGTCGCCGGACGCGAAGCCGACCTGATCGTCAACATCGTTGACGCCTCCAACCTCGAGCGCAACCTGTATCTGACCTCGCAACTGCTGGAGATGAACGTCCCGGTGGTCGTGGCCATGAACATGATGGACGCCGCCAGGGAACGGGGTATCGAGATCAAGGCCGACGAACTGGCCCGGCGTCTGGGCTGTCCGGTGATCCCGGTGGTCGGCACCAGTGGCCAGGGGCTGCCGGAGCTCAAGCACCAGATTCTGGAATCGGCGCGCAGCAAGCAGACCCCCAACGTCAAGCTGCCCTACCCGGCTGCAGTCGAAAAAGCGATCGCCAGCCTGCTGCCGAGGATCGAAGCACAGGCCAAAAAAGCACAGGTCGAGCCGCGCTGGCTGGCCGTTCGCTTGCTCGAAGGCGACTCGCTGGCCCGCCAGATCGGCGGCCCGGCCATTGAACAGGAACTGACCGAGCTCCAGGCCGAAACCGAAACCGCGCTGGGGGATGACATCGACATCACCCTGGCCGACACCCGGTACGGCTTTGTCAACCAGGTTACCGCCGGGGTGGTTTCGCGCAAGGGTGAAGTCACCCGCAGCATCTCCGACCGGATCGACCGGATCGCCCTGAACCGGGCGCTGGGCATCCCGATCTTTCTGCTGGCCATGCACCTGATGTTCATGTTCACGATCAACATCGGCGGTTCCTTCATTGACGTTTTCGATATCGTCAGCGGCGCGATCTTCGTCGATGGCTTCGCCCATCTGCTCGGCATGATCGGTTCACCGGAGTGGCTGACCGTGCTGCTGGCCAACGGTGCCGGTGGCGGTGTCCAGGTCGTCGCGACCTTTGTCCCGATCGTGGCATTCCTGTTTCTGTTTCTGTCCATCCTCGAAGATTCCGGCTACATGGCCCGGGCAGCGTTCGTGATGGATCGCTTCCTGCGCAGCATCGGCCTGCCCGGCAAGTCGTTCGTGCCGATGATCGTCGGCTTCGGCTGCACGGTGCCAGCCGTCATGGCCACCCGCACCCTGGAAAACGAACGCGACCGGTTGATGACCATGACCATGGCTCACTTCATGTCCTGTGGCGCCCGGCTGCCGGTCTACGCCCTGTTTGCCGCTGCCTTCTTCGCCGCCTGGGCCCAGCACGTGGTCTTCCTGCTCTACCTGATCGGCCTGGGTGCGGCGATCCTGACCGGGCTGATTCTCAAGAACACCCTGCTGCGCGGCTCGGTGACCCCGTTCGTGATGGAACTGCCGCCCTATCACCTGCCGACGATCAAGAGCATAACCCTGCGAACCTGGGAACGCACCAAGGGCTTCATGTTCCGCGCCGGGCGGGTGATTGTGCCCATGGTACTGGTGCTCAATGTCCTCAACAGCATCGGCACCGACGGCAGCTTTGATGCCGAAGACAGCGACCGGTCGGTCCTGTCTGAAATCGGCCGGACCATTTCCCCGCTGTTCTCGCCGTTCGGGCTGAACGAAGAAAACTGGCCGGCTTCGGTCGGCATTTTCACCGGGCTTTTGGCCAAGGAAGCCGTGGTTGGCACCCTGGACTCGCTCTACAGCGATCTGGGCGAACAGGACACCGCCGCTTTGGCCCGAGAGGCCAGCCCCAATCCGCTGAGCTGGCGCGCCGATGGCAGCGAGGATGTCCTGCCGTCCGAAGGGGCCGAAGAAGAAACCTTCAACCTGATCGGGGCCATCGGTGAAGGCCTGGCCACCGTGCCGGCCAACCTGGCCGGCGCCATGGGCACCTGGCTGGATCCGCTCGGCCTGAACATCGGTGATGTCGAAGACCCGGCAGCGGCGGCCGAAAGCCAGGAAGTCTCGGTCGATACCTATGGCGCCATGGCCCAGCGCTTCGACGGTCAGGTCGGCGCGTTCGCCTACCTGCTGTTTGTGCTCCTGTACTTCCCTTGCGTAGCCGCCATCGCCGCCGTCTATCGTGAAGCCGGTCGGCGCTGGGCGCTGTTCGTGGCCGGCTGGACGACCGGCCTGGCCTATGTGGTCGCCACGATCTTCTACCAGGCGGCCATTTTCACCCGTGATCCAGCCAGTTCAACAGCCTGGATCCTGGGCATGCTCGGCATCTCGGCGCTGGCGATCGGGGCCATGCGCTACTACGGCCAGCAGCGTCACTCGCGCACCATCCCGCTCAAGGTCGTCGGGGAAGTCCAGTGATCCTTTCGGACCTGAGGGAATACCTGAAAACCCACCGGCGCGCCGCGCTGGTCGATATGGCGATGCATTTTCGCACCGAACCGGACGCCCTGCGGATGATGCTCGGCAAGTGGATCGCCAAGGGCCGGGTCCACAAACTGGCCAGCGGTACCCCCTGCAGCGGCGGCTGCTGCCGCTGCGATCCTCAGACCGTCGAGATCTACGAGTGGCGCGGCTAAAAGCCCCGTCGAATGACGGGACCGTACTGGTCACCGGCATTCACCGTGAAGAACTGGGTTTCGGCGACCGGGTAGTCGAGCAACTTGAACCAGGCCTGCTCGACGTCCTGCGAATCCCTGAAGGGGTATCCCAGCAATGCCCGGATGTTGATCAGCAGTTCTACTACGAAACCCGCCAGCGCGAGCTCTATCTGCAGCTGCACCAGCAGGTCAGAGGGCGTTACCGGCTGCTGATCGATCTGCACAGCGGAATCGATGAAGCCGGTCCCGGCGCCGATATCTATTGCCGCGATGCCGATCTTCTCGAATGCATCGGCAGGCGCCTGGATGAACGCCAACTCGCCGCTTGCGTCCGCCGGGTCCGGATCGTCGATTCCCACGAGTCCATGGTCGCGCTCCACGGCCAGACGGCAGTCGATGCCGAAGCACGAACCAGCATTCCGGCCAGCATCTGGGCCGGGGGCCAGCCGGTCTATGTCGGCCTGGAGGTTTATCTGCCCGGGCAGGCCAACACCAACGGCGCCGAAACACTGGCCTGCCAGCTGATTCGCCACATCCAGGCCTGCGGACTGCCGGCGTAGGGCGCAGGATGGACTTGCCCTGGCCAACTGGCAGCCACTTTGCCCGTTGGCATCCTCGTCCTGAGACTTTGCTCTATTCGTGCCGCCCAAGCCACTTGGGTTTCTGCTAGTCGTCTGCCCGCCGGGCTGATCGACGGTTTTCGGAGTCGGTACGGCGGAGGTACGTATCCAGCAACACCCGGCGTACCGCCTGGCTGTAGCCGGCAGCCACGCCGAGCAACAGCGTGGTCAGTGCCGCTTTATCCGGATGGTCGCGCACCCACTGGGTCAGGACCGGGTCGGCATGTTGACGCAGGAAAGCTTCAAATTCCTCGCCAGGCTCTGCGGAGTGCGGTGGCGAACTGGCGCCCGCGCCAGCCGCCGATAGCCTGGCGATCACCAGCACGAAGGCAATCAGGACAATGCCGGCCGCGGCAGTGACCAGGGCGGCCAAAGCTGGCGACAGCACGGGCAGCAGGCTGAAATAACAGGCGAGCGCCAGAAAGGCGATCACGCAGACCACCAGCGGGATCACGACCAGGGCCGTGATCGCACCGGTCTCGGCTTTTTTCTTGAGCCGCTTGAACATGCGCGTGTTTCGCCAGCTGAGCCGGTCGACTCGGGCAGGCTCAGCGGTCCAGCAATTTGCCAAGGATGAAACCCAGCCCCAGGGCAACCGCCAGGCTGGTCATGGGCCGGTCCTCGATTTCGCTTTCGAACGAATCCCAGCCGCGGCGGACCTGCTGGCCGGAACGGTGGGCAGCCTTGCTCAGGCGCTCGCGGCCTTCTTCGGCAGCCTCACGGATCTTGTGGCTTCCCTCGCTGGCTGTGTCTTTGGCCATCCGGGACAGCGACTTTCCAATCTCGGAGACATCGGATTTGAGGCTGGCGAACTCTTCCCTGAGCTCCTTGAGTTCTTTGTCGGTCGCGGTTGTCATGAGCATTCCTTCTTTGATCGGTACCACTTGAACGTATCATGGCTGGATGCCAGCGTTCTGTATTTGGCCCAAAATCGCCCAACCTGGACAAGCTATCGGCCCGACCGACCATGCATGCTGAGATTCGAAGCCTGCAGCAGTTGCTCGACACCCTGCGCACCATCGATCACGACCACAGTCCGGTCGCTCTGGATGACATCCTGCAGCTGACCGGACGAAGGTCTTTCGGGCCGATTCTGCTGATTGCCGGGCTGGTCACCGTGGCACCGCTGATCGGCGACATACCAGGCGTACCGACGCTGATGGCGCTGCTGGTCATCGTCGTTTCGGTACAGCTGCTGGCCGGGCGGCGGCGTATCTGGCTGCCGCGGTTCCTGCGCGAGCGCTCGATCACGCGCCCGGCGCTGGAGAAAACCCTGGATCGGCTGGAACGCCCGGCCCGGTTCATCGACCGGTTTTTCCATCCCCGCCTGAGTGTTCTGGTAATGGGCGCAGGCAGCTACCTGATCGGCAGTTCCGCGCTGCTGGTGGCCCTGATCATGCCGATGCTGGAGTTCATACCCTTCAGCGCCACGCTGGCTGGGGCCGCACTGATCGCCTTCGGTCTGTCGCTGATCGCCCGCGATGGCTATCTGGCCATTTTTTCCCTGGCAACCACAGCGGCAGTGGTCATGCTGGTGATCTACCATGCGATCCACTGGTGAGCCATCTGCCCGATGATTGCCGACTGGACGCTACCGGCATGGTGCCCAACTCGTCGATACTGACCAAGCCACCGCCGCAACCCTCGAACAAGATTCCTTCGACAAGGGCGTGGACGCCTCACGGCCCACCCGCTCGCTTTTACTGCAAGGTGATCTGTAGCATGCTTGCAAAATGAACCAAACCATCATGGATCGCAGTCTGGCCGCGCGCGCGGCGCGCATCGCGATGCTGGCCCGGGCACTGGTGCGCCGGATTCGTTTTCTAGGCTGGGCGGGGCTGCTCTCGGCCGCCTGGCTGTGGCTGGTGCTGTTCGTGATTCTGGGTTCGATTCCGCACTTTCTGCTGGCCATCCCGGCCGCGCTGATGGGCGCGATCCTCCTGCTGCCAGGTGCGGTGGTGTTGCTGACCACGCTGGGGCTGGATAGCCTGGGCCAGCTGCCGCAGCGACTGGGTGCAGGCAGATCCTCGCCGCCCAGCGCTCCCGCCGCCCAGCGCCGTGGACCCATCGCGCTGCTGCGTAAACTGTGGTCGATCCGCCGCGAACTCCTCGGCCACCGGCTGGCGCTGATCCGCTACGCTGGCGCGGTTCGCCTGTTCACGCTGCCGGTGCTGCTGCTGATCAGCCTGGCCATCCTGGCCTGCCTGTTTCAGATGGTCGCAGCGCTGATCAGCCTGCCGCTGGTATTGGTCAGCCTGTTGTTGTGACCGTCAAGAAAGCGGTCGATGCCAGGTCTCTGTCCTCAGGCCACTCCGGCCTGCTCCAGCAGCCTGGGGATTTTCTTTCTGAAGGGGAAAAAGCCCTTGACCGCGTGCGGCCAGGCCCGTGCGTCCCAGTCGTTGCGGATCCGATGCAGCGTGATTGCCGACTGGTCCAGCTCGCGCGCCAGGCGCTCGAGACCGTCAGCCAGCGGGCCAACCGGGGCTTCTGAAGTGACCACGACCCTGGCACCGGCCGCTTGCGCCTGGCGACAGATCGCCCCGGCGTCGAGATCGTCCCGGATGACCACGTCGAAGCCCCGTTCTTTGCCCAGCACTTCGACAGCATTGGCGGCTGCTGTCTGCGCGAAAGCCCGGGCCTTGGCGCCGAACGGCCAGGGGTGATCGGCATGACTGCCGCCGACAACGACCGCTCCGCACAGATCAACCTCGGCGCTCAAACAGGCCGAAGCCCGCAGATCGTCCCCATGGACCAGTAAAAGCGCCGGCTGGTCGCCGGTCACGGCGGGCAATGCTTCCAGCACCTCGTGCGGGTACGCGGCTTCCTTGCGAACCGGCTCGGCGGTTTCGGCCAGACCGGTCGGGCGGTAGCGGCCCAGAGTGTACTTTTCGATATTGTCCGGCCTGGCCAGATATGCCTTGCCCTGGGTCTGGATGCCGGCGACCCAGCGCCAGCTCAGGGTATTGGAGGCCGGATCGGCATCAAGCAGGTGACGCAGAAAAAAGTCCGCGCCCAGCGTCCAGGGCAGGCGCAGGGTAAAGATCCAGATCGAGGCAAACCACATGCGAACGTGGTTGTGCAGGTAGCCGGTGGCGATGAGTTCCTGCGACCAGTCGTCAAAGCAGTCAATGCCGGTGCGGCCGGACTCGGCTTCGGCCAGGGCGCGCGCCAGACCGCTGCTGGCCCCGACGCGGGAGCGGTCGGCATCACGCTCGGCCAGAAAATCCCGCCAGACCCGCGGCCGCAACTGCAGCCAGCCTTTCCAGTACGTGCGCCAGAAGACTTCCTGGATGAACTTCTCAGCCTCGGCCGGACTGTGCTGCTGCAGAACTGCGGCAACCACTTCGCGCTCGGTCAGGATGCGGTGGCGCAGGTAGGGCGAGAGCATCGAGACCTTGGGCTTGAAGCCGGGACCAGGGTCGGCGTTGCGCTCGGCGGCATAAGCGCGCCCGGCGCGCGGGACGAAATCGGCCAGGCGGGCCAGCCCGGCTGAACGGGTCGGCGGGAACAGATCCAGCGGCGCAGGACAAGACTTCATGACAGGGGCGGCAAGGATAGAGAAATCCATTGTCGGAGCAGACAGCCAAAGCCTTGTGAGCGATACGGCAGCCCCAACCGGGCCCAGGTTCCTGGCCTCGCTTGGTATCTGCATTGAGTCCTGGCTGGGGTGATGAAGGCGTGCAGCGCACGTGATCAGGATTCTGTGCCTGCCGATCCATTCGCAACGCCCTGACCAAAGCTGCACGGACCAGGCTTTATAGTCCAAGCCTGACCCGCTCCGCTGGAGAATACAAAGATGCCAATCCAGGCCCACTGCACCCGACTGCTGGCCATCATGCTGGCCACCTTCGCCGTGCCCCTGGCTGCAGCCACATCAGCCGAAGACGTGATGATGCGCGCCATCTCCGGCCAGGCCGGGTCGATCGAGGGCCGGGAGGTGGCCTATTTTGCCGAGGACCCGGACACCCGCGGCTACCTGGCCGTCCCTGAAGGCGATGGCCCGTTCCCGGCGGTGATCCTGATCCACGAGTGGAACGGCGTGGTCGAGCGCATCCGCCACACTGCCGATGCCTTCGCCGCCCACGGCTACATCGCCTTTGCCGCCGACCTCTACCGTGGCCAGACCGGCTCGAATCGCGATGAGAATATCGCCCTGATGCGCGAGGCGCGAGCGGATGAAGAAACCATCATCCGCAACCTGGATGCGGCAGTGCGCTGGGTGCGCGAGAACACCCCGGCCACCGGCAAGGTCGCGACCGTGGGCTGGTGCTTCGGCGGCGGCCTGGCGTTGTCGTATGCCCTGGGCGGCGAGCGCCACGAGGGCACGGCGATCTTCTACGGCTCGCTGCTCGACGATCCGGAAGCGATGTCGCACATCCACCACGAGGTCTACGGCACCTTCGCCGAAAACGATCGCGGCATTCCGGTGGCCGAGGTCGAGGCCTTCGTCGAGGCCCTGCGTTCGGCCGGGATCGACAACGACGTTCACATCTACGACGAGGTCGATCACGGCTTCTGGCTCTATACAGAACGCGACCCGGCCAACAACCGCCCAGCCGCCGCCCACGCCTGGGAGCGGCTGAAAATGTACCTGGAGCGGGTCATCGGCGGCGATGGCGGAACGGCCCACCACGAGCACTGACCGGAAGACCTAGGCAATCCGCGGTGTCGCGCGGTATCGGCAGCACGATTGGCCGGTCCGACGCAAGCGAATACAAGCTGGCCGGCGAGATTCAGGCATCCATTGATGACCCCCGTCCGGGCATCCGGCACGACGAAGTGATGTCCGAGATGGACGCCGATATTGCCGGATTGCCGGAGACAAAGCGCGTGAAGCAGGCCAGGCAACAAGCGACTTGATGAGTCACTCGGCCATTTTGGGCCGTGTTCGATCCTTCAAGCCTGGGGATTGCGCCGTTCTGCTGCCTTGCCCGCGCGCAAGTCAAAGGGCAGGAAGAACCAGGCATAAGCCAGCGCGAACATCGGCAGTTCGGGTAGCTCCAGCATCGCCAGGCCAAACAATCCGAAGATGGCCAGGTGCAGGCGGATGACGCCGGCATAGGGCAGCGCCATGGCATCACCTGCCGCCTTGCCCACATCCTGCCTGCGGCTCATTGTTTCGAATCGCCGGGACAGGTAGGCATGCAGATCCGGAAGCCGGAACAGAAGGCCGGCCAGCACGATCGGCCAGTAATTGGCGAAAATCTCGGGTACCAGGTGAACGGAGAACTGCGAAGCCTCCGGCCAGTCCAGCATCGCGGTCAGGAACTGGGCATGGCCCCAATGAAAAAAACCGAAGTGGAAGCTGAAAAAAGCCAGCAGGAACAAGGCTCCGCCCCAGGCCTGGGCGGGGGTCATGCCCAGGTCGCGCTGCTGATGTCGGGCCTGATGGACGAGTATTCCGAGGATCATCAGATACCCCACCGCCAGCGATGTCACCCAGAAACCCCAGATCACGTCATGCAGGCGCCAGTCTCCCCACCAGGCCGCCGCCATTCCAAAGACGAACAGCACGGCACTGAGCCAGATCGACGGCAGACTTCGGCGTTCGGCTTTCAAACTCTGAAATGCCTCCATGAAGTCACCCGACCGAATCGACGCTGAATCCGCCGCGCAAGTCCAACGCTTTGAGTTCTCGCTGGACGGCTGAACAGGCCCGCGACGCAAACTTGTCCTCCCCGGACCCGCTCCCGACGAGCGACCAAGGATACGACTTCACAGCGAACGTCACAACACGCTAAGCTGTCGCTATTCGTCGGGGCGGCCTTTCGGCCTGAGACACCCTTGTCGGGTGGACCCGTTGAACCTGATCCGGATCATGCCGGCGTAGGGACAGGAACGCGACCATCCCCGTGCAGACCGGGCCTCCCTTTGGCTTTTGATCTCAAGAAGACCTGCCCACGCAAGCTTGACCCGCCTGGCCATACTTCGCGCCGGTCTGTATTCAAACTCGAGGCGATTGCTTCGCTGCCGCATCTGGCGTTGTTTTCCGATGAGGCACATCACGCCTACGGCCAGAAGCTATTGGGTCGCTGGGTCAAGATCAAGGGCTCCGAGGGCTGGAATTGTCCCAGCCTGTCTGCCACCGCCCTGGTTCGCAGGCTCAAGTCCAACAATAACTTTGTCCTGCAGGCGGCAGCGCGCTGCTTGCGACAGGTGCCAGGCAATACCCAAGGCCGTGGCCTTAAGGCAGTGGCAGGACTTGAACCCTGAGGTTCTACACTACCAGGTGATTTTCGCCAGCGAAACGCTGGAATCCGAGGCGCTGGAGCGCACGCGGAAATTCTTGCTCGCCGAGCCCAACGGCTAATTAAGTGCTAATTTGGCCAAAATTAGCACTTACCGCCTTGCCTGAACGGCTAATTCAGTGCTAACTTGGTCGAAATTAGCACTTAACTCGCTATGAAGGTACCGCTTACCCCGCCGCCGTTTGGGTCGATTGTGAACAAAATCGATCCGCGTGACGTGCAGCGCCTGCTTGGCATTGAGCCCCTGCAGCAAGGACGCTACCTGCATTGGGACGACCTCCGTCACCAACAGCCGCCGGCAGGCCTTGATCATCAAAGCTGGTGGGCGGGGGTCAAGATTGCGCGCCAGGCCTTGAGCCGACCGCTGCCGCTGATCGACAAGCAGGGCCGCCCGATGAGCTTTGCCACGCCCGATCCGGTGCTCAAGGCGCTGTATGAAATCGATCGCCGCGCCGCCGGCGAGATCGTCATGGACAACCCGATCGTTTCTGGCGAAGATCGGAACCGCTACTTGATCAATTCGCTGATTGAAGAAGCCATCACCTCCAGCCAGCTCGAAGGGGCCTCCACCACGCGCGAGGTCGCCAAAGACATGCTGCGCAGCGGCCGCAAGCCGCGCGACCCCAGCGAGCGCATGATTCTCAACAATTATCGGGTCATGGAGCAGATTCGGCGCTTGAAGAATCAGCCATTCGCGCCGGAGCTGATTCTGGAACTGCACCAAATCGCCACCGATGGCACGCTGGATCCGGCAGATGCCGCGGGGCGCTTCCGGCGCGCGGATGAGCGGATCTCGGTGATGGACCCCACCCGCAGCGTCATTCTCCACACCCCGCCAGAAGCCGACAGCCTGCCCGAGCGACTGGCGAGGCTGTGCGCGTTTGCCAATCAACCGGCCAGCGACGAGCCGTTTGTGCACCCGGTGGTACGCGCCATTCTGATTCACTTCATGCTCGGCTACGACCACCCCTTCTACGACGGCAATGGCCGTACCGCGCGGGCCTTGTTTTACTGGAGCCTGGCGCGATCCGGCTACTGGCTGATGGAGTATGTATCGATCTCCCGGCTGCTGCGCCAGGCCCCGGCGCAATATGCGCGCGCCTATCTGCATACCGAGACCGACGATAACGACACCACCTATTTCATCGTCCACCAGCTCGAAGTCATTGAGCAGGCAATTGCCGCCCTGCACGGCTACCTGAAACGAAAGATGGGCGAGCAGCGCAATGCGGAGAGCCTCCTGCGAGAGGCACCGAGGCTTTCCGATCAGCTCAACCACCGCCAGGTTGCGGTGCTAAGCCATGCCTTGCGCCATCCGGGGCACGGCTACACAGTCAAAAGCCACCAGCGCTCGCATCGCATCACCACCCAGACCGCGCGCACCGATTTGCAGAAGCTGGCCGAGCTGGGTCTGCTGGACCAGCGCCAGCGCGGGCGGGCGTTTGTTTTTGTCGCCTGGCCCGACCTGGCCGAACGCCTGCGCGCCGCAGGTTGAAGATCGGAAAATCTTGCTGCTCCAGCTGGTCTACATTGCCGTCGTCTCGCTTCTAGAACAATTCCACGCCCAGGTTTTGCCAAACCGGCCGATCAAGCGTTAAGCTGTCGCTATTCCTCGGGGCGGCCTTTCGGCCTGAGACACCCTTGTCGGGTGGACCCGTTGAACCTGATCCGGATCATGCCGGCGTAGGGACAGGAACGCGACCATCCCCCGTGCAGACCGGGTCTCCCTTTGGCTTTTGATCTCAAGGAGACCTGCCCATGAAAACTTCGACCCTGATGGCCGGCCTTTGGCTGGTGGTTTCCCTGGCGACCCCCGCCCAGGGACAAAACGACAACGACAGCGAGACAGAGGAGTTGACCGACCGCATCGTAGTCACGGCCGATTTCCGACCCGTCAACCTGTTCGACTTAAGCGGCAGCGCCACGGTCATCGATGCCCAGACCGCCCGCCAGCGCAATGCCGCCCACCTGGAGGACGTGCTCAACCTGGCCCCCAACGTCAACTTTTCCAGCGGCGCCTCGCGCGGTCGTTTTTTCCAGATCCGCGGGATCGGCGCGCGCAGCCAGTTCGTCGAACCCTCCAACGCCTCGGTCGGGCTGCTGGTCGACGGCATCGACCTGACCGGCCTGGGCGGGGCGGCCAGCACGCTCGACATCGAGCAGGTCGAGATCCTGCGCGGCCCGCAGGGCACGCTGTTCGGCGCCAACGCCCTGGCCGGCATGATCAACATGGTCTCGGCGGCCCCGACCAGGACCTTCGGCGGCCGCTTCGCGACGCGCCTGGGCGAGTTCGGCACCCGGGCGTTCGAAGGCGTGGTGTCGGGTCCGTTGGGCGAGACGGTCGGCTATCGCCTGGCCTACGGCGGCGAGCGCAGCGACGGCTACCAGGACAACGCTTTCCTGGAGCGCGATGACGTCGCCGGGATCGACGAGCAGACCCTGCGCGGCCGCCTGGTCTGGCGCCCACACCAGCGACTGACGGTCGACTTCACCGGGCTTTACCTGGATATCGACAACGGCTACGACGCCTTTTCGCTGGACAACACCCGCACCACCCTGTCCGATGAGCCGGGCCACGATCGCCAGGAAACCCTGGCCGGATCCATGCGCCTGCGCTGGCAGGCGGTCGATGCGTTCGCCGTCGAGGCGCTGCTCAGCCGGGTCGATGCCGACCTGGAGTACGGCTTTGACGAAGACTGGAGCTTCGTTGGACTGTGCGAGGTCTTCGAGTGCCCGTTCGGCGGTTATTCCTCGTTCGACAACTACCTCCACGACAACCACAACACCACGCTCGATGTGCGCGCCGTTTCGGCCTCCGGCCCGGACGAGTTCGGCTGGGTGATCGGTGCCTACCAGCGCGATCAGACCCAGCGTCTGCGCCGCACCTATACCTTTCTGGAAGAGGATTTCCTGCGCGACTACGAAACCGACAACCGCGCCCTGTACGGCCGGGTCGAGGTGCCGCTGGCCGAGCGCGTCACGCTCCAGGCCGGGCTTCGCTACGAGCAGCGCGAAGCGCGCTATGCCGACAGCGACGGCGCGCGCTTCCGGCCCGATGAGAGCCTGTGGGGCGGGCGGCTGGCCCTGCAGTACCGCCTGGCCAACGGTGGCCAGGCCTATGCGCTGGCCTCGCGCGGCTACAAGGCCGGCGGGGTCAACAGCGACTCGACCATCCCCGACGCGCAGCGCGAATTCGCCACCGAGGTGCTGTGGAACTACGAACTCGGCTTCAAGGCCCGCTTCCAGCAGGGCCGGGTCGACCTGCGCGCCGCACTGTTCTTCCAGGACCGCGAAGACATCCAGACCCAGCAGTCGCTGGTCGTGCCGATCGAGGGCAACCTGTGCCCCTGCCGCTTCATCGAATTCCAGACCAACGCCACGGCCGGCCGGAGCTATGGCCTGGAAGCCGAGATCAACTGGCAGATCAACGATTCGGTCCAGACCTTTGCAAGCCTCGGGCTGATGGACTCGCGCTTCGAGGATTTCCTCAACTTCTCGCACGTCGATGCCGATCCTGACACCGGAACACCGTTCGACCTGGACGGCCGCGACCTGCCCCATGCGCCCAACTACATGTTCGCCCTGGGTGCAGTCTTCCAGTTGTCCGATCGCTGGTACCTGCGCACGGAAATTGAGGGCAAGGACGCGTTCTTCTTCTCCAGCCGCCACGAGGTGCGCTCGAACGCCTACGAACTGTTCCACGCCCGGCTCGGCTACCGCACCGAGCACTGGGACCTGGCGCTGTGGGCCCGCAATATCGGCGATAAAGAGGTCAAGACGCGCGGCTTCGGCAGCTTCGGCAACGACCCCAGAGACGGCTACATCACGGAGCCTTACTTCCAATTCGGCCAGCCGAGGGTCATCGGCATATCGGCCAGCTATGCCTTCTGATGACTGAACGCTGGCTGGACACGCTGGGAGAACACCTCGCTGCTCTGTCGGCCTGGGAGGTGCTTGCTGTTGTGCTGGCAATCGCCTACCTGCTGCTGGCAGTGCGCCAGAATCCATGGTGCTGGGCGGCAGCGTTCCTGAGCACGGCCATTTTTACCGCCCTGTTCTGGCAGGTGCAACTGGTCATGCAGTCGGCGCTCAACGTCTACTACATGGCCATGGCGGTCTACGGCTGGTGGCACTGGCGGCACGGCGGTACGGCTGATGGCGGCTTGCCGATCGTCCGCTGGCCCTGGCAACGACACCTGCTGACCATCACCGTGATCGTGCTGGCCGCGCTGGTCTCGGGCTGGCTGCTGGCCCGTCACGGCAGCGCGGCCCGGCCCTACCTCGACGCCCTGATCACCTGGGGCGCGGTGGTGACGACCTTCATGGTGGCGCGCAAGGTGCTGGAGAACTGGGCTTACTGGATGGTGATCAACAGCCTGGCGGTCTGGTTGTTCCTTGACCGCGCCATGCCGCTGACTGCCGCCCTGCACGCGACCTACCTGGTGATCTCGCTGTTCGGCTGGGCCAGATGGCGGCGCGATTTCCGGCAGGCACAGACAGCCGGTGCGAGCAGCCACGCATGAGCGGAACCGGACCGAACCGACACCCGGATGCCCAGCTGAGCGCGGCTCTAGATGCGTGGTCCCACTGGGATCTGGCGCTGACTGGTCGACCGCAGGTTGTGGATGCGGTCAAGGGCGGTCGCACCAACCGCAGTTTCCGGATGACCGGGCCCGGTCTCGACGAGGACTTGCTGCTGCGGCTGAATCATCCCGACCCGGCCAGCCTCGGCATCGACCGGACCATGGAACGGGAGATCTTGCGCCGGACGGCCGCCGCCGGCATCAGCCGACCTTGCCTGTACTGGGATCCGGACGATCACTTCGTGGTCTTTCCCTGGCTGGAAGCGCGAACCTGGGGCGATGCCGATCTGGCGTCACCCTCCCAGCGAGCGCGGCTTCGGGCACTGCTTGCCCGGCTCGGGGAGATCACACTGGATTGCCCGCGGCGCGATTACCAGGCCTACCTGCTCGGCTACTGGCGCCAGCTGGAACAGGCCGGCGCCACTGATCCTGAATTGACCCGCCGCTGGCGCAAATTCCAGCCGCGGCTGCACGAGTTTGCCCAGGCGCCGTGGCCAACCCGGCTGGTTCACCACGATCTGATTCCGGCCAATGTCCTCGAGAGCGGCGGCCGTCTGTACCTGATCGACTGGGAATACGCCGCGCCTGGTCATCCGGACATCGATGTCTGGACCATTGAACCCAGCGTCGTCTGCGAACCTTTCATCGCGGAATTGATGGACTGGATCAACACTCTGTGGGAACGACTCGTCGATCTGCAGGCTCAGTACAGCCGCTCAACGTAGGACTCGATCGGCTTGCGCACCCGGTCTTCTTCATCGTTGGCCCACTTGCGCGGCGGCAGTTCGGGGGCCGGCGGCGGCTGATCGTCGTAGGGGACTTTTTTAAGAATGTGGGCAATGCAGTTGAGCCGGGCGTGGCGCTTGACGTCGGCATCGACGAAATACCAGGGCGAGACCTCGGTATCGGTGTATTGCAGCATCTCGTCCTTGGCCCTGGAGTAATCGGCCCAGCGGTCGCGCGCCTTGATGTCCATCATCGACAGCTTCCAGCGCTTGGCCGGATCCTCCACCCGGGCCTTAAGGCGGGCCTCCTGCTCGCGCTCGCTGACCGAAAACCAGTACTTGATGAGCTGGATGCCGTCGCTGATCAGCATGTCCTCGAACTCCGGGCACGAGTGCATGAAGCGCTGAACCTGGTCCTCGCTGGCAAAGCCCATGACCCGCTCGACATTGGGCCGGTTGTACCAGGAGCGGTCGAACAGCACGATCTCGCCGGCGGCCGGCAGGTGCTGGACGTAGCGCTGGAAGTACCACTGGGTCTTTTCGCGATCCGAGGGCACGCCCAGGGCGACGGTTCGGACCACGCGCGGATTGGTCATATCGGTGATGCGCTTGATCACCCCGCCCTTGCCGGCGGCATCGCGGCCTTCGAACAGGATCACCACGCGTCGGCCCGACTCGACCACGCTGTGCTGGAGCTTGACCAGCTCCAGCTGCAGGCGGCGCAGCTCGCGCACGTAGATCTTTTTTTTCAGCTTGCCCTTGGCGTTGTAATCCTGCGGGCCGAAACGGCGATTGTCGGACAGTTCCTGCATGTTGTCTCCCTAGTTGGAATCGGCAGCCAGTTGCACCAGCACATCGGCCAGGGCCAGAAGCCGGTGAGCGGTCAGGCCGGTTCGGCTCTGGCCCAGCAGTGCCACCTCCTCGGCCTGATCGACCATGGCAGCGCTGGTGGCCGGGTCGACTCGGCCGCCCTCCAGCGCATCCAGCAGCGCGCGGATGGCCTGGTCCCGCGTCGGGTCCAGATGCCGGCCACGCTCGAGCTGGTCAAGATAGGCGCGCGCAACCGCCGTCTCGGCCGGCCAGCGCACCCGGAACTGCTGCTGCGGATTGAACACCTCGTCACCGAACGGCAAGGCAGCGGCGGCAATTTCACTGTCGCTGACAAACTCGCTGGGCAGCAGCGCAAATACATCCAGCCCTCGCACGATCTCGGTGGCGAAAATCCGCCCGCGATGCCAGTAAGAAGACCAGTAGCCGCCAGTCACCAGGGTTTCACCATCGATCGGCCCGCGATCGAAAAAGGCAATTTCGACCGGATTGGCCGAATCGGTGAAATCGAACGCCGAGATGCCGCCCTGGTACCAGGACTGGACCATGATGTCGCGCCCGGGTACCGGGATCAGCGAGCCGTTGTGGGCGACGCAGTTTTCCTGCTCGGACTGGGGCGCGGGCAGCTTGTAGTAGCTGCGAAACTCCAGCCGGCCGTCGACGATATCGTAGATCGCGTTGGCCCCCCAGTTGGACGGGTCCGAGGCCCGGCAGCGCGGGCGCATGCCGCCGCCCCATTCATCGGTAAACACGACCTTGCTGCCGTCGTTGTTGAAAGTCGCCGAGTGCCAGTAGGCGAAGCCCGGATCAACCACCGCATCGATCCGGACCGGGTTGATCGGATCGGAGATATCAAACAGGATGCCGTTGCCCGAGCAGGCCCCGGCGGCCAGGTTCAGCTCCGGAAACACCGTGATGTCGTGGCAGTGGTTGGTCTCGGCCGAGGTCTGGGTGCCGGGCCCGTGGTCGCCGCGTTCCCAAAGACCGGCCAAAATACCGGTGTCCGGGTCAGCGAATACGGCCGGGCTGTGGATCAGCCGCGCATCCTGTGGCCGGTCGACCGGAATCTCGATGACATCGATCCTGAACAGGGCCGTGCCCTCGTCGCGCCAGGGTGATTCGTCGATGCAGCCGGGCAGCTCGTCCTCTTCGCGCACCGGGGCGATGCCGGAGTTGTAGACGATGATCCGACCTTCGGCATCCGGACCGGCGACTACGCTGTGGGTGTGCGAGCCGCGGCAAGTCTGGACCTGGCCGACCTGGACCGGCAGGGCACGATCGCTGATATCGAAGATGCGCAGCCCCCGGAAGCGTTCCCCGCTGACCGGCTGGGCCACGCCTTTCAGGCCGCAGTCAACCCGGCCGCGGGTCTGCTCGACCGACATGATCAGCAGATCGCCGACTACCGAGACATCCCCCTGGCCGCCCGGGCAGACCACCGCCGATTGCAACTGCGGGTCATCCGGGTCGGCGATGTCATAGAGCTTGAAGCCGTGATAGTTGCCGACCACCATCAGCTCGCCGGCAAAGGCCAGGTCGGTGTTGGCAAAATCCAGCAGAGCCGGGCGGGCGCGGTCGCTGGGTGCTGTATCGCCATTGCCTTCACCATCCTCAGCAGTCTCGCCGGCCAGTTCACGCAGACGCGCCGGCGGCAGCGCGGCCGGATTGGCCGGATCGAAAAAGCCATCGGGCTTGGCCAGCGTCGCAGTCGTCTGCAAGTGGCGAATGGCCTCCCCGGCATCGCGGAAGCCGGCCGCCAGGCCCACCCGCGGGTCGGCGCTGTAGCCGGCCAGCAGGATTGTCATGCGGTCGATCTCGGCGGCCTGGTCGTTCTTGATGTCAGTGGCAAAATCGTACAGCGCCGGGTCCTGGGCCGATCCGGCCTGGCTCATCAAATCATCGACCATGACCAGTGCGCCGCGGTGGTGCTCGATCATCAACTCCAGGTAGAGCCGATCAAAGGCCTCGGTGCTTGAGGCCTCCAGCTCGGCCATCTGCTCCGGGCTGGCCATGCCCTCCATGCCGTGCTCGCCGTGATGATGATGGTGATGGCCATGCTCCCGGCCGGCCGGCGCGGCCACGTGGGGCAGCCAGTCGCGCTCCGGCACCTCCTCACCGCGCTCGACCAGCCACTGCTCCATGAACTCGATTTCATCGAGCTGGGTGGTCTCGATGCGCCGGGCCAGGTCGAGCAGTTCGCGGCTCTGGCTGCGCCCGGGCGCCAGCGCCGACATGTCCAGGGCCTGCTGATGGTGCGGAATCATGTCGCGCATGAAACGCACGTCGGCCGCCGAGTGGCGCAGGCCGGCCAGTTCCACGGCCGCGATCGCATCGATCGGTCGGCTGGGCTGGCCCGGTGATCCGGGCTGGATGATCGGGGGTGCGGACCAGGCCAGGGTGATCCAGCACAGCAGGGTCAGCAATACCGGTAACGCGGCCCGGGGGAGGGGTCGGTTCATGCGGATTTTTTCCTTGGGGTCACCAGGCCTGCAAATCTAGCAGACCCGTGCCGGAACCGGGTCGCTGTTGGTTTCAACCGGGCAGGTCGAGGGCCTGCTCCACGCGCTCTATCAACCGATCGCGGCTGGCGCGAAGCTCGGCCATTGCCAGCGGCAGTTGGTCGAACCTTGCTGCCAGACGCAAAGTCACGATCTTTTCCCCGAGCTGGTGGATCTCATCATGCAGTGCCACGACCTCGGCGCGCAGGTCGGCAGGCAAGGGCAAATCGAACTCGCCGGCGTGCAGGCGCTGCCCGAAGCGACACGCCCGGGGGTTCATTTCCGGCGGCTCGGGATGCCTGCTCCGGCACCACTGGTCCACCGACTCGACCCAGGCGCGATGCTCGGTCATGGCGGCAATCAGCAGCTTGCCGGCGGCACAGGCCGTTGGGGTGGTCGGCCAACTGGCCGGCGGGGTCCAATCATTGAGCCACTGCGGCAGATCGGCCGCCGGCATCGGCCGGGCAATGGCATAACCCTGCCCTTCCTCGCATCCCAGGCGGAGCAGCATGCGTCCTTCTTCTTCGGTCTCCACGCCTTCCGCGATCACGCCCCGACCGAAGGCGCGCGCCAATCCCAGGATGCCCTCCAGAATCGCCAGGTCTTCCGGATCATCAAGCATATCGCGCACGAAGGACTGATCGATCTTCAGCCGCGCGACCGGCAGCTTTTTCAGATAGGTCAGGGACGAATAGCCGGTGCCGAAATCATCGAGATCGAACCGGATACCGAGCCGGCTGCAGGCATCCATCACCGCGCTGACGTGCTCGATATCTTCCAGGGCAGACGTTTCGACCACCTCCAGACTGAGCATGCCAGCCGCCAGATCGCCACACTCACTGATCAGGGCCTCCAGATCGTCGACGAAATGAGCATACTGGAGGTGATCGGCGGCAATATTGACCGCGATCGGCAGGACCAGGCCCTGCAAGCGCCATAACCTGAGCTGCCGACAGGCCTCGCCCAACACCCAGCGGCCCAGCTCGATTTCGGTGACATGGTGCTCGATCATCGGCAGAAATGCACCCGGACCCAGCAGCCCGCGCTGCGGATGCTGCCAGCGCACCAGTGCCTCGACCCCCAGCACTTCGCCGCTGCGCAGGTTGACCTTGGGCTGGTAATACAGCCGCAACTCGCCGGCCTTCAAGGCGTCAGAAACCTCGCCGATCTGGCGCAGACGCTCGCGCTGGTCGGTGTCGGAATCCAGATCGAAAATCTCGTAACGGTTCTTGCCGCCCTGCTTGGCCCGGTACATGGCCTGGTCGGCCTGGCGCAGCAGCTGGTCGGCATTGACCGAACCTTGCTGCGGAAACAGCGTCAATCCGATACTGGCAGAGATCTGCAACTCCAGCTGATAGCTCGGAATGGGCAGCGGCCTGGCCAGCTCGCGCAGCAGCGCCTGCACCGCCTCGTGGACTTCGGGCAGGCCATGCAAGTCCGGGATCATCAGGCAGAACTCGTCGCCCCCAAGACGACCCAGCATCGACTTGTCGGGCAGGGCCTGGCGCAGGCGCCGGGCGACCGCCGACAAGACCCGATCACCGACGACCTGGCCGTGTGCCTCGTTGATTGACTTGAACCCGTCCAGATCGACCACGCCCAGGACCAGCATGTTGTCCGGCAAGGTGATCACCTGGTTCATGGCCCGCTCGACCCGCTCGACCAGCAAGGCCCGGTTGGGCAGTCCGGTCAGCGCGTCGTAGTAGGCAATCCGATAGAGTTGCTCTTCATGCTGTTTCTGCCGGCTGATATCGGAAAACAGGACGATATGGTGCGACAACTCGCCGCTGTCGGTGCGGACCGCCGATGCCACCGCCATGGCGGGGTAGCGCTGGCCGGTGCTGCGCCGGGCCCACAGCTCGCCGGTCCAGAAATCGTTCGCCTGCAACCCGGCCAAGAAGCCATCGTCGCGCGGTTTCTGCTCCTCGGATGTGAGCAGTACTTCCGGGCGCTGGCCGATGATCTGTTCGCGCCGATAGCCGGAGATGCGGCATACCGCCTCGTTGACGTCAAGCACGGTCTGGTCGGGCGCCAGCACGATGATGCCCTCGCGGGCATGGGTGAACACGCTGGCAGCCAGGCGCAGATCGCGCTCGACACGACGGCGCTCGGCCAGCTTGGCCGCCTGGCTGCGCACCAGTGCAAACGTCCCGGCACCAAGCAGGACCAAAGTCGAAATCGCCATGAAACTGTTCAGCCACAGGGTCCCCCACAGCCGCGACAGACCGGGTTCGACGGCCTGGCTCACCAACATGCCCAGCGTCTCCCCACGGGCACCGGCCAGGGGCGAAAACACCGCCAGGTGAATACGCCCGTCGATGGTTACCTCGCGCCAGCCGCGCTGGCCTGCACCCATGGTGGCTACGACATCCGGATCGGCAGCCAGGCGCTGATAAACCCGGTTGCCGGTCTCGCCGCGAACCGGGACAGGTGGATCGTCACCCAAGGACCCCTGAGCCAACAGTGCCGATTGCCCAAACCATGGCTCGATCGGCGCCCGCTGGTCCAGGTCACGAGGTAGTCCGCGGGCCAGCAGCAACAGCTCCGGATCGCGGCCGGGCACCTTGGCGTCCAGTTCGGTGAGCAGGCGCGACAGCGGCACGGAAAACTCCACGCTGCCCAGGTGCCGGCCTTCGGGATCGATGATGGGAAAGACGTGCCGGTAGGCCGTGCGCAGGTGTCCCGCCTCGATCGCGGCAACCGGGCGACGGGTCTGATTGGCCAGCCGGACGGTGTGACGGTGCTCGGAAATATCATCGCCAAAACGATCGGGCTGATAAGTGCGATAGAAGCTTTCACCGCCGGGCAGGTGAAAGTGGACAATGCTGGCACCGGCGGCCTGCATCTGGTCAAAGTAAGGTTCCAGCCAGGCGACCAGATCGGCCCGGGCCTGATCGCGCAAGGCCGGGTCCTGTGCTCTGACCATCAGTTCGTGGACTGGCCGAACATCGACGAAGACGCTGAACCAGATCCTGGCGCGGCTGTCGACATTGGCGAGAAGGGCCTGCCAGGCCAGTTCGTGGCGGGCCAGTTCCCGACCCGTTAACGAATCACGGGCCAACTGAAACTGGACGAACAGCAGCACGAACACAAGCAGGCTGGATGCCGCTACAAGCGATCCGATCCACACCGCCGGGTGCTGGCGCCAGAAGCGTTTAATGAGCCCTCCCTTGTAGGCCTGATGCGTACGCTGCTGTACGCTGCCGACGATCAAGGTTAGCATGTCTTCACATAGATTTCACGCAAGTCTTCTCACTCGCACAGCGCGGCGGACACCACCGCTCGGTGTCCGCCCCGGCTCTGGCTGCTCAACCACTGCCGAACAGCTGGCTCAACAACAGCATGCCGCCCGAGCCCAGGACGGCCCCGCCGGCAACCGCCAACGAGAGCAGCAGGCGCATGCGGCGAGCCGCATTCTGGTAGGCGGGCGCGCTGAGATCCTGGCGCAGCAGCTCCTCGCGCGGCACTTCGAGCACCGCGCACAGCGATGAGATGGTTTCGTTGGACGCCGCGGACTGATTTTCCACCCGCTGGACGGTGCGCAGGCTCAGGTCGGCAATTTCGGCGAGTTGCTGCTGGGTCCAGCCACGGCGCTGGCGCTCCTGCCGGACCCGATCGCTGGAGATCTCCATCAGCCACCTCCCCCGGTCAACGCCGCCAGCATCTGCTGACCGAAGACCAGCCAGGCCCAGGTCAAGGGCATACAGCGTCTCAGCAGCCATCCGGTCAGGTCGCGGATCCTGCTCAAGGAAGCGCTCATTTCAGCAAGTTCCCGACCAGATAGCCAAATCCAAGCCCGCAGACCAGTCCGGCAAGCAGCGGCAACAAGAGCTTTTTCGAAGTAGCTCGCAAATCCAGTCGGCCGGTGACCGGATCGAGGTGAATCGCCGGGTTGGAGTAGATATCTGAGTCGATCAAGGCACCGTCTCGATACAGCCGGAGTTCAATGGCTCCAGAGCCGAGCCTCATCTGGAATTCCAGCCGATAGCGTCGACCCGCAATTTCAAAATCATGCGGGGTCAGAAAGCGAAAGCTGCGCTTGTCTGACACCACCCGCTCGCCATTGCCCTCGACTACGGAAACGATCTCGCGGCCGGTCCAGGCTGAAGCCCAGTAGCGAATAACAATGCCGTCAACATCAAACCAGCACTCGATGCCGCTGCGCGCGGTGATTTTCATTCTTGAATTCCCGTTGGCCGGCCCTGGGCCGCCTGCGTGATTATTGTTGCTCATTTCGGTTCCTCGTGATCGCGCCGTATTGCGCGGAACCGATTACAGGCCTTTTCCCCCGCTTGGCCAACGACAGACAGCTGCCATGGCATGCCGCTGTCACATGCGACAACAAGACGCCAGGGACAAAAATGCTTTACCCGGAGCCCGCTCAGCCCGCACCGTCGGCAAGCGGAACCAAGCACGGCTAGAGAACGAAAGAATCCTTCGGGAAACCAAGTCCTACCCGCAGGCCGTGACCTACCGGGTCAAAGTGTGCGGGCTGCGGGCGGAGACAGTGGGTCAGGCCTCGGGCGCGTCGGCCCTGGCGACGATCTAGCGGCAGCCAGACAAAAATCGAGGAAGCGATCACCCGGACCGGCTTCATAGCCTCCAGTTATCACCCTTGAACCCGACTTCCTTTGAGCCACGGTAGAAAAGGCTGGCAGTGGTTGCAAACCGGATAAAGGCCATTCGCGCTTCCGGTGTCGGTTCGACGATACGGCAGGAATCGACCGGATTAGACAGCGTCGCGCCCTGTCTGGCCAGCTCGGTCATAGCGTGGCGCTCCTCATCGGTCAGGCGCGTCATGTCTGGTCCTTCAGTGCTTCAAACAGCGACTGCTTCTCGAACAACATGAAGTAATCGCCAATCAACTCCCAATCCAGTGTCTGATCGGCAATCTGTGCACTTCGAACAAGGGAGAAAGTCCATAGCGCCACCTTCCGAGAGCCAGTGATTATTGTAAAGGCAAGCGAAAACCAGACTGCCGGCTAGAGTCCGGCATGCAGCCCATCAATCAATCGCCACCACTGTCGCGCCTCGACGGGCTCATCAGGGGTTGATGCCAGTCAGCCAGTCGTCGTCGGACCCCTCGGCGATGTTTTCGAACAGGAAGGTCGACAGGTAACGTTCTCCGGTATCGGCGACCATGGCCAGGATGGACGCGCCTTGTGGTGCGGCCTCGGCCACCTTGAGCGCCGCGGCGACCGAGCCGCCGCCGGAGATGCCGGTGAAAATCCCTTCCTGCGCGGCCAGCGCAAGGGCGGTGTCACGCGCTTCTTCATCGGTCACCGGCACGATCTGATCGGCGACTTCGCGGTCCAGTACCTCGGGGATGAAGTCCGGTGTCCAGCCCTGGATCTTGTGCGGACTCCATTCCTTGCCGGACAGCAGTGAGGCGGCCGCCGGCTCGGTGGCGATCACTTTCAACTCGGGGCGGGCCAGCTTGAGCATCTGGCCGGCGCCGGTCAGGGTGCCACCCGTGCCCCAGGCGGTCACGAAGTAGTCCAGCCGGCGGTTGGCGAAATCGCGCAGGATTTCCGGTGCCGTGGTGTTGCGGTGGTAGGCCGGGTTGGCCGGGTTTTCAAACTGGCGGGCGAGGAACCAGCCATGCCGATCGGCCAGTTCGCTGGCCCGGCGGACCATGCCCGAGCCGCGCTCGGCCGCGGGGGTCAGGATCACCTTCGCCCCCAATGCGCGCATCAACTTGCGCCGCTCGACCGAAAAGGTCTCGACCATGACCGCCACGAACGGATGACCACGCGCGGCGCACACCATCGCCAGGGCAATGCCGGTGTTTCCTGAGGTGGCCTCGACGACGGTCTGGCCGGGCTGCAGCTTGCCGCTGCGGGTCGCCTCGTCGATGATCGCCACGGCCAGACGGTCCTTGACCGAGGCCATCGGGTTGAAATACTCGAGCTTGGCATAGAGATCGACGTGGTCAGGGGCCAGGCGGTTGATGCGCACCACTGGGGTGTGGCCGATGGTCTGAACGATGTCACGGTAGATCATGCGGTCTTCCATAAAGTTGGGGAATGCCGGCTTGGACAGGCATTCGGCCGCGGGATTCCCCGTGGCGAAAATCATGCCAACTTGCCCCCCGACCGAAGCATGGCCCCTATAATCGGCGGCGACGATCGCGGCGAGCCTGAGTGGACATGAAGCGAGAAGAGCTGGTGGACATCCTGATGAAGGAATTCGATCGCAAGGGCGACGGGGTCCTGTCGCGCGGCGAATTTCGTGAGCTGGTCAAATACCTGATCGGCGAGCACGGCATTCGAATCAGTTCGCGCATCTTCGAGCAGTTCGATCGCGACCACGACAATGCCATTGCCCGTGAGGAATTGCTTGAGCTGATCGACGAGTACTGGCTCTAGCCAGCCTCCGGTCAGCCGCTATCTGGCCAGCAACTCGACCAATACCTCCCACACCTGTCCGTCAGTCAGCAGGACATCAAAGTGTCCAGCCGGCGATGCCAGGCGGTGCAGATCTGCCCGACCGCCGGCGGCCTGCAGCCGCTCGGCATAGGCTTCACTCTGGATGATCGGCACGATGGCATCGTCTGGCGCATGGACCAGATCGACCGCCACTCCGGTAACCAGGTTATCGATCGGGCTGACGGCGCGGTAGCGGTTGGGCTGCTCATCCGGGCTGCCACCAAGAACGCGCCGGGCCCCGGCCGGACAACCCTGTTCGGTGACCGCGTAGTCGGCCATATCGGTGATCGGAGCCAGTGCCAGCACCCGGCTGACCGGCAACGGATTGTCCGCGACCAACGGGTGGTCAGCGCCGAAGCCGGGCCGGGCCGCCAGCCAGAGGGCAAGCTGACCGCCAGCCGAGTGGCCCATCACCGTCAGGTCGGACACATCCAGCCGGTAGTCACCGGCCAGCCGGGCCAGGTGATCGAGCGCGGCAGCAGCATCCAGAAACGTCTCCGGCCAGCCATCCTCGCCTTCGGCCGGACGGCGGTACTCGATCGTCCAGGTGGCATAGCCCAGGCCAGTGATCGCCTCGGCCAGCGGCCGGGCGTGGTCAAGATCGAATGCAGGCAGCCAGCAGCCACCATGGATCAGGACGACGACCGGGTGGGGACCGTCGCCAGCAGGCAGACGCAGCTCGCCAAACTGGTCGGGGTGGTCGCCGTAGGCCACCGTGACATCGGCGGGGCCGGCCGATTGCGCGGTCACCTGGTCCCAGGTCGCGGGGCCGGCAGCGGCCAGCGTGGTCAGAACAACCGCCAGCAGGGTCAGGAACGTCCGGGCAAGGGGCACGGTGGATCGGGTTTGCATGATGCTTCCTCGGTGGTTTCGGTGCCGTTTGCCGTCATCGCGGCGATTGAGTCACTGTACACTCGCTACGCGCCCAACAAACACCTCGTCGTCTTGAGCCTGCCCGCCGGACTGTGGTGGATCAAGGCCGGTGCGCATGCCGGTCCGGAGTTCCACCTGCTCGGCCTGACAGCTACCTGATGGTCGCGGGTCAATTTTCTTCCAGTCCGGTGATTGCGGCTGTGTTCGTCTGCGCGGCCGGGGTGTTACTCTTGCTGGATGCTCAATCCCGGGGACCGGGTTGGCAACGATTATCTGCTGTTCTGGCCCATGATCGTGCTGCCTGGAGGGTTCCTCAATGGCGTCGTACTGACGATGTTGACACGGTTGCGGCCGGCATGGGTGCGCAGCTTCGACGACCGCGATTACATTGACGGCAAGTAATTGGACATTTTTCACCATCGCGATCAACAACGGCGCCAGGTGCTGCTGGCTTTGCTGGTCATCACGTTCTTCGGCGGCTTGTTTTTTGGCCTGCTGAACTGGACGCGCGGCATCGTGCCGGCCGCCTTGATCGAATTTGTCTTTGCCGCCTTCTGCGTTATTGCCTATCCATTCGTCCGCAAGACGAAGCGCCTCCGGCACTGGGCCCTGGCCGTGCTCCTGCCCTGGATTGTTTCGGTCTGGGTCGTGGTGGCCCTGCCGGCAGCGGCGAGCTCGGTGTTCATCTGGGCGCTGGTGCTGCCCATTCTGATGATGTTCCTGCTCGGGCGCCGGATGGGACTCATTCTGTCGGCGGTCTCGCTGCTGGGTGCACTGGCCATCGCGCTGGACCGTTTTGGACTGCCCCAGAACCCCGATCAACTGGCCTACACCGCCAATCTGGTGATTGCCGCGGTCGCCATCCTGGTGCTGTCCTATGTCTATGAGCGCGCGCGCGAAAAGGCCGAAAGCGCTCTGCACCACCTGGCCGTCACCGATACCCTGACCGGGCTGCCGAACCGAACCTTGCTGTACGACAACTTCGCCCGAACCAAGGCCCTGGCACTGCGGCAAAAGACACCTTTGAGCCTGATGCTGATGGATCTGGATCACTTCAAGCAGATCAACGACCGCCATGGCCACGACGCCGGCGACCATGTTCTGCGCGAGGCCGCCGACTTGCTACGCAGACGCCTGCGCAAGTCCGACCAGGTCTACCGCATGGGTGGGGAGGAGTTCCTGATCCTGATGCCCGATACCAGTCTGGAGCAGGCGACCCGGCTGGCCGAACACCTGCGCGGGCGCTTCGAGGCGATGGAGATCAGTTTTCACGACCACTGCATTCCGCTGACCACCAGCATCGGCATCACCGAAATGTCTGGTCCACAGGAAGGCTTCGACGCCCTGCTGCGTCGGGCCGACCAGAACATGTACTGGTGCAAGGAAAACGGCCGCAACCGGATCCGGGCTTCTTCATGAGCCGGCTCGCCGGCGCTGCCGCCGACAGCGCTCCGAGCAATAGCGCACCTCAGGCCAGCAGTCCCGCCATTTCTTGCGCCAGGCGAAAGGCCGCTGGCAAACCGGGCAGAGCTTGGTCGGCAGATCCGGTTTCTTCATCGGGCCGAATTGCACCACAGCCGCTGCAGCACACCGTCAATCCGGCAGCTGCTCAGACCAGGTCGCGAGGAATGGTCTCATCCCAGTTCAAGGCACAGACGCGTTTTTCACCCTGTTCGGTCGTCTCGTAGGCATCCAGGGTGGCATGCAGGCGAAAATCGCTCGCATCGGCGGTCAGAACGGTTCGCGTGACCGTACGAACGCGCCAGTCCTCGCGTCCCAGGCTGCGTTCCCAGGTCACTTCGGCACGCGGCGTGGCGAAATCATCGGCCACGGTGGAATAACGCTCGATGGCGCGGGCCTGGACCGTCAGGTCGATCGCTTCCAGGCGCTGGCAGCCGCGATCATCGACGACTTCCAGAGTCGAGCGATCGACAGCCAGGTCACGGTGGACCAGCCAGTTGTGCCTGGGTGCAGCCAGGGTCGTAACGGCCGAAGGTGCAGTTGCCAGCGGCTCCTCGAACGGCGGCAGATCCCGGTCTTGTTCGCTCGGCGGCCGCTGTGGCAGGATCAACCGGCAGCCGCCGGTAAACACTTCCAGACGGACCGGCTTCGGCGGTGGCCAGGCCAGCGGCCAGTACGAGGTTGAAAGCGACAGGCGCAGACGATGCCCGCGCGGGAAGGCATGGGCAATGCCGTTCATTTCCACGCGCACCCGATACCGTTGGCCCGGCACCAGCGCCTGCGGATTCTCGCTGCCGTCGCGATGGCTGAGGTTCAAAAGCCCGTAGGTCACCCGGGTGGCGCGATCGTCGGGAGACACATCGGACAGGCGCACGGCCACCATGGCCACCGGCTCCGAGGAACTGATCTCGAGCTCGACGGCCGGTGCGCCGAGGATCTCGAAGCCCTCGGCCAGCGCCTCGCTCTGGAAAACCAGGGCGCCGCCATCCTCCTCGCGCTGATCATGGGCCAGATCCGGACCGGCACCGTAGGCACACCACTTGCCGGCAAACAGACCCACCGTCAGCGGCGACTGTACGGTGTGATGAAACGCGGTCGGCCGCTCGTTGCCGTCGACCAGCGCATAGCGCGCCAGGCGATAGACCCGGGGTTGAATGGCCGGTCCGGGCCAGGTGGATTCGGCCACCCAGCGGCCGGGCCGCCGGGCGTAGTGGCTGGTGGGCGGGACGCTGTCCTGCATCCAGACCCGCAGCATCGGCTCGTCCATGATGCCATTCTGCTGGCCCTTGAGCCAAAAGTCCCACCAGCGCAGCAACTCCTGGACAAATCCGATCGCCGGGCCCGGCACACCCAGATGCGGGTACATGTGGCTCCAGGGACCGATCAGGCCCTTGCGCGGGCCATCGAGTTGCCCCATCAGGCGCAACACCGCGTTGGAATACCCATCGGTCCAGCCGCTGACCGCATACACCGGGCAGCGAATGGCCTGGTAGTCTTCACAGACCGAACCATGTCGCCAGTAGTTGTCCCGGCGCTGCCGGCGAAGCCATTTCTGCAGCCACAGGCCACTGCCGCGCAGGCGCTCAAACCACTGCTCGCGCCAGCGCTCGCCGACCAGATCCGGGTCTGGCGGCAGACTGTTGTAGGCCAACATCACCGAGGCCCAGGAGATGTTGTCGCCAAGCAGGCAACCGCCCATGTGGTGGACATCGTCCGCATAGCGGTCATCGCTGGCGCAGACGGCGACCACCGCCTTGAGTTCCGGGGGCTGCAACGCGGCCATCTGCAGCGCGTTGAACCCGCCCCAGGAAATGCCCATCATGCCGGCATCGCCGTTGCACCAGGGCTGATCGGCGAGCCAGCCGAGCACGCACCGTCCGTCGTCGAGTTCAAGCTGGAGGTATTCATCCTCCAGCACGCCTTCAGATTCTCCGCTGCCGCGCAAATCGACACGCACGCAGGCATAGCCGTGGGCGGCCATGTACGGATGCATCATTTCGTCACGGACGCTGCTACCGAAGCGTTTACGGTATGGGATGTATTCCAGAATTGCCGGAACCGGCCGCTCGTCGCGAGGCCGCCAGATTCGTGCCGCCAGCCGGGTACCGTCGGGCATGGGAATCCAGACGTTCGGCTGTTCGATGATCTCTTCGGAAAGATCGCTCTGGTCCACCCACTGCATGGTTTTCAGATTTCTCCGCGGCCTGGCGCTTGCACAGCGTTACCCGGAGTCGACTTTGAACGGCAGAAAGTCTTCAACTTCGTCAAAGCGATCCAGCAACTGCTTTTGGCGATCCGCGCCGAGAAAGACCACGGCAATTTCATAGCTGTAGCTATCCTGGAACTTCAGGTCACTCAGGCGCATCCCTTCTTCGATCAGCGGTAACACAAAGGCGTCCGGATACACTGACTGAACCCGTTCGATATCTTTTTTCCCAGGGACCTGGCGGACAATGCCGTCACTGATCTCGTCTTTGAAGATTCTCATCATGAACTTGCCGGCCAGCTCATCATGGCCCTGACGATGCGGCATCTCCGGCTTGCGCCCCAGCGCCAGATCAAGCACCACCTTCTGATTGGTCGTGCCATCGACCATCAGAAAGAGCGGGGAATGAGATTTGGAAATTCTGGAATTGACTTCAAGCAATCTCAGGCTATCGTCGTCATGATCCCAGAAGAACTCGATGTTGAAGGTTGCCTGATCGTATTCGATATGCCGCATCAAGGTCCTTGCGGCCCTGATCATGCGAGCCTGCACGTCCCTGGGCAGTTTGGACGGATACTGATAACGCGAAAAACTAGACTGATGTTTGCCCGATCGAAGCGAGTCAATCACCCCGAAGACCTGAACCTCATCGTTCCAGCAGTAGCCTTCGACCGTTGCCTGGAATCCCGAAGAAATGATTTGCTCGGCAATGCAGTGGTAACCATCCACCGCCGTCACCTCTTCGGGCAATTCCAGCAGGTCCAGAAACTCGTTGAACGGCCTGGCGAACAGGCCGATTTTGGCCCGGATTTCCGGAATGTGTTCGCGCAGCGTCTCCGGCCCGTCGATGTAAAAACCGAGAAAGGACGAGTGTGACTTGACCGGTTTGAGCCAGAAGGGATAATCGATCCGAACCTCGGCAACCGGGTCGTCCGCAAAGGGGTTGAGCGCCTGGAATTCCGGCACCATCTCCGGAAGCACTTTTTTCTGCTCCAGACGCGCCCAGTACTTGTGCTCGCAACGGGCGACCGCCTCCAGCGGCGGTGCCGGCAGGCCCGCGTCCCGGGCCACGACCGGCACAAAGGCACTGGTTGGAAAGTCCCAGTAGCCCATGACGGCATCCGGTCCTCCGGCGACCTGGGCAAACAACTGCTTTGCGCGTTTGCGGACCTCGGCGAGTGAAGGATAGTGACCGTCGTCGGCATCGACGATTTCCGGAGGATCGAACAGGCCATGAAAGCGATACTCGGCATCACCCTCCTCGCTATCGCTGATCGTTTTCAACAACTCATGGTTGAAGGGATCCAGGCCCATGACGAAAATATTTTTCATGGACGATGCCCGGCTTTCCAGTTTTTACTCAAGCACGAAGGTGACTTTCATGACCACCCTGTAGGCTTCGATACTGCCGTTGGCAATCGCGACTTTCTGCTCCTTGATCCAGGCGCTCTGAACGTTCTTGAGCGACTTCTCGGCTTTATCGATACCGGCCTTGATGGCATCTTCAAAGCTGGTCCTGGACTCGGACGAAATCTCGATGGTTTTGGCGATACTCATGATGTCCTCCAATCAAATGAAAGGGTGGCGTTGTCGACCCGAGAGCCTGGCAGACCAGGCGGGCGCTAAGGCTGCCGATCAGGTCACGACACATTTACCCTAACAATCGAAATCAGCGCCTGCTTGAAAAGCAGCTGAATCCAGCCAGCGATTTGACGGCAGTGCGGCTTAAGGCTTCCAATGTCTGGAAACCTTCCTTGTTCCAGCAAGGTCCGAATGGCAACTGACTGGAGGTCAGGCCAGTTGCTGCAACAGCGATCGGCAAAACGCCGGCAGATCATCCGGCACCCGACTGGAGATCAAGTGACCGTCCACCACGACCTGTTCGTCCATCCATTCACCGCCAGCGTTGATCATGTCGTCGCGGATAGAGGCAAACGATGTCACCCGGCGGCCACGGATGATGTCGGCCGAGATCGCCATCCAGCCGGCGTGGCAGATCCAGGCCACGGGCTTTTTCTCCAGATTCAGCGCGCGGACAAAGTCGACCATGGCGCGGTGGCGCCGCATCTTGTCGGGTGCCATGCCGCCCGGTATCACGACGGCGGCGTAGTCATCCGGGTCGACATCGGCAACATCGGCATCCGGTTTGACTGCATACCCTTTCTCGGAATGATAGGTATCCGCGCCGGCGCCCAGCACGTGGACTTCAAAGCCGGCCTCGATCAGGCGCAGCCGGGGGTAGTGCAGCTCCAGTTCCTGGTAGCCGTTTTCAGCCAGGATGGCAATGCGGTGGGGTGAATCGGTCATGGCGCTTCCTCATGGTCTGTGCATCAGTGATACCCAGTATGAACAAGCCGGTCCAGTCATGCTCCGATCAGCCCCGAATCCAGCCAAGCGATGGCGCCGGATCCTACCGGACCCGATGCCACTCGGTCTGGCGCCCGGCGAGGTAGACCACCTTTTCGCCGTCAAAAACGGCCGTCTGCTCAAGCTTGATGTTGACCTGTTGACCCTCCCACTCGGGCACTTCGGTCTTGATGCTGCCCTCGATGGCATAGGCGGTGTTCGGATGCAATGGCCAGTCGCCGGTGCCCGGCACCTCGGCGGGCAGGTCCCACATGCCGATGGTCGGACCCGGGCCATGGCCGAAATAGCCGATAGGATGGGTGTAGATGTTGAACGACCAGGGCTCGTCGTCCATCCGCTGCTGGGCCCGGGCGAGGATCTCGTTGCCGGTCCGACCGGTGATGAATTCAGCGGTCAGCAGATCCTGCCAGCGATTGCCCTCAAACAGCGCGTCCTTGAGTCCCTGCGGCACGTCGGCCTCGCCGGGCTTGAACACGTAGGCCATCTCCTGGGTGTCGGTGCACAGCTTGAAATAGCAGATGCCGACATCCGTGTGCAGGACATCGCCCGGCTGGATCACCCCGCTGATGCCGCAGAACGGGGTGTCTTCGTCGCACTCGATACCGGGCCGCTGCAGGTTGACGTAGGGCATGAACCAGATGGGCAGGCCGAGGGCTTCGAAGCGCTGGCGCAGGAACCAGGCGACATCGTCGGTGGTGGTGACCCCAGGCGTGATCGCACGGCTGGAAAAGCCCTCGGCGATCACTCCACGGGCGATCGCGACCACGTGCGGGTAGACCGCCAGTTCCTGCTCGCTGCGCGTTTCCAGCCAGCGAATGACCAGATCTTCTGCCGGAACCAGACGGTCTTCGAAACCCTCCGGCAGCGCGGCCAGCAGCTTCTGGTGCAGGCCGTGGGTCAGGCCGTCGGCTTCCGGCCAGGTGGCCGATACATTGATGCCGATCCGGGCCGGGTTACGCTCGGCAATCAATTCACCCAGCGCCGCCCACTGCTCGTCCAGCGAACCACCCGACCAGGCCTCTTCGTACAGTTCGCCAAAGGGATAGCGGTTGACCGTCAGCCGGTCGATGCTGCCGTCAGCCTGGCGGTGGAAAACCAGCATGGTGGTGCGCCGGGCGGCAAAGCTGGGCTGCGGCACCAGGGTGAAGTAGACCGGATCCTCGGCGTACTCGCGGTTGAGCACCAGCCACATGTCGAGATCGGCTTCGGCCATCAGCTCGGGCAGCAGATTTTCCAGCCGATCCTTCAGCAGCCGGTTTTCCGGCTCGATGCGCGCACGCGAATCGACCACCGCATGGGATGCCGGCGGCACGACGATGCCCTGTTCAGGCTCGGCCCGGACCGGGGCGCCGGCGACCAGCACGAGCAGGACAACGGCCAATACAACGAGGGTCTGGATGTGGCGAGACATGGGGGTTCTCCCTTCAAGGTTTACATTTGACGCTGATCGCTAGTCTAGCGGCGATCAACACTGTGCCGGTCGCCGACTGCTCAGGCGGGCTTTCCGAACAAGTCAGCCAGCGCATCCAGATCGACATTGCCGCCGGTAATGATGATGCCGACGCGCCGCCCCTTGACCTCAACTGCGCCTTCGAGAATGGCCGCCAGCGGCACCGCGCAGGACGGCTCGATGACGATCTTCATCCGCTCCCAGACCTGGCGCAGGGCATCGATGATGGCCTCTTCGGACACCGTGACCACGTCATCGACATCGCGTTGAATGATGGCGAAAGTCAGCTCGCCCAGCGAGGTGCGCAGGCCGTCGGCGATGGTCGTGGTGGTCGCGACCGGCTCGATCCGGCCCGACCGGAAAGAGCGCGCGGCATCATCGGCGTTGGCTGGTTCGGCGGCGATGACCCGGCAAGCGGGCCTGAGGTGCCTGACCGCAATCGCGGTGCCGCTGATCAGGCCACCGCCGCCGACCGGCGCGATCACCAGATCTAGGTCGGGCACATCCTCCAGCAGTTCCCTGGCGGCCGTGCCCTGCCCGGCGATCACGTCGGGATGGTCGTAGGGCGGGATGAACACCCCGCCCCGCTCGGCCAGCAGGCTTTCGACCGCGGCTGCCCGGGCCGGCGTGGTCGGCTCACAGAAGACGATCTCGGCACCGTAGCCACGCACGGCCTCGATCTTGACCCGGGCGGCGTTGGCAGGCATGACGACGGTGGCCGGGTAGCCCATGAGTTGCGCAGCCAGGGCGACCGCCTGGCCGTGGTTGCCGGAAGAATGGGTGATGATCCCGCGCTGGCCCTGCTCGGACGAGAGCATCGCAATCGCGTTGCAGGCCCCGCGGAACTTGAACGCACCGACCTTCTGGAAGTTCTCGCACTTGAAGAACAACTCGGCGCCGGTTTGGCGGTTAAACCAGGCCGAAGCCAGGACCGGCGTGCGATGGGCCAGCCCTTTGAGTCTTCGTGCTGCCTGTTCGATGGCGGCATAATCGGGTAAGGAGCAGTTCGCTTCGATCATCGGGGTGGCAGTGTCGGGTCCAACGCCATTATCCCCGAGGCGAAGCGGCCATGGGCTGGCCTATACTGCCGGCTTTGGCGGGAAGAAACCGGTCGAATCATCATGCCCGTTCGCAAACTGCCGCACTGGCGCTGGAGCTTGCTCGCGCTGCTTATGTTGTGGTTCGGGGTAGCGGCCTGGCACACCTGGAAGCCCTTGCCGACGGGTCTGGACTTCAGCGGCCCCTTGCGCGAGGTTGCGGCGGTCGAGTTCCTGGCCGACCTGGCCTGGGTTGACGAAAGCGGGCGGCGTCAAACCGATCACCGGATTTTCCAGCGCAAGCTCGACTTGATCAACCAGGCCGAAAAACTCATCGTCGCCGACATGTTTCTGTTCAATGAGTTTGCCGGCGATCCGGATGGCGAGGACCTGCAACCACTGGCCGATGCCTTGACCGAGGCGCTGATCAAGCGCAGCAACGAACGCCCCGGGCTTCGAGTGATCTTCATCACCGACCCCATCAATACCCTCTACGGCGGCATCGACTCACCGCATCTGAATGCCCTGCGCTCGGCCGGCATCGACGTCGTGGTCACCAACTTGGACCCTTTGCGCGACTCAAACCCCCTGTGGACAGCGACCTGGCGGCTGTGCTGTCGCTGGTTCGGCAACTCCAGCAACGGCGGCTGGCTCCCGAATCCGGTCGGCGAGCAGAAAGTGGGGCTGCGGACCTGGCTCAGGGTGGCCAATTTCAAGGCCAACCACCGCAAGACCCTGGTCGTCGACCGGGGCCAGCACTGGACCGTACTGGTGACCTCGGCCAACCCGCATGACGCCTCCAGCGCCCACGGCAACACGGCGCTGGTGGTGACCGGGCCGGCGGCCGAAGATGTGCTGGAAACCGAGCGCGCCATTGCCGCCTTTTCCGCGCCGGATTTGCGCTGGCCCGAAGTCGAGGCGAGCCCGGGCCGCCCATCGTCCGGTCTGCAGGCCCGCGTGCTGACCGAAGCCGCGATTCGCGCGGCCGCCATCGCAGCGCTCGACCAGGCCGGCCCCGGCAGCCGGGTCGACCTGGCGATGTTCTATCTCTCACACCGCGGCGTGATCCGGGCGCTGGCCCGCGCCAGCCGGAGGGGCGCGCACGTCCGCCTGTTGCTCGACCCCAATGAACACGCCTTTGGCCGGCGCAAGAACGGCGTGCCCAACCGCCCGGTCGCCGCCGAGCTGCGCGGCCACGACATTGATATCCGCTGGTGCCACACCACCGCCGAGCAGTGCCACAGCAAGCAGCTGCTGGTGCGCTACCGCGACGGCTCGGCGCGCCTGATCAGCGGCTCGGCCAACTACACCCGGCGCAACCTCGACAACTTAAATCCAGAAACCGTGCTGGAGCTGGCTGGTCCGGCCGATACGGCGGCGATCAGGGCGGCCTCGCAATGGTTCGAAATGCGCTGGACCAATGCCGACGGCCGCTCGTTCAGCCTGGACTACGACCGCTACGCCGACGAGCGCTGGTTCCGCTACTGGCAGTACCGGATCATGGAAGCGACCGGCCTGTCCACGTTCTGAGGCCCATCAGCGCATGGCGGGCTGGAGGCTCCGCAGCCATGTGACCAGATCGTCTGCCGAATGCGGCGTGCGCCGGGTCCAGGCGAATTCATGCTCGGGCTGCAGTTTGCGGTCCAGCCAGATACCGCCCTCGGGCGCTGGATCGGGGCGCCGGTCGGCCAGCCAGAGGACGGTGTCGGCGCCCTGTTCGGGGGTGCGCAATATCCGTTTGAGCGCCTGCCGAAAAGCGGGCAGTGACGTGCGCACGCCCGCGGTGTCGACCCATCCGGGATGCATCACATGAACCGCAGGCTTGCCCCTCCACTGCCGGTTCCACCACCCGGTGAGCTCCACCATCGCGCGCTTGTGCATGGCGTAGGCAGCCATGCCGTCGAAACGCCTGGCATCCAGGCAATTCATCGGTTCCAGCCTGAGCGGCGAGCCGTACATGCCGCCGGAAGACACGTTGATGACCACGCCATCAGCGGCCAGGCAGCCAGCCGCTTGCAATGCTTCGGTCAACACAAAGGGGCCGAGCAGATTGGTGGCAAAAGAGGCCTCGAAGCCCTCATCGGTGACCTGATGCTCGTTGAGCAGTACGCCGACGTTGTTGACCAGCACGTCGATCGACCGGGTCTGCACCGACCGCTTGGCAGGCAAACGGCGGATGTCTTCGATCAGCGACAGATCCAGCCTCAGCGGAACCAGGCGCGTCGGCGCTGCAGCGTCGGCTTTGAGCGCTTTCAGGCGCCTTTCGCTGCGCCCGAGCGCGACAACGCGAGCGCCGCATTCATTGGCCTTGAGCGCGATCGCCCGGCCGATGCCGCCGGTGGCCCCGGTCACCAGCCAGGTCTGGGCGCTGAAGTCCGGCGCCAGCCTCGGCTGATCGGCCATGGCCCGACGGTAGCCCAGCGTGCTGAAGCTGCGCACAAAGCGGGTGTAGAAGAACAGACTGGCGAGCGATCGCAACACGGCAGGTTTTGGCCAGGCGGGTAACCGCCGTTATTATCACCGTCCGGACCCGGCTGGACCGTCAACGTCATGGACCGGTGCAGGCCGGCGGCGCCCGCGCCGGTCCGGTTTGGCGTTACTGTTGAGCCACCCATTCATCGAAAGGAGTGCGCGCCATGAAGGAACGAAAAGTCGATGTCGCCATCATCGGGGGCGGCACCGCCGGCATGGTTGCCTACCGCCAGGCGCGCAAGCACACCAAAAAAGTGGTCCTGATCGAGGCCGAGCAGTTCGGTACCACCTGTGCCCGGGTCGGCTGCATGCCCAGCAAGCTGCTGATCGCGGCCGCCGAATCCGCCCACTCGGCCCGCCATGCCCAGCGTTTCGGCATCCATGCCGGCCGGGTGCAGGTCGATGGAAAAGCGGTGATGGACCGGGTTCGCCGCCATCGCGATCGCTTTGTCGGCGGGGTGCTCGACGCGATCGAAAAGATTCCGGAAGATGATCGCATCCTGGGTCGGGCGTGCTTCGTCGATCGCCATACCCTCAGGGTCGGCGAGGATCTGACGGTGTACGCAGAGCGCGTGGTGATTGCCACCGGATCGCGCACCAATGTGTTGCCGTTTCTGGAAGACGCGGGCTCGCGTTTGATCACCAGCGACGACATCTTCGACTGGACCGAACTGCCCGAATCAGTGGTGGTCTTCGGTCCCGGGGTGATCGGCCTGGAACTGGGCCAGGCGCTGGCGCGGCTGGGGGTGCGGGTGCGCATGTTCGGCGTGGGCGGCCTGGTCGGGCCGATTCGCGATCCCGAGATTCGCGCAACGGCATTGAAGATCTTCAACGAGGAATTTCCGCTGGACGCCGACAGCAAGGTCCACGAGATCCGCGAAACCGAGCACGGCGTCCAGGTCAGCTTCGACGATTGCGACGGTGACGAGGCGATCGAAACCTTCGATTACCTGCTCGCGGCGACCGGGCGTCGGCCCAATATCGACGGGCTTGGGCTGGCAAACACCGGTCTGGAGCTTGATGACAAGGGCATGCCCCTGTCCGATCCCTACACCACCCAGTGCGGCGACAGCCCGATCTTCATCGCCGGGGACGCCAACAATCATCTGCCGCTGCTGCACGAAGCCGCCGATGAAGGCCGCATCGCCGGCACCAACGCCGGTCGCTGGCCCGATGTCCGCTCCGGCCTGCGCCGCACCCCGCTGACCATCGTGTTCACCGACCCGCAGATCGCCGCTTGCGGTCGCACCCTGCAGGAAACCGCGGAGCGCTGTCATGGCTGTTATGCGATCGGTTCGCTGGACTTCCGCCACCAGGGGCGCAGCCGGGTGATGGGCAAGTCCCGCGGACTGCTGCGCGTGTACGCCGAGCACGGCAGCGGCCTGTTCATGGGAGCCGAAATGTTCGGACCGGCGGCCGAGCACATCGGCCACCTGCTGGCCTGGTCAGTGCAGCAGCACCTGACCGTCGATGAAATGCTCGATATGCCGTTTTACCATCCGGTGATTGAAGAAGGTCTGCGAACCGCTCTGCACGACCTGGCCCGCCAGCTCGGCCGCGGCCCCGACCGGCCCGATGACTGCATGGACTGCGGCCCCGGTACCTGAGCAGGACGGCCACGGGCGCTCACACCGGCCCCTCAGGAAAACGTGCCCGGCGATCGGGCACTTTTCCGCCGATCAGGTAAACCACCGGCCCCAGCCGTTTTACGATCCAGTAGATGGCCAGCGACAAGCCGTAGACCAACGCCGCGAGCAGCCAGAATTTCAGCAGCCAGGGCCACGGCAATTCGACCATCCAGGCCAGGCCGATCAGAGTGATGGGGAAGTGCAGGACATAGACCGGGAACACCGCCGGGCCGAGCACTTCCAAGGCCGCATGGTCACGATTGAGGTAGCGCGCGGCCAGGCCGAGGAACGCGATACACCACAGCCAGGTACTCAGCCCGCTGACCGTGGTGAACAGAACATAGCCCGGACGGAATGGTGAGACGTCGCCCTGCGCCGCCCAGCCGCCCTGGGCCAGCGCCAGGGCGGCATCTGCCGATGCCTCGAATTCGACCGCCAGCATGACGACCTCGACGGCAAAACACAGCAGCGCCAGCGCCAGCAGCCAGTAGACCCGTCGCGCCAGCCAGGGCAGGAGCTTTTGGTGACAGGCGCCGATCACGTAGCCGCAGGCAAAAATCCACAGGTACCAGGGCAGTTCGTAGCCGTTACCGGCGATCGCCCAGAAGAATGGCTTGAAGGCGACCATGATCGCCACGACGCCGGCGGCCATGAGCGTCAGTACGACGGCCGCCGGTGGCATCTTTGGCTGCATCCGCCGCCACCACAGGTGAGCGGGCCAAAGAAGCACGGTATAGAGGGCCAGGTTGTAGAGAAACCAAAGGTGACCGACCTGGATCGGCTCCGGCTCGAGCAGCCAGGAAGCCCAGAACGCCAGGTAGCTGCCCGGTGACTGACCGGTCACTGTCGCAATGGTGTAGCCGTAGGTGGCGTTGAGGACAAAGGTACCGAACAGCGCCGGGACCATCAGGCGGGCCACCCGCCTGGCCAGCGGGCGCAATCCGACCGCCAGGCGGGTGGCAAACCAGGTCCCGATTCCGGAGATCAGGAACAGCAGCGGAAGCCGCCAGCTGGCGCCGAAGTAAACATAAAGGTTGAGCAGGGGCCCGCCGCGCTCGTCGTTGGCAAAGCCGTAGATGTCGACCCCGATATCAATGAATCCGACCGCCACGTGATGCAGAACCAGAAGCCCGAACAGCACAATGCGCAGCCAGTCGAGATCGAATCTTCGCTCCATTGTCTCGCAATCAGCGCAAGAGAATCAGCCGGGGAAGCGCATCCGACCCGGCCCATACGATGGCGTTCTGATCAAAAAGCCGACCCAGCTCGCGCGCCGGCGCCAGCGCCAGGCCAGCCACGAGAAAGCCCGGCTCGGCCGGCCAGCGACCCGCGGGGTCCAGACCGAGCGCGCGGCTGTGCGGCCAGTGCGCGCGCCTGATGTGGGCGGCAAGCGCTTCAGTGGCTCGCTGATTGAAGCGCTCGTCCACGCAGCGCCCGGCCGGGTTGCAGGCGGTCAGCAGCGCGCTGCAGTGAACTCCATGTGCCAGCTGCCAGGCCGCAAGGTCGGGGCTGGCCTGGTCGATCGTCAAGTCAAAACGATCCGCGATCCGATAAACCGCCGCGCGGTAGGCTGCGATCAGCGCCGGCGGAAGCCGACTCGTTTCCGACGCCGGCGCGGGACTCACGACCGCGCCGGCAAGCGGCTGCCCGCGAGTTTGCGAAACAGCCAGCCCTGCTGCAACTCCTGTCCGGTGACGGTCTTGTAAGCTACCACTTCGCTTTCAAGCAGAATACGCACGCGGCGGGCGGCGGGCGGCGAGCAGGCCAGGAGCACCCGATCCCCGCTTTCCAGTTCGGTGTCCATATCGGGCAGCAGCCGGTCTTCATCATCACGCGAGAGCATTAACACCTCCACCTGAAGCCGATCGGCCGGTCGTAGCGGATGGCGCGCGAACACGTTCAGGTCCAGCCGGTGGCCGCGCTCGCGAAGCGCGTGTAACGCCGGCGCGCGCTTCTTGCTCAGACGCACGGTCAAAAACTCCGGTTCCCGGGTCTGTGCCGAATCGGTCAGCAGTCGCTCAAGCACTCGTCCTGCGACCGCATCATCGGCCTGCTCGAGGCAGCGAAAAAGATGGCTGAGCAGCGGTGAGCGGATATGACTCAGGATGGTCCCGGCAATCAGCTCACCGGGCTGGGCAAAATAGTCCGGTGCGGCAGCATCGAACAGGGGTCCGCTCGACCAGCGGTTGGCCACGGCACCGCAGAACAGATCGGGCTTCAGATCGCGCGCGGTGATCAGGATCGACAGGTTGTCGACATCATCGCGCGTGGTTGCCAGGATTCCCACCGCATCTTCGACCCCGGCGGTCTGCAGGGTTTCAGCCTGGGTGCCGCGCCCGACCACGGCATCCTCGGGCAGGCCCTCCAGCCCGGTGTTTTCCTCGATCACAGTGACCTTGAACTTCAGCTCCGACAACAGGCGATGGACCGTCTGGCCATAACGGCCAAAGCCGCACAGGATCCAACGGCCGCTGGCCACCGTCGGCAGGGACGGCGGCGGATGGCCCGGGCTGGAACGCAACCATTGGTAGAGCCGGTAAGTGTGCGGCCGGGTCAGCAGCAGGCGCAGGCGGTAGACGAGTTCCTCGGCCGGTCGCACGACATGGGCGGTATTGAAAGAGCGCATGTTGTCGGCCACCTCTCGTTCATCGGCGCGCGCGTAGACGGCCGCCCGCTGGTTGAGCAGACGCGCGGTGACGGCCACCTTCAGATTGACCCGATCATCGGCCGTCACCGCCAGCACACCCATGCACCAACGACTCTGCAAGCCAGCCGCAATGAGGTTTTCGGGCATGGTGGCATCCATGCAGAATCCGTGGACCGGGGCCTTGTAAGCCTCCACGCTCAAGGCATCGATCTTGTCCTGAATGACGTCGACCACAACCACCGGATGGTGAAGTTCGGTCAAGGCGCGGGTCAGCAGACGACCAGTGTCGCCAAGGCCGCAGAGCAGATAAAAGGGCCGATCGTAGTTGCGAATCGCACGCCGGAAGCGGGCACCCCGCAGGGACTGGGCAAAGGCCGGGTCCTGGGTCAGCGAGATGATGCTGCCGATCGAAAACAGCCAGGCAACGACCGTCAGATAAATGCTGACCATGGTCCACAGGCGCTGGGCCTTGCTGAACTCGTAGGGCACCTCGCCGAAACCGATCGTGCTGCCGGTATAACTGACGACGTAGAAAGCATCGAACAAGCTCATCCGCCAGGGATTGCCGTCGGCATCGACCCCGGGCATCAGGGTAAAACCGACCGTGGCCACCGAGTAGGCGGCAATCAGCACGGTCAGCGGCAGGCGCATCCGCCGGAAAAACAGCAGCGAGGTGGACGACGGCATGGTCGGGCCGCTAGCGGCTGTAGCCGGCAGTTTCCATGGTCAGCAGGACCACCGACAGCAGGTTGGCCAATAACGCACCGCCGGACAAAGAGACGATGGTTGCCATCACCTTGGGGGTGAGGCCCACATCCAGCACATGCACTGAAACGGCCCAGACCAGGACCGCTGCAATCAGGTGCAGGTCAACCACCAGGCTGGACGCCAGCAGCATGGCGCTCATCTGTGAGCGTTCGCCCAGCTTCATGACGGTGGCGATCAGGCCGACCACCAGAGCCGCGAACAGTTCATAAACGTCGTGGTGATCGGGGTTGTCAATCTCACCCAGAAAGAAGCTGAAATTCAGCGTCAGCGCCAGCAGCACGAAAAACCCGAAAACCACCCTGCTAATGTTCATGGCCCAGCATTCCTGACAGTCAAACCCAACGCCATTATGCACGGGCTGCTTTGCCAGGTCCGCATTTGCGGGGTTTGGCTGGCACAATCCAGGCGCAACCCTATAATGAGGGCAGGCGCCAGCCCCTGGCCTGGCGTCCGGCACATCTGGAATTCAACTGCTTCGAGGAGAGAACAATGAAAACGCTAGCCACAATGAGCATGGTCGCAGCCTTCGGCCTGGGCGCCGGTCTGGCGCAGGCCGATGACCACATGCAGGCCTCGGCCAGCTTCATCGACCGCGACGGCAACGACGTCGGCACGGCCACGCTGGCCGAGGGTCCCAACGGCGTCCTGATCGATCTCGATCTGCACGACATGCCGGCCGGCCGGCGCGCGATTCACATCCATAGCGTCGGCACCTGCGACGATCCGGACGAAGGCTTTGTCGCCTCCGGCGGGCATCTCAACCCGGATGGCAAACAGCATGGCCTGATGAACCCGGACGGCCCCGACAACGGTGATTTGCCCAACATCATCGTGCGCGACGATGGCACGGTGCAGGTCGAACTGTTTACCAATCTGGCTTCTCTGCACGGCGTTGGGCAACGGGCCGCCATCCTTGATGACGATGGTGCCGCCTTCGTGATCCACCAGAACCGCGACGACCATATCACCCAGCCGATCGGCGGTGCCGGTCCGCGGATTGCCTGCGGCGTGATTGCGCCGGCAGAGTAATGCGCCGCGGCCTGCTGATGGCATTCGGATTGCTCGCCGCCGTCGGGGCGGCGGGCAGCCTGGTGCTGCAATCGGTTCGTTCCGCCGAGGCGCCGCTGGCGCTGAGCGAGCGCGGCATCGGGCCGCTGCTGGTCGATCGCGATTTCAGGCGGGCGGAACGGGCGGCGTTCCGGTCAGCACCAGAGACGGCTTTTTCCGGTGTCGGCTGTGCCGGCCTGGACGAAATCCGTTACGACGGCCGCCTGGAGGGCCGGCCTGTTGCCGTGATGGCCATGGCCGATGAAGGTCGTATCCGTGAAGTCGAGGCGATGCTCTACAGCCCGGCCGAAGCCGATGATCGCGACGCCTGCATTGCCCTGCGAGATGACTTTGCCCAGCCCTTTCTGGCCCGTTTCGGGCCTTATGAAACACACTGGGAGGTCAACAAGCCGGTCTCACAAGAGATGCTGGCGAAAACCGGACCGGTGATCCTGGCAGCACGCTGGTTTGCCATGGGCCGCAGCTGTTACGTCAGTGCCCATTACGGCGTCGAAGACGGCAGCGTGCGGCCAGGCCTGTCGTTGGCGGCAGTGAGCAGCGATAACTAGCCCCGGCGCCCGCCGCGTTTTTTCTTGCCACGCGGACGTTCTTCCCGAACCTGGATCGATTGTCCATTGAGCTCGGCCCCGTCGAGTTCCGCGATCGCTGCACGGGCTTCATGGCCTTCCATGTCGATCATGGCCACACCGCGGCAGCGGCGGGTAAAGATGTCCAGCGGCAGATCGAGTTTGCGCACCGTACCGCAGCGCGAAAACAATTCGCGCAGCTGGCTTTCGCGGGTTTCGGGATGAATGTTGCGGACAAACAGGGTTTTCATGCGATATCGGCCTCCTGGCCGTCAGCGACGAAACCGGACCGCCAGCGAAGCGATTTCGCCGTTGGGTGCCCAGCTCCGGGGGAAAGATGACCGATTAGGATACCACAGCTGACCCGATCACCGTCCTCAAACGCGGTGATCGCCATCAACCGGGTCGCGCCAGAACCGCTCGAAACGATCAGCGCTGACGCGTGCTCGCTTGCCGGTCAACAGCTTGCGCTTGGTCCAGCCGGCCAGAAAACACAACTCGACGTAGGGCAACTGTGCTTTCAAGGCCGGGATCTTGCTTCGTTCGGCCAGCCGGTCGACGAACTGCTCGCGCTCGGCCGTCAACCAGTGCAGGGCGCTTTTGGCCACGCCGGTGCCCAGGGCCACCCGTGGCTGAAGGCTTTCGATATCGATGGCAAACAAGCCCTGGTCGTTGCAGACGAAGTTCTTCAGCACCGGGTCGACATAGTCGTAGCCCAGCCAGATCTGGTCCGGCTTCAATTGTCCGGCCCGTGCCCGGAGCATGGCGACGCGATCCGGCTGGAGCACACCGCAGTCGCCGAGAAAATCGAGGTCGATCAGCAAGCGCTGGTGAATCGGGGTGCTGGCCAGATCGACCCGCTGCGGGTCTCTGGCATAAAGCGCGGCAAAGAAGTCATTGAGCGCCTCGCGGTCAGCAGCCAGCGCAGGGTCAATCTTGCGCCCGACGACAAAACGCACCCAGATCTCGTTTTCCAGGGCCAGCACCAGCTCGGGCAGACCCACGCAATCGCGGCAGTTTTCCAGCGCCGAGGCCACCTCGGCCGCCTGGCTGCTGTCGCCGAAAACCACCCGCTTGTAGCGCTGCCCGTTGATGGTGACGAAGAAGGCCCGCTGCGATTTGCCGACCCCGTTGAGCAGGTGCTCGCGCAACCAGTTGACCAGGCGCCGGCCGGATCCGAGAACCGGCTGCTGCCGGATCCGGGGGATCAATGCAACGACCCCGACCGCAAGTCGTGATGACCTTCTATACTGCCTTGCCGCCGGTCATTCATTCCAGGTCCCAGCCGGGTCATGCCTCGAACTCCCAAAGTCACCGTTTTCATTCCGGTTTTCAATCGCGAGGATTATGTCTGCACCGCGATCAACAGCATCCTCGCCCAGCAGTATACGGACTTCGAGGTGCTGGTCATCGACGACGGGTCCAGTGACCGGACGGTCGAACGGGTTGCGGCCTACCGTGATCGGCGGGTGCGGCTGGAGCGCAATTCGGCCAACCTGGGGATTCCGGCGACCCGCAACCGTGGCCTGGAACTGGCCCGCGGCGAGTACATCGCCTTGCTCGACAGCGATGATTACGCCTACCCGGACCGGCTGGGCCGCCAGGTCGAGTTTCTCGACCGTCACCCCGATATCGTCCAGGTCGGCAGCGGCTGCACGCTGATGGATGCCCAAGGTCGGCGCCTGGCCCGGGTGCGCCGCCACCCGCTGCGGCCCGAGGCGGTCGATGCCCATCTGCTGTTTCACTGCTCGCTGATCAACCGGACCATCATGGCGCGCACCGCGGTGCTGCGCGAATTCGGCTACGACGAGAACTTTCGCCGCTGCCAGGACTACCACCTGCACCTGCGCCTGGCCCGCCACCACCGCATGGCCAACATGCCGCATCTGCTGGTCTGCGGGCGCGAGCATCCCGGCCGGATCACCAAGAACACCACCGGCCTGGGCCGCGAGCGCAAGATGGCGATCCAGGCCGAGGGACTGGCCGATCTCGGCGTCGAATTCAGCGAGCATGACCTGGCCTGGCACTACCAGCTGACCCAGAAACGCGACCCGGCGATCAGCGATGCCGGTGCCTACCTGGACTGGGCAGAGCAGTGGCTGAAGGGCCTGGAGCAGGCCAACCGCCGGGCTGGACGCTATGAACAGACAGCATTCAGCCGCACGCTTGGCGCGATGTGGGCGGTGGCCTGCTGGCACTTCCGCGGCGGCGCCGGCAGCCGTTTCCCGGCCCGCTTGCTGTCCTCAACCCTCAGCCGCGGCATTTCGGGCAATTTCAATCCCGCCACCCTGGTCTCTTTCGCGCGCCACCGGCCGCGCGCGATGGAGCTTGATTCTTCTGTACCGGAATCAGCGCCTGGCTCAGAAGTGTAGCGCCGCCCGGAATCCCTCGGTCGCGATCACGAACTGGCTGTTGACCGAGCGGGTCAGATGCGAACCGTAACGAATGCCGCGCTGGTCCAGCAGGCGCAGCGCGGCCGAGATCGTATCGATTTCACCTCTCCGCTCGGCATCGTCGAATATGATCATGAAGTCTTCTTCCAGCCAGCCTTCGATGAATTCCAGCGCCGTCCAGCGCGAGCGGCGGCGACTGCGTCTGGGGCCATCGACCAGCAGCACGTTGAAGCGCCTGTCGCCGGCCAGCACAGCGCTGTCGTAGACCTGCGCGGCGTAGCCCTGAAGGCTGCGCTCGACAAGCGGCGAATGAATCACCGCGCCGGCGCCCTGCTTGCGGATCCGTTCCACCCAGTCCCCATCGTGCTCCAGCGAGGTCAGTTCCAGACCGAAGCGCTCGCGCAGACGCTCGAGCAGCACGGTGGAAAGACCGGCGCCCAGCTCCAGAATCCGCAACGGACCGGTCTCCTGGACCAGCCTGAGCAACAGGTAGAGATAGCTGTAGGTCGCCGCGCTGCGCACCGGATAGAGCGGCAGATCATCAATGCCAAGCCGATCCAGATCACGATGGACGATATTCTGATAGAGCAGTTCGCGCCCCTGCAGCGACGCCGCCGGTGCAATCCACAGCGACGCTTTTTCAAGCAGGGGATTGACCAGGCGACGGACCCAAAGTCGGGTTCGAAGACTGGCATAGCTGGAATCGCGCATGATCGCTGGGGCATCCGGGTGAGTGCCAGGGCAGGAGGATCAGTATAGTGTTGCTACCCCATTCAGCGGACAAGCAGATCGAATGATTCATGAGTAGTGCCATCCCCATTCGCTACGTCGAACCCGTCTTCCGCCCGCCCAGCGAGGGCAACTCGCTGATCCTGCCGGTGACCGACGGCTGCTCCTGGAACCAGTGCACCTTCTGCGAGATGTACACCGCCCCGCAGAAGAAATTCCGCGCCCGCCAGGAAACCGAGGTGCTCGAGAGCATCCGGCGCTCGGGCGAGATGTTCGGCGATCGTGTACGGCGCGTCTTCCTGGCCGACGGCGATGCGCTGGTCCTGCCCAGCCACCGGCTGCTGCGCATTCTCCAGGCCATCCGTGAGCACATGCCCGCAGTGGAGCGGGTGGCCAGCTACTGCCTGCCGCGCAACCTCAAGCGCAAGAGCGTGGCTGAACTGACCGAGCTGCGCGAGGCCGGGCTGCAGATGGCCTACGTAGGGGCCGAGTCCGGGGATGACCGGGTGCTGGAAAAGGTCAACAAGTGCGAGACCTTTGCCTCCACCGTCGATGCACTCGACAAGCTCGGCCAGGCCGGCATCACCCGATCGGTGATGATCCTCAACGGGCTGGGCGGGCAGGTCTATACCGATCAGCATGCGAAAAACTCAGCCCGCCTTGCCAACGCGACCCAGCCGGAGTTTCTGGCCACCCTGGTAGTCAGCTTTCCGCTGGGCGAGGCGCGTTTTCGCGCAGGCTTCCCCGAGTGGGAACCGCTGGATCAGAACGGCCTGTTTCGCGAGATGGAACAACTGCTGGGTGAACTGGAGCTGGAAGACACGGTGTTTCGCTCCGACCACGCCTCGAACTGGCTGGTGCTGAAGGGCCGGCTGGGTGCCGACAAGCAACGATTATTGGATCAGGTCCGCTCAGCCATTGCTCATCCTGAAAGCGCGCCACTGCGACCTGACTGGGCCAGAGGCCTGTAACCGCAGCGCAAACAGACAGCGCCCGTCGCATGGGACGGGCGCTGGCGAGTGACCCTGGAACATCAGGTCAGTTGCTGGGGAATGTGCCGCTGAAAATGATTAAGCCGCCATCGGCAATGATCTCGATCAGTTCGCCGCGAACGGAAAAGTCCAGGGGCAGGTCGTCCCCGTCGTCTTCCTCGGAAAACTCGATTTCACCTTCGGCTTCGAAGCCGTCGTCATCGTCATCATCATCGACCACGGCCACGATGCTGCCGCGCACCTCGCCACCGACCTGCAAGGTATAAGTCCCCGCGGGGACATCCTCGATCTCGACCTCGAACTCACGGCCATCATCGTCGATGTCCAGTTCGGCCTTGGCCTTGGCATCAATGTAGTCGGCCTCATCGGTGACTTTCGGCACTTCGAATTCGATCTCAGGACCCGGCCCCTTTCCGCCAGGCCCGCCCTTGCCGGGGTCATCCTGATCGTCACCGGTTGCGGGGAATTCGACGAAGAAAATAACCGTGCCGCTGTCAAGGGATTCACCTTCGACGATATCGATCAAGGCGCCGCGCGGGTCAAAGTCAAGTTCCGGGAAGCCGGCAAGCGGCGGCGAGCGGAATTCAAGCTCACCCTCGGTGTCGTCGTCATCATCATCTTCACGCACGCCGATCACGCCGACCTCAATGGCATTGACGAAGACGCGGTAATCACCGACCGGGATGTCTTCGACCTCGATTTCAAAAGTCTGCACGCCGTCGTCGAATTCCCATTCGGCCTCGGCTTCGCCATCGGGATAGACGCCGGCGTTGACCATCTCGACCTCGATGTCCTCACCACCGGCGCCGGGTTCCTTGCCGCCACCAACGGGTTCGCCTTCTTCAGGCAGGGTCCCTGAGAGGACGACTGCAGTACCACTCAGGACCTCGATGGTCTGACCGCGGGGATCGAAATCCAGCAGCGGCTTGTCGCCACGCTCCGGGGAGCGGAATTCGATCTCGCCTTCGGCACCATCATCATCGTCATCGACGGAGGCCACAATCGTCCCGACCGGCTCGCCACCCACCTCGACGGTGTACTCACCGGCTTCGACATATTCGATCTCGACTTCGAACTCGACCGAACCCGGCGTCATCATCCATTCCGCCTCGCCGCGCGCATCGGGAGATTCAGGCGCCGGTTCGAGATCGATCTCCAAGCGTTGCGGCCGCGCACTCGGCGGCACGTTGTCGCTGACCCCGCCGCTGCAGTCCATGCCCGGCACCGTGGTCAGGCGCTGAATCTCGAAGCTGCCCGAGCCGACCATGGGCAATTCAGACTGGTAGTCAACCCGGCCCTGATCGCAGTTTTCGAACACGATCTCAAGGCTGCCAACCTTTTCCTCAGCCGCTTCCGCCATGCCCTTCGGCTGCATGAAACGAACGCCCTGGACCTGGTACAGATCCCCCTCGATGCGATTGCCGCGCAGCGGGCCCTGGGCCAGCAGCCAGGTCGGATCGCCATCGTCGTCATAATGGGCCCAGAACGCCACACCGGTCTGATCGCCACCGGGCAGGCGCGAAATCGCGATGATCAGGCCATGATTCTGCTCATCGGGCTGTTCCCACCAGCCGGTCAGACCGCCGGTGGCCTTGAAGGCAAACGCCGGCGCGGCCAGCATGATCAAAGCCACGATTGCGCTTATCGCAAAACCGTGTTGAAAACGCGAACTGTTCGTGAAGAATTTCATAATTTTTTACCTTTAATCAGATAATTAGCCGTCAATTCGACGCATGACCGAGTGTAGTCCCAAGGCCGAACAAAATGCAAGCGACAACCCCGCATATGAACCAGCGATGACCTTTGGGCTATTGGAGTGAGCCGACAGCCGAGGTATCTTCTCCGGGTCTCGTCATGATCCGTCCCCGGAGAACCCCAATGATTGCAAAGCGTTTTCTGTTTCTTGTTGTTCTGACAACCCTGATTCTGGGCACTTTGCCCACCCAGGCGCAGGATGACCCGGCAACCCCGCTGGCTTACCTGGAGCAGCTGCCCGAACTGCTCGACCGCGAACTGTTCTTCGGCGACCCCGAGATTTCCGGCGCGCAGCTTTCGCCCGACGGGGCCTGGATCACCTTCATGCGCCCGTTTGAGGGCGTGCGCAATATCTGGATCAAGGCGATCGACGAGCCGTTCTCGGCCGCCCGCCCGCTGACCCGGGATACCCGGCCCGTACCCGGCTACTTCTGGAGCCAGGACAGCCGTTTCGTCCTCTACGTCCAGGACCGTGATGGCAACGAGGACTTCCATGTCTGGGCGGTCGACCCGGCCGGCGAGATCGATCCGGACAGCGGCACTCCGGCGGCCCGCAACCTGACCGACCTGGAGGGTGTGCGGGCCATGATCATCGCGCTGCCCGAGGACACGCCGGACCGGATGCTGGTCGGCCTGAACGATCGTGATCCGGCCCTGCATGATGTCTACGCGCTGACCATCAGCACCGGCGAGCGTGAACTGCTGATCGAAAACACCCAGAACGTGGCCGGCTGGACCGCGGACCTGGCCGGCAACGTCCGTCTGGCCAGCCGCCAGACCGCCGACGGCGGTACCGAAGTCCTGCGGGTCGAGGACGGCAGCCTCGGCGAAACCCTGTTTACCTGCTCCTGGCAGGAAACCTGCGGCCCGATGAGTTTTCAGCCCGACGGCGAGACGGTCTGGTTCATGTCCAACCGCGGCGAGGACGTGGACCTGATCGGGCTCTACACCCTCAACGTCGACACCGGCGCGCTGGATTTCGTCGAGCGCGATCCGGAAGGGGAAGTCGATTTTGGCGGCGCGGTGATGTCTCCGGCCACCAGAGAGCTCCAGGCCACGGTCTATGTCGGCGACAAGCCCAGGATTTATCCGAAGACTGAAGCCTTTGCCCGGGACCTGGAATTCCTTCGCGAGACCTTGCCCGAAGGTGAAATCGGAATCAGCTCGCAGACCCGCGACGAAGCGCTGGCCCTGATCAGCCTGTCGCGCGATGTCGACCCGGCCACGGTCTACCTGTTTGACCGCCAGGCCGGCACGGTGGAAGAACTCTACCGGGTTCGCCCGGAGATCGATTCGGCCCAGATGGCCAGCATGCAGCCGGTTCGCTACACCGCCCGCGATGGCCGGGAGATCCCCGGTTACCTGAGCCTGCCCAACGGAGTGGCCGCGGAAAACCTGGCCGTGGTCGCCCTGATCCATGGCGGACCCTGGGCGCGCGACACCTGGGGCTTTCGGTCGACGGTGCAGTTTCTGACCAACCGCGGCTATGCCGTCTTCCAGCCCAACTTCCGCGCCTCGACCGGTTTCGGCAAGGAATTCCTCAACGCCGGCAACGAGGAATGGGGTGATGCCATGCAAGATGACATCACCGACGGTATCCGGTACCTGGTCGACCAGGGAATCGCCGATCCGGAGCGCGTCTGCATCATGGGCGGCTCCTATGGCGGTTATGCGACCCTGGCCGGCATGGTGTTCACGCCCGACCTGTACGCCTGCGGGGTCAACATCGTCGGTGTGTCCAACATCATCACCCTGCTCAATTCCATCCCGGCCTACTGGGGCCCGATCCGGCAGATGCTGACCCTGCGGGTCGGCGACCCGGAAACCGAGGAAGGCCGCGCGAAGCTTGAACGCCAGTCGCCGATCAACCATGTCGACCGGATCAGCAACCCGCTGCTGATCATCCACGGTGCCAACGACCCGCGGGTCAAGCAGGCCGAAGCTGACCAGATCGTGGTGGCCATGCGCGAGGCCGGGCTTGGTGTGGAATACATCCTGGCGCCCGACGAGGGTCATGGCTTTTCCCAGCGCACCAACCGGATCGCGATGTATGCCCGGATCGAGCAGTTCCTGGCCCAGCACCTGGGTGGGCGCTACCAGACCGACATGCCCGAAGAGATTGCCGAGCGGCTGGCGGAGATCACCGTGGATGTCAACACGGTCGAGATGCCGGAACTGGCCGGTGAACTGGATACCGCCCGCACCCGACCCTTGCCGGCGGTGGAACCGGACCGGCTGGCCGGCGGCGAATTTGCCTACCAGACCACCGTCAGCCTGGGCGGGCAGGAGATGCAGATCAACGCGACACGGGTGCTTGAGAAGGCGCGGATCGACGAGCAGGACGTGTTGAAAATCCGGTCGAGTTCGCAGAGCCCGATGGGCGAGATCAGCGATGAGTTGATTCTCAATGGCAGCAACCTGGGGCCGGTCTCGCGCTCGGTCGACCAGGCCGGGGCCACCATCGAGGTCAGCTTCGGGCGCCGCGAAGTCACTGGCGCCATCGAGGCGGGCGGGCAGACCATTCCGATCAGCATTGAGCTTGATGCACCCATCATTGCCGGAGAGTCCGGTCTGGAAGCCGTGCTGGCCTCACTGCCTCTGGCTGAAGGCTACCGGACGTCCCTGCGCGTCGCCGAGATCGGCGCCCAGCAGCGGGTGCGCTTCTTTTCGGTGGAAGTCGAGGGCAGCGAAGTCGTTGCAGTCCCGGCCGGCGAATTCAGCGCCTGGCGGGTCGCGGTCAGTGCACTCGATGGAGAAGGGGGTGATCAGACCCTCTGGCTGGATCAGTCGACTCCACGTACGACGCTGAAAGCTGAAGGCCGGCTGCCGCCACAGATGGGCGGGGCTGCCTATACCACGGTGCTGACTGAAAAGCCCTGAAGCGATGCTCCTGTCCGGCGGCCGGTTTTGACCGCCGCCGGAACCGAGGCCCCGATTCGCCGCCTCTGTTTGCCGATCGCGGCAGGGAGGGGCGGAGTCCACCCTGGCGCTCGCTCGTCAGCGCATGACCAGTTCGACTCGGCGATTTTCGGCCCTGCCGGCCTCGGTCGCGTTCGACGCGATCGGCGCATAGGATCCGACGCCGGCCGCGACTGCACGGCCGCTGGCGGTGCCGTAACGCTGCTCCAGGGCGGCAACCACAGCAGCAGCGCGGCCGTTTGACAGCCGGAGATTGGCCTCCAGAGAGCCGATATTGTCGGTATGACCGACGACATAGACCTCGACTTCCGGGTTCTCATCGAGCAGCCTGGCCATCTCGGCCAATGCCGGATCCGATTCCGCAGTCAGTCGCTCGCTGCCGAACTCGAAATAGATATTCCGCAGGGTGATGCGACCGTTTTCGGCGAGACTGCGGTTCATTTCCGCGGCATCGATCAGCCGCATTTCCATGGCCTCGGATTCCATCACGACGGCCGTGACGATGGATCGTTCCCTGTAAAAGCCGACGTGCAGCGCGATATGCGCCGAACCGTCCGGTTTGCCAAAAGCTGCAAAGCGCCCCTGCTGACTGAAGTTGGTCAGGTAAAGATCGGCATTCTCCCGCTGGTTTCTCGGGAACACCTCGTCAATCATGGCGTTCCCGGGGTGACCGCAGTAACCCTCGGTGCAGGAAAAGAGTTCTTCGAAGCCGGCGCCGGTCAGGCCTTTCTGATAATTGCGCATGACCTCCAGCGACGAGCGTCCTTCCGGCGTGTTGTAGATCAGCCGGGTAAAAGCGCCCTCCAGAAGAATGGATTCTCTCGGCCGCCAGTTGCCCTCTTCATTCCTCTCCACAGGACCCATCGGCAGGCGGAACTCGTCGAAGGAGACCGTCTTAGCCCTTGCAATGCAGGCACCTTCGTAGCGCGGCAGCAGCGGATGGTCTTCAGTCCCGGCCAAGTCACAGGCCTGCACAATCTGTCCGAGTGCCAATAAAACGATTGACAACATCCATTTTCTCATCAGACTCATGTTCATTCTTTCCCTCCGTGTCTCAGTAGGTGTAGCTATCAGGGCTGATGGTGTTGAATTAAGCGACCATGCCCTACGATGTTGTCGTGCTTGAAACTGAACGGCGACGTCAAGAGTTGATCATCGCTTTTTGCTGCGCGGTTCATTTTGGATTCCCAGGAAGGCCACGGGGCGGGTTCTCAACCTTAACAACGTGATCGGTGAACAAAACGTGCCACGCCGGCAAAGAATTAAGTGGAAGAGGTGTTTTCACTTGCCAGAGGCCAGCGATAGCGCAAACACCGCGCATAGCGAGCGGGCGCTGGAGGCTGGCGCGGGCGGGAAAAGAACCCGGCGGGAAGACCCCGCCGGGGTTGGACCAGAAAGCGACTGACGCGACTGCTTCGGGGTAGAGAGAGAGGAGGGATGGCGTCAGCCGTTGCCGATTCAATCAGCCCTGGTCGAAACAAATTCCGGATAGGCCTCCATACCGCATTCAGCCATATCGAGTCCGGAGAATTCTTCTTCCTCAGCGACGCGGATCCCCATGACTGCCTTGAGGATGGCCCATACGATCAGGCTGGCGACGAAGACGAAGACGAAGATGGCGGCCAGTCCCGCCAGTTGGCCGACCAGCGTCGCTTCCTCGTTGCTCAACAGCACCGCCAGGACCCCCCACACGCCAACCACGCCGTGCACGGAGATCGCACCGACCGGATCATCGATCTTCAGTCGGTCCAGGCCGACGATGGAAAACACCACGATGATGCCGCCGATCGCACCGATGATCGAGGCCAGCAGGGGCGCGGGCGTCAGCGGACCGGCAGTGATCGCTACCAGCCCGGCCAGAGCACCGTTCAGCGCCATGGTCAGATCAGCCTTGCCGAACATCACTCGGGCGAGCAACAGAGCAGCCACCAGCCCACCGGCTGCGGCCAGATTGGTGTTGACGAACACCTTGGCCACGTTATTGGCCGAATCGACGTTGGAGACCATCAGCTCCGAGCCGCCGTTGAAGCCGAACCACCCCATCCACAGGATGAACATACCGAGTGTTGCCAATGGCAGGTTGCTGCCCGGGATGGCGTTGACCTTGCCATCGGGGCCGTATTTGCCCTTGCGCGCGCCAAGCAGCAGCACGCCGGCCAGGGCGGCTGCCGCGCCGGCCATGTGAACGATACCGGAGCCGGCATAATCGCTGTAGCCCATCTCGCTCAGAAACCCGCCACCCCAGCTCCAGTAGCCCTGGATCGGGTAAATCACACCCGTCAGAACCACGGCAAAGACGAGGAAAGCCCACAATTTCATGCGCTCGGCAACGGCACCGGAAACAATTGACATGGCCGTGGCCACGAACACGACCTGAAACATGAAGTCCGACATGTTGGAGTAGTAAATGTCCCCGTCGCTGGCCAGGACCTCTTCGAGCGTGTTGTCCCCGCCGAGAAAGAAGCTCAAGCCCGGGATGACCGTGTTCGGGCCGCCTCCGTACATCAGGTTATAGCCGATGACCATGTACATCAGGCAGGCGATTGCGTACAGAGCTACGTTCTTGGTCAGGATTTCGACGGTATTGCGCGAGCGCACCAGGCCGGACTCCAGCATGGTGAAACCGGCGGCCATCCACATGACCAGGACTGCGCAGATCAGGAAATAAAAGGTGTCCAGCGCATACTGGACTTCAACGACATTTGGATCCATGGCTTGGGTCTCCCTGGGCTGGTGATGAGCTAAAGTGCGGCTTCGTCGGTTTCGCCGGTGCGAATGCGGATCACCCGCTCCAGCGCGGTCACGAAGATCTTGCCGTCGCCCACCTTGCCGCTGCGGGCACTGGCCAGGATGGCGTCAATCACCATCTCCAGATCGTCATCGGTCACCGCAACTTCCAGCTTGACCTTGGGCAAGGCGTCGACCTTGTATTCGGCGCCCCGGTAGAGCTCGGTGTGGCCTTTCTGGCGGCCGTAACCCTTGACCTCGGTGATGGTCAGTCCCTGTACGCCAGACCGTTCCAGGGCCGAGCGTACGTCATCAAGCTTGTAGGGCTTGATGATGGCGGTGATCTGTTTCATGCCACATCTCCTTCGGTTAAACCATGCTTCGGCCTGCCGGCCGGGGCGGACTCGGTTGTCTCGGCGGATTCGCGTTTCCGTCTTGGTGATGCTTACGCAAGGCCCGTGCCATTTCTCACGATGACCGCAAGGTACTGTTTGAGAGGGACAATTCCTGTTTTCCCGAAAACGCCACCTGCGTTGAAATTCAGCAACTGCGGCTTTGGCTGCACTGAAGTTGCGCGCCGCACAAAACCGCCCGCAAGCTGCATTGCTGCACGAAAATCACGCAGAACCGGGTCACGATTGCGCGAAAATTGCTCTTCTGGCCAACATGGCCAAGCCGATTGCGCCATAACTTGCTGAAATCCAATCCAACTTTTTATGGCACGGCTTGTGCAACGCACTATCCAGCAGCACGGTCGCTGCGGCACGCGTTCAACCCACATTCCGAGGAGCAGGTGACATGAACAAGACAAGTGGAATACTGACAGCATCGGCCGCAGTGGCCATCGGCGCGCTGAGCCTTGGCTCGGCCCAGCCCGTCCAGGCCGAAGTCAGCGCCAACATCGGCGTTGTCTCCAACTATTTTTTCCGCGGATTTTCCGAAACCGACGGCGGCGCGGCAGTGCAGGGCGGGCTGGACTACACCGCAGACAGTGGATTCTATGCGGGGACCTGGGCGTCCAACGTCGACTTCGGCGACTCTACAAGCTATGAAATGGATCTCTATCTCGGCTTTGGCGAGGAACTCGACAACGGGCTGGGCTACGATGTCGGCTACATCTACTACGCTTATCCCGATGCACCAGGCAGCGCGGATTTCGGGGAGATATACGGCGAATTGAGCTACAGCCTGTTCGCGGTCGGTGCAGCCTACGTGGTCAATGACAGCAGTGCCTCCGTGCTGGTCAATGGCGATATGTATTACTACGCCAGTGTGGGCTTCGACCTGACGGATGACTACAGCCTCGGGTTCCTCGTCGGACGCTCTGCTTTTGACGATTCGGCAATCGACAACTTTACCCATTACACGGGCACTGTGGCCAAGGCCACCGAAGCGATGGGCGAATTCAGCTTCAACCTCGAGTACGGCAATACCCGCAATGACGATCTGAAAGCCTGGGTCGGCTGGACCCTCGGCTTCTAAACGCTCTGAGGCCGGCGGCTCGGGCATAATCTCGCCAATGCCCGAGCTGCCTGAAGTCGAGACCACGCGCCGAGGACTGGCTCCGCTGGTCAGCGGCAAAACAATCCATTCCATTCGCGTCCGCCAGCCGCAATTGCGCTGGGCCATTCCCGATGTTGTTCGGACGCTGGGCGGTCGCCGGATTCTGCGGATCGAGCGGCGCGCAAAGTGGCTGATCTGGCGCCTTGAAGACGGCAACATGCTGTGGCATCTGGGCATGTCCGGCTCGTTCCGCGGCTGGATCGACCCGCCGCCCGCCGGCCCGCACGACCACGTCGATCTGCAGATTCAAAACGGCCACCTGATTCGCTACACCGATCCACGCCGTTTCGGCGCGCTGCTGTGGACCGACGGCGATCCGCTCGCTCACCCGCGCCTGTCAGGCCTGGGTCCCGAACCCTTCGACGCCGCATTCAATGGCGACGACTTGTGGCGCCTGTCGCGCGGCCGGCGAACCTCGATCAAGAGCTTCATCATGGATGGCCGGGTGGTGGTCGGGGTCGGCAACATCTACGCCTGTGAATCGCTGTTCCACAGCGGTATCCATCCAGCCCGCGCCGCCAGCCGGATCAGTCGCATCCGCTACCAGGCCCTGGCCAAGGCTATCGTCCGTGTTCTGAATGATGCAATCGAGCTGGGCGGGACCAGCCTGCGCGATTTCACCGTCGGCGACGGCACGCCAGGCTATTTCGGGCAGTCGCTGCAGGTCTACGGGCGCCAGAACCTGCCCTGCCCCCGGTGCAAGCACCCCGTCAAACGAATGGTGATCGGTCAGCGCAGCACCTTTTTCTGCCCGCGCTGTCAGCGCTAGTAGACTGGACGTCCATTCACGACCATAAATAAGGAAATCTGCCATGAGTATCTGGAGACTTTTGGGAATCGCGCTTCTGATCATTGGCTGCGGCCTGGTCTTCTTCGGCTGGCAGGCCACCGACGGGCTGGGTGAACAGGCCCAGGAGCTGGTCACCGGGCAGTACAGCGATGAAACCACCTGGCAGCTGATCGGAGGCGCCGCCGCCGCAGTGGTCGGATTGCTCCTGACCCTGTTCGGCGGCAAGACCCGCTAGACCCACGAAACGATACGCTCAGGACCGATGGAAGGGATGAGAACCATGGGCAGGCGGCAATGGCTGCTGGCCGGTCTGCTGGCTGCTGTGCCGGTGCTCGCGCCCGGAGTCGAACCGGTAACCGGGCCGGTACAGCGCGACCATATCGAGGTCGAACTGGTCTCAGAGATGCTCTCGGTCCAGCCCGGCGGAACGCTGCGGGTGGGCCTGCGCATGCTGCCCGACGAGGACTGGCACACTTACTGGATCAACCCGGGTGACTCCGGCCTGCCGATTAGGCTGGAATGGACCGCCCCACCTGGTATGGAGATTTCGCCGGTGGCCTGGCCCTATCCGGACCGCCTGCCCATCGGCCACCTGGTCAACTACGGTTATGAAGGCGAACACGTTCTGCCAGTGAGCGTCAATGTGCCCGATGACCTGGCGCCGGGCGAGAGCTTGACCCTGGACCTTTACGCCGACTGGCTGGTGTGCAAGGTCGAGTGCATTCCCGGCGATGCCGATCTCCGGCTGGTGGTGCCGGTCAGCGAACAACCCCCGGCCCCGAACGCCGATACGGCCGCTCTTTTCGCCTGGGCCGATAGCCGTCGGCCCGAGCCGGTCGACTGGCCGGCCCGCTTCAGCACCGAGGGTCGCCAGCTGAGCGTGCAGGTCGAGACCGAGGAAGATCTGGCGAGCACCGGCTGGGCGTTTTTCCCGGCGACCGAAAACCTGGTCGACCACGCCGGCGAGACCTTCATCACGGTTGGCGAGGGCCTGGTCCAGGTCAGCCAGCCGCTGTCAACCTACTTCACCGGTGCGCCCGACAGCCTGCCCTTCGTGCTGGTCCATGCCGACAGCGGCACAGCCCTGGCATTCGAGGCCGCTGCGGGTGCGCTGATCAGCAATGCAGCCGACCCGGTCACGCAGCCGAGCCTGCCGGGACTGGTGACGGTGTTGCTGATGGCCCTGGCCGGCGGGGTCTTGCTCAACCTGATGCCGTGCGTGTTTCCGGTGCTGTCGATCAAGGCCCTGAGCCTGGCCGCGGGTGCCGGTCACAACCAGCGGGCCCATGGGATCGCCTACACCGCCGGTGTGGTCGTGAGCTTTGCCGCCCTGGCCGCGGTCCTGCTGGCGCTGCGCGCCGGCGGTGAGGCACTGGGCTGGGGCTTCCAGTTGCAGTCTCCCTGGTTCGTCGGGCTGCTGGCCTACCTGTTCTTTGTCATGGGGCTGGGCCTGTCGGGGGTCTACGCCTTTGGTACCCGCTGGATGGGCCTGGGTGAGAACCTGTCGCGCCAGTCGGGTCTGCGCGGTTCGTTCTTTACCGGGGTACTGGCCTGCGTGGTGGCCAGTCCATGCACGGCACCCTTCATGGGTACCGCGCTGGGTGCCGCGGTCTTGCTGCCCTGGCCGCTGGCGATGAGCGTTTTCGTGTTGCTCGGCCTGGGCCTGGCCCTGCCGATGCTGGCCTTGAGTTTCTGGCCGGGCCTGGGCCAGCGCCTGCCGCGACCGGGGCCGTGGATGGACACGTTTCGCCAGGCCATGGCCTTTCCGCTTTACCTGGCTGCGGTCTGGCTGCTCTGGGTGCTGGCCCGCCAGACCGATGCCAACGGACTGGCCCTTGTGCTGGCGGGCATGGTCGCGCTGGCCTTTGCCCTGTGGCTGGCCGGGCACCGCGACCGCGGCCAGGTGCTGGCCACCGCCCGCCATGTCGGCGTGGCGCTCAGCCTGTTGTTCGCCGTGGCCGCGCTGGGCAGTGCGGCCCGACTGGAAAGGGATCCGGTCATCGCCAGCGCTGCCTGGTGGGAGGCCTGGTCGCCGGAGCGCCTGGCCGAGCTGAACGATGATCCGCAACGCGCCGTGCTGGTCAACATGACCGCCGACTGGTGCGTGACCTGCCTGGTCAACGAACGCGTTGCCCTGAACACCGACGCCGTCCGCACGGCCCTGACCGACCATGACGTGGTCTATCTCAAGGGCGACTGGACCCGCCGTGATCCGGTCATTACCGACTACCTGGCCCGCTACGGACGCAACGGCGTGCCGCTGTATGTAATCTATCCGCGCAATGGCGGCCAGCCCAGGGTCCTGCCCCAGGTACTCACCCCGGGCCTTGTGGTCGAGGCGCTGGAATCTCTTTAGACTGTCATCCACCACAACGGAGTCATCCCGATGCCCAATCGCTTCATCCAGATCCCGATGCTGCTGCTGATCCTGACCCTGGCCAGCCCGCTGAGCGCGGCACCCACGATCGGCCAGCCGGCCCCGGACTTCAGCGTGATCGACACCCAGGGCCAGGTTCATGCCCTGTCCGACTTCGCCGGGCAGACCGTGGTCCTGGAATGGACCAACCATGACTGCCCGTTCGTGGTCAAGCATTACAGCGCCGGCAACATGCAGGACCAGCAACGCCTGGCGCGCGATAAACACGGCGCGGTCTGGCTGACCGTCATTTCGTCGCGCGCAGGCGAGCAGGGCCACGTCAGCCCCGACCAGGCCGATGAACTGACCACCAGCCGCAATGCCTATCCCAGCGCCGTGCTGCTGGATGAATCCGGCGACATGGGCCGGGCCTACGATGCCCGCGTGACGCCGCACATGTACATCATCGACGCCGATGGCATCCTGCGCTACATGGGCGGGATCGACTCCAACCCCAGCCGGCACCCGGCCGACATTCCGGACGCCACCCAGTACGTGGTGGCTGCGCTGGAGCAGATGGCCGCCGGCGAGCCCGTCGGCGAGGCCGTGACCCGGCCCTACGGCTGCACGATCAAGTACTGATCAATCGGGCGGGGCGGTCCTGCCCGGACTGCCCCGCCCCATCGTCTCGTTTGCGGCTATGGCATGATCGACGGATCGATCGTCGATCGGGGAGCCATGGTGCGTTTCAGGCAACTGCCGCTGATTGTCGCGCTGGCCTTGCTGGGCTGGGCCCTGCTGGTCAGCCCGTCGATCAGCGAGATCGCCGCCGGCATTGCCATTTTCCTGTTCGGCATGCTGATCCTCGAGCAGGGTTTCAGGACCTTCACCGGCGGATTCCTGGAAAACCTGCTCAAACACGCCACCAACCGGCTCTGGAAGGGGCTGGCCTTCGGCGCCGTTGCCAGCACGGCAACCCAGTCAAGCTCGCTGGTCTCGGTCATTACCATCAGTTTCCTGAGTGCCGGGCTGCTGGGTCTGGCCCAGGGCATCAGCGTGATCTTCGGGGCCAATCTTGGCACCACCTCGGGCGCCTGGCTGATGGCCGGCTTGGGTGTTCGGATCGATATTTCCACCTATGCGATGCCGTTGCTGGCCTTCGGCATCATCCTGGTCTTCAATCACTCGCGAGCACTGAAAGGCACCGGCTATGTCCTGGCCGGCATCGGCTTTCTGTTTCTCGGCATTCACTACATGAAAACGGGCTTCGAGGCCTACCAGCAGGGTATCGATCTGGCCCGCTACGCGGTCGAGGGCGTGCCCGGCCTGCTGCTCTACCTGCTCCTCGGCATCGTCGCCACGGTCGTGATGCAGTCCAGCCACGCCACCCTGATCCTGACCATCACGGCGCTGTCGGCCGGTCAGATGGGCTACGAGAATGCCCTTGCCGTGTCGATCGGCGCCAATGTGGGCACCACCATCACCGCCCTGATCGGTGCGGCCGGCGCGAACATTGCCGGTCGTCGTCTCGCTGCAGCACACCTGATTTTCAACCTGTCGACCGGGCTGATCGCGCTGGTTTTCATCCAGGGATTCGTGCTTGCCGTGGAGATGATCAGCAGCTGGCTGGGAATGGCCAGCGACAACCATACCCTCAAGCTCGCCCTCTTCCACACCCTGTTCAATCTGACCGGCATCGTCATCATGGTGCCGTTCATACAGCAACTGGTCAGGCTGCTTGAAACACGCATGAAACCCAAACCGGCTACGCTGGACGCACCAAAATTCATCAGCAAGACCATGCTCGACACCCCGGCAGCGGCGCTGGAGGCCACTCGACGGGAACTGCTGCGCCTGTTCCGGCGCGCGTTCAGCCTGATCGCCGAGGTGCTCAACTATGAAAGCGGTCAGCTCAGGCAGGGCGTTTCCAGGGCACGGCTGGAAGCACCCCCCGGCCGGACTCACCTGGTCGACGTGGATGAACGCTACCGCCAGACAATCAAGCCGCTGCACGGCCTGATTCTCGATTACCTGGCCCGGCTCCCGGTCAGTGGTCAGCGCGCCCGCCAGCTGGTGATGTTGCGCATTGCCGCCCAGGATCTGGTCGAAGCGGTCAAGGATGCCAAGCATTTGCACAAGAACATGATTCGATCGCTGAGCTCGGGCAACCAGGACCTGCGCGGCGAATACCTGGCCATCCGCGCCAACCTGGGCCACCTCCTGCAGGAGCTTGACCGGATGGCGGCACAGGCGGAAGCGGCTGACGGAGAGCTCGACCTGGAGCTGGCACTGTCCGAACTGGATACCGAGATCGAAGCCGGCGACATCGTCCGCAGCGGGCGACTCGACGAATTGATCCGCCAGCGCCGGATCAGCCCGGAACAGGCGACCTCGCTGATGAACGATACCGCCTACAGCTACCGCATCGCCAAGAACCTGATGGCCATGGCTCGGGCCACCTTTGTACCGTTCGAGGATCTGGATGCCGAACTGCGTGCCGCGATCGAACTCCACCCTGACGAGGTCCGGGCCATCCTGGCCGACGGAGACCCGGCCGCCAGACGGCGGAACGGAGGCATCACGTGAGCAAATCGGTGATCGAAAAATTCCGCAAGTTTCTGTCGAAGCGCGAACGCGAGCGCCTGCTCAAGCGCGACAAGCTGCACAAGATTCTCAGGAAGATGCGCAAGCGCCAGAAGGAACTGGAAGAACGGCTCGACGAGTGCGAGGATGCCCGGGAACGGAAAAGACTGCAGGGCCAGATCCGGCTGCTCAAGGAACAGCGCCGCAAAGGCCTGGCCGTGCTCGCCGACCTTCGCCAGCTCGCTCGCCAGGCAGACTCCTACCAGTCGCGGTAGGGGTGCCGGATCAGGCCGCTGTTGTAATAGCGGGCCTGGCCGGTCACCTCCCGACCCAGCCAGGCCGGTCGCTCGAAGGGCTCGTCCGCGGTCGCCAGCTCCAGTTCGGCGATCACCAGACCCGAGTTGGCCTCGAAAAATTCGTCGACCTCAAAGCAGTGGCCGGCAAAATCCACCCGGTGCCGGACCTTGTCGATGCGCCCCGGCTCGCACAGGGCGAGCAGTTCAACGGCCTCCTCGGCGGGCAGTTCGCGTTCCCACTCGTAGCGCACAAGACCCGCCTTGTCAGACGGCCCCTTGATGGTCAGAAAGCCCTGCCGGCCGGTCAGCCGGACACGCACCGTGCGCGCCGGGTCCGAGCACAGATAAGCCTGGACCACCCGCTGGCTGGCCGACACGTACGGTCTGAAATCACCGCTGACCAGGAATTTACGCTCGATTTCCAGCCCCATGAGGTCATGACCCTGAACAAGGCGACCGCGCCGACTTGAGGGCGGCGCGGTCGATGGGGCCAGGAGCCCGGGGACTCAGCGCGGCCCCGGTTCGGCGAACCGCTCCATCCAGCGCTGGACTTCGTTGTACCAGTAGACCGAATTGTTCGGCTTGAGAATCCAGTGGTTTTCGTCCGGGTAATAGATCAGGCGCGACTCGATGCCCTTGGACTGCAGGGTCCGGAACAGTTCAAACGCCTGACCGACCGGGACCCGGTAGTCGAGCTGGCCGTGAATGATCAGCGCCGGGGTATCGAAGTCGGCCGCGAAATAATGCGGCGAGATGTCGCGATAGATCTGCGGGTTTTCCCAGAAATCCCCGAAGCGGGTCGAATGAACCGCAAAGTCGGCTGCCATCTGCGAGTACATGTTGTAGACCGGGGCATGGATCAGCAGGGCATTGAAGGGATGTTCCTTGCCAAGCAGAATCGATGACAGGTAGCCGCCATAGCTGCCGCCACCAGCAACCATGCGGTCGGCATCGATCCAGTCCTGGTCGGCAAACCACTCGGCGGCGGCGATGGTGTCGTTGTAGGGTGCGGTCAGCCAGTCCGGGTTGATCGAGTCGGTGAACTCCTGCCCCCAACCCGGCGAGCCGTGGAAATTGAACCAGGCAGTGACGTAGCCCCAGGAGGCGAAGGTCTGGGCATTCCAGCGGAAGTGGAAGCCATCGGTGATCGGGCTGTGCGGACCGCCATGGATGAGCAGGAACAGCGGATATTCCTGATCAGGATCGAAACCCGGCGGATAGTGGACCCACATCTGGATGTCGGCGCCGTTGTGGCCGGTGTAGGTCACCGACTCGTAGGTGCCCAGATCGACATTGGCCAGCACCTCGTCGTTGAAGCTCTCCAGGCGAACACTGGCACCGCTTTGCGGATCGATGCGAACAACCCGTGGCGGGTAGAGAAAGCTCTGGTTATTGCCGACCAGAGTGCCGTCGGCGGCGACACTCAAGCCCCCGAAATCGGTCTGGCCGGTGACCGCGCGCACCTGTCCGTCGGCCAGCGCGATATGAAACAGGCGGGTGGTGCCGTTGTCGGCAGCGGTGCCGAAAAAGCCGTCGCTGCCGGCGGCCCAGACCAGGCCGCCGGGCGAACGATCCCAGTCGGCGGTCACGTTACGGACCTCATCGCTGGCCAGATCCAGCACCATGATGTTGACCGTATCGGCATAGAAGCCGGGGATGGTCTGTTGGCCCCAGGCCAGCATCCGGCCATCGGGGCTGAACATCGGGTTGCCGTCACCGGCCGGGTTGGCGGGTGTGAGGTTGCGCGCACTGTCATCGCCGATGCGGGCCAGGAACAGGTCGATTTCGGGATGGACCCTCTGCTCGCTGCTGTTGGAGGTAAACGCGATGTGGGTCTCGTCGGGATGGATGTCGTAGCTGCCGGTGCCCTGGCTGGAGCGCGGCAGTTCACGGCCCAGCGGCTGGGTGATCGGCTCAACCTCGCCCCCGCCGGCCGGGACACGGAAGACATGCGCCTGATGATCCTCAGTGATCCAGTGGTCCCAGTGCGAATAAGGCAGCGCGTTCCACTGGTGGGCCGAGACCCTGGAATCCTTGTCGGCCTTGATCTGCTCGGCCATTTCTTCCCAGGTCTTGTCCGGCCAGACCCGGCTGATGAAATAAATGTGCTCGCCGACCCACTTCAGGGCCGATACCCCGGTCGGCACCTCGGTCAGGCGGGTCGCTTCGCCTGGCCCATCCATCGGTATCAGGTAGATCTGGCCGGCCTCGTCATCATCACGCCGAGAAACAAAAGCCAGGGTGTTGCCGTCGGGCGAAAAGACCGGGCTGGACGCCGAGGCACCAGCCTGGGTCAAGGCACGCTGGGCGTCACCGTCGACCGACAGCAGCCACAGCCGGGTTTCCGCCTCGTCGGTCTCGGTGTCGTAGCTTGTGACCGGGACGACCACGTGTCCACCGGTCGGGGCAATCACCGGGGCGCCGACCCGGTCCATTTCCCACAGCACTTCGACCGACAGCGGGCGGGTGTCCTGGGCTGCGGCCAGCATCGGCACCAGCAGCAGGGCAAAGCAGATTCGTTGCAGCATGAAAGGATTCCTCGTGGCTTTGATTTTTGTTGTCAGCGGCCAGTAGACCGTCAGTACAGTTCGAGCTTGGTCACATCCATGGTGTAGGCCGAAGCGGCGGTGTCATTGGAGATGTCTTCGATATTGAGCGTACCCTCCATCCAGAACGCATCCCAGATATTGACCATGGGAATCGGCTCTTCGAGTCGACCATAGATGATCTGGTTGGCCGGCGGTGGCGGCACGTGGATGCAGGCACCAAAATAGGGGACCAGGAAAAACTCTTTCAGATTGCCTTCGCCGTCGGTCTCGATCGGTACCACGAACCCGGGAATCCGGGCCTCGATGCCGTCGAGTTCCGGCATGGTGCGGAAGGACTGAAAAGGTTCCGGCTCACCGAAGCCGGAATGGTCGATCAACTCCGACTCCTCAAGCCAGGCGTTGAACTCCTCTTCGGGCATCAGCTCCAGCCATTCCAGTTCGCGCACTTCGGCCGTTGCCGCCAGCGGCAACAGCAGGATCACCAGCAAGACAACCAGCCTGCGGAAAATCATCTTCTTGCTCATCGCTACAGCTTGCATGTTTTCGGAGCACCGATTCTACAGACAACCCGTTAGGGTCATGGGTTTCAGGTCCTGACCTGCATGCCATCAGCCAGCGTGCGTCGGTAGGCCATCAGTGCCGGCACCAGTGCCACGCCCAGCCCGGCCAGGAAAATCAGGCCGAGTACACCCAGTTGCCAGGGCGCCGGCCAGCTCAGACCGACGTGCAGGCCGAAATGGGTCAACAGCCACGGTGCCGCGGACAACTGCACGGCAATGGCCACAACCACCCCCAGCGCGATGCCCGCGGCAGCGATCAGGCCGGCCTCGAAGACCAGCAGGCCCGCGATCTGCCACGGCCGGGCGCCATTGGCACGCAGGATCGCCATCTCGCGCCGGCGCTCGCCCAGCGTCGCCAGCAGCACCGTCAGCATGCCCAACAGACCGGCCAGCACGACCAGTCCGGCCACCACCCGCAGCACCTGCTCGGCCAGGCCGGTGATCCGCCACAGTTGTTGCAGGGTGATCCCGGGCATGATGCCGCTTAATGCTTCGGCCCGATATTCATTGATCCGGCGCTGGAGGCCGAATACGGCCGCGCGCGTGGTCAGGCCCAGCAGGATCGCAGTCACCGCCGTCGGCCGCAGTTGTTCGGCCTCGGCACGGGCGCGGTCGGGATCCATCGCCGAACCGGGCACCTGGACCCCGCGCTCCCAACCGATATGGATGGCCCGATGGGCCGCCAGGCTGACGTAGAGCTGCTGGTCGACCGGTGTGCCGGTCGGCGCCAGGATGCCGCTGATCGTGAACGGATGATCGTCGTGACCCTGCAGCGAGACGTTGCCGGTGCCGTGGGCAAGCACGAGCTGGTCGCCGAGCTCATAACCAAGCTGGCGGGCCACCTGGGCGCCGATGACGACCTCGAACAGGTCGTCGAACACCCTGCCCCGGGCCATCCGCAACGGCTCACCATCGCCGAATCGGTAGTGCTCGAAGAACGCCGGGCTGGTCCCCATCACGCGGAAGCCGCGGTGCGAGTCGCCCAGCGCCATGGGAATGGCCCATTCCACCTCCGGCAGTTCGGCCAGCTGGGTATAGGTCTCCCAGGAAATATCGTTGGTGGCATCGCCGATGCCGAACACCGAGTAGAGCAGCAACTGGACCGGTGCAGTCCGGCCGCCAACGATCAGATCCACCCCCGAGACCGAGCGGTAAAAGCCCTGGCGAACCTCGCTTCGAAGCTGTTCGACGAGCACCAGCAGGCCGATCGACAGGGCGATGGTGCACACGGTGAGAATGACAGCAAAGCGCCGGTTGACCAGCGAGCGCAAGGCCAGGTTCAGCAGGTTCATGGCGTCACCCCGGCCGCGTTGAGTTCGGTCAGGTCCACGGCTCGATCAAATCGTGCAGCCAGTTCACGGTCGTGGCTGACAAACAGCAGGGTGCTGCCGGCAGCCGCGACCTGGGCAAACAGCAGATCAAGAAAGTCCTGGCGGCGGTCATGGTCCAGGGCCGAGGTCGGCTCATCGGCCAGGATCAGCGCCGGGCGACCGATCAGCGCCCGGGCCGCGGCGACCCGTTGTTGCTGGCCGACGCTGATGCGATCGGCCCGCCGGTGCCACAGGGCGCGCTCCAGCCCCATGGCGGCCAACAGCGTTGCGGCGGCCTGGCCAACATCACCGGCCCGTCTGGCACGCGCGCGCGAGAAACGGCACGGCAGCATCACGTTGGCCTTCAGATCCAGCCATGGCAGGAGATTGAACTGCTGGAAGATCACACCCAGATGTTCGGCCCGGACCCGATCGCGGCGGGCCCCGGTCAGCCCGGTCAGGTCTTCGCCCTGAAACAGGATCTGCCCGGACTGGGGTCGGACCAGCCCGCCGATCAAGGCCAGCAGGGTCGACTTGCCCGACCCGCTGGGACCGAACATGAAGACCTTTTCGCCCGCCGCCAGGCTCAGTGACGCCATCGCCAGCACCGGCCGGGAATCGCCGGGCCAGGCAAAGCGCAGGTCCCGTATGGTCAGCAGACTGCTCATCAAAGCACCGGGCGAGGCATCATTCCAGGCCAATCCGGATATTGCCGGCGCTCAGCCGCGCCTGCGTGGCGACCCGGTCGGTGAGCACATCAATGACGATTTCGTCGTTACCCGGATAGGCCTCGAACAGTTGCAGATCCACCCAGCCCAGGCGCTCGGCCGACTCGCATTCCAGGGTCACGACCAGGTGAAACTCGGCGTGGTCGTGG
>JBKHEF010000002.1:0-179065 GCA_046540955.1 Wenzhouxiangella sp.
TACCACCAATCTGTCAGATCGGGTGGTGGTGGACGTCCCGCCACCGGAGACGGCGCGGCAGAACGCACCGTCCCATCCGCTCCCACCGTGGCACCTCAGACAGCCGGCTGGCACATTCCAAAACGCAGCACGAGCCAGACCTAGGTCCACCCAAACGCCACGGTACCATCTGCCAACACCCAAGCCGATCTGCCGTCGGAGGAGGCGGGACGTCCGGCACTACCCGATCAGCCACCGCCCCCTGATCTGCCGTCGGAGGCGGCGGGACGTCCGGCACTACCCGATCAGCCACCGCCCCCTGATCTGCCGTCGGAGGCGGCGGGACGTCCGGCACCACCCGATCAACCACCAAACCCGATCTGCCGTGGGAGGCGGCGGGACGTCCGGCACCACCCGATCAACCACCATCTCCTTCATAAGCATCGTAAATTCAGCCACCTGCCGCGGTGGCCTGTTTTTTGCAGTTAACCCGGCACATCAGAACAGTGAGCTGGAAGCGACTTCATGAACAGCACCAATCTGACGGAGTTCCTGCGGGGAATCTCCATTGTCGGCCTGGCCGCGCCCCTGCTGGTGCTGGTCGTGCTGGCCATGGTGGTACTGCCGCTGCCGCCGCTGATGCTCGACATGCTGTTCACCTTTAACATCACCCTGTCGATCGCCGTCATTCTCGGCGTCATCTACGTCGCCCGGCCGCTGGACTTTGGCGTCTTTCCGACCGTGCTGCTGGTCGCCACCCTGCTCCGGCTGGCGCTCAATATCGCCTCGACCCGGCTGGTCCTGCTCGAAGGGCATACCGGCACCGACGCGGCCGGCAAGGTCATCGAGTCATTCGGCCAGTTCGTCATCGGCGGCAACTACGCCGTCGGTATCGTCGTGTTTGCCATCCTGGTCGTGATCAACTTCGTCGTCGTCACCAAGGGGGCCACGCGCGTCTCCGAAGTCAGCGCCAGGTTCACCCTCGATGCCATGCCGGGCAAGCAGATGGCGATCGATGCCGACATGAACGCTGGCGTGATCAGCCAGGACGAAGCCCGCCAACGGCGCGAGGAAGTGCGCCAGGAGGGCGACTTCTACGGCGCCATGGACGGTGCCTCAAAGTTTGTCCGCGGCGACGCCGTGGCTGGCATCATCATCCTGATCATCAACCTGATCGGCGGATTGCTGATCGGGATCTTCCAGCGCGACATGGCTTTTGCCGGCGCAGTCGAGGTCTACGCCCTGCTGACCGTCGGAGATGGCCTGGTGGCCCAGATTCCGTCGCTGTTGCTGTCGACCTCGGTCGCCATCATTGTCACCCGCATGTCGCGCTCCCAGGACATGGGTTCGGAAGTCATCACCCAGGTCTTCGGCGACCCGCGCGTGCTGGCCCTGACCGCAGTCCTGCTGGGCATGATCGGGGTGGTGCCGGGGATGCCCAATACCGCCTTCCTGCTGCTGGCGGCCCTGGCCGGGTTTGCTGCCTGGTGGCAGTACAGCCGGCGCCAGGCCGCAGACCAGGCCGAGCAGGTCAAGGCCCAGAAGCAGATCGAAGCCAAACCCGAACAACCGCGCGAGCTGGGCTGGGACGATGTGTCGCAGACCGACCCGGTCGGCCTGGAGGTCGGCTACCGGCTGGTGCCGCTGGTCGACAGCCGCCAGGGCGGGGAGTTGATGGGCCGGGTCAAGGGCGTGCGCAAGAAGCTCTCGCAGCAACTGGGCTTCCTGATTCCGCCGGTTCATATCCGCGACAACCTGGAATTGCCCCCGACCAAGTACCGGGTCACCGTGTTCGGGGTGCCCACGGCCGAAGCGGAAATCCATCCTGATCGTGAACTGGCCATCAACCCCGGCGGCGTCAGCGGCCAGCTGCAGGGCATCGACACCACCGATCCGGCCTTCGGCATGCCGGCGGTCTGGATCGAGCCGGGCAGCCGCGAGCATGCCCAGACCCTGGGCTACACCGTGGCCGACTCAGCCACCGTGATCGCCACCCACATGAGCCAGGTGATGCAAAAGCACGCCCACGAACTGCTCGGCCACCAGGATGTCCAGCAACTGCTCGACGTGCTGGCCAAGACCTCGCCCAAGCTGGTCGAGGAGCTGGTGCCCAAGACCCTGCCGCTGGCGACCGTGGCCCGGGTCTTGCAGAGCCTGCTGGCCGAGAAGGTGCCGATCCGCAACCTGCGCACGATCTGCCAGGCCCTGCTCGAGCACGGCGCGCGCACCCAGGATCCGGATGCGCTGCTGGCCGAGGTGCGGGTCGCGCTGGGCCGCCAGATCGTTCAGGAGATCAATGGCATGAACGAACAATTGCCGGTCATTACCCTGGCCCCGGAACTGGAGCAGATGCTCCATGACCTGTCACAGAAAGGTGGCGGCGGGGTACTGGAGCCGGGTCTGGCCGAGCGCATCCAGACCTCGTTGCAGCGCACCACCAGGGAGCAGGAAGCGCGCGGCGAAGCGGCCGTGCTGCTGGTGCCGCCGAGTATTCGCAACATGCTGGCCCGTTTCGTGCGCCAGGCGGTCAGCGGCCTGCACGTGCTGGCCCACAACGAGATTCCCGACGACAAGCAGCTGCGCCTGGTCGGGTCGGTGGCGCGCTGATCACCGGTCCTTGAAGGTCTGGATCAGCCGCCGGAAGATGAGTGACAAGGAAGCCGAGCGATATGAAAATCAAGCGATACATGGCACCGGACATGCGCCAGGCCCTGAAAATGGTGCGCAAGGAACAGGGTCCGGACGCGGTGATTCTTTCCAGCCGTCGGGTCAACGGCGGCCTGGAACTGATCGCGGCGGTGGACTATGACGAAAGCCTGGTCGAACAGGCGGTCGCGCAGCAGGACAGCGAGCGTCGCCCTGGCAGCGGCGAAGCCGCCGCCGATCGCGCTGCCGACGACCGCTCCCCGGTCGATGAATTGCTCGAGGCCGAGGACGGCCAGCAGGACGCAGCGGCGCCGGAATCGCGGCCGAAACCGGCCTCGCCAGGGCGTCGGGCCAACGGCCGCAAGACGCAGATCGTGTGGTCGCAGGAACCGACCCTGGTCAGCATGCGCGCCGAGATCAATGCCCTGCGGCGGATCCTGGAAGGCCAGCTGTCCAGCCTGGCCTGGAATGACCTGGCCCGGCGCAGTCCGGCCCGGGCCGCCATCCTGCGCCAGCTGTTGCACATGGGGCTGGCGCCGGACCTGGCCCAGGATCTGGCCAATGGCCTGGAAGGCGCGGACGATGATTTCGGTCTGGGCTGGCGCCAGGTGCTCGGCCAGCTGGCCCGCCGGGTGCCGGTGACCGAAACCGAGCCGCTGGTCCAGGGCGGCGTGATCGCGCTGGTCGGCGCGACCGGGGTCGGTAAGACCACCACCATCGCCAAGCTGGCGGCGCGCTATGCCCGCCAGCACGGGCCGGAAAGCGTGGCCCTGATCAGCGCCGACGACTACCGGGTCGGGGCCCAGGAGCAGTTGTTCACCTACGGGCGGATGCTCAATATCCCGGTCTACGTGGCGACCACCGCCGCCCAGTTGACTGAACGCATCGGCCGCCTGAGCCATGCCCGCCTGATCCTGCTTGACACCGCCGGGGTCGGCGCACGGGATGCGCGCCTGGAACGATCGCTGGAGGCGCTGGAAAATGCCGGGCGGCCATTGCTACCCTACCTGGTTCTGGCCGCCAATTCGCAATTGCCGGCGCTCGATGAGTCGGTGGCTGCCTTCAGTCGCCTGCCGCTGGCCGGTTGCGTGGTCACCAAGCTCGATGAAGCGGCCAGCCTGGGCGGTGTGTTGAGCGTTCTGGTCCGCCATCGCCTGCCGATCGCCTATAGTACGGATGGACAGGAAGTGCCCGAGCATTTGCGCCGCGCCAGCGCCCGCAACCTGGTCCGTCGGGCCCATGAACTGACACAGCCGGAAGAAGACGACATGGATGAGGACGTGTTTGCCCAGCAGCTGGGCCGGAGCGCCGAGTATGCCTTTGCCTGACAGCGGCACCCAGGCCGCCGGACTGGTCGCGCCGTCGGGGCGTCGGCCGGTCCAGGTGATCGCCGTGGCCAGCGGCAAGGGCGGGGTCGGCAAGACCAATGTCTCGGTCAACCTGGCCACCGTCCAGGCCCTGCGCGGGCGCAAGGTCTGGATGCTTGATGCCGATCTTGGCCTGGCCAACGTCGACGTGCTGCTGGGGCTGAACGTGCGGCACAACCTGGCCCATGTGCTCGACGGCAGCTGCGAGTTGGCCGACATCGTCGTCGAAGGCCCCGGCGGGATGAAGATCGTGCCGGCCTCGTCGGGAGTTGCGCGGATGACCAATCTTGGCCCGGCAGAGTGCGGCGGCTTGATCCAGGCCTTCTCCGAGGTCGCCGACGACGCCGAATTGCTGGTGGTTGATACCGCTGCCGGGATCAGTACCTCGGTGACCATGTTCGCCCGCGCCGCCCACCATGCCCTGGTCGTGGTGTGCGACGAACCCGCCTCGATCACCGACGCCTATGCCCTGATCAAGGTGCTGGTCCGCGACCACGGCATGCACCAGATCCAGGTCTTGTCGAACATGGTGCGCAGTCCGGCCGAGGGCAAGGCGCTGTACAACAAGATCGCCCGGGTGACCGACCGCTACCTGGACGTCAGCCTCAACTACGCCGGCTACGTGCCGTACGACGATTTCCTGCGCAAGGCGCTGCAGCGCCAGCAGCCGGTGGTCACGGTGTATCCCGAGGCGCGCTCGTCGACCGCATTCAAGAAACTGGCCGACATCGCCGATACCTGGAGTGTGCCCGCGGGACCTGGCGGCCATCTGGAGTTCTTCTTCGAGCGTGCCCTCGGCGGTCGGGGGACGGCCGAGGGGGCGCGTGCGTGAACGTGGGCGCCGAGTACCAGGCTGTCGGACAACTGTCGCAGGAAAGCCTGGTGGCGCGCTATTCGTCGCTGGTCCGGCGGGTGGCCTACCATCTGGTCGGCCGGCTGCCGGACAGTGTCGACGTCGACGACCTGATCCAGGCCGGCATGCTGGGCCTGATCGAGGCGGCCGGCAAGTACCGGGGCGAACAGGGTGCCAGCTTCGAGACCTACGCCAGTATCCGCATGCGCGGCGCCATGCTTGATGAGTTGCGCCGCACCGACTGGGTGCCGCGCTCGATCCATCGCAGCGTGCGCGAAATGGTCGAGGCGGTGCAGCGGGTCGAGGCACGGCTTGGCCGCCAGGCCAGCGATCGCGAGATTGCCGATGAACTCGGCGTGTCGCTGGAGCGCTACCACGACATCGCCCGCGAGGCGGTCAGCTGCCGGATGTTCAGTACCGAGGAACTGGCCCCCTCGCCGGACAGTGCGCTGCTGTTGTCCGGCCAGGAGGGGCCGGAGCAGCGCCTGGAAACCCACAAGGCCCGGGACGCCCTGGCCCAGGCCATCACCCGGCTGCCCGAGCGCGAGGCCCTGCTGATGAGCCTGTACTACTCCGACGAGCTCAACATGCGCGAAATCGGCGAAGTGCTGGGGGTGAGCGAATCGCGGGTCTGCCAATTGCATGGCCAGGCCCTGGCGCGGCTGCGCGCCCGCCTGGTCGACTGGCGCCAGTGAAGATGACCGGGTGCCGGCCCAACAAGATGGAGGCTTGAAGGTTTTGGACAAGAACATGCAGATTCTCGTGGTCGACGATTTCTCGACCATGCGCAGAATCGTCAAGAACGTGCTCCGCGAGCTGGGGTTTTCCAATATCAAGGAAGCCGAGGACGGCAAGGCCGCCCTGCAGGTGCTCCGGTCGAGCAGGGTCGACTTCATCGTCACCGACTGGAACATGCCGGTGATGGACGGGCTGGCCCTGCTCAAAAGTGTCCGCGCCGATCCCGCCCTGAAAGCCATCCCGGTGCTGATGGTGACGGCCGAGGCCAAGCGCGAGCAGATCATCGAGGCCGCCCAGTCGGGCGTCAACGGTTATGTCGTCAAGCCCTTCACCGCGCAAACGCTGAAAGAAAAGATGGAAAAGGTGTTCGAGCGCATCAACGCGTCGAAATGATCGGCAGCAAACATAAAATCGGGGAGCGATAAGGCATGACCGACAGCAACACCACCATCGACAGCTACATTCCCGCATTGGAGCGGCTGCTTGAAACCGCCAGGACTGGTGACAGCGAGCGCTTCCTGGCCCAGCTTGACGACCTGACCTCGCTGCGCGAAAAAGCCTTGTTCCAGGACATCGGCCGCCTGACCCGGCAACTGCACGAGTCGCTGACCAACTTCCAGCTCGACTCGCGCGTGGCCAGCCTGGCCACGGCTGACTTTCCCGACGCCCGCGACCGCCTCGACCGGGTCATCGCGATGACCGAGAAATCAGCCCACAGGACCATGGATCTGGTCGAGGATGCGGTGCCGGTGGTCGAGCAGTTGCTGATGGCCGCCAACCAGCTTGCTGGTCGCTGGTCGGTGGTTGAGGATGGTGTCGCTCCGAGCGCCGACCTGGTTGCCGAAACGCGCCAGTGCCTGGCCCTGTCGGCCGGGCAGGCCGAAAGCCTGCGCAAGACCTTTTCCGAGGTCCTGATCGCGCAGAACTTCCAGGACCTGTCGGGCCAGATCATTCGCGACATCATCCGGCTGGTCAAGGAGGTCGAAGACACGCTGGTCAACATGATCCGTATTTCCGGGCGCTCGGCCGACCTGGTCGAGCAGCAGGCTGATGCCCGCCGCCGGCGTGAGGCCAGCGACCGCGCCCGCAACCAGGACGATGTCGACGACATCCTCTCGAGCCTGGGCTTCTGACCGGGAGTGAGTGCCATGAGTTTCGAACTCGACGACAGCATCCTGGAAGATTTCATCGCCGAGGCCGGCGAGCTGGTTGACGGGCTGGGCGAGGAACTGGTTCAGCTCGAGCAGACGCCGGATGACCCTGCGCTGCTCAACAGCATTTTCCGCGCCTTTCATACCGTCAAGGGCGGGGCGGGGTTCCTCAATCTCGGTTCGCTGGTCGAGACCTGTCATTCGGCGGAAAACGTCTTCGATGCGCTGCGCCGGGGTGACCTGCAACTCAACGCCGACATCATGGATGCCGTATTGCAGGCGCTTGATGTGGTGACCGCCAACATGGACAGCCTGCGCGCCGGCGAAGCGCTGGCGCCGCCGGCCCCGGAACTGATCCAGAACCTGCGCGGCTTTGTCTCCGGCTCGGTCCCGAAACCGGCGCCGACAGCCGCCCAGGCCGTACCGGAACCGGCCCCGGCAGCGCCGCCCGAGCCGGTCGCAGCGCTTGATCCGGCCGAACAGGCGTTCGAGGCGATGCTGGCCGAAGCCCAGGGCGAAAGCAGTCCGGCCGACAGCGACAGCGGCGACTCGGGCCTGATCACCGACGAGGAATTCGAAGCACTGCTCGACCAGCTTGAGGGCAAGACGGCCGAGCCCGGGCCGCCGGCCGCGACGGCCGAACCATCGTCACCCACAGCGGCCAGCGCCTCCGACGAGATCACCGACGATGAGTTCGAGGCGCTGCTCGATGATCTTCATGGCGCCGGCCAGGCGCCGACCGCGCAAGCCGACAGCGGACCGCCGCAGCCCGAGACCGCCGAGGTGTCGGCCGAGGTGCCGCCACCCTCTGCCCCGGCGCCATCCGCTGCGCCGCCGGCCGCACAAGCGCCTGCCAGCCCGCCCACCACCGGCGCCAAGGCCGATGCCGCGGTCGCCCGCGCGGTCAAGAAGGCCGCCGCACCCCAGGAAACCAGCGTCCGGGTCGATGTCTCGCGCCTGGATACGGTGATGAACCTGGTCGGTGAACTGGTGCTGGTGCGCAACCGGCTGGTCAACCTGGGTGCCTCGCTGCACAGCGAGGAGCTGCAGAAAGCCGTGGCCAATCTTGACCTGGTCACCGGCGATCTGCAGATGGGGGTCATGCAGACCCGGATGCAGCCGATCCGCAAGGTGTTCTCGCGCTTCCCGCGCCTGACCCGGGACCTGGCGCGCACCCTCAAAAAAGAAATCAACCTGGAGATGCGCGGCGAGGACACCGACCTCGACAAGAACCTGGTCGAGGCGCTGGCCGACCCGCTGATCCACCTGGTGCGCAACTCGCTGGACCACGGCATCGAGATGCCCGAGGTGCGCGAGGCCGCTGGCAAGCCGCGCGCCGGCACGGTCGAGCTGGCTGCCGAGCAGCAGGGCGACCATATCGTCATCACCATTCGCGACGACGGCGCCGGCATCGATGCCGACCGCCTGCGCGACAAGGCGGTCCAGAAGGGCCAGGTCAGTGCCGAGGCGGCCGCCAAGATGACCCGCCAGGAGTGTTTTGCGCTGATGTTTGCGCCGGGCCTGTCGACCTGCGAGAAAGTCTCCGAGGTCTCCGGCCGCGGGGTGGGCATGGACGTGGTCAAGACCCGCATGTCCGAGCTCAACGGGGTCATCGACGTCGACTCCGAACCCGGCGTCGGCACCACCATCCAGGTGCGTGTGCCGCTGACCCTGGCCATTCTGCCGACCCTGATGGTCCGGTTGCGCCAGCGCATTTTCGCCTTCCCGCTGACCCATGTGGTCGAGGTCTTTTTCCTCGACCGCTCGCGGGTGCGCAAGGTCGAGGGTCGCGAGGTCATCATGGTGCGTGGCAAGCCGCTGCCGCTGGTTTTCCTGCATCGCCATCTGCTGCGCGGGGTCAGCGAGCCTGAGGGTGTGGGCTATGTGGTCGTGCTGCAGATCGGCAACGACAAGATGGGTTTCGTGACCGATGATGTGCTCGGCCAGGAAGAGGTGGTGATCAAGCCTTTGGGCGCGCTTCTGCACGGCATCCGCGGCTTTGCCGGGGCGACCATCACCGGTGATGGCAAGATCGCCCTGATCATCGATGTCAACGGCCTGCTGCGTTCGGTCGGGATCTGAGGTGCGCTGATGGATCTGCTGAGCATCATCGGATTTATCCTGGCCTCGATCGCCCTGATCGGCGGCAGCATGGCCAAGGGCAGCGGACTCGTCGCGCTGCTCGATTCGGCAGCGTTCCTCATCGTGATTTTTGGCACGGCCGCCGCCGGGCTGGTGCATACCCCGATGCCGACCATGAAACATGCCCTGAAGATTTTTATCTGGGTGTTTGTCCCCCCGCGCCTGGATACCGAGGCGATGGTCGAGAAATTGCTCGAGTGGAGCCAGGTGGCCCGGCGCCAGGGCCTGCTGGGGCTGGAAGCCCAGGTCGAAGGCGAGACCGATCCGTTTGTCCAGAAGGCCATGCAGTTGCTGGTCGATGGCGGTGAGCCGGACGTCATTCAGGACATCATGGAAGTCGAACTCGACACGCGCGAGGAGAAAGACCTCAGTGCGGCCAGGGTGTTCGAGTCATTCGGCGTCTATGCCCCGACCCTGGGTATCATCGGCGCGGTCATGGGGCTGATGTCGGTGATGCAGAACCTGGCTGACCCGTCCAAGCTAGGTCCGGGCATTTCGGCGGCTTTCGTGGCGACCATCTACGGGATTGCTTCGGCCAACCTGTTCTTCCTGCCGGTGGCCGGCAAGCTCAAGAGCGTGATCAAGGCCCAGACCCGGGTGCGGGCGCTGATCATCGAGGGCGTGGTGTCGATCGCGCGCGGCGAAAATCCGCGCAACATCGAGACCAAGCTGCGCGGCTTCCTGGCCTGAGCGGAAGGATGAGCGATGGCGCGCCGGCAAAAAAAGCCCGAAGAGCACGGCAATCACGAGGGCTGGGCCATCCCCTACGGTGACCTGATCACCCTGCTGCTGGCGTTTTTCGTGGTGATGTACTCGGTCTCCTCGGTCAACGAGGGCGAGTACCGGGTGCTCTCGGAGACCCTGCTGGCGGCTTTTCGCGGCGAGCCGCGCACCACCCAGCCGATCCAGATCGGCGATCAGCGCGCCGGCCTCCCGCGCGAAGACGTCGAGCTCGACCCGGTCCCGCGCAGCCTGGTCGATCGGGTCCCCTTGCAGGAGCTGGACACGTCGGACAGTGGCGAGGGCTCTGAGGGCGAAGGGAGTGGAGAGGACAGGGCAGACGGTGAGCCGGTGAGGCTGGAGGAAAACCCCGACGAGACCACTCAACGGGTGGCGCTGGAAGACCGGGCGCGCGACATCGAGGCCGGCCTGCAGCGCATGGCCGAGGAGGTCCGCGCCTCGCTTGGCGAGATGATCGAGCTGGACAACATCCGGGTGCGGGAAAGCCCGTTCTGGCTGGAGCTGGAGGTGGAAACCGATATCCTTTTCCCGAGCGGATCGGCCACGCTTAGCGCACCGGCCCGGCCGGTGCTGCAGCAGATTGCCGAGATCCTGGCGCCGTTTCCCAACCCGATCCGGGTCGAGGGCCATACCGACAATGTACCGATTTCGACCGCGGCCTTTCCGTCGAACTGGGAGCTTTCGGCGGCCCGGGCGGCCAACGTGGTGCGCCTGTTCCAGGGCAACGGCATCGAGGCCGAGCGCCTGGCCGCGATCGGCATGGGCGAGTACCGCCCGGTGGCCGACAACGCCACCGCCGAAGGGCGCAACCTCAACCGCCGGGTGCTGATCGTGGTCCTGGCGGCCGACACACCGGTGGGCCCGGACTCTCTCTACGGCCGTTATGAAGAGGCCGGAGAAGAGACATGAAAACCTGGGTGGTGGCCAATCAGAAGGGCGGGGTCGGCAAGACCACCGTGGCCGTGACCCTGGCCGGCTGGCTGGCCGAGCAGGGCCGCCGGGTGCTGCTGGTCGACATGGATCCGCAGTGCTCGCTGAGCGCCTACTTCGGTTTCGAGCCGGATCGGGTCGAGGGCAGTGTCTATGACCTGTTCACCGACCCGGAGCGCGATCCGGCCGGGCTGGTGCTCCACAGTCGCGTCGAGGGAATCGATCTTCTGCCGGCCACCCCGGCCATGGCCACCCTGGATCGCCAGCTGGGTCAGCGCCAGGGCCAGGGCCTGATCCTGAGCCGGGCCCTGCGGCGCCTGGGTGACCGCTACAGCCACGCCCTGGTCGACTGCTCGCCCAGCCTGGGCGTGCTGATGGTCAACGCTCTGGCCGCGGCCGATCGGGTGCTGATGCCGACCCAGACCGAGTACATGGCGCTCAAGGGCCTGGAGCGCATGCAGCGCACCCTGGCCATGATCAACCGCTCGCGCTCGACCCGGCTGCCGTGCCTGATCATTCCGACCATGTTTGACAAGCGCACGCGGGCCTCGATCGGAGCGCTGGACGAATTGCGTCGCGAGCACGGCGATGCGCTGTGGCGCGAAGTCATCCCGGTCGACACCCAGTTCCGCGAGGCCAGTCGGGCCGGCCTGCCGCTGGCCCAGCATCTGCCCCAGAGCCGCGGCGCCCAGGCCTTCCGCCAGCTGCTCGGCGACCTGCTGGAGGCCGAGGCCGCGGGCCGGGACGAGGAGGCGGCGTGAGCGGCGAACCGAAAGCCCGATCGCACCAGGATGCGCTGGCGGCCTATCTCGACGAGTTGCTGCAGCCCGAGCCGGCCGCCCAGCCAGTGCCGGAGCCGGGTGTGCTTTTGCCCTGCGGCCGGGTGCTGCAGGATGACCCGCGGTACTATCTGTTCGCGGCCGCCGGCCTGAGTCTCGCCATTCCCGCCGTGCGGGTCAGCGCCGAGCAGCCGTTCGCCGGTGCCGTCACCGGTGATGAGGGCGCGGTGGTGAAACGACTGAGCCGGCCTGCGGGCGAGGATGTGCCGGTCTTCGACCTTGCCCGATTGATGTTGCCGCCGTCCGCCGCGGTGCTGAACCGGCCGCTGCAGCAGCGTGCTTCGACCCTGGTCATGCTCGACGATGGCCAGTGGGCGTTGGCGGCTGAAGGCGCAGGCGACCTCGAGGCGCTGGATCGCGAACAGGTCTGTTGGCGCGGTCAACAGGCCACCCGGGCCTGGCTGGCCGGAACCGTTGCCGCCCGTCGTCTGGCGCTGCTGGATCTGGATGTACTGGCCGGGATGCTGCCATGAGCCCGGTCATCCCGGTCTCCGCCGCAGGCCTGCTGGCCCGCATTTTGCTGCACTCTGAGCCTGCAAGCATCACACAAGGATTTCCGGCATGAGTGCCGTTATCGACACCGCCCTGCAGGACAAGAACACCGGCCCGCGCGAGGAGTGGCTGCAGTTTCTGCTCGACGGGCAGTCCTACGGGCTCAATGTGCTGCAGATCCAGGAAATTCTGTATGGCGGGCTGATCGAACCGGTGCCGGGATCACCACCCCATGTGCTCGGCGTGATCAACCTGCGCGGCAGCATCGTGACGGTGGTCGATACCCGCATGCGCCTGGGGCTGGAATCGCGCGAGCCGGGCGAGACCGAGTGGATCGTGATCCTCGACGTACTCGGCGAAACGGTCGGGCTGATGGTCGACGAGGTGCTCGAAGTGCACATTTTCAACCCGGAACGGGTCGAGAAGATGGCCGGGACCGACCTGGTTGGCCACGAGCTGCATGTCAGCGGCGTCATTGAGCTCGACGCGATCGGCATGCTGATCCTGCTCGATGCCGCCAGCGTGTCCGGGCTGCGCCGGGAGGACCAGGGATGATCCGGGCCCAGATCGAGCACATCAATCCGCTCCAGCCGGTGCCCGCCTCGCCGCCGGTGCGCAAGAAGCGCAAGAAGGTGCCGGCGCGCCATGACCGTGACCGTGAACCGGGTAGGCGCGACCAGGACCGGCAGCCGGAGCCGACGTCGGATGACGACAGCTCGCCGGGTATTGACGAGTACGCCTGATGAGATCGATCGCAGCCTCATTCAAGCCTGCCGTCACCGGGCCGCTACCGGAAATGGCGGGGAGCCGACCGATGTCCGGCCTGCCGAAGGGGAGGACGCATGCCTGAGCACGACCAGCCGACCGGTGCCGCACCGGTGTTGAACAGCAAGATCCTGACCTTCGAGGTGCTGGCCGAGGACTACGGCATCGACATCAATCGGGTCCGGGAGATCCGCGGCTGGAGCCAGGTCCGCTCGGTGCCCGGCGCGGCCGACTTCGTGCTCGGCATCCTGCGTCTGCGCGGCGCGGTGATCCCGATCGTCGACCTGCGCCGGCGCCTGGGCCTGGGCGAGAGCGTGTGCGACCATCGCACGGTGATCATCATCGTCGCCCTCGGCGAGGCCCAGGGGGTGAGTAATGTCGGCCTGGTGGTCGATGCGGTTTCCGATGTGGTCGACCTGTCACGCGGCCGTCTGCTGGCCTCGCCGGAACTCGGCACGCCGGCCCAGAAAGCGCTGGTGCGCGAAGTCGCGCTGCTCGATGAGCGCATGTACCTGTTGATCGACCTGGATCGGATTTTCGACCAGAAGCAACTCGCCGCCCTGGAAACCGTGGTGGCACCGGGCTGACCGGCCCGGCAATCAGAACACTAGAGGCAACCGATCATGTTTGCAAAGATGAACCTGAGTCAGATGAGCGTGCGCCAGAAACTGGTGATCATCGTCGTTCTGCTCGCCCTGCTGGTGCTCGGCGGGCTGGGCCTGGGCCTGACCAGCGTGTGGTCGTCCAACCGGACCATGGACCTGCTGCACGAAAACGAGATGGGCGGGGTAGTCAGCATGCTCGAGGCGCGGGACATCGCTTTTTCCACCTTTGCTGCGATCCAGTCCTCGCTGGCTTCGCGCAGCGCAGCCATTGCCCAGGAAAATGCCGAACAGGTCGAGCGTGAGATGGCGCGCCTGGATCAGCTGTTCGCCGCCAGGGCGCAGCGCGCTGACTCGCAGCGAGCCCAATCCTTGATGGACCAGATCACCACCGCCAGGGCCGAGTTTGCCGGAGTCGCCGACGAGGCGATCGGCGCCATGGCCGCAGCCGAGTATGACCGGGCCCGCTTTCTGGCCGAGACCCGGCTGGAGCCGGCGATGACGCCATTGCTCAGCCTGACCAGCGAATATGCCGGGTACCTGAGCAACCGGGCCCGCGAGCGCCACGACCGTGCTGTCCTGATCGGCCAGATCGTGCTTGGGGTGTCGGTGCTGGCGGTCATTCTGCTGATCATCGCGGTGGTCGCCGTGGTGCGGTCGCTGACCCACAGCATTCGTCACTCGGTCCAGTCGGCGGTGGAGGTTGCCGACCGCATTGCCTCCGGTGATCTCGGTCACGACATCGCCATCGACAGCGATAACGAACTCAGCGAACTGCTGCACCGCCTGGCCGACATGGACAGCCGCATTGCCGGCATCGTCAGCGAGATTCTCGAGGCCTCGATGTCGGTGCGCAATGCCGCCAGCGAGATCTCGCAGGGCAACGAGGACCTGGCCCAGCGTACCCAGCAGCAGGCCTCATCGCTCGAAGAGACCGCATCGACCATGGAGCAGATGACCGCCTCGGTCAAGCAGAATGCCGATAACGCCAGCCAGGCCAACCAGTTGGCCAAGGGCGCGCGCGGCAAGGCCGAGGCCGGCGGTGATGTCGTTCGCCGCACCATCGAGGCGATGCAGGGCATCAGCGACAGCAGCGAGAAGATTTCGGCCATCATCGGTACCATCGACGAGATTGCCTTCCAGACCAATCTGCTCGCGCTCAATGCGGCCGTCGAGGCGGCGCGCGCCGGCGAGCAGGGCCGCGGCTTCTCGGTGGTGGCCGCCGAGGTGCGCAGCCTGGCCCAGCGCTCGGCCGCGGCAGCCAAGGAAATCAAGGGCCTGATCACCGACAGCGTGCACCGGGTCGAAACCGGCAGCGAACTGGTCGACGAGTCGGGCCGCACCCTGGAAGACATCGTCGCCAGCGTCAAGCAGGTGGCCGAGATCGTCGCCGAGATCTCGGCGGCCAGCTACGAGCAGTCGGCCGGCATCGAGGAGGTCAACCGGGCCGTATCGCAGATGGACGAGGTCACCCAGCGTAACGCTGCCCTGGTCGAAGAGGCGGCCGCAGCCAGCCGGGCGCTCGAAGAGCAGGCCCTGCAGATGACCGAGAAGATCTCCTACTTCCGCATCCAGGGCGCGGTGGCATCATCGGCACCGGCCCCGCGAACAGCACCGCAGCGATCCTCCACGGCGCCTGCAGCTCACGGCAAGGCAGCAGGCGTCCCACCAGCCGCGGAGTCCGAGGCGGTCTGGGAAGAGTTCTGACTCCTTGGCGTCCAGAGCGCCCGGGCGGGAAACCCTGACGCCGGCGGAGTTCGATTTCGTCCGCCGGCTGATCCGCAACTATGCCGGGATCGTCATCGGCGACAACAAGCGCTCGATGGTCCAGGGTCGCATCAGCCGCCGGATGCGCGAGCTGGGAATCAATGATGTCGGCGAGTACCTCGACTACATCCACAGCGCACCGGAGGTCGAACGTGATGGCCTGGCCTCGGCGCTGACCACCAACGTTACCGCCTTCTTCCGTGAAGGCCATCATTTCGAGTACCTCAAAAGCGAGTTTCTGCCCGGTTTGCGCCGGCGCGCGCTGCGCCGTTTCAGGGCCTGGTCGGCCGGTTGCTCCAGCGGCGAGGAGGCCTATTCGATCGCCATCACCTTGCTCGAGGGCCTGGGTCGCGACAGTGGCTGGGATGTCGGCGTGCTCGCCACCGATCTGGATTTCAACATGATCCGGTTTGCCCGCGAAGGGGTCTACCCGATTGAGCGCGTTGAGCGCCTGCCGCCGGAGCAGCTCAAGCGCTGGTTCCTGCGCGGCGGCGGCAGTCAGCACGGCCGGGTGATGGTGCGTCCGGAACTGAAGCGGGCGGTGCGCGTCATGCCGCTGAACCTGCTTGAGGAATGGCCGATGAAAGGGCCGTTCGACGTGATATTCTGCAGAAACGTGTTCATTTACTTTGATCGCGAGGTCAAGGCCAGGATCGTCGATCGCTATGCCGATCTGCTGCCTAGCGGTGGCTTGCTGTTTATCGGTCACTCCGAGAACCTGCACGGCCTGACTGACCGATTCGAGCTGATCGGAGGCACGATCTACAGGAAAATACAATGACCAAGGGGTGGACAGCAGAGTGCCTGACGGTCGGCGAGACCAGTGATTTCGTCGACGCTGTCACCGGCGAGGCGGCCACCCGCATCCTGCTTGGTGGCGGCTGTATCTCGCGGGTCCCGCGGCGCCTGCTGACCCTGCTTGGCTCCTGTGTGGCGGTATGTCTGTACGACCCGGTCAGCGGGGTTGGCGGCATGAATCACTTCATGCTCCCCCGTCGCGGCAGCCGCGTGCCATTGCCTGACGATGTGCGGTTCGGCAACGACGCGCTGCCCTGGCTGGTGCATGGGGCAGTCGAGCTGGGTGCCGACCGGCGCCGGCTGCGGGCCAAGCTGTTTGGCGGTGCCGGTGCGATGGGGCCAAACAACCGGGTCGGCGCCGACAATATCGAATTTGCCCGTGATTTCCTGGCAACCGAACGGATCGAGATCGTGGCCGAGGAAGTCGGCAAGCGGGTCTCACGCCAGGTCCGGTTCGAGACCCGGACCGGCCGGGCGTTTGTTCGCTACGTGGACTCCGGCGACGGCCAGGCCCTGATCGGTCGCGAGCAGGCCGCCATGGAACGTGCCCGGGCCGCGCTGCCGGAGGCTTGAAGGAGGGTTTTTCATGGTTCGTGTCCTGATCGTCGATGACTCCGCGCTGGTGCGCACCATCCTGACCCGTGTGCTCGACAGCGACCCGGAGATCGAGGTGGTTGGCACCGCGCCGGATCCGTTTGTCGCCCGCGACAAGATCAAGCAACTCAACCCCGATGTCATCACCCTGGATATCGAGATGCCGCGCATGGACGGCATCACTTTCTTGAAAAACCTGATGCGGCTGCGGCCGATGCCGGTGGTCATGGTCTCGACTCTGACCCAGCACGGTGCCGATGCCACCCTCAAGGCCCTGGCTCTTGGGGCGGTCGATTACGTCGGCAAGCCGCAGGCCGATGTCGGGGAAAAGCTGGGCGAGTATGCCGAGGAGTTGATCGAAAAGGTCAAGTCGGCTGCCAGTTCACGCCCGCGCACGCTTAGGGTGACACCGCCGCCGCGCATCGAGCGCTTTACCCCCGCAACCCGCCGCCTGGTGGTCATGGGTGCTTCCACCGGTGGTACCCAGGCGGTGCGCGAGATTCTTGAAGTGCTGCCGGCCAGTGCCCCGCCGATCGTCATTGCCCAGCACATTCCGGCCTCGTTCAGCAAGCCGTTTGCCGAGCGCCTTGACCAGCATTCGGCGATGACCGTCTGCGAGGCCGAAGACGGTATGCGGATCAAGCCCGGGCATGCCTACATCGCGCCTGGCGATCGCCACCTGGGGGTGGGCCGTTCGGGGCTGGAGTGGGTCTGCCAGGTTCATGACGGCAAGCGCGTCAATCGCCATCGCCCCAGCGTCGATGTCCTGTTCCTGACCGCCGCCCGCCATGTCGGCAAGCATGCCATCGGCGTGCTGCTGACCGGGATGGGCGATGACGGTGCGCGCGGACTCAAGGCAGTGCGCGATGCCGGGGCCCAGACCCTGGTCCAGGATGAGGCGACCAGCGTGGTCTGGGGCATGCCGGGGGCCGCCGTGCGCCTGGGCGCCAGTGATCAGGTGCTGCCGCTGGGCGATATCGCCCAGGCCCTGCTGGCGCTTGCCGCAGCCGAGCGGACCGCCTGATTGGCCTGGCACCGCGCTTGCAGCGGTGCAGGCGGCAAAAATTGCGAGTCTTTACGCTATGATGACACGATCCAAGGAGGGTCTGAACGTGATGCAGGCCAGCGAAACCGTCCCCCATATCCCGGCGTCCGGCCAAGGCAGCAGCCTGCTGCTGGCTGTTTTCGGCCCCGCGCTTCTCGCCGTGGCAGGCCTGCTCGGTCTGGTTGGCTTGAACTGGATGTCGGCCGCGCTGGCTGTGGCGGTGCTTGCCGCTGCCGGGGTGAGCGTGGCCTGGATGCATCAGCGGCAGACCGCGCGGGCCCGGGCTGAGGCGGAAGCCGCGGCGGCGGCTGCACCGGACGGGGCGCTGGAGCAACTGGTTGGTGAGTCGCTGCCGATCTGGTCGCGCCATATCGATCACTCCAACCGCTATGTCGAAGAGTCGGTCTCGGGCCTGATGCAGCAGTTCAGCTACCTGATCGACAGCCTCAACCAGTCGGTCTCGGCGTCCTCGGAGACCGACGGCAGCGACCAGGTCATCGGCACCCTCAACAGCAGCCAGACCGATCTGTCCGATGCAGTCAGCGCGCTGCGCCGGACCCAGCAGTCACGCCAGCAGATGCTCGAGGAGCTGCGCCTGCTCAAGACCTTTACCAGCGAGCTGCAGGACATGGCCAGCGAGGTCGTCTCGATTGCCGATCACACCAACCTGCTTGCTCTCAATGCCGGCATCGAGTCGGCCCGGGCCGGCGAAGCCGGCAAGGGTTTTTCGGTCGTGGCCACCGAAATCCGCAGCCTGTCGGCGCGTTCGCGTGAAACAGCGACCCAGATGACCGAAAAAGTGACCTCGATCAAGAAGTCGATCGAGACAACGGTGGATACTGCAGAACGTGCGCTCAGCCAGTCCAGCGAGCAGCTGGCCCAGACCGAGCAGAGTATCGATCACGTCATCACCAAGTCGCGCGAGGTGATCGAGCAGCTCCAGCAGTCCTCGCGCAACCTGCGCGAAGATGCCGACGGGGTGCGCCAGGTCATCGAGCAGTTGATCGTGGAGTTGCAGTTCCAGGATCGGGTCAGCCAGATCCTGAACCAGGTCAGCCACAACCTGCGCGAGCTTGAACAGGAGATCAGCGAGGCAAAAGATGCCGACGGTCATATCCGCAAGCTGGATTTCGACACTGATGCCTGGCTGGCGAAAATGCAGGCCAGCTATACCATGCTCGATCAGCACCGGGTCCACCGTGGGGAGGAACATCAATCCTCGAAGGACTCTGAAATTGAATTTTTCTAGGCCGGCACGACACTATTTTCGGGAGGTACAGCGTTGGAAAAGACCGTATTGATCGTCGACGACTCGGCTTCGCTGCGCCAGCTTGTCGTGCTCGCGCTGAAAGGGTCGGGCTATCGCGTGGTCGAGGCCTGCGATGGCGTCGACGGTCTGGCCAAGCTGGATGCCGGGCGCGTTCACCTGATCATCAGCGACGTCAACATGCCGAACATGGATGGCCTGACTTTCCTTAAGGAAGTCAAGAAGCGTCCCGATACCCGCTTTACCCCGGTGATCATGCTGACCACCGAATCGGCAGCCAACAAGAAGGATGAAGGCCGGGCGGCCGGGGCCAAGGCCTGGGTGGTCAAGCCATTCCAGCCGCAACAGATGCTGGCGGCGGTCAATAAACTTATTCAGTAGCGCAAATGCGATCGGAGGCGTCATGCTGCAAGCCGAATCACGCAACGGGGCCAGTCACGTTGGTCTGGAGGGCGAGCTGACCATCTACCAGGCCCAGGATCTGGCCAATGAATTTCTGCCGCTGCTCGACCGCGCCGAAAGCCTGGTGGTCGACCTGTCTTCAGTCACCGACATCGACACCAGTTGCGCCCAGATGCTGATGCTGGCCAAGCGCCACTGCCAGGCACGCGGGCTGGACTGCGCGCTGGTCAACCACAGCCAGCCGGTCATCGATGTGTTCGAGACCCTGGGTCTGGTGTCCTGGTTCGGCGACCCGGTGGTGCTGCCGGGCGAACAGGCCAGCAACCGGCGCAACGCGGCCGAGCAGACCGAAGGAGAAAGCGCATGAGCATGGAAGCCGCCCTCCAGACCTATTTCACCGAAGCCCGCGAAATGCTCGAGGACATGGAGTCCCAGCTGCTCGAAATCGAGCACCAGAGCGAGGCGGACCTGCCGGAGACGCTCAATGCGATCTTCCGGGCGGCGCATACCGTCAAGGGTTCGGCGTCGTTGTTCGGACTTGACGGGATCGTCGACTTCACCCACGTGGTCGAAAACCTGCTTGACCGGATGCGCGATGGCGAAGTCGGGGTCTCGCCGGACCTGATCTCGCTGCTGCTGCGCTGCCAGGATCATATCGCGACCCTGGTCGACGAGACTGAAGCCAATGGTGAGGTCAGCGACGACAGCCGGACGCTGAGTCGCGCCCTTATTCTGGAGCTGGGCGTCTACCTGGAAGACGGCAAAGGCGAGGCCGAAAAACCGGGCTTGCCATCGACCGCCGCCAGGAGCGACGAGGCCGACTATCCCATCGATGAAAGCGACGAGACGGTCGATAACGACTGCTGGCACATCTCGTTGCGCTTCGGGCGCAATTCCTTTCGTGACGGCATGGACCCAATCTCCTTCCTGCGCTTTCTGGAAGGTCTGGGCACCGTGCGTCACGTGCTGATTCTGGATGACTGGTTGCCGGATCGGGCCGATTACAACCCGGAGGATTGCTACCTGGGTTTCGAGATTCGTTTCATGTCCTCGGCCACCAAGAAGGAGATCGAGGATGTCTTCGAGTTCATCCGCGAAGACAGCGATATCCACATCCTGGCGCCGTACTCGCGCCTGTCGGCCTACATCGACCTGATCAACGCCATGAGCGATGAGAGCGACCGGCGGATCGGAGAAATCCTGGTCGAGTGCGGTGCCCTGACCGAGACCGAGCTGGCCCGTGCGCTGGAGTTGCAGAGTGCGGCCGAAGAGGCCGACCAGACCCGCCGTCTGGGCGACATCGTGGCCCAGGACGATGATCGCCTGAGTCCGGTCATCGACGCAGCCGCGCAAAAGCAGAGCCAGATGCGCGATGCCATCAACCGCAAGCAGAAGAGCCTGCGGGTCGATGCCGACAAGCTCGACCACCTGATCAACCTGGTCGGCGAGCTGGTCACGGCCGGGGCCGGGACGTTCCTGCAGGCCCAGATCCTTGGGAATCCGGAGCTGATCGAGTCGATGTCCAAGCTCAACGACCTGCTCGAAGAGATGCGTGATGCCTCCCTGAAGCTGCGCATGGTGGCCATTGGTGCGACCTTCTCGAAGTTCCAGCGGGTGGTGCGCGACATGGCGGCCGATCTTGAAAAGGAAGTCGACCTGGTCATTACCGGCGCTGATACCGAGCTGGACAAGTCGGTGGTCGAAAAGATCGGCGACCCGCTGATGCACCTGGTCCGCAATGCGGTCGATCACGGCCTGGAGCCATCGGCCGAGCGCGAAGCGGCCGGCAAGCCGGTCACCGGCACCATCAGCCTCAATGCCTACCATGATTCCGGCAATATCGTGATCGAGGTCGGCGACGACGGGCGCGGACTGGATCCGGACAGGATCCTGGCCAAGGCGCGCGAGAAAGGGCTGGTGGGTGAGGACCAGCAGCTCAGCCGCAGCGAGATTTTCGATCTGATTCTGCGCCCCGGCTTTTCAACCGCCGAGAAGGTGTCGAACATCTCCGGGCGCGGTGTCGGCATGGATGTGGTCCGGCGCAACGTCATCGAGATGCGCGGTCGTACCGAAATCGCATCCGAGCCCGGCGAGGGCACGACCATTCGCATCATCCTGCCGCTGACCCTGGCGATCATCGACGGTTTCGTGGTCGGTGTGGGCAAGGCGGCTTTCGTGGTGCCGCTGGATGTGGTCCAGGAGTGCGTCGAGTTCTCGGAAGTCGACCAGACCGAACGCGACGGCCAGACCTACATCAACCTGCGCGGCAACGTGCTGCCGCTGGTCAATATCCGGCACCGGTTCGGGGTCAGGGGCGAGCGCCCGAAGCGCCGCTCGGTGGTCGTGGTCCGGGCCGAGGGTCAGTCGGTCGGGCTGGTCGTCGATCGCCTGATGGGTGAATTCCAGACCGTGATCAAGCCGCTGGGCCCGGTCTTTTCGGGCTTGAGCGGGATCAGTGGTTCGACCATCATGGGCAACGGCGAGGTCGCGCTGATTCTGGACGTGCAAGGCCTGGTCCAGCAGATCACGCGTGGTGAACACGCGCTGGCCAGACACTGATTGGATTCCAACGGGGAAAAGCGAATGAGTCAGACCAATACCAAATCCAGCCTGCCAGTCAAAGGGCAGTCGACGGCCATGACCGCGACCGGCCTGGCTGCTGCCGGCAGCGACGAGAACCAGTACCTGACCTTCAAGTTGCAGGATGAGATCTATGCCTTTGGCATTTTGAATGTCAAGGAAATTCTCGAGTACGGCAAGATCACCAAGGTCCCGATGATGCCCGACTTCATCCAGGGCGTGATCAATCTGCGCGGTGAGGTGGTGCCGGTGGTCAACCTGGCCCGTCGTTTCGGATTGAAGGCCTCGGAGATTACCAAGCGGACCTGCATCGTGATTATCGAGATCGGGGCCGACGAGACCCGGCATGAACTGGGGGTTATGGTAGACAGTGTTTCCGAAGTGCTCGAGATCGAGGCCGACCAGATTCGCCCGGCCCCCGGCTTTGGTGCCCGGATCCGCAATGACTTCATTCGCGGCATGGGCAAGCTCAACGATGATTTCGTCATCATTCTTGACCAGGACAAGGTCCTGTCGGTCGACGAACTGGCCGCCGTTCAGCAGGTGCGCGACATGGCGCCGGAACAGCTGGAAAAAGTGGCTGCCGATGCGGCCGACGAAGGCGACGCGAAGAGCAAGGGCTGATCCGGAGCCCCGGTCTTGAACGATTCCGGTACCGCCGGCAGGCGACCGGGGACTGACAACGGTGTCGGCCCGGTCCTGTCGGATGCCGAGTTCGAACTGTTCCGGCGACTGATCTACGATGCCGCCGGCATCTCCATGGCGCCGTCGAAAAAGGCGCTGATCTCTGGCCGGCTGAGCAAGCGCCTGCGCGACCTGGGCTATGCCACCTTCCGCGACTACTTCAACTGGATCGACAAGGCGCGCAATGATCCGGCCGCCCTGCGCGAGCGCCAGAACGCGATCGATCACCTGACCACCAATGAAACCTATTTCTTTCGCGAGCCGCGCCACTTCGAATTCATCGAAAATCGCCTGATCCCGCACTGGGCCGGGCGGGCGGTGCGCTTGTGGAGTGCAGCCAGCTCGAGCGGCGAAGAGGCCTATACCCTGGCCATGGTCATGGAGCAGCATCACCGCGGCGGCTGGGAAATTGTCGGAACCGACATCAGCACGCGCGTGGTCGCGGCTGCCACCCGCGGCCAGTATCCGCTGATGCGGGCCAACAACATTCCCAAAGAGCTGCTGCGCAAGTACTGCCTCAAGGGCGTCGGTGAGCACCAGGGCACGTTTCGCATCGACAGCCGGCTGCGGCGCAAGGTGTCGTTCCGGGCTGCCAACCTGCAGGAGGACCTGTCCTCGGTCGGCATGTGCGACCTGGTCATGCTGCGCAACGTGCTGATCTATTTCGACATGGAGGTCAAGAAACGGGTCGTGGCCAATGTTCTGCGCCAGCTCAAGCCGGGTGGCTGCCTGATGGTCGGTCATGCAGAAAGCCTGCACGGGGTGACTGCCGAGCTCAAGCCGGTTCAGCCGGCAACCTACATCAAGGAAGGAGCCTGATCATGACGGTGGCGGGCAAGAAGATCGCGGTGCTGATCGTCGACGATTCTGCGGTCGTGCGCCAGGTGCTGACCGAAATGCTGTCGGCCGACCGCGACATCGAGGTCATGGGCGCTGCCCCCGACCCGCTGTTTGCGATGAAGAAGATGGAAGCGCGCTGGCCCGATGTCATCGTGCTCGATATCGAGATGCCGCGCATGGACGGTCTGACCTTTCTGCGCAAGATCATGAGCGAGCGGCCCACGCCGGTGGTGATCTGTTCCACCCTGACCCAGAAGGGCGCCGAGACCACCATGCAGGCGATGAGCGCCGGAGCAATCAGCATCATCACCAAGCCGCGTGCGGGCCTGAAGGGATTTCTCCAGGATTCGGCCAACGATGTGGCCACCGCGGTCAAGGCCGCGGCACGTGCGCGCATGAGCAAGGTCAGTGCGGCGACCAGCACGATCAGTGCGCCGGTTGAGACCGCACATGTCTCCGCCGCGCGCGGCTCCATGTTCAAGACCACCCAGCAGCTGGTGGCCATCGGCACCTCGACCGGCGGCACCCAGGCACTGGAAGTGGTCCTGCGTGCCTTGCCTTCGGTCTGCCCGGGCATTGTCGTGGTCCAGCACATGCCGGAGAAATTCACCGACATGTTCGCCCAGCGCCTGAACGGACTGTGCAAGATCCAGGTCCGTGAGGCCAGGGACCGCGATCGCGTGCTGCCCGGGCTGGCGTTGATCGCGCCAGGCGGTCGGCACATGAAGATCGAGCGCAGCGGGGCCCATTACATCGCCCGGGTATTCGACGGTCCGCCGGTCAACCGGCACAAGCCCTCGGTGGATGTGCTGTTCCGCTCGGTGGCCGACCAGGCGGGCAAGAACGCGGTCGGGTTCATCCTGACCGGCATGGGAGGGGACGGTGCGCGCGGTCTGAAGGCCATGCATGATGCCGGCGCGCATACCGTGGCCCAGGATGAAAAGTCCTCGATCGTGTTCGGCATGCCCAAGGAAGCCATCGCCCTGGGCGCGGCCGACAAGGTCCTTGGTCTGGGCGAGGTCGCCGCCGAGATCATGCGTTCGGCCACGGCTGACCATTTGTAAGGAAAATCGCCCATGATCGGGGCGGTATTTGCCCTGCATCAAATCACCGGAGGACGTTAGCTGCTAGTTTCTGATCAGTTGCACTAAACAACACCAATGAGGCCATTCCAAGGGAGGCTGTGCGCATGTCATTCAAGAACCTCAAGATCGGCACGAAAATCCTGTCCGGGTTTTCGATCATCCTGATCATTGCCATCACCATCGGCATGATTGGTTTCAACGGCTTGACCAGCGTCGGCAATTCCTTCAACCAGGTCGCTGACCAACGCCTGCCCGCGGTGCAGTTTCTCGGCGAGATTGAAGCCAACCTGCTGCAGTTGATCAACAGCTATGGCCTGTTGCTCGATACCCAGCAGGACCGGGCCGACCGGGACCGTTTGACGAGTGCCATTCAGAACTATCGTGCTACCTACCAGGCTGCCCAGGAAGAGTATCTTCAGCTAGAACAGACCGCCGAAGAAGAGCGGGTCTACCAGCGCCTGGTCTCGGCCATGCAGGAACTGGGCAACATCAACACCACCCGGGTCAATCCGCAACACCAGACCTTCCTGGATATCGACCTGATGCAGCCGGTCACCACCAACCGCGATCTCGAACGGTTCATGAAAGACCATGCCCTGCTTCAGGTGCGGGTGCTTGAAGCGATCGAGAACATGGAAGCGTTCAGTGGCGGTGATGATCCGAATGGCTGTAACTTCGGGCGCTGGCTGCCGGACTTTCGCACCAGCAACAGCCAGATCAACGGCCTGATCCGCGAAATCCTGCCGTTCCACGATCAATTCCACGCCGCCGTCGGCGAGATCAACCAGGCCATTGCCGAGGGCAACCAGGACCAGGCATTCGGAATCTATACCGAGCAGATGGCACCGGCCGCCGTCGGGGTGTTCCGTTTCTTCAACGGCATCAATGAATCCGCCCAGAATGCGGTTGCCACGCTGGAAGAAATGAATGAACTGATTACCGGTCCGGCGCGCGAGGTGCAGGGCAATGTGCTGGAAGCCTTTGGCGAGCTGCAAACGCTGGTGGTCGCCAATGCCGAGCAGGATGCGCTGGACGGCGATACGGTTATCACCCGCAGCAACACGATCAATTTCGCGGCCATGATCATCGGTGCCATCATCGCAGTGGTGATGGGGCTTTTGATCACCCGCATGGTGACCAGCGGCATCAACGCCGGGGTCGGCATTGCCAAGCGGATCGCTGATGGTGATCTGACGGTCAAGGCCGACCAGGCCCTGCTGGCGCAGAAAGATGAAGTCGGCGAGCTGGTCCAGGCGATGGATCGCATGGCCCGCAAGCTCAGGGAGATCATCGGCTCGGTGGTCACCGGGGCCGACAACATTACCGCGGCCAGCGAACAGACCTCGGCCACCGCCCAGTCCCTGAGCCAGGGCGCCAGCGAGCAGGCCGCCAGCGTGGAAGAAACCACGGCCTCGGTCGAGCAGATGTCGGCGTCCATCGAGCAGAACACCGAAAATGCCAAGGTCACCGACACCATGGCTTCCAAGGCGGCCACCGATGCCGGCGAAGGCGGGGAGGCGGTGCGCAAGACGGTCGATGCGATGAAGTCGATTGCCGAGAAGATCTCGATCATCGACGATATCGCCTACCAGACCAACCTGCTGGCCTTGAACGCGGCCATCGAGGCGGCCCGGGCCGGCGAGCACGGCAAGGGCTTTGCCGTGGTTGCTGCCGAGGTGCGCAAGCTGGCCGAACGCAGCCAGGTGGCCTCGCAGGAGATCGGTGAAGTCGCCAAGGGCAGCGTCAGCCTGGCGGTGCGCGCCGGCGAGTTGCTCGACGAGATCGTCCCGGCGATCCAGAAGACCTCGGACCTGGTCCAGGAGATCAGCGCGGCGTCGACCGAACAGAGTTCCGGGGCCAACCAGATCAACCAGGCCATGGAGCAGCTCAACGCGATTACCCAGCAGTCGGCCTCGGCCTCTGAAGAACTGGCCTCGACCTCAGAAGAGATGAGCGGCCAGGCCCAGCAGCTTCAGCAGCTGGTGTCATTCTTCACCATTGACGGCGGATCGGGCCACTCCGGCGGCGGTTTTTCGATGAAGAACAACCCGCCACCCAAGGCGCCGCAACCGAAAAAGATCGAGAGTGGCCAGGCGGCATCGCCTGAGTCCGACGACGATTCCGGTTTCGTCCGCTTCTAGCGACTCACGAAACACAGCGAGGAGGACGCCGGCTCGTGATCATCAGGATCACGGGCCGGTTCTTTTTTCCAGGTCGCGCGCGACGCGGAAACCCACCCGCATGTCGGTGGCGGTTTCATTGCCTGCCAGCCGGTAGGCCGAACGCGACATCTCCGGCGTGCTGCTCCAGGAACCACCCCGGATCACCCGCTGGGTGCAGCCCGGGTTGACCCAGGCTGATCCGTCCGATGGCGCGCGTACGAAGCTGTCGTGCCAGCAGTCTTCGACCCACTCCATGACATTGCCGCCGAGATCGTGCAAGCCAAAGGGATTGGCTGGATAGCTGCCAACCGGTGCCGGTCCCCAGTGGCCGTCGCTGTAGCGGGCGAAGGCGACACTCCAGCGGGCGTCGTTGGGTGACAAATCGCCGTCTCCGGTGAGGTTTTCCAGCGCGCGGTCCGGTGTTTGTTCCCCCCACCAATAACGGCTCTGGCTGCCGGCGCGCAGGGCGTATTCGAATTCCGCCTCGGTCGGCAGGCGGTAGTCCATGCCGGTGGTTTCGGCCAGCCAGCGCGCGTAGGCGCGCGCATCGCGCCAGGAGACATGAATCACAGGCAATTCGGGGTCGGCGAGGCGTCCGCGGTAATCGTGGCGCCAGTTGATCCGGTTGCGCCGGCTCATGCGGCCGCTGCGGACTTCGTAGACGCGTGACCAGCCGGCCAGTTCGGCATCGGTGGTGTAGCCGCTGGCCTCGATGAATGCGCGGAATTCGGCCACGCTGGTTTCGCGGGCAGCCAGGGCAAAACCGCGCCTGAGCACGACCCGATGGCGCGGGCCTTCATGATCGGCGCGGCCCTCTTCGCTGTCGGGGGAACCCATCATGTATTGCCCCGAGGGGACCACAACCATGGAAGGCCCCAGCGCTTTGCCGTCGTTGCTGAGCGGATCGCGCAGGATTTGCCCCGGTTGATGGCTGCCGTAAAGGCGGGCATAGGACAGTTGGCTGCGCAGGGCGCGCAGGCGGTCGTGCGGCAGCCCGATGGCGATCAGGTCGGTGATCTCGTCATCGGCGCGGCTGAAATCACCGGCCCGGATGAGCGCGCGGACATCCTGCTCGGCCTTGGCCAGATAGGCGCTGCGGAGGGTTTGAATCCGCTCCCGGGTATGCGCCAGGCCGCCATCACCACCCTCCAGTGCCTCAGCCTGGATCAGCAGTTGTTCGGCCGCATCGAAATCCAGCTCGCGGGCCAGCAGCAAGGCCGCTTCCAGCACGGCCTGGAATACCGCGCCCAGGCCGGCGCGTGCTTCGGCATTGTCCGGATCCAGGTCGAGCGCCTCACGGTACAGGTCCATGGCGCTGCGACCGGGCGGGGCGACCAGCCAGCCGCGAACCAGCGCCTGGTCAGCACGGCTGAGCAGTGCCTCCAGCGCCGGGTCGGATGTCCCTGTCGAGGCGGTCACCGGCTCTGTCGCCGGTTCGTCCTGTCCGTGGGCGGTGGGCACGCCGGCAAAAGCAACGGCGGTCAGTGACATCCACAGCAGTACTGTCAGGGACTTGTCGGACATGGAGGACAGGCGGGTAGGAGACCGAAATTATCGGTCAAGCGGACAAAAAACGCCAGCAGGCGGCAAATCGGGCGACTTGCGCCCGGCCAATGTGCTGATATACTCGCTCAAAGTCAGATGGTTATCTGTATAAGCTCAGGCATGATCTGAGGAACCACCAGCATGTTGACACCAAGAATAAAAACGGCGCTGCGCTTCTGCCCGGATCTGCCTACACCGCCGGGGATCGCGATGCAGATCGTGGAACTGGCGCGTGATCCCGAGGTGGATCTCAGTTCCCTGGTCAATACCCTGGCCCACGACCCCGCGTTGGCCGGGCGGCTGATGCGCGCCAGCAATTCCTGCCTGTTTGCCCGGCGGCGCAAAAGCGAGAGCCTGCGCCAGGCCATTGTGGTGATCGGCCTGAACGCCACCATGACCCTGGCGTTGAGTTTTTCGCTGGCCCAGATGCTCAGGAGCGGGAAGGACGGTACCGGTGGCGTGGAGCAGAGTTGGCGGCGGGTTCTGATCGCCAGCTGCGCGGCACGCCTGATCGGTGGGCGCTTGCGTCGTCGCGACGGTGAGGAACTGGCGCTGGCCGCCTTGCTGCAGGACATCGGCGTGCTGGCCTTGTCGGCGGCATTACCCGACGAGTACCTGCCGTTGCTTGAGCAGGCGCGGGATCACGACGAGCTGATCCGTCTTGAGCGCGAACGGCTGGGTGCTGATCATGGCGAGGCCGGCAGCTGGCTGATGGCTCACTGGAAACTGCCAGAAAAGCTGGTCAGCGTTCCGGTTTGCGTTCATGGGCGCAGCCCCGATGCCTCGCAGGCTGAACATGCGACTTTTTTTGCCATCGTCGAAGTGGCCGGCAAGGTTGCCGATCTGCTGCTGGGCGACGATCCCGGTGCCTTGACTGAAGAGCTGATGCGGACCGCCGGCAAGCTCGATGAGCTGGACCGCGAGTTTCTCGCTTCGCTGCTTGACGAACTCGCCGAACGCCTGCCCGACATGGCCGAACTGTACGATACCGAGATCATTTCAGCCCCGCTTTTGACCGGCATCATCGATCAGGCGCGCCAGGCGCTGTCGGACCGTCAGCTGATGGCTTCGCGTGAGGCCTACGAGTACGAACAGCACATCGTGGCCAGCGGCGGCCTGGACGATGAGGCAGCACCTGCCGCCGGGTTGTCGATGGCTGAACAACTCGACGAGCGCCTGGATCTTGAGTTTCGTCGGGCAACAACGCTGGGTCATCCGCTGGCGCTGGCGTTCGTGCGCCTGGATGAGCACGACCATCTGGTCGAGCGCTTCGGCCCCAACGATGTCGAGGCGGTGCTCCAGGTTCTGCGCCGCCGCCTGGCCCGCCTGGCCGGTCAGGAGCAGTTGGTCTTTCCGTCGGCTGCCGATGAGTTCACGGTCCTGCTGCCCGGCATGTCCCGAAACCGTGCCCGCGAGCAGCTTGATCGGCTGCGCAGTGCCATGGCGGGCGAAGACTTTCACGATGCCGATGAAGAAGCCTTCCGGGTAACCTTGTCGATCGGCCTGGCCTGCCATATGGACGAAAGCCAGCTGTATCGCCGGGCGATCGAATTGCTTGGAGCGGCCGATCAGGCGATTCGTGGCATGGCTGACAATGGCGGCAACACCCTGACCATGGCCTGCTGAAATCGCTCAGCGGTTAGTCCGTGCCCACAGCCGCATCAGGTCGTTGGCCGGCAACGGCCGGCTGAAATAATACCCCTGGATGTAGTCGCAGCGACGCTCGGCCAGGAAGGCCAGTTGCTCGGCGGTCTCTACGCCTTCGGCGATGACCTTCACGCGCAGGTCGCGCGCCATGCTCAGGACTGCTGAAACGATGGCCGCATCGTCGGAGTCTGTTTTCAGATCGCGAATGAAGGACTTGTCGATCTTCAAGTGATCGATCCGGAACTGCTTCAGGTAGCTCAGGCTGGAATACCCGGTGCCGAAGTCGTCGATGGCCACCGAGACGCCCAGCGGCCGCAGCTGATCGAGCACGGTACGGGCCGTGTCGACATCGCTCATGATGACATTTTCAGTCAGCTCGATCTCCAGATCACGGCCTGACAGGCCAGCATCATTGAGCGCCTGTTGCACCGACTGGGCCAGGTTGCCGCGCCAGAACTGAACCGCCGAGACGTTGACGCAAACGGTCAGATCGGACATCCCCAGCCGTTTCCAGCTGGCCAGTTGCTGGAGTGCGGTTTCAATCACCCAGCGGCCGATATCGACGATCTGGCCGCTTTGCTCAGCCACTGGAATGAACTGCTCCGGGCTGACCCGGCCGAGCACCGGTGAGTTCCAGCGCAGCAGCACCTCGGCGGCGCGGATGCGGCCGGAGTCTGGCTCCATGATGGGCTGGAACACCAGGCTGAGCTCGCCGTTGGCCAGGGCACCGCGCAGGTGCGTTTCCATGCTGAGACGTTCGTAGGCGCGTTGATTGAGCTCGCTGGTGAAAAATTCGAAGGTGGCCCGGCCGCGCTCCTTGGCATGGTACATGGCGGTATCGGCATTGCGCAGCAGGGTTTCGGGGTGTTCACCGTCTTCGGGGTAGATCGCAATGCCGATGCTGGGCGTGATGACCAGTTCATGGCCGTCGATCTCGAAAACTTCGCGGAACTCATGGATCAGGCTGCTGGCTTTCTGGGCTGCGGCATCGACCCCGGCGCCGGGCATGACAATGACGAACTCATCACCGCCCAGGCGGCTGATGGTGTCGTACTGGCGCAGCGAGGTCTGGAGGCGCTCGCTGACCGCGATCAGCAACTGATCACCAATGCCATGACCTAGTGAGTCATTGACCGCCTTGAAGCGATCCAGATCCATGAACATGACCGCAATCGGGCGCTGGCGGCGGTTGGCATGGGCGATCGCCTGACGGATGCGGTCGTTGAGCAGGCTGCGGTTGGGCAGGCCGGTCAGGTCATCGAAGTGAGCCAGACGATGGACCGCTTCTTCGGCCTGTTTGCGCTCAGTGATATCGGAGATCACCCCATCGAAATGGGCGATGCTGCCGTCGGCGTTCCGGGTCGCCACGGCGCTGTTGATGGCAAAGAAATGGCTGCCGTCGGGACGGACGAACTCGACTTCCTGGTTGCGGTAGGTGCCATCGTCGATCAGCATCTGATGGAGTTTTTCGCGCTGGTTTGGCGAGGCATAGAGAATCGGTCCGGATTGAGCGCGCATCTGGTCGGTGTCGCGAAAGCCGAACATCCGGGCCAGCGCCTGGTTGATGTAGACCAGCCCCTGGCCGGGCACGCCACGGTAGATGCCTTCGGAAATGTTACTGGTCACCGATTCAAGCAGCTGCTCGCTGTTGCGATAGGCGCGGGTCGCCTCCTCGGCCATTCTTTCAGCCCGGATCCGGGTTCGCAGGACCGACAGCAGCAGGGCGCCCAACAGAACAGCGATTGCCAGGCCGGCGATCAGCAGCAGGACAACATTCAGATTCGAGGCCGGCGGCTTGCGAAAGACCAGGCCAAACTGGCGTCCCCCCAGATCCAGCCTGCGTTCGGTCTCGATCGCTCGTTCCATTCGGGTTGCCTGACCGTGGATTGTTACCATCGCCTGCTCGGCAGACGAGTGGTCGTAGAAGCTGACCGACAGGTCAGGATGCGCATCCAGGCCGTCAAGCAGGGACCCCAGCGCCATGGTCCCGCCGACCCAGCCGCCGCGCTGATCCGGGCGGGGATCGACCCAGGCCAGCAGGACATAGCCTGGAATCGGAGTATCGGCGTCATTGACCAGGTTGACCGACTCAGACACCTGGGGCAGGCCGGTGCGGCGCGCACGCTCGGCGGCCGAGTAGGTCTTGGGTCGGGTGCAGACATCGACGCCCAGCGAGTCACGCCGGATTTCGAAAGGCTCGATGTAGACGATGGGGCAGTAAAGTTCGCGCGCTTCGGGTGGCTGCAGGACGAAACCATCGATGCCTTCACCGGCCATGCGGCGGCGCAGGGCCGGGATTTCGGCGGCCGACATGCGCTCGCTCCAGAACATCTCGAACATCGCATCATGGGTACGGGCGGTGGTTTCGACAAAACGCTGCCATTCATCACGGCTGACATGGTCACTGCCCACGAACAGAGCCGCAGCCGCCTGGATCCGGTTTTCCTGCTGGTGAAAGCGGCTTTCGATCAGGCCATGAATCTGATCGGCCTGGCTTTCCAGTATGCTCATCTGGGCATGCTGGCCGGCACGGCTGAGCAGGGCAACCGCGATCACGGTGGCCGCAGCAACCACCAGGCTCAGCGACAGCGCGAGGACAATCGGGTAACGCTGTTGCCGACGACTCAGGTCGGACATGATCTAAACGGCTGGTTCATCGTCGAATGATAACCGCCCGGGCGGTCTGGGCATACGGGCAAAAGGTCGGCATAGTAAACTGCGTTCGCTCCTGCCACGGCAATGGAATGAACATCATGCAAGCAAGCCCTGTCGACCAGCGCTACCCGCGTTTTCACCTGGCCCTGCCGGTCATTGACCTGGATCGTACGCTGGCGTTTTACACCCGGACCCTGGGCTGCGCCACTGGCCGCAGCGCCGAGCGCTGGGTCGACCTGGATTTCTTCGGTCACCAGCTGGTCCTGCACCAGGTCGCGCCTGAAGATCACCCGGCCGTGGCGACCAACCCGGTGGACGGTCATGCCGTGCCCGCCAGCCACTTCGGCCCGATTCTGGACTGGGACGACTTCCAGCAACTGGCCGAACGGCTGCAAGCGGCGGGGGTGGAATTCGTGATCGAGCCTTACCTGCGATTTGAGGGCCTTCGCGGCGAGCAGGCGACCATGTTTATCGCCGATCCCAGCGGCAATCACCTGGAGTTCAAGTCATTCAGGGATATCGGCATGCTGTTTGCGACCGATCTGGAGGCACCGGGCGGTTGAGTTGATGGTGCCGGGGGCGGGAATCGAAAACGGCCCTAACTAGTTGTTTTCTATTATCATTGGTGTCCGGATTAGCGAATGTGCCCCCATAAATGCCCCCAGATTTTCTGGCAAACGCAGTCAGTGTCTTGCCCGGCCGCAGCTATTGCCAATTGACGGTACAGCTCGGGCGGAACTCGGACTTTCAATTCGCCACTGTAATGACGCTCGGCCAGCGACGGCCATTGTCGTACTCCAGATTGTCGATTGTCTTCAGCATTTCCCGGACCTGATAAGGCTATGCCTGTCCATCACTGCTCTGGATGTTGCTTTTCGGAACGTCGGGCCAGTGCGGCTTGAAAATCCCGCCGCCACAGCCGGCCCCGCTCGGTCAGCCTGTACTTCTGTTGTCGGCTGTTGGGTTTGTCTGGGATGGTCATTTCGATCAGACCATCGGCCAGGGCGGGCTTGAGGTAGCGCTCGCGGAAGGACTTGCGATCGGAAAGCGCCAGAACGGATTGCAGGGCTGCACGGCTCATTTCACCCTTGATGGCAGTCAGCAGATCTCCGACTTGGGGTGTGACTTGAGGGGCGTCTTGGGGGGCGGTGGTCATGATCGTGTTCACGATCATCTGCAGCATGAAGGAGACAAAGGGTTCTGAGTCGCTCCGTGCCGTACTTTCCTCGATCGCCTGGTAGTATTCTGACTGATGCTGAAAGACCACGCTCTCCACGGGAATGTCTGCAAACAGGGGATTCCACTTGGCGAGAATCAGGCTTTGCCAAAGCCGCCCCATGCGGCCGTTGCCATCGGCGAACGGATGGATGAATTCGAATTCGTAGTGAAAAATCGAGCTGGTGATCAGTGGGTGGAGCTTGGTCGAGGCCAGCCAGCCGAGCAAATCGACCATCAAATGCGGCACGCGGTCGGCTGGTGGCGCCATGTGGATGACCTGGCCGCCGGCCATCACCCCGACACCGCCCGATCTGTAGGCTCCAGCCTCCTCAATCAAGCCAGACATCAGAATTCCATGGGCTTGCAGCAGATCGGTTTCCGACCCGGGGCTCCAGCCTTGGAACCGATCATAGGCGGCCAGAGCATTTTTCACCTCTTGCACCTCACGTGGCGGCGCGATGACCCGCTTGCCGTCCAGGATCGCGGTGATCTGGGCTTCGCTCAAGGTATTGCCTTCAATGGCCAGCGAGCCCTGGATGGTTCGGATGCGGTTGATTCTGCGCAGGCGCAGTGAATGTGCCTCATCAGTTAGCACCGTCAGCCGCCCAATGGCTTCACTGATCTCTGCGACCCGGTTCAATATCTCTGTGGTGAGGGTGTAGGGGGGCTGATAGGCGTTCATTCAGCGGACCATCCCGTGGCTTGGAGTCGCCAGCCAGTTCGCTGAGCATGGCGTTCGAAAAGCCGAGCGAGCCCGGTCAATTGGTGCCGGCGGCGGGAATCGAAAAAATATCCAACCTTTTGTTTTATTGGATGATAGATGTTCAAATTTGCGAATATTCTCCCGGAAAAGCCCCCAGATTAGCTGACAAAAGTACTCAGCGCCCGCGAGCACCGCAACACCTGTTATATCACCCTCGCAAACGCGGAAGGCGACCTTCGTCGTCAATGCATTGGATTCGATGCGGCAAGGACGACCCCCATCGCCAGAGCACGAGATTGCTGGCTTCTTCGGGCGCTCCAGGCGCGAAACTGGGCACCAGGATTCCGGCGACGCCATCGGCAATCAAATGCTCTGCCAGACGATGGCTGGGCGGGGTGATTGAGCGATCCAGCAGGTCTTCCCATGGGCAGCCGAGATCGTTGCTTGTGATCCTGAGGGCATCCCGAACCAAAGAGTCGCGCAGGTCAACGATGCGTTCGCAGTCCACCTCGTAGGCGCACAGCGTCAGAGGCTGTGGCTTGAGCGGGAACGCCTGCTGCGCTTCTGCCCAGGCTGCCTCAAAGCTCAACGACAGATAAAGGGCAGCGACGCCGACCGGATTGAAGCGCCCGCCATGTTGGCGTGCTGCCTCGCCGGATTCCGGATCCCAGGCCCATCTCGGGTCGTGCGCGCGAAACGCCTGGCCCCGGAACCGGAGTTCAGGTATAGCCACCGACCGCGACCCGGGACAGGTAATTGCGCACGGCTTCGCCACGACCGGCCTTGACCAGATCCTCGGCGGTCAAACCACCGAAGGAGGGCAGGGGTTGCGCGCGATACCAGGCAAAGGCCGCCTGCACCGACCCGCTCCACGGCAGAACACGATTGATGATCTCCACCACTTCGCCAAGACGGCGTTGGGTTCGCACGGAGTGCAGCCGAGCTTTTTTCGAGACCGCATCGCGCGGCAGGCCGGCGGCCGCGGCGAGTTCGGTCTTGGTGATGTGCAAGTAGCCGACGAGTTCATCAACAGCAACAGAGCCATTGGGGGAATAGGCCTGCTCGAGAATGCTTGTGGTTCGGCTCATGTCGCGACCTCAATAAACGCCTTATATATGGGATATTTTATGCGCCATGCATGAAGGGCACAACTGAGATGCGGCACCTTGAACGCCTATTCGTCATTTTGGACGGATACAGTGGGAATCTACCCGTCTGCTGGCAATCTTGTAGTCGTCAGGGTTATCGCCAAGCTGAGATGGCTCTTGAATCGATATGCAAGTTCGATTCCCGAACGCGCTCGCTTTGAGAAGATAATAAACGCTGCTTAGCACGGTAAACGATAACTCACAAGCTATTGATAATAATAGCTTTTTATTGGTGCCGGGGGCGGGAATCGAACCCGCACTGCCTCGCGGCAACCGGATTTTGAGTCCGGCGCGTCTACCAGTTCCGCCACCCCGGCACGAGGTGCGTACAGCAGGCTTTTTTGAATTTTACGCCAACCAGTCCCGGACCGGGGGGCCGAAGCGGTCGAAATCGACCAGAAAGGCATCGTGGCCTTCGATGGAGGGCAGGGCCTCGAAGGTGACCTCCGAGCCGCTGGACTCCAGCGCACCGGCCAGGTCGCGTTGCTGGTGCAGCGGGAAAAGAATGTCGGTTTCAACGCCCATGACCAGCGCATGTCCGGTAAAGCAGCGCCTGAACAGGTTCTTGAGCGTTTCGTCGCTGTCGCAGGCATCGAACAGATCCATGGCCCGCGACAGGTACAGGTAGCAGCACGGGTCGAACTGGCCGACGAACTTGCGGGCATGCGTTTCCAGGTAGGACTCGACGTCGAAACGCATGCCGAACAGGGTGGACGGGAAATAGTCCTGGCGCTTGCGGCCAAAGCGTCGCTGCCACTCACCGGCCGAGCGGTAGGTGATCATGCCCAGCTTGCGCGCCAGCCGCATGCCGACCTCGGGCCACTCGTCGTCGCTGTAATCGCCGTTGTGGAAGTTGCGGTCGGTGACGATGGCCTCGCGCTGCAGCGAGCGGATGGCGATTGCAAACGGGGTGGCCGAGCACGCCGTTGAGATCAGACCCACGCGCTCGGTGCTGCCCGGGTATTGCTTGAGCCAGGCCAGGGCAGTGAAACCACCCATGGAAGGGCCGATGACCGCATGCAGCCGACTGATGCCGAGGTGATCGGTCACCAGCCGGGTGGCCCTGGCGATGTCCTCAATGGCCAGTTCCGGAAAACCCAGCCGCCACGGCCGGCCGGTGGCCGGGTTGATGCTGGCCGGCCCGGTCGAGCCCTTGCACGAGCCCAGCGAGTTGGCACAGACCACGAAAAACCGGTTGGTATCGATGGGCTTGCCCGGGCCGATCATGGCTTCCCACCAGCCGGGGGCCGGATCGGCGGGCGAGGAGGCGGCGTGTGCGCCTGGCGACAGGCCGGTAAAGATCAGGATGGCGTTGTCACGGGCCGGGTTGAGTTTGCCCCAGGTCTCCCAGGCGACCTGGATGCCGGGCAGTTCCCCGCCCCGGTACATCAGGAACGGTTCGGCAACATCCAGGTAGTGCGTGGCGGGGCCCATGTCCCCTTTATAACCGATTCGTCAATAAAAAAAGCCATGCCCCGGTGACCGAGGCATGGCAAGTAAAGACACATTTGGCAATGTGCTTTTTGGAGGAGATGGCTCCTAGAAGCGGAAACCGACAGCGGCCGAGACGACCATGGGGTCGATGTCGGCCTTGATCCGGCTGACCACTTCGCCGCCGCCGGTCTGGGTCTTGATCTTGGCATCGGCTTCGATCTGGATGTAGCGCAGATCCAGATTGAGGAACATGGTGTCGCTGATATCGAAGTCAGCACCCAGCTGCAGGGCGACGCCGAACGAGTCATCGATCGACAGGCTGGAAGGACCGCCGAGCGCCGCATTCAGGGTGTCGGTGCCGCTTTCGCTGAAGAAGGTGGTGTAGTTCAGGCCGATGCCGGCATACGGCCGCAGGGCAGCACCCGGTGCAAAGTGATACTGCAGGCTCACGGTTGGCGGCAGGTGCTTGGTTTCGCCGAGCTTGCCGGCGCCGTCGAGAATGCCGGCGGCCTTGATGTCGTGCTCGAACGGCCAGGCGGCCAGCACTTCAAAGCCGATGTGATCGGTGGCCATGTAGGTCAGGTTGACGATCGGCCGGGTGTTGTTGCCGACGTCGATCTGTGCGCCTGCCAGCGTGGTGCCGCCGACGACCAGATCACCGCTGTCGGTATCGGGACTGACATAGCCCAGCCCGACGCGAACCAGCCAGTCGCCGGCGCCCTGGGCCATGACGTTGGCAGAAAAAAGACCGGCAACTGCGACGGTTGCTAGGGTGCGGATCATCATGACTCTCCTCTCTCCGTTGTTGGGTGGGATATATGAGTCAAAGCTTACGCGCCCTTGCCCTGACAGGATTTGACCGCGATCAAAATCACGCTCGATTTGCTGACGTTTTTCAGCCGTTCGGGCTGTTAGCCTGCAGCCTGTTTCAAGCAAGAGCGATAGGTACCATGGCCCGACTGGGACTGATCTTCGGTGACCAGCTCAACCCTGATCATGCCGTGCTGGCGGCGCTGGATCGCAGCCGTGATTACCTGGTGCTCGGCGAGTTGGTCGAAGAGACCCGCTATGTCCGGCATCATGGACAAAAGATCGCCCTGGTCTTTGCCGCCATGCGCCACTTCCGCGACGACTTGCGGGCGGAGGGCTGGTCGGTGAGCTACCACTGTTTTGATCCAGACAGTGCGATTGTGTCGTTCACCGACCTGCTGCGCCAGTCGCTGGCCGAGGGGACGTTCGACGAGATCGTGGTCAGCTGGCCGGGTGAATGGCGGGTGCTGGCCGAGGTGCAAAGCTGGGAGAAAGTATTGGGAGTGGCCGTGACCGTGCTGCCCGATACCCGCTTCATCCACTCGCTGGAAGACTTTGAACGTTGGGCCGAAGGTCGCAAGCAGCTGCGCCTGGAGTATTTCTACCGCCTGATGCGCAAGCGCACCGGGCTGTTGATGGAGGAGGACCAGCCCGCCGGCGGTCGCTGGAACTTCGATGCCGCCAACCGCAAGCGCTGGACCGGCGACCCGCCGGCAGCCGGGCCCATGCGGTTCAGACCTGATCCCCTGACCGGCGAGGTGCTGAATCTGGTCGCGACCAGGATTGCTCACTTTGGCGAGCTGGACGGCTTTGATTACCCGGTCACCCGTGCCCAGGCGCGTCGCGCGTTGGCCCATTTCATCGCTGTCGGCCTGCCGCACTTCGGCGACTTTCAGGACGCGCTGCCCGACGAGGAGGATTACCTGTTCCACAGCCGGCTCTCGGCCAGCCTCAACCTCGGGCTCTTGTCACCGCTGGAAGTCTGCCGGGCCGCCGAACAGGCCTGGCGCGATGGCGACGCCCCGCTCAACGCGGTCGAGGGCTTCATCCGCCAGATCATCGGCTGGCGCGAGTACATCCGTGGCATCTACTGGCTGAAGATGCCCGGTTATGCCGAGCTCAATACCCTGGACCACGACCAGCCGCTGCCGGACTGGTACTGGAGCGGAAAAACGCACATGCGCTGCCTGGCCCGGGCGATCGATGCCACCCGCCGCAACGCCTACGCCCACCACATCCAGCGCCTGATGGTGACCGGCAATTTCGCCCTTCTGCTCGGGGTGGTGCCGCGCGAGATCTGCGCCTGGTACCTGGCCGTGTACGCCGATGCCTACGATTGGGTCGAGCTGCCCAATACCCTGGGCATGGTGATGCACGCCGACGGCGGCCTGCTGGCCTCCAAGCCCTATGCCGCCAGCGGCAAGTACATCGCCCGCATGGGGGATCACTGCAAACACTGTCGCTACAAGGTCAGCGAGACTCTGGGCGAAGATGCCTGCCCGTTTAATGCGCTGTACTGGGACTTTCTCGTCCGCCATCAAGAACGGTTCAAGTCCAACCCGCGCATGACGATGATGTACCGCAATGTCGACCGCATGGATGCCAGCCGACTGGCGGCAATCCGGGCCCGGGCCTGCGAGATTCGAGAAAGCGTCGAGTTGCTCTGAGCTTCTGAACCAGGCGGCCTAGAGCGCTTCCTTTAGCTGGGTGGTGCCGATGCCGCGTTCGGGTAGCAAGACCGGAATGCCTTCTTCGATGGCGTAGACGACCTTGCCGTCGCGGGTGATCAGGGCCGCGGCCAGTGCATCGGTGACCGGTTCGTTGTCGACGAATTGCACCTCGCCGGCATCGATGGCGGCGTTGAGCTTGCCGAGCTTGTCGCGCGACAGCGGCAGCAGCGGCTCGTGGCTGACCGGGCAGCACAGGATATCGAGAAGGTGATCAGGGAGCGTCATGGCCTAAGTGTACCCGAGCCAGGTCGAGACGGGGGCAGCAGGTGCGGTGGCCTGCTACCATAACGCGCCTGACTGATTGGAAGCAGGCAGCATGCAAAACAGCCCGCGGGTGGGCGTGATCATGGGGTCGCAGAGCGATTGGGACACCCTGCGTCACGCCAGCGAGATTCTGGCCGAACTGGACATCGAGCATGAGTGCCGGGTGGTCTCCGCCCACCGCACCCCCGATGCCATGTTCGAATACGCCGCCACGGCCGCCGGTCGCGGCCTGAAGGTGATCATCGCCGGCGCCGGCGGGGCCGCGCATCTGCCCGGCATGGTGGCCAGCAAGACCCACCTGCCCGTGCTTGGGGTGCCGGTCCAGTCGCGCACCCTCAATGGTCTGGATTCGCTGCTGTCGATTGCCCAGATGCCGGGCGGTGTCCCGGTCGGCACCCTGGCCATCGGCAAGGCCGGGGCGAAGAATGCCGGCCTGCTTGCTGCCGCCATCCTGGCGACCGTCGATGAGGGTCTGGCCGAGCGTTACCAGGCCTGGCGGGCGCGCCAGACCGAGCAGGTCATGGCCCGGCCCATCCCCGGGGCCTGAGGCGGCATGCGGGTCGGCATTCTCGGCGCCGGGCAGCTGGCGCGCATGATGGCCGAGGCTGGTGGGCCGCTGGGGCTGGATTTCGAGTTCCTCGACCCGGCTGGCGATGCCTGTGCCGGGGCGCTGGGCCGGCTCCACGTCGGTCCCTGGGACGATCCGGCCGGCCTGCGCGCGCTGGCGGCCTGTGACCGGGTCACCGCCGATTTCGAGAACGTCCCGGCCGCCGTCCTGGCGCAACTGGCAATGGAGACGACGGTTCGGCCACCGGCCCGGGCCTTTGCCGCCGGCCAGGACCGACTGGCAGAAAAACGTCTGCTGCGCGAATTGGGCATTGCGATCGTCCCGGTCGCTGCCGTCTCCAGCCGGCCGGACTTGCTGGCCGCCATCGACGAGGTCGGCCTGCCTGCCGTGCTCAAGACCCGCCGGCTGGGCTACGACGGCAAGGGTCAGGCCGTGCTGCGAACGCACGAAGACCTCGAGCCGGCCTGGCAGCGTCTGGGCGGGCAGGATCTGATCCTCGAAGCCTGGATTGACTTCGATTACGAGTGTGCCCAGACCGCGGTGCGCTCGGCTTCCGGCGAAGTGCGTTGCTACCCGTTGACCCGCACCGTTCATGCCGACGGCATTCTGCGCCTCGCCGCCGCCCCGGCCGGGGTATCGGGCGCGTTGGCCGGGCAGGCCCGGGCTGCGGTCACCAGGCTGCTGGAGTCGCTGGACTACGTGGGCTGCCTGACCCTGGAGCTGTTCGTAGCCGGGTCCGATCTGATCGCCAACGAATACGCCCCGCGGCCGCATAACTCGGCCCACTGGACCATTGAAGGGGCAGTGTGCTCGCAGTTCGAAAATCATCTGCGCGCGGTCTGCGATCTGCCCCTGGGCAGCACGGCAATGCGGGGAGAGGCGCTGATGTTCAACTGGCTGGGGAGAATGCCTGAGCGCGAACATCTGCTGGCCGTGCCCGGACTGGCCTGGCACGATTACCACAAGCAGCCCCGGGCCGGGCGCAAGGTGGGGCACGCCACACTGGTGGCTACCGATCAGGAGCAGTTTCAGTCGGCTCTGCAAAGCCTGCAGCCACTGCTGGATCGCGGCACCGCCAATTTATTGCGACACCTGGGCTAAGGCAGTACGGCGGTCGAGCCAACCGAGATCAAACCGGTATCAGGCCGGGGTGCTGAATTTCTCCCGGACCAGTTTGGCGACGATCTCGACGATCCGATCGACCTGGGCGTCATCGACGATCAGGGGCGGCAAAAGGCGGATGACGTTGCCGCGGGTGATGTTCAGGATCAGTCCGCGGTCCATGGCGGCATCCTTGAGTTCGCCGGCCGCCTCGCTCAGCTCCACCCCGACCATCAGCCCGCGCCCGCGGATCTCGACCACCCCGTCGATCCCGGCCAGTGCCCGGCGCAAGCCGGCCAGCAGCCGACCGCCGGCGCGCCGGGCCCGGCCCAGGATGTCGTCTTGTTCCATGATGGCCAGTACTTCCAGGGCGACCCGGCAGGCCAGCGGATTGCCACCGAAGGTCGTGCCGTGCGAACCCGGCGGGAGCAGGGCGGCGACCGGTTCGCGCGCCAGGCAGGCGCCGATCGGCACCCCGTTGCCCAGCGCCTTGGCCACCGTGACCACGTCAGGCAGCAGGCCGGTTTCATGCTGGAAGGCGAACCAGCGCCCGGTCCGACCGATGCCGGACTGGATCTCGTCGAGCATCAACAGCGCGTCATGCTGGTCGCACAAGGCGCGCAGCGCCGAAAGATAGCCATCGGGTGCAACGCGCACGCCGCCCTCGCCCTGGATCGGTTCGACCAGCACCGCAACCAGATTCGGGTGTTGTTCAAAGGCACGCGCTGCGGCCCGGGCATCGCCGAACGGGACCCGGACAAAGCCGTCGACCAGCGGGCCGAAGCCGGTCTGAATGGCGGCATTGCCCGAGGCACTGAGCGCGGCCAGGGTGCGGCCGTGAAAACTGTCGCTGGCGACCAGGACGGCGGGTTGCTCGACCCCACGGGCGTGGGCGTGGCGCCGGGCCAGCTTGAGCGCGCATTCGATCGCCTCGGCGCCCGAGTTGGCGATGAAGGCCCGATCGAGACCGCTGATCGAAGCCAGGCGCTCGGCCAGTTGCTCCTGGGCCGGGATGCGAACGATGTTGGCGGTGTGGATCAGCCGGCCAGCCTGGTCGGCGATGGCCTCGGCGATGCGCGGATGGGCGTGGCCCAGGCTGCAAACGGCGATGCCGCTCAGGGCATCGAGGTAGCGCCGATCCTGGTCATCGTACAGCCAGGCACCGTCGCCCCGGACCAGGGCGACGGGCATGCGGACATAGGTATCGAAGAGGTGGGACATGGCGGCCATCGCGTTCAGCAGATGGCCGCCATTGTAAGCGGGCCCGGGCCGGCGATCAGTTCAGATTGCTGGCGGCGAAATCCCAGTTGACCAGCTTCCAGAACGCTTCCAGGTACTTCGGCCGGGCGTTGCGGTAGTCAACGTAGTAGGCGTGCTCCCAGACATCGCAGGTCAGCAGCGGCTTGGCAGTGCCGGTCAGCGGGGTTTCGGCATCATCGGTATTGACGATGGCCAGGCTGCCGTCGGGATTCTGTACCAGCCAGGTCCAGCCCGATCCGAAATTGCCGACCGCCGATTCGTTGAATTTCTCGACGAAGGCCTCGAATGAGCCGAAGTCGCGATCGATCAGTTCGGCCAGCTTGCCGCTGGGGGCCCCGCCGCCGTTGGGGCTCAGGCAGTGCCAGTAAAAAGTGTGATTCCAGACCTGGGCGGCGTTGTTGAAAAGCCCCCCGCTGGATGAGCGGATGATGTCCTCGAGCGACTGGTTGGCGGCATCAGTGCCTTCGACCAGGCCATTGAGCTTGTCGACATAGGTCTTGTGATGTTTGCCGTAGTGGTATTCCAGGGTCTCGGCCGAGATGTGTGGCTCGAGTGCGTCCTTGGCATAGGGCAGATCGGGCAGGGAAAAAGCCATGGCAACCTCCTTTCAGGTAGGGTCAGGGTGATCAACGAAACGGCTATCTGTCAAGAACTGGGGGCCAAAGGGTCCGACTTTCAAGGTCGCAGCCGGTGGGTCAACATGCCGGATGTCACTCCAGATCCTGCAGATGACGCCAGCGGTTGACAATGGTGCAGAACAGGCTGGCGGTGCGTTCGGTGTCGTAGGCGGCCGAGTGCGCGCGGTCAGTGTCCCATTCCAGCCCGGCCGCGGTGACCGCCCGGGCCAGCACGGTCTGGCCGTAAGCCAAGCCCCCCAGAGTGGCTGTGTCGAAGCAGCTGAACGGATGGAACGGATTGCGCTTGTAGCCGACCCGGGCAATCACGGCGTTGAGAAACGACAGGTCAAAATGGGCGTTGTGGCCGACCAGCACGGCCCGCTTGCAGCCGGTATCGCGCAGGGTCTGGCGGACCGGATTGAGCAGCGAGCGCAGCGCGGTCTCTTCATCGACCGCCGGGCGCAGCGGATGGTCGGGACGGATGCCGTTGAATTCCAGTGCCGCCTGCTCGAGGTTGGCCCCGGGAAAGGGTTCGATGTGGCGGACCTGGACCGGCTCGGGGTGCAGCCAGCCCTGTTCATCCATGGCGATGATGCAGACCGCCAGTTCCAGCAGGGCGTCGGTGGCCGGATTGAAGCCACCGGTCTCGACATCGACGACCACCGGCAGAAAACCGCGGAAACGTTGCGCTATGGATCTCATCCGGAAAGCTGCCATCGTCGGGGTAGAATCAGGCTCCATGGTATCGGTTCAAGCGCCAGGCAAGGTGACAGCATGCGGTTTTTTTACCTGAGGTTGATTTTGGGCCTGGTATGCATCCTGGCCAGCGCGTCTGCGCCGGCCCAGGTCCTGTGGTCGGTGCACGGACCCGACGGTCAGCAGAACTGGCTGCTGGGCACGGTCCACAGCGAGGACCCGCGCCTGCTGGAGTTTCCGCCGGTACTGCTCGATGTGTTGCGCGATGCCGATCGCCTGGCCCTGGAACTGGTGCCGGATGCGGCCATGCTGGCCGTTCTCAACGAGGCGATGCATTACCCCGAACCGCGTCTGGACCAGGTGCTCGGCAGCTCGCTGTATGACGAACTGGTAGAGATCCTGCATCAGTCTTACGGCATGGGTGAGCCGGTGGTCCGCCGTTTGCGGCCCTGGGCGGCGGCCATGACCATCTCGGTGCCGCCGCCGCAGACCGGTCTGTTCATGGATCTGGCCCTGTCGATCCGCGCCGGTGGCCTGGATCTCGACGTGGTATCGCTGGAACGGATCGAAGAGCAGCTGGCCTTTCTCGCCGATCTGCCCGAGGATCTGCAACTGTCGATGCTGGAGCATGCCGTGGCCGATTTCTCGCGCCAGGCCGAGATGTTTGAAGCCTTGCTGGCCCCCTATCTGGCCGGCGATCTGACGGCCCTCGAGGCGGTCGCCGAGGCACAGATGGCCGGCCTGGATCCGGCCCTGCGCGAGCACTTCGAACAGGTCGGCATGATCCAGCGCAATCACACCATGGTCGAGCGGGCGTTGCCCTGGCTTGAGCAAGGCGGGCTGGTTATTGCTGTGGGGGCGCTTCACTTGCCGGGCGAGCAGGGGCTGATCGAACTGCTGCGCGCGCGCGGTTTGAAGGTCGAGCCCTTGCTGGGGCCTTATGCGGACCCGTCCTGAAGGATCTGTTTCCGCCCCGGCCAGCGGCACAGGTCAACCACCGGGCACTGCCGGCACAGCGGCTTGCGTGCCTTGCAGGTGTAGCGGCCATGCAGGATCAGCCAGTGATGGGCGTTTTTCAGGTAGAGGGCTGGCACTCGCTTGAGCAGGGCCTTTTCCACCGCCAGAACGGTCTTGCCGGGTGCCAGGCCGGTGCGGTTGGCGACCCGGAAGATATGCGTGTCGACGGCCATGGTCGGCTGGCCGAAAGCGGTATTGAGAATTACGTTGGCGGTCTTGCGCCCGACGCCCGGCAGGGCTTCCAGCGCTTCGCGGGTCCGGGGGACTTCGCCGCCATGCTGTTCGACCAGGATGCGGCAGGCCGCAATGACATTCCTGGCCTTGCTGTTGAACAGTCCGATGGTCTTGATGTAGTCCTTCAGCCCGTCCTCGCCCAGGGCCAGGATCTGCTCGGGCGTATTGGCGACCGGAAACAGTCGCCGGGTGGCCTTGTTGACCCCGACATCGGTCGCCTGGGCGGACAGGGCCACGGCGACGAGCAATTCGAACGGGGTCGACCAGTTCAGTTCGGTTTGCGGGTTGGGATTGATTTCGGCCAGGCGCTCGAAAAAGCGGATGCGGTCGGCGGCATTCATGGCAGGCATGGGCGGGATCTTCCCCGGCATCGGCAAAGCGGCAGAATAGCATCGGCCAGGGCGATATACTGACCTCGCATTTTCCGTTGCGGCAGCCCTAGTCCGACCATGCCCAGCCCGCTGATCGACGCACTTCGCAACCCGGCCTGCTATCCCCATCCGGTCGAGACGGTAGAGCTGCTCCAGACCCATATCTCCTGGGTGCTGCTGGCCGGCGACTACGCCTACAAGATCAAGAAACCGGTCGATTTCGGTTTTCTTGATTTCTCCGACCTGGCCGGCCGCCGTCATTTCTGCCAGGAAGAGATCCGTCTGAACCGGCGGACCGCACCGGACCTCTATTGCGATGTGGTGGCGCTGACCGGGTCGGAGCGCTCGCCGGTGGTTGGCGGGTCCGGCCAGCCGATCGAGTATGCCGTTCGCATGCGCCGCTTTGATCCGGACCAGGGTTTCGATCGGCTGCTGGCGGCCGGCCGGTTGGAGGCGGCCCACGTCGAGGCCCTGGGCGAAGCGCTGGCTGATCTGCACGAGGTCGCCGAGCGGGCGCCGGCTGGCTCGGCCTGGGGCACCCCGGCCGAAGTGATCGGGCCGATGCGGGACAACTTCACGACCTTGAACGAGTTGCTAAAAGACCGGCAGCAGCGCGATCGACTGGCCTGGCTGGCCGACTGGACCGAGGGCCGTTTCGAGTCGCTGGCCGAACTGATCAAGGCGCGCCGGGCCGACGGTTTCGTGCGCGAGTGTCATGGCGATGTCCACCTGGGCAACGTGACCCTGGTCGACGGTCGGACCACCCTGTTTGACTGCATCGAATTCAGCCCGGAGCTGCGCTGGACCGACACCATGGCCGACCTGGGCTTCATCGTCATGGACCTGCGCGAGCGCGGTGCGCAAGCCCATGCCTGGCGCCTGCTCGACAGCTATCTCGCTCGAACCGGTGATTATGCCGGTCTCGCCCTGCTGGATTTCTACGTCGTCTACCGGGCCCTGGTGCGGGCCAAGGTGGCAGCACTCGGACTGGCCGGGGAGGCAACGGCCGCCGAAAAAGAAGCCATCCTGGCCAACATCGACCGCTATCTGCACTTGTCAGTGACGGTGGCCCGGGAGCAGCGTCCGGCCCTCGTGCTGACCTGCGGTGTTTCGGCCAGCGGCAAGAGTCACCTCGCGCGCGGCCTGCTGGCCGAGTGCGGACTGGTCCGCATCCGCTCCGATGTCGAGCGCAAGCGCCTGCACGGTCTAAAGGCGATGAGTCGCTCTCATTCCGGGCTTGGCGGCGGTCTGTATGGCGCGGCAGCCACCGCCAAAACCTATGATCGTCTGCTGGCGCTGGCCGAAACGGTCACTGCGGCCGGGTTGCCGGTGCTGGTTGACGCCACCTTCCTGAGCGATCAGCAGCGGCGTCCCTTCCGCCAGCTCGCCGAGGCCCATGGGATACCTTTCGGCGTGGTGGTTTGCACCGCCGACCAGCCGGTGCTGCACCAGCGTATCCGCCAGCGGCTGGAGCGCGGCGACGATCCCTCGGAAGCCGATCTGGCTGTGCTCGACGCCCAGCTTGAAAGTTTTGCGCCGCCGCTGCCCGATGACCCGGCCGCGATCCTGATCGATACCACGGCTGAAGACAGCCTGGCCCGGGCGTGCCGCTGGGCGGATCGTCTGGTCTCAGGCAGCTGAACGGGCGGCCTGCTGGCCTGCCGCGTTGCCGGCGCGGCCGATCAGGTGCTGGCGCAGGGCCACCATCAACCCCAGGCCAATGAAAGCGCCGGGCGCCAGCACAGCCAGCAGCAGGCCGAATCCTTCCGGCATCAGGCGCAGGGTAAGTCCCGTGGCCCAGTCGCCCAGCAGCAGATGGGCGCCGGCAAACAGGGTGCCCTGGCCGATCAGTTCGCGCGCTGCCCCCAGGACCAGAAGCACCAGGCCGAACCCGATCCCCTGGGCCAGGCCGTCATGGAGCGCCGCCAGCGGTGGCTGGCGCGAGGCAAAGGCCTCGGCCCGGGCCAGGATGGTGCAATTGGTCACGATCAGTGGCACGAAAATACCGAGCGTGCGGCTCAGTTCATGCAGCCAGGCCTGCAAAGCGAGATCAATGATGGTGACCAGCGTGGCAATGATCAGCACGAAGGCCGGGATGCGGATTTCCGGTTGCAGGTTGGCGCGCAACAGCGAAACGGCCAGGTTGGAGCAGGTCAGCACGAACAGGGTCGCCAGGCCCAGACCCAGGCCGTTGACCGCAGTGTTGGTCACTGCCAGCAGCGGGCACAGGCCGAGCAGCTGGACCAGCCCGGGATTGTTCAGCCACAGACCCTGGCGCCAGATCAGGCCTGAGGTCGGTGCGGTGTGGGTCGGGGCGATGGGGTCGACGGTGGCCATGGCCTGCGATTCTAGCGCGCCGGCTTCCGGGCACGGGCTAAAATATGCCGTGAAACGAACACGGCAAGGCACACCAGGGGATTTTTCATGCAGATCGGCACCACGCTGACCAACTACATCATCGAAAAGCAACGACATATCCGTGCCAGCGGCGAATTTACCGGGCTGCTCAACGACATCACCGTGGCCTGCAAGAAAATCGCCGACCTGGTCAACAAGGGCGATCTGATCAACGTGCTCGGCAGTGCCGACTCCGAGAACGTGCAGGGCGAGACCCAGAAAAAGCTCGACGTGATCGCCAACGATCTGATGATCGACGCGCTCCAGCACAACGGCCACATTGCCGCGCTGGCGTCCGAGGAGATGGACGACATCTACCGGCTGCCGCCGGGCAAGCTGCGCGGCAGCTACCTGGTGCTGTGCGATCCGCTGGACGGCTCATCCAACATCGACGTCAACGTGTCGGTCGGAACGATCTTCTCCATCCTGCGCGCCGCCGACGGCGGCAGAGAACCGGAACTGGCTGATTTCCTGCGCCCGGGGGTCGAGCAGGTGGCCGCCGGCTACTGCCTGTACGGGCCGTCGACCCAGCTTGTCCTGACCACCGGCCAGGGGGTGAGCATGTTCACCCTTGATCGGGCGCTCGGCGAGTTTCTGCTGACCCGCGAACACATTGCGATTCCAGGCGAGTGCCAGGAGTTCGCCGTCAACGCCTCCAACCAGCGTTTCTGGGACCGCCCGATCGCGCGTTTCATCGACGAATGCATCCAGGGCGCCGATGGGCCCTGCGGCAAGGACTACAACATGCGCTGGGTGGCCTCAATGGTGGCCGAAGTCCACCGCATCCTGATCCGTGGCGGCGTTTTTCTTTATCCATCCGACCGACGCCTGGCTGCGGCCGGCAAGAATGGCAAGCTGCGCCTGATGTACGAGGCCAACCCGATGGCGATGATCGTCGAACAGGCCGGCGGCGCCGCTTCGACCGGCCGAAAGCGACTGCTGGAGCTGACGCCCGAGGATCTGCACCAGCGCGTACCGGTCATCCTGGGTTCGCGTCGCGAGGTCGAGCGCGTGGTCGCCCTCTACGCCAGCCCGCAGTCCTCGGTCGCCTGACCGCTCATTTCCGGGTCTCCTGGATCTGGCCATCGGCCGGTCCCCATAGCCGTTCCGGTTCGGTCTGGGCCAGACCCAGCAACGCACTGAGAACGGCATCGACCACCGCATCGGTGGTGATCGTGGCGCTGGTCAGGGTATCGAAATCGCCGCCGTGCCTATCCGCAGCCCAACGCTCGGCTGGCGGATTGCCAACGCTGCGCCCTGAAAACCCCTCGATCCATGGGCTGCGTTCGATCTCGATGCGGTCGCCCAGGCCGGGTGTTTCGCGGTGTTCGAGCACCCGGACACCAAGGACCGTGCCGGCCGGGTCCACCGCTACCAGCAGGCGGATATCGCCGCTGTAGCCGTGCTCGGTCACCAGATCGACCAGGGCGGCGACCGGCTTGTCCCGGTATCGCGCCCGGTAGACCTGAGCGGCCTGTTCGAGGCCGGGCAGCATCAGCTCGATTCGATCATCAAGCAGGCGATTGTCGAAATCGGATGCCGGCAGCATGGCAGTCAGCGTGGCCAGGGCGCGCTGCTGGTCGGCCTGGGCAATGCGCTCGCGGGTCAGCCGATCGATCCCGGCCAGCAGCAGCGCGGCCACCAGGCCGATGACGGTCAGGGTCAGCGCGGCTCGACGACGGGCCGGGTCCATCAGCGCGCGTGGCCGTAGACCCGGGGTCGGGTATGGCGGTCGATCAGGGGAACAAACATGTTCATCAGCAAGACTGCAAACGCCACCCCGTCGGGAAACCCGCCCCAGCGCCGGATGGCCAGGGTCAACAGGGCCACACCGATGCCGAACAGCAGCTTGCCGCGCGGCGTGGCACTGCCCGAAACCGGGTCGGTGGCAATGAAGAAAGCACCCAGCAACAGCCCGCCGGCAAACAGTTCATGCAGCGGGCTGGGATGAAGGTCGGGAGCGATCAGCCAGACTGGCAGGCTGGCCGCCAGGGTGGTGACCACCATCGCGGTGGGTACATGCCAGGTGATGACCCGTTGCCAGATCAGGTACAGCCCGCCGGCCAGGATCCCAAGGCCGATCCAGTCCCAGCCGCGTCCGGCCAGCGCGCCGAACACCGGGTGGATGCGGATTTCGGCGATCAGCAGCTGGTCCTGCAGTCCGGTGCGCAGGCGATCCAGTGGTGTCGCCGAGGTGGCCGCGTCCCAGTTCAAGGTCTCCGGGGGGCGGCCCGTCAGCACCGCGTGCAGCGACTCCAGCAGGCCCGGCGGCGCCTCGACCAGGCCGCGCGGGGCCAGCCACTGGCTGAAATCGATCGGGAAGGCGATGATCACCGCCGCCAGCCCGACCATGGCCGGGTTGAACAGGTTGTAGCCCAGGCCGCCATAGAGATGCTTGGCGATCACCACCGCGAACAGCATGCCGGTGGCGCTGACCCACCACGGGGCCAGCGGCGGCACGCACAGGGCGAACAGTACGGCGGTGACGACCACGCTGCCATCGCCCAGGAAAGGCGCCAGCCGACGTCTCCTCAGCCGCAGCATCAGGGTCTCGAAGCCCACCGCAAACAGGCTGGCCAGGGCAAGCTGAATCAGGATCCCCCAGCCAAACCACCAGGCATGGGCAGCGATCGCCGGCAGCAGGGCCAGCAAAACCAGGCCCATGAGGTGATGGACGCGCCGGGTCGGTGGCAGGTGAGGGGCGCCGGTGGCAGCAAACCGCATGCGTGTCAGTCCTTGCCGGGCGAATGGTTCTTGCGCCGGGCGCGGGCGATCGCCGCCTGGATCTCGTCTTCGGCGGCGGCTTTTTCGCGCAGGCGCTCTGCGCGGGCGCGGCGCCGGGCTTCGCGCTCGGCCTGTTCCCGGGCCAGCCGAGCCTGGCGCGCTTCGTGCCGCCGGCGGGCGAGTGCGGCCCTGCGCTGGTCGAGATCGCGCAGGCGGAGCTCGGCTTTGCCGTGGCGGTAGGCCTCGACCAGCGGAAGATGGCTGGGACAGACCTGGGCGCAGCAACCGCACTCGATACAGTCAAACAGGGCCAGCTCGCGCGCCTGTTCGTAGCGGCCGCCGTCCAGCGCCCGAAACATCAGTTGCGGCAGCAGGCTGGCCGGGCAGACCTCGACGCAGGCCCCGCAATTGATGCACGGCAGGGTATTTTCCGGTGCCGGCGGGGGCTGGTCGAGAACCAGCAGGCAATTCGTACCCTTGCTGATCACGCCGTCGTCGCTGTCCAGCGCGGTGCCGGTCATCGGCCCACCGACGATCAGCTGCCGGGCCTGGTCGGTGTAGCCGCCGGCCTGCGCGATCAGCCATGAAATCGGCGTGCCGATGGCCGTAATCAGGTTGCGCGGCTTGCCGATCCCGGGGCCGGTAACCGTCACCACCCGCTCGGTCAGCGGCAGGCCGCGCTCGACGGCATCAAAGGCTGCAGCGGCCGTGGCGACGTTATGACAGAGCAGGCCGAGATCCTGCGGCAGCCCGTCATGCGGGACCTCCAGGCCGGTCAGGGCCTGGATGAGCTGGCGCTCGCCACCCTGAGGATAGATGGCCGGGACCTTGATTACCTGGACTTCTGTCGTGCCGGAGAGCGCGTCTGCGGCCTGTTGCAAGGCCTTGGCTGTCCGACCCAAGGGATCTTCCACGGCAACCAGCAGGGTCTCGGCACCGGCCGCGGCAGCCAGGACCAGGCCGCCGGCAATGATGTCGGCTGGACGGGCATCCATCAGGCTGTCGTCACAGCTGATCCAGGGTTCGCACTCAGCGCCGTTGACAATCAGGGTATGGATCCGTGGCCAGGGGCCACGCAGCTTGGCTGCGGTCGGAAACAGGGCCCCGCCCAGGCCGGCCAGCCCCATGCGGCGCAGGTGATCGACCAGCGGGTCCGTTCCGGCCCGGCGCCAATCCGACAGCGGACGCGGCGCTGCTGCAGGGCCATCGGGGCAGGTCCGGATTTCGATGCAGCGACCCGGGCGGCCGGAACGATGCGAGATGGGCCGCCGGGCCAGGCCCAGCACGGTGCCGGCGCAGGGTGCATGGGCCGGGACCTGGAAATCGTCGTCTGCGGCGGTCAGCGGCTGGCCGGCGCGGATCCTGTCTCCAGGCTCGACCAGCAGCGTGCCGGCCTCACCCTGGTGCTGACCGATCGGGACGAAAATCCGCTCCGGCAGTGCACAGCGGGCCAGTGGGCGCTCCAGCGAGATCTGCTTGTGGTCGGGCAGGACAAGGCCCCCCGGGAAGGCATGCAGGCGGGCGACCATGGCGACTCAGGCGGCCAGCACGCGAATCGGGATCGGGGGCACCTGCAGTTGCGCGCGCGCCACCAGGTCGATGCAGTCGACCGGGCAGGGTGGCAGGCAGAGTTCGCAGCCGGTGCATTCAGTCTCGATCACGGTGTGCATCTGGCGCGCGGCGCCGACAATGGCGTCGACCGGGCAGGCCTGGATGCACAGGGTGCAGCCAATGCACCGGTCTTCGTCGATGACCGCGACCACGGGTGGTCCGGATTCGCCGCGGCTTTGATCAAGCGGCTTGGCGTCGACGCCGAGCAGATCGGCCAGCGCGCGCACGCCTTGCTCGCCGCCGGGCGGGCACTGATTGATGTCGGCCTGTTCGGCGGCGATCGCCTCGGCATAGGGCCGACAGCCGGGATAGCCGCACTGGGCGCACTGGGTCTGGGGCAGCAGCGCGTTGATCTGCTCGCTGAGCGACTCCTCATCGGGTTTGAGGCGTTGCCCGGCCCAAAGCAGGACGACGCCGATGGCGGTAACGAGAACGGACAGGGTGACGATGGCGGCAATCATGGATAGCCGCTATCGTAACCGAGCGCGGCCTATTTTCGGTCGATGGCAAAGAAGCTGATGGCGCGCTTGAGTTGGTCGGCATGGGCGCTGAGCGCTTCGGCCATGGCCGCCATCTGTTCCGACGACGATGCGTTCTGCTGGACCACCTGATTGAGCTGAGCGAGTCCTTCGCTGATCTGGCGGGCACCGGAATCCTGTTCATTGCTGGCCGCGCTGATCTGCTGGACCAGTTCGGCAGTGCGGCGAATTTCGGGCAGGATGCCGTTGATCATCTTGCCGGCCTCCTCGGCCAGTTCAACCGAACCGCTGGCCACCTCGCCGATTTCATGGGCGGCGACCTGGCTGCGTTCGGCCAGCTTGCGCACCTCGCCGGCGACCACGGCAAAGCCTTTGCCCTGCTCACCGGCCCGGGCGGCCTCGATCGCCGCATTGAGTGCGAGCAGGTTGGTCTGGTAGGCAATATCGTCGATGATCGAGATTTTCTCGGAAATCTCGCGCATGGCCGAGACCGTGCGTGAGACCGCCTCGCCACCTTTCTCTGCGCTACTGGCGGTCTGCAGCGATATCCGCTCGGTCTCGGCGGCATTGTCGGAGGTCTGGTGAATGCTGGCGCTCATCTGTTCGATCGAGGCCGAGACTTGCTCGACCGAAGAAGCCTGCTCGGTCGAGCCCTGGGCCAGCGTGGCCGCGCCCTGGGACAGCTCACTGCTGCCATCGCTGACGCTGGCGCTGACCGAGCGAATCTCACCAATGGTCTTGCGCAACTGCTCGGTCATCCGTCCGACCGACTGCAGGACCCGTCCGGCCTCGTCCTGGCGCTCGGAATGAACCTCCATGCTGCAATCACCTGAGGCGATGCGGCCGGTGATGTCGATGACCTCATCAAGCGGGCGCAGGGCACGGACCGTAATCCAGACGATCAGGCTCAGGATGACAGCCATGATCAGTAACGACGTGAGCACCGAGGCGATCATCTGCCCGCGCTGGGCGCTGATCATCTCGCTGACATCGGTGCCGACCACGATCTGGCCGATTGAGCGGTCCTGATAGTCGCGCAGCTCGATCGTGCTCAGCGCGATGCTGGCGTCTTCGAACTCGACGACACCTTCAAGGGTTTCGCTTTGTTCGAGCAGGACCCGGGACAGGTCGGAGGAGAAGCGGTAGTACTGCAGCCCGTCGCGCAACAGATCCTCGGTACCGTCGGCAAAGCGGCCGGCGGCGCGGAAGATCGCCGGGTCGATGCCGACGGCGTAGAAGATGCCGAGGTTTTCCTCGAGCTGCTGGAGCAGGCCATTGATCGAGCCACCGAGCTCGACCGAACCCCGGTGATTGCCGTTGTGGAACACCGGATAGACGATGCGCACCCCGGGCCCGCCGCGACCGACCTCCAGCCCGCGGATCGGCCGCTGGTCGCGGTTGGTGGCGATGACGGTGGCCCTGAAACCGGACAGATCATCATCGAAGTTGTCCGGATTGTGGAAGCGGTAGAAGCTGGTCGCCGGCGGCACGTGCCACTGGTACTGGGCGATGCCAAACTCACCGCGCATCCGTTCGAACAGATCGGTGTGGCGGGCGGCCAGCGTGGCGCGATCGCGCCGGGCGAACGCGGCCACGGCCTCGGAGTCGGTCAACAGGGATTCGATGGCCAGCGACAAGCGCGACAGTTCGCCGTTCAGCAGGTTGCTGAACTCCTGGTTGGCGGTGTCGGCCAGGGCTTCGACTTCCTGGTCGGCCAGGCGGTTGGCTTCGCGGATCTGCAGGATGCTGTTGGTGGCCGCCAGAACGACAATGCCCAGGGTCACTGCAACAATGATCTGGAATTTCAGTGATGATGTTCGCATGAGATCCTCGAAAAGCCGCAACAGTGCACGAATGAAATCATATAACGCCGCGTGCCGGATTTGAAGGTATTACAAGGCAATCACCTGGTTCTTGCCGTTTTCCTTGGCCTGGTAGAGCGCCTGGTCAGCCCGTTCCAGCAGGCTGGTGCGGGTGTCGCCCCGGCGAAAATCGGTCACCCCGATACTGACGGTCAGGTGCAGGTAGTCCTCGCGGTCTGCGGCCGGCAGCGCAAACCGCGTACCGGCCACGGCCTGGCAAAGCTTGGTGGCCCGCCTGGCGGCTGCGCGCCTGGAGGCGCCGGGCATGACGGCGACGAACTCCTCGCCACCGAAGCGGGCGACGAAATCGTCGGCGCGCAGGATGTCGAAGCAGGCACCGGCCATCGCCCGGATGACCTGGTCACCGACCAGGTGGCCATGCTGGTCATTGACCGCCTTGAAGTTGTCGATATCCAGCATCAGGAGCGCGAATGACTTGCGCCGCAGGCGGTTGTCGTCGACCAGCGCGGTCAGGTAGTCGTCCAGCGCGCGCCGGTTGAAGATGCCGGTCAGCGGATCGCGGCGGTTTTCATCCCGGGTTTTTTCCAGTTCCTCGCGCAGTACTTCGACCTGGCCACTCAGGTTGCTGAGCTGCTGGGCTTCAGCCTTTTTCTTCTGTTCCACCATGCTGGTGAGCTGGCGGACTTCCTCGGCCAGCGAAGTCTTGATCCGGCGCAGATCATCGAGCGCGATGATGCGTTCGAAGTTGGCCCCCTGGTCGAGAATCTGCTGGTGGTAGGCGGCATTTTCCCGGTTGAGCAGGGCCATGGCGTTGGACAGCAGGGTGATGACGTTGCGCAGCTCGGCCTCGCGCTCGAGCAGGTAGGTGTTCTGGCGCTGGATATAGGCCTCGAAGCGGCGGGCCTGCTTGTCCATGGCGCGCTGGAGTTGCTTGCCGGTCACAAGTTCGGGCAACTGCTCGCCGAACTGGGTGACTTCGCGCCGAAACTCCGCGCTGTTGAGCTCGTCAAGTTCGACCGCGAAGTTCTTCAGCAGCACCAGCAAAGTCTGAATCGTGGTCCGACCCACGCTATCGCGTTCGTTGGCCAGGGCCAGCTGCTTGGCCAGATCAGCCGGGTCCGGCTGATCCTCTGGTCCGCGTTTTGAGCGGAAAAACATCGAGAGTCTCCCTGAAAGCCTCCGGCCACGCGGATGGATTCTGCCCGATCCGGCCTGTTTTGGAAAGTCGCCTGGTTAACGGGGTTGTCAGAGGCGGGCGAAACCGGTAAACCCCATGAAGGCCAGAGCCATCAGGCCGGCCGTGATCAGTCCGATCGGTGCACCGCGAAAACTGGTCGGCACATCGGCCAGCTCGAGCCGTTCGCGGGCGGCCGCCAGGGCCACCAGCACCAGCCCAAAGCCCAGTGCCGCGCCAAAACCGTAAAGGGCGGATTCGACCAGGCTGTGGCGTTCGCGCAGGTTGAGCAGGGCCACGCCGAGGACGGCGCAGTTGCTGGTGATCAGCGGCAGGTAGATGCCCAGCACCCGGTGCAGCAGTGGCGCGGCATGGCGCATGAACAGCTCGGTCAGCTGGACCAGGGCGGCAATGACGACGATGAAGCTGACTGTGGTCAGGTACATCAGATCCAGCGGCTGCAGCACCCAGCGGGTCAGCAGGTAGCTGGCCACGGCCGCCAGGGTCAGGACGAAGGCGGTGGCCAGGGCCATGCCGAGGGCCGATTCAGTCGACGAAGACACCCCCAGAAACGGGCACAGACCCAGAAACTTGACCAGGACAAAGTTGTTGACCAGGGCCGCCGAGACCAGGATCAGCACCGCGTCCATCGACTGGCCCGCCTAGCTGACCCGCATGCCGGGTTCAGCCCCGCTGTCAGGGGCGAGCAGGAATGGCCGGCCAGCATCGTGGCTGGCGGCCAGCACCATGCCCTCTGAAATCCCGAAGCGCATCTTGCGCGGGGCCAGATTGGCCACCATCACGGTCAGTCGCCCGACCAGTTCGGCCGGGTCGTAGTGACCGCGGATGCCGGCGAACACCTGGCGGGTCGGGCCACCTAGGTCGAGTTCCAGGCGCAGCAGCTTGTCGGCGCCCTCGACTTCCTCGGCCTTGACGATCCGGGCAATCCGCAGATCGACCGCGGCGAAGGCGGGAAAGGCGATTTCATCGGCCAGCACCAGTTCGCTGGGCTGTGAGGCTGGCACCGGCTCAGCGGCCTCAAGACTCTGGCGACTGGCGGCGATGACCCGCTCGATCTGCTCGGCCTCGACCCGGCGCAAGAGGGGCTTGAACGGCCTGATCTGATGGTCGAGCAACGGCTGACTGACGCTGTCGAAGTCGGCCAGCGACGTGGCCAGAAAGTCTTCAGCGGCAGCGGCGGTGGCCGGAATGACCGGCGCCAGCCAGGTCATCATGACCCGGAACAGGTTGATCCCCTGGGTGCAGACTGCCAGCACATCGGCCTCGCGCCCGTCCTCTTTGGCCATCAGCCAGGGCTTGTGTTCATCGATGTAGCGATTGGCCTCGTCGGCCAGGCGCATGATCCGGCGGATCGCCATCTGGTAGTTGCGCTGTTCGAACTCCGCGGCAATGGCCTCGTGTTCGTCCACGAAGCGCTGGTAGAGCGCCGGGTCGGGCAGCGCGGCAGCGAGCCTGCCGCCGCCGAGCTTGTGAATGAAACCGGCCGAGCGGCTGGCGATGTTGACCAGCTTGCCGACCAGGTCGGCATTGACCCGGGCCCGGAAGTCTTCCAGGTTGAGGTCGATATCGGCCAGGCCCGGGCCGAGCTTGGCGGCGAAGTAGTAGCGCAGGTAGTCCGGATGCAACTCATCAAGCCAGGTGCGGGCCTTGATGAAGGTGCCGCGCGACTTCGACATCTTGGCCCCGTTGACGGTCAGAAAGCCGTGGGCGTGGACACCGCTCGGCCGGCGAATGCCGGCAGCTTCCAGCATGGCCGGCCAGAACAGGCAGTGGAAGTAGATGATGTCCTTGCCGATGAAGTGATGCATCTCGGTGGTCGTATCGGGCTTGAGCCAGTCTTCCAGATCAAGGCCCTCGCGCTGGCAGATCTCGGAGAAACTGCCCAGGTAGCCGACCGGGGCATCGAGCCAGACGTAGAAGTACTTGTCGGTCTCGCCGGGGATGCGGAAGCCGAAGTAGGGGGCGTCGCGGGTCACGTCCCAGTCGCGCAGGCGCTCGCCGAACCACTCCTGCAGCTTGTTGGCGACCTCGTCCTGAAGCGTGCCCGAGCGCACCCAGGCCTGCAGACTGGCGCGGAACTGGTCGAGGGTGACAAAGTAATGGTCGGTTTTCTTCATCACCGGGGTGGCGCCGGAGACCATTGAGCGCGGTTCGACCAGTTCGGTCGGATCGTAGGTCGCCCCGCAGGCCTCGCAGGAGTCGCCGTACTGGTCGGCCGCACCGCACTTCGGGCAATGACCGCGGATGAACCGGTCGGGCAGAAACATCTTGCGTTCAGGATCGAAGAACTGCTCGATGGTGCGCGTGGACACCGCGCCGCTGGCTTGCAGGCCCTGCCAGATGCGCTCGACCATGCGCCGGTTGGCCTCGCTGTGGGTCGAGGAGAAGTTGTCGTGCGACAGGCCGAAATCGAGAAAGTCGCGCTCGTGTTCGGCGCGCATGGCCTCGACCAGTTCCTCGGGTTTCTGGCCGAGTTTTTCGGCATGCAGCATGATCGGCGTGCCGTGGGCATCATCGGCCCAGGCGAACCAGACTTCGTGGCCGCGGGCGCGCTGGAACCGGGCCCAGATGTCGGTCTGGATGTACTCGAGCATATGACCGAGGTGGATCGAGCCATTGGCGTAGGGCAGGGCGGCAGTGACGAGGATGCGGCGCTTGGTGGTCATGGGGTCGATTCGGTCGAAGGCAGCGAGGTCAAGCCCGAAATTATCACACGGACCGGTTCGTCGAGACGACGCTTGGTACCATAGCGACCTGAATTCATCCAGCCCTTTAAGTTCAGGAAACCGCGTCGATGTCCGAAGCCTTGCAAAACCGTCTCAAGCACCTGGTCTCTTCACTTCATGATCCCCACACCGGGCAGCCGCTGGGCGAGGCCGTGCGCGGGCTGGCCGTGGTCGACGGCAAGGTGGCGGTCGACATTGTGCTGGGCTACCCGGCCGCCGGCTGGGCCGAGCACCTGGCGCGGATCGCCCACGACACCCTCGAGGCCGATGACGAGGTTTCGGCGGTCAAGGTGGACGTGGGCTTTCAGGTCGTCGAGCACGCCGTCCAGGAGGGTCTGACCCCGGTCCAGGGGGTGCGCAACGTGCTGGCGGTCTCGTCGGGCAAGGGCGGGGTCGGCAAATCCACCGTTGCCGCCAACCTGGCCCTGGCGCTGGCTGCCGAAGGCGCCAGCGTGGGCATTCTCGATGCCGATATCTACGGCCCCAGCCAGCCGCGAATGCTGGGCCTCAAGGGTGGACCGCGGACTACCGATGGGCAGAAGATCCTGCCGATGGCAGCGCACGGGCTGCAGGCGATGTCGATCGGGGTGCTGGTCAAGCAGGACCAGGCCATGATCTGGCGCGGGCCGATGGCGACCCAGGCCTTGCAGCAGATGTTCTCCCAGACCCTGTGGGAGGATCTGGACTACCTGGTCGTCGACCTGCCGCCGGGGACCGGCGATATCCAGTTGAGCCTGTCGCAACAGATCCCGGTGGCCGGCGCGATCGCGGTGACCACGCCGCAGGAGGTCGCGGTCGATGACGTCCGGCGTGCGGCCCTGATGTTCTCGAAAGTCCGGATTCCGGTGCTGGGCGTGCTGGAAAACATGAGCACCCATATCTGTTCCAACTGCGGTTTCGAGGAAGCGGTGTTCGGCAGTGGCGGTGGTGCACGGATTGCCGAGGAGCTCGGCTTGCCCCTGCTCGGTCAGGTACCGCTCAATGCCGGATTGGGGCGCTCGACCGACCAGGGCGCGCCGATCGTGGTGGCCGAGCCCGACCACCCGGTCGCTCGGCGCTTTCGCGAGATTGCCCGCCGGACCGCGGCGCTGCTGTCAGTCCAGGCGCGCAATACGGCCGTGCGCATGCCCAGCATCAAGATCGTCGAGTAGGAGCGCGACCGCGCCGGGCCTGTTCAGGCTTTGGGCAGGGTGACGCCGCGCTGGCCCATGTACTTGCCGGCGCGGTCGGCATAGGACGTCTCGCAGGGTTCATCGGATTCCAGGAACAGGAACTGGGCCACGCCCTCGTTGGCGTAGATCCGGGCCGGCAGCGGCGTGGTGTTGGAAAACTCCAGGGTCACGTGGCCTTCCCATTCCGGCTCCAGCGGGGTGACGTTGACGATGATCCCGCAGCGGGCGTAGGTCGACTTGCCCAGGCAGATGGTCAGCACGTTGCGCGGAATGCGGAAGTATTCCACCGTGCGGGCCAGGGCGAAGGAGTTGGGCGGGATGATGCAGGTCTCGCCCTTGAAGTCGACGAAGCTGTTTTCGTCGAAGTTCTTGGGATCGACAACGGCGGAATTGATATTGGTGAAGATCTTGAATTCATCGGCACAGCGGCCGTCGTAGCCGTAGCTGGATGTGCCGTAGGAGACCAGTTGACGACCCTGGCTGGCCCGGACCTGGCCGGGTTCGAACGGTTCGATCATGCCGTGGCGCTTGGCCATGGTGCGAATCCAGCGATCGGACTTGATGCTCACAGGCGTGCTCCAGCTAGCTTGATGGTCTTTGGTCCGCCATTCTAGCCGGCGCAACAGAGCAGCGGCCGATCACTGTCAGCCGGGGAGTGGTGGCTGCTGGATCAGGATCACGCTGGTCGCAAAGCGCTGATTGCCGCGCACCACCTCAACTTCGAGTTCGCGCCCCGGTGCCAGGCGGGCGATGTGGAGCATCAGCTCGCGCGCCGACCTGACCGGCTCGCCGTCGGCGGTCAGCAGGATATCTCCGCTGCGCAGACCCGACTGCCAGGCCGGGCCGCCGGGATGGATGCGGCTGATGCGCGCCCCGGGGCGGCTGCGCTGGGCAGGATCGAAGGTCAGGCTGACATCGACCAGTTCGGCGCCCAGCCAGGCACGCTTGACCTGACCGTATTCGATGATCTGGTGGGCAATCTGCTGAGCCAGACCGGCGGGAATGGCAAATCCGATACCCTGGGCACCCATGCTCTGGCTGAGCGAGGCGGAGTTGATGCCGACCACGTCGCCGTCCGGGTTAATCAGCGCGCCACCGGAATTGCCGGCATTGATCGCTGCGTCGGTCTGGATGAAGTCTTCAAGCGTGGTCAGGTTGAGCCGGTCGCGACCCGTGGCGCTGACAATGCCCATGGTAACGGTATGGCTGAGGCCGAAGGCGTTGCCGATGGCCAGAACCACGTCCCCTGTGCGCAGTGCCGTGGTCGAGTCCAGGTCGGCGGCCGGCAGGCCGGCCAGGTCGACCTTGAGCACGGCCAGGTCGGTGGCCGGGTCGGCGCCGATCAGGCGGGCCTCGGCGGTGCGTCCGTCCCAGAGCGCGACGACCACATCGTCAACCCCGGAAATCACGTGCAGGGTGGTCAGGATCAAGCCGTCTTCACTCAGGATCACCCCGGAACCCAGGCCGCGCCGTGGCCGGGTGATCATGCGATCGCGGTAGAGTCCGCGCAGCAGTGGATCCAGCGAATCCAACCCCAGCGGCTCGGTGACCAGGGTGCGGGTATAGACGCTGACGACGCTGGGTGCGGTGCGGTTGACGGCATCGGCGAACGAGCGGGTCTGGCCGGCCTGGCGGTCCTGGAGGGCCGGCAGCAGCTCGGGTCGCAGCCACACCGCGACGAAGGCCAGAGCCAGGCCCAGAACAACGAACTGCAGGGTAAAGACAATGAATCTGGACAAGACGACTCCGCTGGCATCAAGGTGCCGCCGTGATGATGATCGCATCGGCGCGTGAGAGTCCCTGTTGGCGCCCGGTCAGTATAATTGCGACCAGTCTTAATTTTTCGCTAAAATAGTGGATTGCCTGTGCGCAGGCTGCATGTCAGCTTTCCGCGTTCGCGCACAGCGCTCACCATGATCTAGAGATCGGGAGTGATTCATGTCGGAAACCGAACCGCTTGCCGCCGCCCAGCCGGCGGCTGATGCTTCCCGCCGGCGCCTGCTGCTGGCCTCCACCGGTGTGGTTGGCGCCGTGGGAGCCGGCGCGGCGGCCTGGCCCTTTCTGGCGTCGCTCAGGCCCAGTCAGCGGGCACGGGTGATCGGTGCGCCGGTCGAGGTGTTCATCGGCAACCTGGAGCCAGGGCAACTGGCCAGGGTGCAGTGGCGCGGCTCGACCATCGGCATCATGCGCCGCACCGAGCGCATGCTGGCTGACCTGGAAGGGCTGGCCGATCGTCTGCGTGATCCGGACTCGAGCAATCTCGACCAGCAGCCGGCCTATGCGCGCAACCTGCATCGTTCGATCCGGCCGGAGATTCTGGTCCTGAACGTGCATTGCACCCACTTAGGCTGCGTGCCCCAGGTCATTCCCGAGGTCGGGCCTCAGCCGTTCGATGGCAACTGGCGGGGCGGGTTTTTCTGTCCCTGCCACCGCTCGACGTTCGATCTGGCCGGGCGGGTGTTTTCCGGCGTGCCGGCTTCCAGCAACCTGCTGGTGCCGCCGCACAGTTTCATTGACGATGAAAACGTCATTATTGGCGTGGATCCCGAAGGAGCAGCGTAACCATGGCCAAACCAGCCGGCCCCATGAGCCGCACCGTCGAGGCCGTTGACAGCTGGGTCAACGAGCGCGCCTCGGTCAAGTCCTTTTATCGCCAGCACCTGAGCGAATACTGGGCGCCGAAGAATTTCAACCTGTGGTATTTCTTCGGCTCGCTGTCGCTGCTGGTACTGGTCAACCAGCTGCTGACCGGTATTTTTCTGACCATGCACTACAAGCCCGACGCGGCCGAAGCGTTTGCGTCGGTCGAGTACATCATGCGCGATGTCGAGTGGGGCTGGCTGATCCGCTACATGCACTCGACCGGCGCGTCGCTGTTTTTTGCCGTGGTCTACCTGCACATGTTCCGGGCGCTGATGTACGGCTCTTACAAAAAGCCGCGCGAGCTGGTCTGGATTCTGGGCGTGGCCATTTTCCTGATTCTGATGGCCGAGTCGTTCATGGGCTATGTCCTGCCCTGGGGCCAGATGTCGTACTGGGGCGCGCAGGTCATCATCTCGCTGTTCGGGGCCGTACCCTATATCGGCGAGGGCCTGGTGGAATGGATTCGGGGTGACTATTTCGTCGCCGATGCGACCCTCAACCGGTTTTTTGCCCTCCATGTGGTCGCCTTGCCGATGGTCCTGCTCCTTCTGGTGGTGCTTCATCTGGCTGCCCTGCACGAGGTTGGATCCAACAATCCCGACGGGGTCGACATCAAGGCCAAAAAGGATGAGAACGGCCGGCCGCTGGACGCCGTCCCGTTCCATCCGTATTACACGGTCAAGGATATTTTCGGTGCCGGAGTGTTTCTGCTGATCGCGGCCTTCATCGTGTTCTTCTGGCCGGAAGGTGGCGGCAAGTTTCTGAAGCCGGACAACTTCGTCATGGCCAATCCGCTGGTCACGCCGGACCACATCCCGCCCGTCTGGTATTTCACGCCCTTTTACGCCATTTTGCAGGCGGTTCCTGACAAGCTCCTGGGCGTGCTGACCATGGGTGTGGCGGTGCTGATCCTGTTTTTCGTGCCCTGGCTGGATCGCAGCCCGGTGCGCTCGCTGCGCTATCGCAGCTGGGTGTCGAAGGTGGCCCTGGGGATCTTTGTCGTGGCCTTCGTGCGCCTGGGCATGCTGGGGCTGGCCCAGGACTCGAGCACGGTCGAGCTGCGCCTGTGGACGGTTGTTTACTTTGCCTTCTTCCTGCTGATGCCGATATGGACGAGCTTCGAGAAAACCAAACCCGTACCGGAGCGGGTAACCTCATGATGCGATCGGTGCATGCTCTGGTGCTTGTGGTCGTGCTGGTTGCGGTGGGTCCGGCGCTGGCGGCCGGCGGCGGTGATCTGGACGCGGCCGGGACCAATGTCTTCGACCGGGCCTCGCTGCAGCGCGGTGCGGCCCTGTTCGTCAATTACTGCATGGGTTGTCACTCGGTCCAGTACCAGCGCTACCAGCGCCTGGCCGAGGACCTGGATTTAAGTGAATCGCTGGTCGAGGAGTTTCTCGTCAAGGGCAGCAGCGAGTTGACCGACTACATGAAATCATCCATGCCCTACGAGCAGTCGGCCGACTGGTTCGGCAAGGCGCCGCCTGACCTGAGCCTGACCGCGCGTGCGCGTGGGTCAGACTGGATTTATACCTTTCTGCGCAGCTATTACCTGACCGATACCGGCTGGAACAATACCGTGCTGGAGAATCCGGCCATGCCGCATGTGCTGTGGGACCTGCAGGGGATTCAGCGCGCCCTGACTGAAACGGCCACCGATGCAGAGGGCATCAGCCGGACGCGCATTACCGAGCTGGAACTGGATTCGGCCGGCCGGCTTTCACCGGAAGAATATGACCGGGTTGTGCGCGATATCACCGCCTTCATGGAGTACGTCGCCGAACCGGCCATCCTCAAGCGTGAGCGGATCGGGGTCTGGGTGCTGTTGTTTTTGACGGTGTTTACCTTCCTGGCCTACCTGTTGTACGTTGAGTACTGGAAGGATGTAAAGAAGTGATCCCCGAGCGGCTTGCCCGGGGACTGGCCCAGCCGACAGGAGAATGCCCATGATGGCCCTGTACTCGTCCGAGAACTGTCTCGACTGCCACCGGGTGCGATTCATCCTGGCAGAAAAGGGCATCAACGTCGAAATCATTCATGTCGAGCAGGATCGCGCCGCGACTGCCGACCTTGCCGAGCTCAATCCCTATGGCGAGACGCCGACCCTGGTCGATCGCGACATGGTCCTCTACGGCACCTGGGTCGTGGCGGAGTATCTTGATGAGCGCTACCCGCATCCCCCGTTGATGCCGATCGACCCGGTGACCCGATCACGCCTGCGCCTGGCAATGTACCGTGTTCATCGCGACTGGGTCCAGGCCGGTGAAACCCTGGAAAAATCCAGTGGCGAGAAAAAGCTCACCGCCACCCGCAAGGCCCTGCGTGACAGCCTGGTCGCTTCCGATGAGCTGTTCGGGCTGACCCCGTTTCTGCTCCACGATGAGTTGTCTCTGGCCGATTGCGCGCTGGTGCCGTTGCTGTGGCGCTTGCCGGCTTACGACATCGACCTGGGGCCCAGGATCATTCCGAACCTGACCCGGTACATGGACCGGATGTTCCGGCGTGATTCCTTTCAGCGCAGCCTGACCGAGGTCGAACGAGCCTTGCGCGAGAGCGACTGACCGAGATGCTCTCCAGCCGTCCATACCTGCTGCGCGCGGTCCACGAATGGATCGTTGACTCCGGTCTGACTCCGCATCTGATTGCCGATGCTGCTCATCCCGATCTTGAGGTCCCCGACTCAGCCCGCCAGGACGGACGCGTCGTGCTCAACATCAGCCCTTCGGCGGTGCGCGATCTGCTGATGGATGGCGAACTGGTGACCTTTGTTGCCCGTTTTGGCGGGGTCTCACGCGGGGTGAGCGTGCCGATGGAGGCCGTCCAGGCGATCTATGCCCGCGAAAACGGCCGCGGGATGATGTTTCCGGACGAAGATGATGCCGAACTCGAGGATGGTGAAGCTGGCCCGGGGCCAGAAGATGCCGCCTCGGGCCGGCGTCGGCCCGGACCCAACCTGCGCGTGGTCAAGTAGGTCGCCGGCTACTCGATCAGCCGCCCCCCGTCGGCCAGTTCGGCCGAGACCTGTACCGCCCGGCCACCCTGCAGAATCACCTCGCCCGATCGCCGCTGGCCGCCGTCCGGGCTGAAATCGAAGCGGTAGCGGCGCCGCCAGCCCAGTCGATCACCCGCTCGGGTGGGCCACATCGCGCTCAGCGCCACGGTCTGGTCGAGCAGTTGCCAGTGCTGGCGGGCACAGAAGCGCGCTGCCGCATCGCGGGCGATGTCGCGGGCACGCACCGCAGCCAGCCACCACAGGCAGACGGCGGCCAGCATCAGAATGGCCGCAAACGGGGTTTCCAGGCCGCTGTTGCCCATTGTCGACGTCTGTCGCTAGCGGCCCAGCAGGACATAGACCGCGCCCGTGCCTCCATCCCTGGGCGGGGCCGAGGCAAAGGCACAGACCGCCGAGTGACGGGCCAGCAGGCCGGCGGCCAGGCGCTTGAGTTGCGGTCCGTCCGGCCCGGAGCGCAGGCCCTTGCCGTGAATGATCTTCACGCAGGTCAGGCCGTCGCGGCGGGCGTGCTCGAGAAATTCGCGCATCGACTGGCTGGCCACCGAGACATTCATCTCGTGCAGGTCGATCTCGTCCTGGACTTTCCAGTGGCCGCGCCGCAGCCGGGTCAGCAGACGGCGCTGCAGGCCGGGTTTGAGATAGCTGATCTCCTCGCCGGTCTCGACCTGGCTGAAATCGACCGGCCCGTGGGCCAGTTCTTCCAGCACCGCCTGCTCGTCGAGCTCGCGCTGGGCCGGCAGCGGCCGCGGTGCGTCCGGCCGGCTGTGATCGCGCTGGCTGCGGACCCGTCTGACCCGGCCGATTTCGGCCCGGAACAGGGCCCGTTCGTCATCGGCGATTGTCATCGTCTGGGGCTCCTGCGGTGCTGTCGAACAAGACCGATTCCATTATAGTTACCGGTTTCGGAGAGCTGATTCAGGCATGCATATTCTCATTTCCAATGACGACGGGCTGTATGCGCCCGGTATCCGCCTGTTGGCGGAGCGGTTGGGCGAGTTGGCCGATCGCGTCACCGTGGTAGCACCCGACCGCGATCGCTCCGGGGCGAGTAATTCACTGACCCTGGATCAGCCCATCAGGGTCGACCCGCAGGAAGATGGACGCTACAAGATTTACGGCACGCCCACTGACTGTGTCCACCTGGCCATTACCGGGCTGCTTGAAGACGAGCCGGACATGGTGGTCTCGGGCATCAATGCCGGCGCCAATCTGGGCGACGACGTGCTCTATTCCGGCACCGTGGCCGCGGCCATGGAGGGTCGTTTTCTCGGCCTGCCGGCGATGGCGGTCTCGCTGGTGTACAACTTTGCCAGCAAGGGGCCGCATCACTACGCCTCCGGCGCCGAGGCGGCGGCCATCCTGACCCGCCAGTTGCTTGCCGAGCCGTTGCCCGCCGATACCATCCTCAACGTCAATGTACCCGACCTGCCGTGGGACCAGATCCGGGGTTTCGAGACCACCCGGTTGGGGCATCGCCATTGCTCCGGGGATGTGATCCCGATCGAAGATCCGCGTGGGCGGCCGTTTTTCTGGGTCGGGCCGCCGGGCAGCGAAGAGGACAACGGTCCCGGGACGGACTTCCACGCGGTGCGGAATGGTTACGTGTCGGTGACCCCCATCCATGTCGACCTGACCCGCTACCAGGCGCTGGAGCAGGTCAGCAGCTGGATCGAGAACCTCAACCGGAGCAATCTTGCGGCAGCGCAAAAGATCGGAGCCTGATTGTTGAACGCGGGCAGCCAAAAAGGGATCGGGATGACCTCGGCCGCGACCCGGCAGCGCCTGGTCCAGCGCCTGGCCGACAAGGGGATTGGCGATGCCCGGGTGCTGGCGGCGATTGGCCAGGTGCCCCGCCACCGATTCGTCGATGAAGCGCTGTCGTCCCGTGCTTATGAAGATTCGGCGTTACCGATTGGCCGGGGCCAGACCATTTCGCAGCCGTTCGTGGTCGCCCTGATGACCGAGGCCATTCTCGGCCAGGGTCGGCCGGCCCGGGTGCTGGAGATCGGCACCGGCTCGGGTTACCAGGCGGCCGTGCTCGCCCAGGTCGCGGATCGGGTGTTTACCACCGAACGGATCGGTGAGCTGTTGCGCACCGCCCGTCAGCGCTTCCATGAACTGGGCTTGCACAACATTCTGACCCGCCACGTCGATGGGCTCGGCGGCTGGCCGGGTCAGGCGCCCTTCGACGGCATTGTGGTGACCGCCGGAGGTGAGATCCCGCAGACCCTGTTTGATCAGCTGGCCGATGGCGGCGTGCTGGTCGCTCCCCAGCAGCGTGGTGCCGGTCAGGAACTGATCCGGGTGACCCGGAATGGCGACGAGTTTCGGCATGAGAGTCTGGGCGAGGTCAGTTTCGTACCGTTGCGGCCGGGGGTAGAGTAACCAGCATGCATGTCACCGAGGCCAGGCGATGAAGTGGGCAGGGCTGCCGATGACGGCCCCGGTGCTGGCCGCAGTGCTGGGGCTGGCCGCCTGCGCCCCAATGCCGCCGGCACCGGTGGAACAGCGTGACCCGCGTCCAGCCACCGCAGCGGTAGTGGTGCCGTCAACCTATGCGGTCCAGCGCGGGGATACCCTTTATTCCATTTCCTTTCGTTACCGGCTCGATTGGCGTGAGGTGGCGAGCTGGAACCGGATTGATGCTCCCTACTTGATTCGACCCGGTCAGGAATTGCGCCTGGTCCCGCCGCCGCGGCGCCTGGCGGGTGTGGCGAAGACCGAAACCACCCCGCTGCCTTCGCCGACTCCATCGCCGGCTCCGCGGCAGCAACCGATTGAGCAAGCCGCGCCACCACCGATTCCGAGGCCGCAGCCCGAGCCTGCGCCGGCAGCACCTGCCGAGGCCCGTCAGCCGTCTCCGTCTCCCGGCCCGGCCGTTGCCACGCGCAGGGTAGCCGGAGTGGACTGGCGCTGGCCCACGGCCGGGTCGATTGCGCGCCCGTTTGATCCCGGTGCGACCCGGCGCGGGATCGGCATTGCCGGGCGCAGCGGCCAGTCGGTGGTCGCCGCCGCCGATGGTCAGGTGGTCTACAGCGGGACCGCGCTGATCGGGTATGGCGAACTGATCATCATCAAGCATTCCGATACGCTGCTGTCAGCCTATGCACACAATCGGGTCAGGCTGGTCGAGGAGGGGGTCCGGGTTCGCGGCGGCCAGCCAATTGCGGAAATGGGCATCAGCGATCGCAATGAGGAGTTGCTGCACTTCGAGGTCCGTCGTAACGGTCAGCCGGTCAACCCGCTCGATTTCTTGCCGCCGCGCTGATCGGTTCTGCGCCTTTTTCCAGACTTTTTCTTGGAAAGCCGTCTATCTGCCGGTTTTGTATTGAAAAAGACATCAGAATCAGGCATCATCATGCCCTGAGGTTCCATCAAGGGCGACCGGATGGCGGTTTTGAAACCATTTCTGATGCTGCTCGTGGCCGGGATGACGCTCTTGGCATCGGCGGCCGAGGTGCATAATCTCAGGGTCTGGTCCAGCCCTGACAGCACCCGGGCGGTGCTGGATCTCGACGAGCCGGTCGACTACCGCCTGTTTACCCTCAGCGACCCGGACCGTCTGGTCGTCGATATCGACAATGTTCGGGCCACCGGCCGGCTGCCGTTCGATGTCGAGTCCGGCGGCGTCATCGCTCAGGTGCGCCACGGCGTCCGCAACGGCACTGATCTCAGGGTCGTGTTCGATCTCAACAGTCCGGCCGAACCGCAGAGTTTCGTGCTTGATCCGGCCGGTCGCTACGGTCATCGGCTGGTCATTGATCTGGTTCCGGAAGGTGCTACCCCGCCGGCTGAGCGAATCCGCGAAGCCGCCCGCGAGCGCGCCAGCGGCCAGCGTGACATGATTGTCGCCATCGATGCCGGTCACGGCGGTGAGGATCCCGGCGCGATTGGCCCCGGGGGCACCTACGAAAAGAAGATCACCCTGCAGATTGCCCGTGAACTGGAGCGCCAGATCAACGACTTGCCCGGGATGCGGGCGGTCATGATCCGTACCGGTGACTACTTTGTGCCGCTGCGCGAGCGCTACGCCCGCGCCCGCCAGGCCGAGGCCGATCTGCTGTTGTCGGTGCATGCCGACGCCTTCCGCGACTTCCGGGTCCGTGGCAGCTCGGTCTACGTGCTCTCGCGCAGCGGGGCATCGAGCGAGGCGGCCCGGCTGCTGGCCCAGAGCGAGAACCAGGCCGACCTGGTCGGCGGGGTCAAGCTTGATCGTGGTGACGACATGCTCTCCTCGGTATTGCTGGACCTTTCACAAAGCGCGGCATTGGAATACAGCAACGATGCGGCCGAGCGGATTCTGGAACAACTCGGCTCGGTTGGCCGGCGTCACCGCGCCCAAGTGGAACGGGCCAATTTCGTCGTGCTTCGTTCGCCCGATGTGCCCAGCGTGCTGCTCGAGGTCGGTTTCATCAGCAATCCGGACGACGAAAAGAACCTCAACACCGCCGAGCACCGGCGCCGCGTGGCCAGCGCCATCGTCGGCGGGGTGCGCGAGCACTTCCTGCGGACCGCCCCGCAGGGGACCTGGATTGCCGCCAACCGCAGTGGCCATCAGCACGTGGTTCAGCGCGGCGACACCCTCGGTGTCATCGCTCAGCGCTATCAGGTCAGCCTGTCGACCCTGCGCGCAGCCAACAACCTCGACGGCGATGTGATTCATCCGGGTGCGGTCCTGGTCATCCCGACCGGTAGTTGACGAGCCGCAGATCCCGTACACTGGCGGGCTTATGCCGATCCGCAAGCTGCCTGCCCACCTGGTCAACCAGATCGCCGCCGGTGAAGTCGTTGAACGTCCGGCCTCGGTCGTCAAGGAGCTGGTGGAGAACAGCCTTGATGCCGGTGCCGCGCGTATCCGGGTTGAGGTTGATGACGGTGGTTTGCGCCGAATCCGGGTCAGCGACGACGGCTGCGGCATGGACGCTGACGATCTGGTCCTGGCCCTGGATCCGCACGCCACCAGCAAGATTGCCTCCCTGGAAGACCTGGAAGCGGTCGCCAGCCTCGGGTTCCGCGGCGAGGCGCTGGCCTCGATTGCCTCTGTGGCCCGCCTGCACCTGGCCTCAAGACCGACCGGGGCTGATGCGGGGCACGAGCTTCGGGCCGAGAACGGCCAGCGCTCCGCGGTTCGGCCACGCGGCATGCCGCCCGGCACGATCGTCGATGTGGAGGACCTGTTCTTCAACACCCCGGCGCGGCGCAAGTTCGTTAGGACCGAACGGACCGAGTTTGGCCACATTGACGACCTGATCCGGCGCCTGGCCCTGGCCCGGCCGGCCACGGCATTCGAGTTGTTCCACAACGGGCGTGCGGTTCGGCGCCTGGTGCCGGCCGTTGATGCTTCCTCGCGCGAGCGCCGAGTGGCTGAAGTGTGCGGCGCCGGCTTTGTCGAGCAGGCGCTGTACCTGGAAAACCGGCACGAGGGGATGGCGGTCGACGGCCATATTGCCCGGCCGAGTTTTTCGCGCAGTCAGCCCGACCTGCAGTTCTTTTTCGTCAACGGGCGGCTGGTCCGTGACCGCCTGATCGCCCATGCCGTCCGCCAGGCTTACCAGGACGTGTTGTTTCACGGTCGTCATCCTGCTTTCGTTTTGAATCTGAGCATCGATCCGGCCCGTGTCGACGTCAACGTGCATCCGCAAAAGACCGAGGTGCGCTTCCGCGATGCGCGCCAGGTCCATGGTTTTCTCTTTTCCAGTATTCACCGCGCGCTGGCCGAAACCCGTCCGGCCATGAACCTGGCCTCATCGGCTGGTGCGGGCATGCCGGCCGGATCGGATCGCGTTCCGGCTCAAGCGGGTCTGGGTCTGGGGGTGGCCGAAAGCGTGGCCCGCTATGCCCGGCTCGCCGGCGCCGGCCAGGCCGAGCAGTCCGGCGCCGACGACAAGGATATCCCGCCGCTGGGGTTTGCCCTGGCCCAGATCCACGGTGTGTTCGTGCTGGCCGAAAACAGGGCCGGCCTGGTGATTGTCGACATGCACGCCGCCCACGAGCGCATCGTCTACGAGCGTCTCAAGCAGGCCTGGTCCGAGGCGCGGGTCAGGTCCCAATCGTTGCTGGTCCCCGAGCGCATCGCGGTCAGTGCGCGCGAGGCACGCGCCCTGGAGGAACGTCTCGGCGAACTTGACCGGCTGGGTTTCGAGCTGGTCCTGGCCGGCCCCGAGGCGGTAACCATTCGGGCGGTGCCGGCCTTGTTGGCCGGCAGCGACTGCATCGGGCTGGTGCGCGATGTGCTGGCCGACCTGGTCGAACTGGGCCGCAGCGAGCGGATCGACGCGGTGATTGACGGCCTGTTGTCGACCATGGCCTGCCATGGCTCGGTGCGGGCCAACCGGCGCCTGAACATCGATGAGATGAACGCACTGCTGCGCGACATGGAACGAACCGAACGCAGCGACCAGTGCAATCATGGCCGTCCGACCTGGATCCAGCTGGATATGAAGGCGCTCGACGGCTTCTTTATGCGTGGCCAGTAGGGCGAGTTCCCGGGCCCGGCTGCCGGCCGCGGTGATTCTGACCGGTCCCACGGCGGCCGGCAAGACAGCAGCTGCCGAGTGGCTCCATGACCATTTTCCGGTCAGGCTGATCAGTGTCGATTCCGCCCAGGTCTACCGTGGTCTGGATATTGGCTCGGCCAAGCCGGATGCTGCGCAACTGGCGCGCTATCCACACGCGCTGATCGATCTGCGCTGGCCTGAACAGACCTACTCGGCGGCAGACTTTGTGGCCGATGCCGAGGCCGCCATGCACGACGCGGCCGCTGCCGGCAAGATACCGGTTCTGGTCGGCGGCACCTTGCTGTACCTGCGGGCCTTGCTGTACGGGCTGGATCCGCTGCCGCCGGCCGACCCCGATCTGCGTGCCGCCCTCAAGCAGCGTGCTCAGCGTCAGGGCTGGGCCGCGCTGCACGCCGAACTGGCCCAGCGCGATCCGGCGACGGCGGCGCGCATTCGTCCATCTGATCCGCAGCGTATCCAGCGCGCCCTGGAGGTGCTCAACCTGACCGGCCGCGGTCTGGCCGCGCATTATTCCGAATCGCGCCAGGCCCGTTTCCCCTCCCTGCGCCTGGTGCTGACCCCGGCTGATCGGGCCGAGTTGCACCGGCGGATCGCGGTCCGCTTGAGGAGCATGTTGGCGGCCGGTCTGATCGAGGAGGTCGCCGAGCTGCGCCGGACGCGTCCGGGTCTTTGTTGCGAGCATCCGTCGATGCGGGCGGTCGGGTACCGCCAGGTCTGGGCTTACCTGGACGGCAAGTTCGATCGAGCGGCCCTGATGGTGCGTGCAGCCGCCGCTACCCGGCAACTGGCCAAGCGCCAGCTGACCGGACTTCGCAAGTTTGTCGATACGCTCTGGTATGATCCGAACCGATCGACTACTTTGGCGGTCATAGGCGGGCAGGTCGACGGTTTCATCGAGCGGACGCTGACGGCGGACCGAAAGGCCAAGGACACCGTAACCCAATAACAATCAAAGAAAGTTTTATATAGGAGGCAGGAATGTCCAAGGGTCAGTCACTGCAGGATCCATTTCTCAATGCGCTGCGCCGCGAGCGCGTGCCGGTCGCCATTTATCTGGTCAACGGCATCAAGCTGCAGGGTCAAATCGAATCGTTCGACAATTTCGTTGTGCTGCTCAAGAACACGGTCAGCCAGATGATTTACAAGCATGCCATTTCCACCGTCGTGCCGGCCCGCAACGTTCGTCTTGCCCAGGACGACGAGGATGTCGACTCCTGATCTCCAGCGACCGGCAGGCTGAAGGAGCGAAGACGGCAAGAACGCTGCTGCTGCATCCGCTGGCGTCCGCCGACGATGCCGATACCCGGGAAGAGTTCCGCCGCCTGGCCGAGGCGGCCGGGCTGGTTGTGGTTACAGAAGTGCTGGCCCCACGCGATCGCCCCGATCCGAAGTATCTGGTGGGTTCGGGCAAGGTCGAGGAACTGGCCGGACTGGTCGCCGACAACAACCTCGGCCTGGTCCTGGTCAACGATCGCCTGTCGCCCATCCAGGAGCGCAACCTGGCCCGGGCGCTGAATTGCAACGTGCTTGATCGCACGACCCTGATCCTCGACATCTTCGCCCAGCGGGCGCGCTCGCACGAGGGCAAGCTGCAGGTCGAGCTGGCCCAGCTCCGGCATTTGTCGACCCGGCTGGTGCGCGGCTGGACCCACCTCGAGCGGCAGCGCGGCGGGATCGGCCTGCGCGGTCCGGGCGAGACCCAGCTGGAAACCGACCGCCGCCTGCTGGCCGATCGTATCCGCCAGCTGACCAGCCGCCTTGGCCGGGTTGAACAGCGGCGCGAGCAGGGTCGGCGGGCCCGCCGGCGCAGCGACATTCCGCTGGTGGCCCTGGTCGGCTATACCAACGCCGGCAAGTCGACCCTGTTCAATCGGCTGACCGAGTCGTCCGTGATGGCCAGGGACCAGCTGTTCGCCACGCTCGATCCGACCGTGCGCCGGATCGAGGCACTGCCCGGCTCGCCGGTGTTGTTGAGCGATACGGTGGGCTTTATCCGCGATTTGCCGCACGAGTTGATTGCCGCGTTCCGGGCCACTCTGGAAGAAACCCTCGGCGCCAGCCTGGTGATTCATGTGATCGACGCTGCTGACCCCGATCGCGCGCGCCACCAGGCAGTGGTTCAGGAGGTGCTGGAAGAAATCGGTGCTGCTGAACTGCCGTCACTGAAGGTTTACAACAAGGTTGATCGGACCGGACAGGCGGCCGGCATCGAGCGTAACGCCGATGGCCAGATTGAAGCCCTGTGGTTGTCGGCGGTCACCGGTGAAGGCCTCGAGGCGCTGGGCCGAGCCATCGTCGAGCGGCTGGGTGAAGGTCGCATCCGGCGGGAAATCCATCTGCCGCCGCAGGGCCAGCGGTTGCGATCAAGGCTGTTTGATCTGGGCGGGATCCGTTCCGAACGGGTCGAGGACGATGGCAGCATGCGTCTGGAGGTCGACCTGGCCCGGCGTGATGCGCGGATTTTGTCGCGTCTTGACGGCCCCGATGGCAAACTGGCCGAGACTCTGCTGTTAAACTAACGGGCTGCTTCGGCGATACGCTCAGCCGCCCATCCTTTCAAAGATTGCCTGCAAGTAACGGATACGGAGAATTCAATGCCCTGGAATGAACCCGGACGCGGAAGCGGCGGTGATGATCGCGATCCCTGGAAAGGAGGCAACGGCCAGCAGCCACCGGACCTCGACGAGGTGTTTGCCAATGTCCAGCGCCGCCTCAAGAAGATCATGGGGGGTGGCGATGGCGGCGGTGGTCGCAAGACCGGCAGCGGTGGTGGACCATCGATGGGCGGCATTGGCCTGCTGGTTGGCTTGCTGGTTGTTCTCTGGGTGGCCTGGAATTCGATTCACATCATTGATGAATCCGAGCGTGGGGTGGTGCTGCGCTTCGGTCAGTATGCGCGAACCATGCCGCCGGGCCTGAACTTCACCCTGCCCAGCCCGATCGAACAGGTCGAGACGGTCAACGTCACCCAGGTGCGGTCGCTGGAAAGCGCCAGCCGCATGCTCACCGGTGATGAAAACCTCATTGACCTGGCGTTTGCCGTCCAGTATCGGGTCGTCGATCCGGAAGCGTTCCTGTTCAACGTGCAGGTGCCGGAAGAATCGCTGGGTCATGCGGCCGACAGCGCCATGCGCGAAATCGTCGGCACCAACAACATGGATTTCATCCTTGAAATCGGGCGCGGCCAGATCGCGCTGGATACCCAGGAGTTGCTGATCGAGGTGCTGGCCCGCTACGACTCCGGCCTCGAGATCACCTCGTTCAACCTGCAGGAGGTGCGGCCGCCGGCCCAGGTGCGCCAGGCTTTTGACGACGTCGTCCGGGCGCGCGAGGACCAGATCCGCTTCGCCAACGAAGCCCAGGCCTATGCCAACCAGGAAATTCCCGAAGCCCGCGGTCGCGCGGCGCGGATTCTGGAAGAGGCCGAAGCCTATCGCGAATCCATCGTGGCCAAGGCCACCGGTGAAGCCGACCGCTTCACCTCGGTGCTTGATCAATATGCGCTGGCCCCGGAGGTCACCCGCGAGCGTTTGTATCTGGAAACGCTGGAGAAAGTCTATGGCCGTTCGGCAAAGATCCTGATGGACGTTGATTCATCCAACAACATGTTCTACCTGCCGCTGGATACGCTGGGTGGAAACGGCGCCCGGACTGCACCACCGCCGCCGGCGCCGCTGATGTCGCCATCAGAGCAGCAGCGGGTCAGCCAGACCGACCCACGCGCACGCACCGGACGGGGAGTACGCTGAGATGAGAATTTTTCTGCCCATTATTCTGGTCGTGGCCGTGTTTGTCGGCCTCAACAGCATTTTCGTGGTCTCGGAAACCGAGCATGCGATCAAGTTCCGCCTCGGTGAAGTGGTGCGCTCGGACTATGAGCCCGGCCTGCATTTCAAGATGCCGTTCATCAACAATGTGCGCAAGCTTGAGCGCCGGATCATCACCCTGGACATGCGGCCGGAGCAGATGAACACGGCCGAACAGAAGTTTGTCGAGGTTGATTACTACGTCAAGTGGCGCATCGACAACCCGCGCGACTATTACGTCGCCACCCAGGGCGACATCATGTTCACCCGCGCGCGCCTGGCCCAGCTGATTCGCAACGACCTGCGTGACGAATTCGCCCAGCGCAACCTGAGTGAGGTGGTCTCCGAACAGCGCCGGGAAATGATGGAACGGCTGCTCAACCGGGCCGATGAACGGTTCGAGGATTTCGGTATCGACGTGATCGATGTGCGCATCAAGAAGATCGAGCTGACCGAAGAAGTGCTCAACTCGGTGTTTGAGCGGATGCAGACCCAGCGGACCGAGTTTGCCAACGAGCTGCGTTCACTGGGCCGCGAGCGGGCCGAGCGGATCCGCTCTGATGCCGATCGCCAGGTTCGCGTCCTGCTCGCCGACGCCGAGCGCGATGCCCAGCGGCTGCGCGGGGAGGGTGATGCCCAGGCCATTCAGATTTACGCCGAAGCGTTTGATCGCGACCGCGAGTTCTTCTCGTTCTGGCGCAGTCTGCAGGCCTACGATGCCTCGTTTGGTACCGAAAGTGACATCATGCTGATGGATACCCGGTCGGAGTTCTTCCGCTACTTCGACCAACAGCGCGTCGACTGACCGGAGCAACGTCCATGAACCGATCGGTGGTCATCCTCGGCACCCAGTGGGGTGACGAGGGCAAGGGCAAGATCGTCGACCTGCTGGCCAACCAGGCCGACGCCGTGGTGCGCTTTCAGGGTGGCCACAATGCCGGCCACACGCTGGTCATTGATGGCGAGAAGACCGTCTTGCATGTGATTCCGTCCGGCGTGCTCACCGACCGGGCGCGCTGCCTGATCGGCAACGGGGTGGTGGTGTCGCCCCGCGCGCTGCTCGAGGAGATTGAAGGCCTGGAGTCGCGCGGGCTCGAGGTGCGTTCGAAACTCGGTGTCTCGCCGGCCTGCCCGGTCATCCTGAGCTGCCATGAGGCACTCGATCATGCCCGCGAGAAGGCGCGGGGTCGACGCGCGATCGGTACGACCGGGCGCGGCATCGGCCCGGCCTACGAAGACAAGGTCGCCCGGCATGGTCTGCGCCTGGCCGATCTGGCCGATCCCGACCGATTGGGAGACAAGCTGGAGGGCATTCTCGATCTTTACAACTTCATGCTTGAGCGCTACTTCGGACAGCCGGGTCTGGATGCCGCAGCGATCGCCGACGAAGCCGCCCGTTTCGGTGTCGAACTCAAGCCGCTGTTTGCCGATGTCACCGGCGAACTGCATGAATACCGACGAGCGGGCCAATCGATTTTGTTTGAAGGTGCCCAGGGCAGCCTGCTTGATGTTGATCACGGCACTTACCCGTATGTGACCTCATCCAATACCACCGTGGGCGGGGTGATGTGCGGCACCGGGGTCGGCCCCAGGGATATCGATTACGTGCTCGGCATCACCAAGGCCTACACCACCCGGGTTGGCGGCGGGCCGTTCCCGACCGAGCTCGATGATGCCAACGGTCGCCTGATGGCCGAGCGTGGGGTCGAGTTCGGGGCCACCACCGGCCGGCCGCGTCGGTGCGGATGGCTTGATGCGGTCGCCTTGCGGCGGATGGTGCGGGTCAACGGTGTGTCGGGTCTGTGCATTACCAAGCTCGATGTTCTCGATACTTTTGCCGAAGTCAGGATCTGTACCGCTTACGAGGGGGTCGACGGCTTTCCGGTCGGCGCCGAGGAATGGTCGCGCGCAAGACCCGTCTACGAAACCCTGCCGGGCTGGGCCGGCTCGACCCAGGGCCTGACCCGTCTGGCCGACCTGCCGGAGGGTGCGCGGCGCTATCTCGATCGCATCGAGGCGCTGGTTGAGGCCCCCGTCCACATGCTCTCGACCGGACCGGAGCGCAATGCCAACGTGATCCTGCAGCCGCCGTTCGGCGTCTGAATGCCCCGATTCGGTTCTGCCTGGCCCGCAAAAGCGTTTATTCTTGTCACTAATGGTGACGAGCACTGAGGCTCGCCCGTGCTGTCTTTTTCTGGAACCGAATCATGCTCGACCCACAGTTGCTGAGGACTGATCTGGAACGTGTCGCCGCGGCTCTGGCCCGGCGTGGCTACCATCTTGATATGGAAAGCTACGCGGCCCTGGAGTCCCGCCGCAAATCCCTCCAGGTGCGAACCGAGGAACTGCAGAACCTGCGTAACGTGCGCTCAAAGTCGATCGGGCAGGCCAAGGCCCGGGGCGAGGATATCGAGCGTTTGCTGGCCGACGTGGCTCGTATCGCCGATGAACTCAAGAGCGGGCGGGAGGAACTTGAAAACCTCCGTGGTGAACTTGAGAGGATGTTGCTGGATATGCCCAATCTGCCGGCCGACGAATTGCCGGATGGGCTCGATGAGGACGCCAACCGCGAGGTTCGGCGCTGGGGCGAGCCGGGTCGGTTCGAGTTCGAGCCGCGCGATCATGTCGAGCTCGGTCGACTGCTTGACGGGATCGACTTCGACGCCGCTGCCCGTCTGGCCGGCAGTCGTTTTAGCGTCCTCGGTGGCCAGGTGGCTCGCCTGCACCGCGCCCTGGCCCAGTTCATGCTCGACCTGCATACCCGCGAGCATGGCTACCGGGAAATGTATGTGCCATACCTGGTGCTGGAGTCGGCCATGCGCGGGACCGGCCAGCTGCCCAAGTTTGCCGAGGATGCGTTCTGCTTCGACGGCGAGCCCGAGCGTTACCTGATCCCCACCGCCGAGGTGCCGCTGACCAACCTGGTCGCCGATCAGATCGTCGAAGCCGAGCGTCTGCCGCTCAAGCTGGTCGCCCATACTCCGTGTTTCCGGCGCGAAGCCGGCGCTTACGGCAAGGACACCCGCGGCATGATCCGCCAGCATCAGTTCGACAAGGTCGAGATGGTCCAGATCTGCACCGCGGCCGACTCGGCAGCCTGCCACGAGGCGCTGACCGGCCATGCCGAGGCGGTGCTGCAGGCGCTGGGGCTGCCGTACCGGGTCATGCTGCTGTGTACCGGAGACACCGGGTTTTCGGCCAGCAAGACCTATGACCTGGAAGTCTGGCTGCCCGGTCAGCAGTGCTACCGCGAAATCTCCTCGTGCTCCACGTTTACCGATTTCCAGGCCCGCAGGATGCAGGCGCGCTGGCGCAACCCCGCTACCGGCAAGCCGGAACTGGTCCATACCATCAATGGCTCCGGCCTGGCGGTCGGGCGCACGCTGGTGGCGGTGCTCGAAAATGGCCAGCAGCGCGACGGCTCGGTGCGCGTGCCCGAGGCCCTGCGGCCGTGGATGGGCGGGCTGGAGTTGCTGGAGCCGGTCAGCGCCTGATGATCGGTTCGGATCCAGCAGCCGGAATGGTTCATAATTTTTCCGCCGGTCCGGCGGCACTGCCCGGTCCGGTCCGGGAGCGTCTGGCCGATGCCCTCGCGCTGAGGCCTGACGGTGCCCCGTCGCTGGCCGAGATCAGTCACCGCGGCAAGCGCTTCGGGGCGATTGCCGAGGAACTCGAGGTGCGCCTCAGGACCCTGATGGGCGTGACCGAAGAGCATGCCGTGCTGCTTTTGCAGGGCGGGGCAAATCTCCAGTTTGCCTGGCTGCCGATGAACCTGGGCCGGGACCGGACCGCGGCTTACCTGATCAGCGGGCACTGGGGCCAGAAGGCGCTGGCCGAGGCCCGGCGGCTCGGGCCGGCGGTGATCGTTGGCAGCAGCGAGGACGAAGGCTTCGTCGATCTGCCGGAGATGGGCCACCTGCCGGCCGACTGCGCCTACCTGCACTACACCGGCAACGAGACCATCCACGGCCTGCAGTTCCCATTGCCGCCGTCGGTGGCCGTGCCGCTGGCGGCCGACCTGTCATCGGAGTTTCTGTCGCGGCCGTATCCCTATGCGGACCTCGGCCTGGCCTATGCCGGGGCGCAGAAGAATCTGGGGATCGCCGGGTTGACCGTGGTCTTGATCCGGCGCGATCTGCTGGTTCGCATTCCGGACGACCTGCCGCGCTATCTGGATTACCGCACCTGGGTTGACAGCCGGTCGATGTACAACACCCCGGCCACGCTGGCCTGGTACGTGGCCCTGGAGACCCTGCGCTGGATCGAGCACAACGGCGGTCTGGAAGGCATGGCCGCGCGCAACCGGGCCAAGGCCGAATTGCTGTACCGGGCGATCGATGACAGCGAATTTTATCGCAACCCGGTTGCCGGGCACGCCCGTTCGCTGATGAACGTGCCGTTCTGGACCGCGGACGAGGCCCTGGTGGCGCGCTTTGTCGAGGAGGCCGAGCAGGCCGGCCTGCCGGGCTTGAAGGGCCACCGCGCGCTCGGTGGGCTGCGCGCCAGTCTGTACAATGCGCTGGGCATGGACGCAGTCCGTGCGCTGGTGGACTTCATGCAGGATTTCGAGCGTCGTCATGGCTGACAACCCCTTGAATCTCGAAGCAGTGCGTGCGCGCATCGACGCCCTGGATCAGCAGATCCAGGCACTGATCGCCGAACGTGCTGGCCTGGCCCAGGAGGTCCGCCGGGTCAAGGGTGACCTGGCCGGACCGGCCGCCTACTATCGGCCCGACCGTGAAGCACAGGTCCTGCGCCGGGTCATCGAGCGCAACGACGGGCCATTGAGCGATACCGTGATGCTGCGCCTGTTCCGCGAGATCATGTCCGCCTGTCTGGCCCAGCAGGAACCGCTGCGGGTGGCCTATCTTGGACCGGAGGGCACGTTTACCCAGCAGGCGGTCTATCGCCAGTTCGGGCACTCGGTCAACGCCATCGCCCAGCCGGGCATCGAGGAGGTCTTCCTGCAGGTCCAGGCCGGTGAGGCTGATTTCGGCGTGGTGCCGGTCGAAAATTCTTCCCAGGGCATCGTCTCGCACACCCTGGACATGTTCCTGCACTCCGAGATCAAGATCACCGCCGAAGTCGAGTTGCGCATCCATCAGCATCTGCTCACCTGCGCCCGGCGGCTTGACGAGATCGAGCGGGTCTATGCCCACAGCCAGTCGCTGTCCCAGTGCAAGCACTGGCTGGCCGCCCATCTGCCGAAGGCTGAACTTATTGCCCTGTCGAGCAATGCCGAGGCCGCCCGCCGGGTTCGCAGCCAGCCCGATGCGGCCGCCATCGCCGGGCGGCATGCCGCCGAGGTCTATGGCCTGCCGGTGCTGTTCGGCAACATCGAGGACCATGTCGACAACACGACCCGTTTCCTGGTCCTGGGGCGTGAACTGCTGCCGGCTTCGGGCGAAGACAAGACTACCTTGCTGGTCGCCGGGACCGACGGGCCGGGGGCGCTGTTCCGGCTGCTCGAGCCGCTGGCCCGACACGGGGTCAACATGAAGCGGATCGAGTCGCGGCCGTCGCGTCAGGGTCGTTGGGATTACGTGTTCTTCATCGATGTCGAAGGTCACATCGACGATGAGGGGGTGGCCGAGGCTCTGGCCGAATTGCACAGCGAGGCGCGCATGGTCAAGATTCTTGGCAGTTATCCGCGCGCCGTCATCGGACGGGTCCCTGAGGGCGAGCGCGAACGGACTGATCCCGAACCGGTCAGTACTGCATGAGGGCGCGTGATTTCACCCGCCTTGCCGTGCCCGGTGTGCGCGACTTGCAGCCCTACACCCCCGGCAAGCCGCTCGCCGAACTGGAGCGCGAGTACGGTGTGTCCGGCTCGATCAAGCTGGCGTCCAATGAAAATCCGCTGGGGGCCAGCCCGCGCGCACTGGCCGCCGTGGCCGAAGCACTTGACGAGGTCTGGCTGTATCCCGATGCCAACGGGTTCGAGCTCAAGCAGGCCCTGGCCGAGCGCCACGGGGTCACGCCCGACTTCATCACCCTGGGCAACGGTTCCAACGATGTACTGGTCTTCCTTGCCCAGACTTTTCTGCAGCCGGGGCTGGGAGCGGTGTTTTCCCAGTACTGCTTTGCCGTCTACCCGATCGCCTGCCGCATGGTCGGCGCCGAGACGCGCGTGGCACCGGCGCTGCCGGCCAGCGATCCGATGCCGCTGGGCCATGATCTGCGCGCCCTCTACCAGGCCGTCGGACCCGACACCCGGATGGTGTTCGTGGCCAATCCCAACAACCCGACCGGTACCTGGCTGGACGGGCGGCGGCTGAAAGACTTTGTTGCCTCGCTGCCGCCCCAGGTGATCTGCGTGGTCGACGAAGCCTACGCCGAGTATGCCGACAGCGACGTGCTCGGCGATGCCAGCCGCTGGCTCGAGGAGCTGCCCAACCTGGTCGTGACGCGCACCTTTTCCAAGGCCTTCGGGCTGGCCGGTCTGCGGGTCGGCTATGCCCTGAGCAACCCGGGCGTGGCCGATCTGCTCAACCGCGTCCGCCCGGCGTTCAACGTCAATTCGCTGGGCCTGGCCGCCGCCCGCGCAGCCCTCGACGATGCGGAATTCCTTGACCGCAGCCGAGCCGTCAATCAGGCCGGCCTGGGCCAACTCCGGCAAGGGCTTGGTCAGCTGGGTTTGAACGTGACGCCGTCGGCCGCCAATTTCGTCCTGGTCGATCTCGGCCGCCCGGCGGCGCCGGTCAACGAGGCCCTGCTGCGCGCCGGCATCATCGTGCGCCCGCTGGCCAACTACGGGCTGCCCGATCACCTGCGCATCACCATCGGCACCGCGGCCCAGAACGATCGGCTGCTGGCGACGCTGGGCGCCATTCTGGCAAGCCGATGAAGCTGGTTGTGCATCCGGCGGTCCAGCCGTTGTCGGGACAGTGTCAACCGCCGGGTGACAAGTCCATCTCGCACCGGCTGGCCATCCTCGGCGGTCTTGCCCGGGCCGACAGCGTCATCACCGGTTACCTGGAAAGCGCTGATACTTTGGCTACCCTGGCGGCGGTGGCGCAACTGGGCGCTGGGGTCGAGCGGGTCGGCGATGAGATCAGGCTCAGCGGCGGGCTGGAAGCGATCGAGCGGGCGACCCTGGATCTGGGCAACTCCGGTACCGGCGTGCGCCTGCTGGCCGGGGCCCTGGCCGGTCGCCCGGAGTTGTTTGGTTCAGCGTTGACCCTGGTCGGCGATGCTTCGCTGTCAGGTCGGCCGATGGGCCGGATCATCGATCCGTTGACCCGGATGGGGGCTGACATTCGCTCTTCGGATCAACGGCTGCCACTCGTCCTCAGGCCGCGCCCGTTGCACGGTCTGCGCTATCGGCCACAGGTCGCAAGCGCCCAGGTCAAGTCAGCGGTGCTGCTGGCCGGGCTGGCCGCTGTGGGCGAGACCGTGCTGGTCGAGCCCGGTCCCAGCCGGGACCATACCGAGCGCCTGCTGCCGGCCTTCGGGGTCGAGATCGAGCGGAATGGTGACGAGATCCATCTGGTTGGTGGCCAGAGCCTGCGCGGCGGCCGCTTTCATGTGCCCGGGGACCTGAGCTCGGCAGCGTTTCTGGCCGCCGCCGCCTTGCTGGTGCCCGGATCAGAGGTCACGATCAATAACGTCGGGCTCAACCCCAGCCGGGACGGCGTGCTGCGGATCTTCCAGGCCATGCAGGGCCGGGTCGAACAACAGCCCGGGCCGGCGGTGGGTGACGAACCGGTCGGCCGGCTGCGCGCCTGCGCCTCGGAGCTGCACGGTGCAACCATTCCGGCCGAATGGGTTCCGCTGGCGATCGACGAGTTTCCGGTGATCATGGCCCTGGCGGCCGCGGCCGAGGGCACCACGACCATCGTCGGGGCCGAAGAGCTGCGGGTCAAGGAATCTGATCGCCTGGCGGTCATGTGCGCCCAGTTGATGCGCCTGGGCGTCGAGCTGCAAGAAACGCCGGACGGGGCCGTGATCCAGGGTGGCACGGTGGACGGGGGCGAAGTCGATTGCTGCGGCGATCATCGTATTGCCATGAGCCTGGCCGTTCTGGGGCTGGTTGCGCGCAGCCCGATCACGATCTGCAATGCGCAGTGGATTCAAACCAGCTACCCGGGTTTTGCCGACGATCTTGCGGCCCTCGGCGGCGAGCTGGAATGGCGCGAGGACTGACCATGCATGGTGCAGCGGACATACCGGTGCTGACGATCGACGGGCCTTCGGGTGCTGGCAAGGGCGCGGTTTCTGCACGGGTGGCTGCCCGGCTGGGTTGGAACGTGCTCGATTCGGGGGCTGTTTACCGTAGCGTGGCCCTGGCGGCGCTGGATGGCGGCGTGGATCTGACCGACCAGAATGCACTGGTGGCGCTGTGTCGCGATCTGGATCTGAGTTTTAGCCCGGGTCAGGACGGAATTGAGGTGAGCCTGAATGGTCGGCCGCTGGGCGATGCCCTGCGGGCCGAGGCGGTCGGCGAGGCCAGTTCCCGGGTGGCCGCGGTGCCGGCTGTTCGCCGGGCGCTGCTTGCGCTGCAACGCCGCTTTCGGCAGCTCCCGGGTCTGGTCGCCGACGGCCGTGACATGGGTACGGTGGTGTTTCCGGACGCGGCGATCAAGGTCTTCCTTGATGCCAGTGTGGCTGAACGCGCCCGTCGGCGCTTTCGACAGTTGAAAGCCAACGGCGAGAATGTTACTCTTGACCGGCTAATGAGTGACCTTGAGGCGCGAGACCGTCGCGATCGCGAGCGAGCCGTTTCCCCCACGGTGCCTGCTGCCGATGCAGTCGTTGTGGATTCGACCCGACTGGATCTGGTCGAAGTCGTCGAACGCGTGCTCGGCATCGTCCGGCAACAACTGGCCCAAGGCGCTTGAAAAAGCATTGATCGATGGCTGACCCGGCATTGCGGGCAGTCCGGCAAACGAGCGGGGTCGCCCGGCCGCGCAGATGACAGGACGCTTGCGTCTCTTTTAGGAACTTTCAACCGTAATGACCGAATCTTTTGCTGAACTCTTTGAACAAAGCCTGACCGAACGGGAACTTCGCCCTGGTGCCATCGTCATGGGGCGGGTGGTCGAAATCCGTGATGACGCCGTGGTCATCAATGCTGGTCTGAAATCCGAGGGTATCGTCCCGATCTACCAGTTCGAGCGCGCCGACGGCGAGCTCGAAGTATCGGTTGGCGATGAAGTCGAGGTGGCCCTGGATACCGTCGAGGACGGTTTCGGGGAAACCCGCCTGTCGCGTGAAAAGGCCAAGCGCTCGCGCGTCTGGACCGTCCTGGAGCAGGCCTTCGAGGCCGAGGAAAACGTGATCGGGCAGATCTCCGGCAAGGTCAAAGGCGGTTTTACCGTCAACATCGACAGCATCCGCGCGTTTCTGCCCGGCTCGCTGGTCGACGTCCGGCCAGTGCGCGATCCCGGCTACCTGGAAGGCAAGGACCTGGAGTTCAAGATCATCAAGCTGGACCGCCGGCGCAACAATCTGGTGGTCAGCCGCCGGGCCGTGGTCGAGCACGAATACGCCGCCGAGCGTGATGACCTGATCGAGCGCCTGACCGAGGGTGCGGTGATCAAGGGCGTGGTCAAGAACCTGACCGACTACGGGGCCTTCCTGGACCTGGGCGGGATCGACGGCCTGCTGCATATCACCGACATGGCCTGGAAGCGCGTTCGCCATCCGTCCGAGGTGGTGGAAGTTGGCGATGAACTGGAAGTGCGGGTGCTGCGGTTTGACCGTGAGCGCATGCGCGTCTCGCTGGGCCTCAAGCAGCTCGGAGAAGATCCGTGGGACAACATCGACCGGCGCTACCCACCGACCTCGCGGCTGTTCGGAAAGGTCACCAACATCACCGATTACGGCTGCTTTGTCGAGATCGAAGACGGGGTCGAAGGCCTGGTCCACGTCTCTGAGATGGACTGGACCAACAAGAACGTCAACCCGGCCAAGGTGGTGCACATCGGCCAGGAAGTCGAGGTCATGGTGCTTGATGTCGACGAAGAGCGCCGCCGGATTTCGCTGGGCATGAAGCAGGTCGCACCCAACCCCTGGGAGGCGTTTGCCGCCACCCACAACAAGGGTGACAAGGTCAGCGGTGCGATCAAGTCGATCACCGATTTCGGGATCTTCATCGGCCTGGACGGTGGCATCGACGGCCTGGTGCACTTGTCGGATATCTCGTGGATGACGCCGGGTGAGGAGTCGATTCGCAACTTCCGCAAGGGTGAGGAGCTGGAAGCGGTTGTGCTGGCGGTTGATCCTGAACGCGAACGGATCTCGCTGGGGATCAAGCAGCTCGAGCAGGACCCGTTTGCCACCTTCATGGCCGAGCATCCGCGTGGCTCGATCGTCACCGGGACGGTCAAGTCGGTCGATCCGCGCGGCGCGGTGGTTGAGCTGGCCGACGGTGTCGATGGCTACATCAAGGCCTCTGATCTGGCCAAGGAGCGGGTCGAGGATGCCACCCGCGTGGTCTCGGAAGGCGATACCATCGAGGCCAAGTTCGTTGCCCTGGATCGCAAGACCCGCAACCTGACCCTGTCGGTGCGGGCCAAGGATGACGACGAACTGGCTGACGTGATCGATCAGTACCAGGGCCGCTCAGGTAGCGGTACCTCGCTGGGCGATCTGCTCAAGGAACAGCTGGCCGGCAAGGACTGAATTGCCGGTCGGTCCGGCGCGGCATCCGGCCAACGGATGCCGCACCGGTTTATTTGCAGGGGAGAGGGCTATGACCAAATCCGAACTGATCGAGCGCCTGGCGGCCGAACAGACTCACCTGAACCAGACCGACGTGGAACTGGCGGTCCGTTGCATCATCGAGCAACTCAGCCGTGCTCTGGCCGAAGGCGACCGGATCGAAATTCGCGGGTTCGGCAGTTTTTCCCTCCATTTCCGTCCTCCGCGGATGGGCCGCAACCCCAAGACCGGTGACGCGGTCGCCCTGCCAGGCAAGCATGTACCGCATTTCAAGCCGGGCAAGGAACTGCGCGAACGCGTCAATCAGGGCACAGGCTGAGCCTGATGTATCGCTGGCTGCTTCTTCTGGCGGTACTGCTGGCCGCCGCCGTGGGCCTGGCGATTGGCGTCCTGAATCCGGATCCGGTCGAGCTTGATCTCATGCTGGCAGCGCCCATGCTGCCGTTGGGCGGCCTGGTGCTGCTGGTATTCGCGGCCGGGTTGCTCTGCGGGTTGCTCATTTTCTGGTTGATGTTCGACCTGCCTGCACGCCTGCGAAGACGGGGAATTGACCGCGGCAAGGGGACAACGACCGGCTTGCCGGTCCGCGATGATTGAGTACGCCTTGTTGTTTCTGCTGCTGCCACTGGCGGCCGTCAGTGGCTGGTTGGTCGGGCAAGGACAGACCCGGCGCCGAAGCCGTCGCCGCGCGGCGCTGTCGAGCCAGTATTTTCGCGGCCTCAACTATCTGCTCAACGAAGAGTCGGACAAGGCGATCGAAGAGTTCGTCAAGCTGGCCGAAGTCAACCGCGATACCGTCGATACCCACCTTGCCCTGGGCACGCTGTTTCGCCGCCGCGGTGAAATGGACAAGGCCATCCGTTACCACAAGCACATTCTTTCCCGACCCAACCTGGACGAGGATCAGCGCGAGCGGGTGTTGTTCGAGCTGGCCATGGATTACATGCGAGCGGGGCTGCTGGATCGGGCCGAAAGCCTGTTCCTCGAGTTGACCGACAGCGACGAGATCTCCACCCGGGCCCGTCGTCACCTGCTCGACATCTACCAGCAGGAAAAGGACTGGGCAAAGGCGGTCGAACAGGCCCAGCGACTGGATCTGCTCGATGGCGGACTGGATACCGGATTGATCGCCCACCTCTACTGTGAGTTGGCCGATGAGGCCCTCGTCATGGGCGATACCCTGGCCGCTACTCAGCATCTCCGCCAGGCTCGACGTTACCAGCCGCAGAATGCCCGGGCGCGCCTGATCGAGGCCGGCATTGCCGAGCGCGACGGCCAGCCAGGTCTGGCCGCCGAACGCTACCGCGAGGCCTGCGAACTGGATCCGGATCTGCTGGTTCGCTGCATGACGCGCCTGGTCGACTGCCATCGCGCCGCTGACCGGATCGGGTCGCTCAAGGCGTGGCTGGGCAGCGGCGCTCTGCGCGTCGATTTCAACGCACCCATTTTGCTGCTGGCCCGCCTGACCGCCGAAAACGATCCCGAACAAGCCGCGGAGCTGCTCCTGCAGGCGTTGGAAAAGCGTTGCACGGTCCGCGGTCTGGAGTACCTCATGACGCTTTTGAATTCGCACGATCTGGGTCTGAGTGAAGTAGGGCCGGAGCTGATTCGTGATCTGATGCAGCGCCTGCTTCAGGGTCAGCCGGTCTATCGTTGCGAGCAGTGCGGTTTCAGCGGCAGCGCCCACCACTGGATGTGCCCGAGCTGTCGCAGCTGGAATTCAACCCGGGTGATCCGCGGCGTGCTTGGCGAATAAGCATGACCGAGTTATGGCGGGCGTTGCTGGCCGCGGCAGTGACCTGTGCCGTGCTGGGTTGGCCGCTGCGCGCATGGCTGCTGGGGCTAGGCTTGCTCGACCAGCCGGGTCGGCGGCGCTGTCATCTCACGCCCACTCCCCGTGGCGGTGGTCTGGCCATGGCGACCGCGCTGGCTTTGGCCCTGCTGGCGCACGCCCACCCGCTGGGCGCTGCGCTGCCGCTGCTTGGCCTGGTCCTGGCGGTGACCGGGCTGGGCTGGCTGGACGATGTTCGCGACCTGCCGGTGCGCGTCCGCCTGCTGGGCCAGCTGCTGATCGCCATGGCCATGCTGATGCTGGTGGGCCCGGTCAGCGTGGTGGAAGTCGGTGGCTTGGCCCTGAACTGGCCGTGGCTATGGTCGGCGCTGGGCCTGATCGCGGTCGTCTGGCTGATCAACCTGCACAATTTCATGGACGGGGCTGACGGCCTGGCAGCGATGCAGGGTGCCTGGAGTGGACTGGCGCTGGGTGTTCTGTTGCACCTGCACGATGCCCCGCTTCCGGCCCTGGCCGGCTTTGCCCTGGCCGGCGCCTGTTTGGGTTTCCTGTTCTGGAACCGTCCGCCGGCACGACTGTTCATGGGTGATAGTGGATCGATGATGATTGGTGCGATGGTCGGGCTGCTGGCCTTGAGCGGTGCAGCCGGCGGCGGCATCAGCATCTGGGCCAGCCTGATTGTCTCTGCGTTGTTCGTGGTCGATGCCACGGCAACCCTGGCCCGCCGGCTTGTGGCCGGACAGCAGTGGTATACTGCCCACCGCGAGCACGCCTACCAGCGATTGATCGCCGGCGGCTGGAGTCATGGTCGCGTACTGTTGCTCTACACCTTGATCAACCTTGCAGTGGTGTTGCCGGTGCTCCTTCTGGCCGTCCGTTTTCCCGCTTGGGATCTCCCGCTGGCGCTTGGACTGGTCGGCGCATTGGCTACAGGCTGGGCCGTGGTGCAAAGGACAACGAACAAGGAGATGTTTCCGCAATGACCGGCAAGGTTGGAAAACGCACATCGGTTTTCAACCTCCGTGCGCTGGTTGTCCTCCACGACCTGATCATGATCTCGGCCGCCTGGTTCATCGGGCGGCTGGCGACTGTATGGCTGATTGATGCCGGTGGCCTGTCCTGGCAGCAGATCGCACTGGAAATCAACCTGATCCTGATCCTGCAGGGCCTTTTGCAGTGGCGCGCGGGGCTTTACCGCGGGGTCTGGCGCTTTGCCAGCCTGCCCGATCTGGCCAACCTGATCCGCGCTGCCGTGCTCGGTGCGGCGTCCGGAGCGGTCGTTCTGCTGGTGCTGTCGGCCCCGTTGGCCCTGATGGCCCTGATGGTCTGGGTGTTCCCGGTCCTGCTGGTGTTGATGCTCGGCGTACCGCGTCTGTTCTACCGGATTTTCAAGGACATGCGCTCGGAGGCTCATCAACGGCGGGTGACCCGACGCACGATCATCCTGGGCGCCGGCCAGTCGGGTCGGCTGTTGCTGAAAGAACTCAAGCGGCGCGGTGGCCATGACGTGGTCGGATTTCTCGATGACAGTCCGCGCCTGGGCCAGGCCGAGATTGACGGAGTGCCTGTACTGGGGCGCATCGCACGCCTGCCCAGGGTGGTGCGCGAGGCCATGATCGACCAGGTGGTCATCGCGATTCCATCGGCCAGCAACCAGCAGATGCAGCGGATCGTGCAGATTTGCGAACAGGCCGATGTCGACTTCAAGACCCTGCCTACGCTCAAGGAACTGGGGGCGAGCATCACCCGTTTCGACGATCTCAAGCCGGTGGTCATCGATGACCTGCTCGGCCGCGACCCGGTGTCGCTGGACTGGGACGCCATTCGTGCCGGCCTGACCGGCAAACGGGTCCTGGTGACCGGCGGCGGCGGCTCCATTGGCGCTGAACTGTGCCGCCAGATCGCGCGCCTGGATCCGGCCGGCCTGGTCGTGCTCGACAACAGCGAGTACAACCTCTACCGGGTCGATTACCGATTGCGCAGCGAGTTTCGTGATCTGGTGGTCGAGACGGTGCTGGGCGATGTCTGTGACCCGGCCACCATTGATACGGTGATGCATCGGTCGCGACCCGAAGTGGTGTTTCATGCTGCCGCCTACAAGCATTTGCCGATGCTCCAGACCCAGATTCGCGAAGCCTTCCGCAACAACGTGGTCGGCACCCGAAGAGTGGCCGATGCGGCCGATCGCTACGGGGTCGAGATCTTTGTCCTGATTTCGACCGACAAGGCGGTCAATCCGGCCAACGTGATGGGGGCGACCAAGCGCGTGGCCGAGCTGTACTGCCAGCATGTCAACCGCAGTTCGGGCACCCGTTTCATCACGGTGCGTTTCGGCAACGTGCTCAACTCGACCGGTTCGGTCGTGCCGCTGTTCAACGAGCAGATTCGCAACGGTGGGCCGGTTACCGTGACCCATCCGGAGATCACGCGCTACTTCATGACCATTGCCGAGGCGGGCCAGCTGATCCTGCAGGCCGGCGTGCTTGGTCGTGGCGGCGAGGTCTTCGTCCTCGATATGGGCGAGCCGGTCCGGATCAGTTATCTGGCCGAGCAGCTGATCAGGCTGGCGGGCAAGGAGCCCGGCCGCGATATCGAGATCGTCTACACCGGCCTGCGTCCGGGCGAGAAGCTGTTCGAGGAGCTGTTCCACGAGCACGAGTCCTATGCCAAGACCGGGCATGAGAAGATTTTTCTGACCCAGGCCTCGCGCGCCGATCTGGCCGAGCTGGTCGAGGGGATCGGCCAGGGCGAGCGTGCGGTCCAGCAGTATGACACTGCCCAATTGCGCCGCATCCTGCTGGAACTGGTGCCCGAAATCGGCCGGGTGCCGCCGCGTCCGGTCAAAGTGGTGCCGCTGCATAGCCGCTCTGGCGCGGCTTGAGCGGTCGGCCGATGAGAGCCGGTTCTGGCAGCATGGCCTTGCGGCCGCCCGTGGCCGAGGTTTCGGGCCACATGGTGCAGTTGACCCACCGCTCGCGGTTGCTGGCCGGCAATCCGCTCGGCGATCCGCTGGTCCGGCATCACCCGGTCTACCTTCCGCCTGACTACGCTGACAGCGCGCGCCGCTATCCGGTGCTGGTCAGCCTGGCCGCCTATACCAATGCCGGGCCGGGGCAGGTCGGCTGGCGCAACCATGGCGAGTCGCTGCCGCAGCGCCTGGACCGGTTGATCGCGACCGGCCAATTGCCGCCGGTCATCGTGCTGTTTCCGGACTGCTATACCAGCCTGGGTGGCAACCAGTACGTCAATTCACCCGCCATCGGACCCTATGCGGACTACCTGGTCGAAGAACTCCTGCCGGCGCTGGATGACCGCTATCGCACCCTCGCCCAACCGGCATCGCGGGCGCTGTTCGGCAAGTCGTCCGGCGGTTTCGGTGCCCTCCACATTGCCATGGACAAGCCGGGGCATTTCGCCGCCGTAGCCAGTCATGCCGGCGATTGCGGTTTCGATCGGGTCTACCTGCGCGACTTTCCGGCCTGCTGCGACGTGCTGGCTGGCCATGATCACGATCTCGAGGCTTTCGTGCGCGCTTTCTGGCGCAAGCAACGTCCGAGTGGGACGGATTTTCATGCGCTGATGGTGCTGTGCCTGGCGGCCAGTTACTCGCCCAGTCCAGGCCAGCCGTTGAATCTGGCCTTGCCGTTTGACCTTGAGACCTGCGCCCTCGACCAGGCCGTCTGGGAGCGATGGCTGGCCTTTGATCCGATTGATGGCGTGGCGCGATGCGCCGATGCGCTGGCCGGGCTGGCCGGTTTGTGGATCGACGTCGGGCGGCGCGACCAGTACTTCATCCATTACGGCACGCGCGAATTGCATGCCCGCCTGAAACAACTGGGCATCGAACATCACTTTGAGGAGTTCGATGGCACCCACTCAGGTATCGACTGGCGGTACGATCACTCCCTGCCGTGGCTGGCGCGACGCTTGAAACTCGATTGAGCCGGCTGCATCATTCAGACAAGTCTTGATTTTCATTACAGGTTCTCAAATTATGGTCACGATCACTCCCGCCGCCCGCGATTACTTTTCTTCGCTGCTCGAACAGCAGCCGGAGGGCACCAACCTGCGCATCTGCATTCACCGGCCCGGTTCGCCAACCGCCGAGGTCGAACTGGCCTATTGCCCGTCAGGCCACGAGCAGGCCGAGGACGAGCGCTTTGATTGCGGCCAGTTCATCTTGTTCATCGAGACCAACAGCGTCGCGGCCCTGGCCGATGCGATGATCGATTTCGAGCGCAATGCCATGGGCGGCGAGCTGACCATCCGTGCCCCAGGGCTCAAGGGTGAGCGTCCGGCCGACGATGCGCCGCTGGTCGATCGGGTCAACTGGGTCCTGGAGGCGCGCATCAACCCCATGGTCGCCTCGCACGGTGGCCTGGTTTCACTGGTCGACATCACCTCCGAAAACGACGTGGTGCTGAAGTTCGGCGGCGGCTGCCAGGGCTGCGGGATGATCGATGTCACCCTCAAAAACGGGGTCGAGACGACCATGAAGCAGGAGTTGCCCGAGGTCCGGAACGTTGTCGATGCCACCGACCACAGCAAGGGCGACAACCCCTATTACGCCGCCTGAACCGGCGGTGCCGCCGGGTTGCAGGTCAGGCCCGGCGGGAGATCCTCAGGGTTTGAGCTCGCTGTCCTGGCGGGCGTACCAGGCGGCCAGATCGCGGATATCCTGATCGCTCAGATCGCGGGCAAAACCGGCCATGATCGCGTTGTCGCGGTCCCCGGAACGATAGGCGCGAAGCGCCTGAACCAGGTAATCGAAGTGCTGGCCCCCAATCAGGGGATAGTCTTCCTGCAGGGCAAGGTTGCCGTCCTCACCGTGACAACTCTGGCAGACGGCAGACAGTTCCCGTCCGCGCACCGGATCGCCGGCCAGGGCAGGGGTGCCGGCCAGCAGGACAAGGGCGGTGAACAGGACGATGATGCTGGATTTCATGAACGATCCTCCCCCAGGCTGGCGAAATAGGCGGCCACGTTGCGGATATCCTCCTCGCTGAGGGTGTTCGCCTGGGCCTGCATGGTGGCGTGCCGGCGGCTGCCCTCGCGGTAGGCGCGCAAGGCAGATTCAAGGTATCCGGCCGTCTGGCCCTTGATCCGGGGCACGAAGTAGGTCGGATAGACATTGGTCTGGAAGGGAATGCCGTGACAGCCCAGGCAACTAAAGGCGATCACACGACCCTCCTCGAGATCCGCCTGGTCAGCATGGCCGCTGGCGGTCAGAGCGCTTGCCGTGAGTGCTGCGAATAGCGTTTTTTTGAGCATCGTGGCCTACACAGTCGAAAGAAGCGAAGACCGCGTATTATAGCCAGCCATCCTGAAGGGATGCTGAGCAAGCTGGCGACCCTGGTCGGGTCGCAATGCCACCCCTTCGCCGGCCAGTTTGCATACCATGACGCCTTGAACCGAAAAAAGCAGGCCCACCATCATGCGCGCGCTGAACCCGACCGATCTGTTCGACATTGACGACCAGTTATCCGACGAAGAGCGGATGATCCGCGACAGCGTCGCCCGCTTTGTCGACGAAAAAGCCCTGCCGCTGATCGGCGGGTGCTTCGACGAGGGCCGTTTTCCGGCTGAGCTGATCCCCGAGATTGCCGACCTGGGCCTGCTCGGCTCCAGCCTGGAAGGCTATGGCTGCGCCGGCCTGAACGCCGTCAGCTACGGCCTGATCTGTCAGGAGCTTGAGCGTGGTGACTCGGGCCTGCGCAGTTTTGTCTCGGTCCAGTCTTCGCTGTGCATGTACCCGATCCATGCCTTCGGTTCCGACGAGCAGAAGGAACGCTGGCTGCCCGACATGGCCGCCGGCAAGGTCATCGGCTGTTTCGGCCTGACCGAGCCCCACGGCGGTTCCGATCCGGCCAACATGAAGACCCACGCCCGGCGCGACGGCGATGACTGGATCATCAATGGAGCCAAGATGTGGATCACCAACGGCAACCTGGCCCACATCGCGATCGTCTGGGCGCGCACCGAAGAAGGGATTCTCGGTTTCATCGTGCCGACCGATACACCGGGCTTCGAGGCGCGCGAGATCCACGCCAAGATGTCGCTCAGGGCCTCGGTCACCTCCGAGCTCTACTTCGACAATGTCCGCGTGCCCGACGCTAACCGACTGCCCGGCGTCAAGGGTCTCAAGGGTCCGCTGTCGTGCTTGAGCCAGGCCCGCTACGGCATCACCTGGGGGCCGATCGGTTCGGCCATCGCCTGCCTGAAAGAGGCCATCGATTACACTGCCGGGCGCGAACTGTTCGGCCGCCCGCTGGCTGCCAACCAGGCCGTGCAGATCCGCCTGGCCGACATGGCCCGCCAGATCACCCAGGCCCAGCTGCTGTCGCTGCGCCTGGGCCGCCTGAAAGACGCCGGCCGCGTCCACCCGACCCAGATCTCGCTGGCCAAGTGGAACAACGTGCGCATGGCCCTGGACATCGCCCGCGACTGCCGCGACCTGCTCGGTGGCTCCGGCATCACCCTGGAATACGTTGCCATCCGTCATATGCTCAATCTGGAGTCGGTGATCACCTACGAGGGCACCGAGACCGTGCATCAGCTGGTGGTTGGGCGGGAGTTGACGGGTTTGAATGCGTTTTGAGGGATTCGACCACTACTGGTTCCCACCCATGGCTCAACCTAGCGACCGCCGTCTCAACCGTGCCGAAGTCGTCGATGAGGCTTTTCTGGCGCATCTGGAGGCCCTCGAGCAGGGGCAGCGCCGATCGGTGGTTGCCGGCGAGATTCCGCCGCAAGCCCTGCTGGAGTTGTTCGACAGCCAGATGGCCTCGCGTCAGATCGATCTCATGGCGCGGGTCAAGCGGGCCGAAAACAAGGTCTTCTACACCATCGGGTCAAGCGGGCACGAAGGCAATGCCCTGGTCGGCCGGCTGACCCGCCATACCGATCCGGCTTTCCTGCACTATCGCTCCGGAGCCTTCATGGCCGAGCGCTGCCGCCAGCTGCCTGATCAGGATTTCATCCGCGATACCGCCTTGTCGCTGGCAGCGTCCGTGCAGGACCCGGCCTCCGGTGGCCGGCACAAGGTCTGGGGCAGCAAGCCGCTGTGGGTGCTGCCGCAGACCTCGACCATTGCCTCGCACCTGCCAAAGGCGGTGGGCACGGCCCTGGCGCTCGCGCGGGCGGCGCGCGAAGGCTTCGACCTGCCGATCCCGACCGACAGCATCGTGGTGTGCAGTTTCGGCGATGCCAGCCTCAATCACGCCGCCGCCCAGGCGGCCTTGAACGCCTGCGCCTGGTCGCGGCACCAGAATCTGCCGGTGCCCATAGTCTTTGTTTGTGAAGACAACGGACTGGGCATTTCCGTACCCACGCCGCGCAACTGGATCCACGACAGCATGGCCAGACGTCACGGCCTGACCTACCGGCGGGCCAGCGGGCTGGACCTGGCCGAGGGTTATCGCCCGGTCAGCGAAGCCATCGCCCACTGTCGGGAGCGCCGAACCCCGGTGTTTCTGCATCTGGAAACCACCCGGCTGATGGGCCATGCGGGGACCGACTTCGAGATCGAGTATCTGTCCACGGAGGCCTTGGCCGCGGCCGAGGCGCGTGATCCGCTGCTGCGTTCGGCCGACCAGGTGGTCGCCCGCGGTTTGATGACGCCGGTCGAGATCCGCGCGCGCTACGAGCAGCTGAGGTGCGACTGTCTGGCGGCCGCCGACCGGGCCGATCAGACCGGCCGTCTCGATACCTTTCAGGCAGTGGTCGGTCCCCTGGCACCGCTGTCGCCGCAGGCCGTGCTGGCCGAGGCGCGTCGCCAGCCGGATGAGGGCGTGCGTGAGGCGGTGTTCGGCGGGCCGCAGGCTCTGCCGGAGATGCTCGAGCCACGCCACATGGCGATCCAGATCAACCGCGCGCTCACCGACCTGCTGCTGAAGTATCCCCAGGCGCTGGTGTTTGGCGAGGACGTGGCGCGCAAGGGCGGGGTCTACACGGTGACCAAGGAGCTGTCCCGGCGCTTCGGGCAGCGCCGCGTGTTCAATACCCTGCTTGACGAGACGACCATCCTCGGCCTGGCCCAGGGTTACGCCGCCATGGGTTACCTGCCGATCCCGGAAATCCAGTACCTGGCCTACTTCCATAACGCCTGCGACCAGCTTCGCGGCGAGGCCTGTTCGCTGCAGTTCTTCTCCAACGGCCGGTTTCGCAATCCCATGGTGGTGCGGATCGCCGGGCTGGGTTACCAGCGCGGATTCGGTGGTCATTTCCACAATGACAATTCGATCACCGCCCTGCGCGACATTCCCGGGCTGGTCATCGGCTGCCCGGCCCGCGGTGATGATGCGGCCATGATGTTGCGGACGATGGCGGCCATGGCCACGGTCGACGGCCGGGTCTGCGTGCTGATCGAGCCGATCGCGTTGTACATGACCAAGGATCTGCACGCGCCTGAAGATGGCGGCTGGCTGTTCGCCTATCCTGCCCCGGATCAGGCGCTTGCGCCGTTCACCGGCCGCGTCTACCACGCCGATGGCAGCGACTTGCTGATCGTGACTTTTGGCAACGGGGTCCCCATGGCCCTGCGCTGCGCCGAACGCCTGCGGGCTGACAAGGTGTCGGTCCGGGTGCTTGACCTGCGCTGGCTCAAGCCGCTGGATCTGCAAGCTGTGGCGCAGCATGCAACTGAGTGTCGGAGCGTGGTGATCTTCGATGAGGGCCGGCCCGACGGTGGCATCGGCGAGGCTGTCGTGACCGGCCTGGTCGAAGCCGGTCTGGGCGGGCGTCCGATCCGCCGAGTAAGCGGGCATGACTGCTATATCCCGCTGGGCGATGCTGCCCGCCTGGTGCTGGCTTCCGAAGAGCAACTCGAGCAGGCCGCCCGGTCGGTGCTGGGTGTGGCCGATTCGGGCAGGGCCTGAGGCAACCGTGCTCGAGCTGGCCGCCCACAACCTGCTCTCGCCGATCGTCCTGAGTTTTGTTCTCGGTCTGGTCGCTGCCGGTCTGCGTTCGGACCTGAGCGTGCCCGAGGCAGTGGCCAAGGGCTTGTCGATCTACCTGTTGTTTGCGATCGGCTACAAGGGCGGGGTCGAAGTGGCCGCGGCCGGTCTGGATGCTCGCCTGGGCCTGGCCCTGCTGGCCGGGGTCGGATTATCGGCAACCCTGCCGCTGATGGCCTATGGTCTGCTGCGGCTGATGAGTCGTCTGTCGCGTATCGATGCAGCTGCCGTGGCCGGGCATTATGGTTCGATCTCGATTGTCACCTTTGTGGCTGCCGGGGCCCTGCTGCAGGCGCGCGGGGTGGCCTACGAGGGCTGGCTGGTGGCGGTGGCGGCGACCATGGAGGCGCCCGCCATCGTAACCGCGCTATGGCTTGCGCAGCGTCATGCCGACCCCGGCTCTGCCACCGGTGTGCCCTGGCGCGAAGTCGTCCTCAATGGCTCGATCGTGCTGCTGATCGGCGCTTTTCTGATTGGCTGGGCGACCGGGCCGGCCGGCATGGCCGATGTTGAGGGCTTTCTGGTGACCCCGTTCAAGGGCGTGCTGTGCCTGTTTCTGCTCGACATGGGCCTGGTGGCCGGACGCAATCTGGCCCGCAGCCGCAGCGCCCTGACCGCCGGCGTGGTGCTGTTCGGCTTGTTGATGCCACTGGTCGGTGCTGCCGCCGGGTTGACAGCGGGATGGCTGCTGGATCTGTCGATCGGCGGTATGGCAGTGCTGGCGACACTGGCCGCATCGGCCTCCTACATCGCGGTGCCCGCAGCCATGCGGGTCGCCTTGCCGGACGCCAATCCGGCGATCTACCTGTCGCTGTCGCTGGGCGTGACATTTCCCTTTAATCTGGCCATTGGCATCACCCTGTACCTGGCGGCGGCCAGCTGGCTTTCTGGAGGCTGAAGATGCAGACCCACAGTGCGAGTCGGATCGAGATCATCATCGAGCAGCCGGCCCTGCGCGCCCTGACCCGTCAGCTCGATCGTGCCGGGGTCAAGGGCTACACGGTGTTGCCGGTATTCGGCGGCCACGGCCAGTCCGGGCCGTGGACTGCCGAAGGCGAGATCGGTTCGGCCGGCGGTATGGTCGCGGTGCTGACCATGGTCTCGCCCGAGCGGGCCGAGGGCGTGCTCGACTCGGTCTTCGAGGTGGTCAGCCGGCACATCGGCCTGGTCTCGGTCAGCGAGTGCCGGGTGGTTCGCCCGGAGCGGGTCTGAGGCGCTGGTTCGCGGCGGAATCCGGCCGGGCGAAGATCCCTGCGCCCGCGTCGACGGCCCTCAAATGACGCCCAGGCGCCGGCCAACCCGGGTGAAGGCCGCGACCGCCTGCTCGAGCTGCTCGCGACTGTGGGCCGCCGAGATCTGGGTCCGGATGCGCGCCTCGCCCTTGGGGACCACCGGGTAGAAAAACCCGATCACGTAGATGCCTTCGGCCAGCAGCTGCTCGGCCATCTTCTGGGCCAGCGGGGCGTCGTAGAGCATGACCGGCACGATCGGGTGATCGCCGGGCTTGATGTCGAAACCGGCCGCGGTCATGGCCTGGCGGAAAAACCGGGTGTTGTCTTCGAGGCGATCGCGCAGTGCCGTGGACTGGTTGAGCATCTCGAAGACCTTGATGCTCGCGGCCACCAGCGGCGGGGCCAGAGAGTTGGAAAACAGGTAGGGACGCGAGCGCTGGCGGAGGATATCGATGACCGGCTGACTGGCCACGGTAAAGCCGCCCATGCCGCCGCCCAGGGCCTTGCCCAGGGTCGAGGTGAAGATGTCGACCTTGTCGAGCACGCCGTGATACTCGGCCGAGCCCCGCCCGGTGGGCCCGAAAAAGCCGGTGGCATGACAATCATCGACCATCACCAGGGCGTCGTAACGCTCGGCCAGGGTGGTGATTTCATCGAGTCTGGCCACGTAGCCATCCATCGAGAACACCCCGTCGGTGGCGATCAGGCGGGTGCGCTTGTCCTGCGTTTTCTCAAGAATCTCTTCCAGCGCGGCCATGTCGGAATTCGGATAGCGGTGGCGCTCGGCCTTGCACAAACGGATGCCGTCGATGATCGAGGCATGGTTGAGCTGGTCGGAGATGATCGCATCCTCCGGCCCCAGCAGCGGCTCGAACAGGCCGCCGTTGGCATCAAAACAGGCGGCGTAGAGGATCGCGTCGTCCTTGCCGAAGAAGTCCGCGATGATGCGTTCGAGGCGCTTGTGCAGGTCCTGGGTACCGCAGATGAAACGGACCGAGGCCAGGCCGAAGCCATAGTCGTCCAGGGCCTGGTGAGCGGCCGCGATAATGTCGGGATGATCGGCCAGGCCGAGGTAGTTGTTGGCGCAGAAGTTCAAGACCCGGCCGGCCGAGGCGGTCTCGACCTCGACCCGCTGCGGGGTGGTGATGGCGCGCTCGCGCTTGTACAGGCCGTCGGCATCGATCTGGGCGAGTTCCTGCTCGAGGCGGTCATAGAAAGCGGTGTCGCTCATGGCAAAATCGTGGCGTCCTGTGGTAAACCGTCATTGTAGGGCAGGGCCGGGCCATCGGCGTGCCCGGTCTGCCGCCGAGCGCTGTCCATGCAACCCTCTCAACCGGAGTGATACTCTTTGCCAACCTGACTGGATTGGAGAGAACGATGTTGCGTTCGTTGCTTTTGGTGGTTGCTGTCATGTGGCTGGCGGTGCCGGCGCTGGCTGAAGAGTACGGCATGTCGGCGGCTGAAGCGTTTGCGGCGGTCAACGACCCCGAGCAGGCAGTGCTGTTCGTTGATGTGCGTGATCCGGTCGAAATCATGTTCGTCGGCTGGACCGACAGTGCCGATGTCAATATCCCGTTTCTGCTGGTCGATCGCACCGGCTGGAACGCCGACAGCGGATCCTTTCCGATGCCGCGCAACCCGGATTTTACCGCCCAGGTCGAGGCGGCCCTGGCGGCGCGCGGGCTGGATCGGGACGCCCTGATCATCACCATGTGCCGGTCGGGCAGCGCGCGCGGCGAACCCAGCGCGCGGGCTTTGCGCGAGGCCGGATTCAGCAATGCTAGATTTGTGCGCCATGGCTTCCAGGGCGATCGCATTGGCGATGGCGAACATGCTGGCCTGCGGCTTAAAAACGGCTGGCAGAACGAGGGCCTGCCCTGGCAGCCGCGGATGAATCCGGACAAGATCTTCCGCCCGGGCGACTGAACGCTCGGGCGAGGCAGTTTCTCAGGCGGCCTGGACTTCGCCGGTCCAGTCGCACACGACCTTGCCGCATTCACCGGCAGCCATCAGCTCGAAGCCGGTCTGGAACTGATTGATCGGCAGCTGGTGGGTCAGGACCTTGTGCAGCGGGAAACCGGTCAGGACCATCTGGGTCATCTTGTACCAGGTCTCGTACATCCGCCGGCCGTAGATGCCGTGGACCTTGAGCCCCTTGAAGATGACCTGGTCCCAGTCCACCCCGGCACCCTTGGGCAGCAGCCCGAGCAGCGCAACGCGCCCGCCGTGGTACATGCAGTGGAGCAGGTCGCCGAAGGCCTGGGGATTACCCGACATCTCCATGCCGACATCGAACCCGTCGATGTGCAGTTCCTTGACGATATTGCGCAGATTTTCGCGGGCGACGTTGACGGTCCGGGTCGCCCCCATGGCGCGGGCCAGTTCGAGCCGGTGGTCGTTGACGTCGCTGATGACGATGTGCCGGGCGCCGACGTGTTTGGCGATCCCGGCGGCCATGATGCCGATCGGGCCGGCGCCGGTGATCAACACATCTTCGCCGACCAGATCGAATTGCAGGGCGCAGTGGGCGGCGTTGCCGAACGGATCAAAGAACGCGGCCAGTTCAGACGGAATCTCGTCGGGAATTGGCCACAGGTTGCTGGCCGGAACGACGACGAACTCGGCGAAGGCCCCGTCGCGGTTGACCCCGATGCCCTCGGTATGCGGGCAAAGGTGGGGCTTGCCGGCGCGGCAATTGCGGCACACGCCACAAACCACGTGGCCCTCGGCCGAGACCCGCTGCCCTTCAACATAGCCCTTGACGCCTTCGCCCATCTCGGCGATCCGGCCGACGAATTCGTGGCCGATGATCAACGGCGTGCGGATGGTCCTTTGGGCCCAGTCATCCCATTGATAGATATGCAGGTCGGTCCCGCAAATGGCGGTCTTTTCCAGCTGGATCAGAACCTCGTTGGCGCCCGGAGCGGGGACCGGCACTTCACGCATTTCCAGCCCCGGTGCCGCACCGGGTTTGACGACGGCACGCATGGTGGCGGGCATTGGAGTTCTCCTTGAACGGGACGATGAGCGATTATAAATGATGCTCATTTCAGCCGCATTGCGAACGGCTGCCGGCGGCTGTCTTCAGTGGTTTTCGTGGGCGTCGTCGGTCCAGGGGAAGTCTTCCGATTCCATCGACTCCTGGTAGCCCTCGATCCGCTCGGCGGCGATGTCGGTGCGGTAGAAGCGGGCGATATGGAACACGGCATCACCCTCGTTGACCAGCGGCAGGTTGAGCCGACCGATGACGATGCCGCTGAACGGGGCACGGATTTCCCGCTCGCTGTCGCCAAATGGATCGGAGACCACGCCCATGACGGTCTGGTCGCGGCTGACCCGCTCGCCGAGCTGGGCATAGGCCCGGAAAATCCCGCTCTGCGGAGCGCGCACCCAGCTGCTGGAGCGGGCCATGATCGGTTCCGGCGGCGGTTTGCGGCGGCTCTTGCGCAGCATGCCCAGTATCCGCATCACCCGAACCACCCCCTCGACCCCGCCGCGGATGCAGAACTCGTCCAGGCGCAGTGCCTCACCGGCCTCGTAGAGCAGGATGGGTGTCTTGCGCTCGGCTGCCGCGGCCCGGAGTGAGCCATCGCGGATGGCGGAATTGAGGATGACCGGGGTACCGAAGGCCTTGGCCATGAGCAGTGTTTCCGGATCGTCCAGGTTGGCCCGGATCTGGGGCAGGTTGGTGCGGTGGACGGCTCCGGTGTGCAGGTCGATGCCGTGGCTGGCGCGACGGACGATTTCGCGCATGAACACATGGGCGATCCGGCCGGCCAGCGATCCGGTCTGCGAGCCGGGAAATGAGCGGTTGAGATCACGCCGGTCGGGCAGGTAGCGGCTGGTATGGATAAAGCCGTGCAGGTTGACGATGGGCACCGCGATCAGCGTGCCGCGCAGGCGTTTGAGTTCGTCGATCCGCAGCAGGCGGCGGATGATCTCCACGCCATTGAGTTCGTCGCCATGAATGGCGGCGCTGACGAACAGGATCGGGCCTGGCCGCTTGCCGCAGATGACCTGGACCGGCATGGCCGTCTGGGCATGGGTGTAGAGGCGACCCATGTCGAGCTGGATGCTGCGCCGTTCTCCGGGCTGCACGGTGATCGGACCTATGGTGATCGGCTCGTTGCGCCCGGCGTTGCGGCTGGCCATGGCTGGTGCCCTGCGTGACGGTGTGAGGAGACGGATTGTAGCGGCAGCCAGAAGCCGAGCAGAACGGTCAACCAATCGACATGGGCGGCCTGGTCGTCACTTGTCAGGCGGCCCGCCGGGTCGGAACCGCCCGGCTCAGCGGGCGGGGCAGCCGCCGCTGAGGCAGGCTTCAACGTGATCGGCGATCTCGCGCCGGACCTGCCGGCTGTCACCGGTCCAGACCCGGCCGCCGAAAAAGATCATCGGCACCGAGCCGGGCTGGACACCATGCAGAGAAGCCATGTTGCGCAGCAGATCATGGTGCTCGCGCGTGGTCATGATTTCCATGTGCACGATCTCAAGCTCGGCATGGCGCGCATCCAGGCTGGCCAGGAAGGGTTTCTGGGCACGACAGTGCGGACAGGTCTCGGACATGAATACATGCATGGTCATGCCGTTGACCGGGGCCGGATCACTGTCGGCCAGGGTTGGTATGGCAAAAACGGCAAGCAGGACCAGGAAAGCAAGCGGGCGGGCGCGAAGCATGGGCGGATGGCTGACGGTATGTGGACCAGGCTCCAATTGTGGCGGCTGTGGGACCAGATTGATTTGATCCGCATCAAGTGCACGTTCCGTTCATGCCAGCCACTCGAGAACTTCGGGAATATAGTGGGCGACGCCTTCAATGACGCCGGCCGCGTAGTTGCCGTTCATTCCGCGCAGCCCGCCGCGGGCCAGATACAGGTTGTCGATCTGGCCCTGGGCCTGGGCCATGGCCTGGGCCTGATCACGCACCGTTTCGGTGGCGTTGGCGACCAGCACGGCCTGCAGGGCCGAGGTCAGGAAGGGCAGGTCGTTGCCGCTGTCGCCGGCACACACCGTGGCCCAGTGGGCAAAGCCCCAGGCGCCCATCACCATTTCGATGGCGCCGCGCTTGGTCGCTTTGTCGGGCAGGATGTCGACAAGACCCTGTTCGCTGGTCTCATCCACACTGGCGATGATGGCTGCCGGTACTTGTGCGGCGGCAAAAGCGTTTTTCAGTCTGGCCGCGATTTCCGCGAGCGCCTGGGCCGGGCAGAAATAACTCAGCTTGTAGGGGGTCTGGCATTGTTCGGGTTGGCGCTTCAGCTGGCTGATCGATTCGGCCTGCGCCCGGGCCCGGGCATACGCCTGTTCGGTCCAGTCGCGCCGAATCAGATCGTCCCACTGCGACCACGCCGTCCAGCGCTGATCAAAGGTCGACCAGATCCGGGTACCGACATCGCCGATGACGGCGTCCGGCCAGGGCAGTTGGTAGCGGGCGACGGCTTCCTCGACCAGGGCGCGATTGCGACCGGTCACGTAGACCACGCAGATGGCATGGTGCTCGACCAGGGCAGCAAGCAGCTCACGGGCATGCGGTGATTCGACCTGGGGTCCGTTCGGGATCAGGGTGCGATCGAGATCCGAGCACAACAGGTAACGCGCCTGCGAATGGGGCTTGAGATTTTTCCTCCGATTCATTGGCCCGCTGCGCCTGCCCGGACAGCAAAGATCCGGTCAGGCCGGATGTGGGCCGTGGCCGGCACGATGACGGTCACCGACGGGGCCGCCCGACTGGTGAACAGTCCGGTCTGCTGAACTGTGTCGTTTGAGGATGGCGGGTCCCATGGGCTTTCGACCATGCATGAATCTCCTTCAGGATCAGCCTGCCTGTCGACTTGGTTTCGCACGGGTCAGGATAGCTCAGGCTGACCGGAAAAAGCGTATAGTGATCCTGTAGCCGATGGGGTCAGGGTGATGGACAGTGTCGTCCGTGTCAGTCCCGGATCGGTCAGCAAGTCGCTGGCCAGCTGGCTTGTTTTCTCCGTTTTTCTGCTCATGGCAACGGTTCTGGTCGCCGGCGGGCTTCCGGTGCTTGTGCCGGGCCATGATCATGCATCCGCTTCCTCGATCAATGTTCTCAAGCGGGCCGAAATCCTGCGCGATCCATCGGCTGCGCTCGGGGTCGAACAGGTTGCCGCTCTGGCCGAGGTCGGTCAGGGCTTTGCGCCGTTGAGCGCGGATCACCTGCGCAAGGGTTTCAGTACCGACGTCTTCTGGTTGAAGTTCAGCCTGGTCGGTGACGGTCCGGTGTCTGAACGCCTGTTCCTGGTGGCGTGGCCGCCGTTCATCGATCGGATCGATCTGTATACCCAGATCGTGCCCGGTCAATGGCAGGTACAGCGCGCCGGGGATCATGTGCCGGTCAGCGAGCGTGCCCTGCCACTGCCCGAGACCGTGTTTCCGGTCGCTGTCGGCCCTGATCCATCGACCTACCTGTTGCGGGTTGAAACACGTTCGGTAGTCAGCCTGTCGCTTGAGCTCAAACGAGAAGAAGTGCTGGCCGGTCAGGCCGTTGCGCGCTGGATCCGGCACGGTATATTTCTCGGCATGAGCCTGACGGCGACGCTGATGGCGGTTCTTGCCGCGATCTGGCTGCGCCAGACCGTGTTCGTGGTTGCTGCGGCCTATCTGCTGTGCTTTTTCAGCTTCCAGTTACTGGTCAACGGCAACGACCAGCTGTTGTTGTACCCGGAACGACCCTGGTTGAACGACAGACTCTTAGGCGTCTTCACCTGCGCGGCCTCGGCCCTGATGGCCTGGTTCGTGACCAGTTACCTGGAATCGGGCCGCCATTTCCCGCGTCTGACCCGGTCGCTGCAGGGTCTGGCGGTGATCCTGGCGTTGGCTGTCGTGGTCTCGCTGTTTGGCGGCTATCATCAGATTGCTCCGGGCGTGATGGTGCTGATTCTTCTGGTCCTTGCTGTCATGCTGGCGTTGTTTGTCGGCATGGTCCGACATGCCCGGGCCCGCGCGCTGGCCATGCTGGTGATGTTTATGCCGGCCATGGGTGCAGCGCTGTTTCAGATCCTGCACAACGCCGGCTGGCTGGGCAGCACGCTCCAGGCCTGCCAGTTGTGGGACATGGCCGCGCTGGCCCAGATGCCTTTTGCAGCGGTTGCGATCCTGATTCGCGTGCGCGAGACCCAGCAGGGCCTGGCCCGGGCGGCCGGATACCAGCTGTTGGTGGAAAACCAGGTCGACCTGGTGGTCAAGGTCGACCCGGAGGGCCGGTTCCAGTTTGCCAGCCGGAGTTTTTGCGATACCTTCGGCAAGAGCGCTGATGAATTGATCGGCCGGAAGTTCCTGCCGCTGGTCCACGAAGACGACGTCGAGGCCACTGTCAAGGCATTTCGAGCCACCCTGGCGCCACCATTTGTCAGCTACGTCGAGCAGCGCGCCTGGACCGCCAGGGGCTGGCGCTGGCTGGCCTGGTCGGATACCGCGGTGCTCGACGAGGCGGGTCGGCCGCAAGCCGTGATCGGTGTGGGACGCGATGTAACCGACCGGGTCGAGGCTGAAAACGCATTGAGCCGGTCTCGCCGGCAGCTTGAAATGGCCCTTGATGTAGCCCGGATCGGTTGCTACTCGATCGACACCGAGAGCGGGGCCATCGTGGCCGACGAGCGTTGCGTGGGTCTGCTCGGCCTTGATCCGGCCCACTTCACGCTGGACTGGCCGGCCTGGAAGGCACTGCTGCACCCGGAAGATCAGGAGCGGGTCACCCATCTGACCGAGGAGCGGATCCTGGCTGCCGGAGAAGCGATGGAAATGGAATACCGGATTCGTCACCGTGATGGCAGCTGGCGCTGGTGGCTCGACCGGGTGAGCCATGCCAATGGCATCGGCGAGCAGTCCCAGATGCTCGGGCTGGTCCAGGACATCACCGAGCGCAAGCGATCGGCCGAAAAGCTGGAGTTCCTGGTCCGCCACGACGAGTTGACCGGGCTGTTCAATCGGCGCGGGATCGCCGAGATCGGCGAGCACCAGCTGGCCCAGGCGCGCCGGTCCGGTCTGCCGTGCTGCTTTGCCATCGCCGACCTCGATCGATTCAAGCGGATCAACGATACTTATGGGCACCAGACCGGCGATCGCATGCTGCGCCATGTCGCCGATGCTCTGCGGGCCGCGATTCGCAGCGGCGACTGGGTCGGCCGCTGGGGAGGTGAGGAGTTTCTGCTGGTGTTGCCACAGACCCCGCCGGATGAAGCCAGCGATGCCCTGGAGCGCGTCCGTCAGGCGGTAGCCGATGCCGTGCTGGATGTCGACGGCACGCGCCTGGTGATGACGATCAGCATCGGCGCCTCCATCGCCGGCATCGATGATCTCGCGCCCGATCCGGTGATCGCCCGCGCCGACGCCAGCCTGTACGCGGCCAAGCAGGCCGGGCGCAACCGGGTTGTGGTTGGTTGAGCGCTCGGGGTGTTCGCCTGTTAAGGTGGGTCCACTGCAGTCACCTGAGGCATCATTCTGGAAAAACCGGCACAGAAAACCATTCGTCGTATTGCCGCGGTGTTGATCCTGGCGATGGGCGTGGCGTTGCTGCAGGATCGGGTGGGGTTGCTTCTGGCGGGCCGTGACAGCTCCTCATGGCCGACCACCATGGGAACAGTCACGGAAGCCACGGCCAGGCCGTTGGCCGGCGTCCAGGTCGGGCCGGCCTGGCGAGTCCGACTGGCCTATGCCTACCAGGTTGACGGCAGCAGCTTTACCGGTGATCGGTTGCGCTTCAGCCGTCGCTTGGGTGGGCGAACGCGCGCGCAGGCGGAGCAGGCACTGGTCAGCTACGTTCCCGGCGGCCCGATTGAAGTCCATTACGACCCTGAAGATCCGTCGCGTTCGGTGATCGTGCCCGGCCCGGATCGGAGAGCCTGGTTTGGCCTGATCGTGGCCCTGGTGTTGCTCATCATCGCCATCGTTTTCTGGTCAGTACCAACGCGCAGCAGCAGGGCCAGTGGAGCGGCAGGCGACTCCGGCTGAGCCCTGGTCCAGGTTGATTGCTGGCCGGCTAGCCGCCTTCGGTTGTCAGACTGGCCGGGTCCACGGTCCCGGCGGCGCGAAAAGCCGGCCGGGCGAACAGGTAGCCCTGGAACAGATCGACACCGAGGTCACGCAGCACGTCGCGTTCGGCTTTTGATTCCACCCCCTCGGCGATGACCTCGCTGCCCAGGTCACGGCACAGTCGAATCATGTGTTCGACGATCTTGCACTGGGCCGGGTTGCGGTCGATCGCCCGGATCAGCGCCATGTCCAGCTTGACCAGATCGGGCACGAACTCGGCCAGCAGGTTGAGGCCGGCATAGCCCTCGCCGAAGTCATCGATGGCGGTGCGGAAGCCGCGTTGCTTGTAGTAGTCGAGAATGTTGCGCAGATGTGCTCGATCCGGAATGTCATCGGTCTCGGTGACCTCGAAGATGATTCTTTCGAGCGGAAAGCCGTACTCTGCCGCCGCCTGCAGGGTGCGCTGGATACAGGTTTCGGCCTGGTAGACGGCATTGGGCATGAAATTGATGCTGACATCTGTCTCCAGGCCGATGCGGGCTGCTTCCTCGATGGCCTTGACCCGGCAGGTCTGGTCGAACTGGTACAAGTTGTCGTCGGTCACATGCGAGAAGACCTCGCCGGCCGATTGCCCTTCGGCCCCGCGGACCAGCGCCTCGTGAGCGAAGATGTCGCCGCTGGACAGGCGCACGATCGGCTGGAACGCCATGGCGATCTGCACGGGGAATGGCGGCGCGTCGAGACAGCGCGAGCAGCCGGCCGCGGGTTTCTTTCTGAGCATGGATCAATTGCCGAATGTCGGCCGCTAATTATACAAAACGCGCCCCGGGGACTGGTCGCGAGGGTCTCAGCGACCGGCCAGCCCGTGCTTGCGCAGGATGCCGCGCAGCTGGTCATAGCTCAGCCCGAGGCGCTCGGCCGCCTTGCCCTGGTGGCCACCGGTGACGGTCAGGGCGCGTTCGGCCAGGGTCTTTTCCTGATCGTTGAGATAGGCTCTCAGATCCACCGGCGCGCGGCCGGGATCGGGCATTTCGGGGGTTGAGCGGTCGATCGTGCCCGAGCCTGCCGGACGCCAGGGTGAGTCGAACGGATCGATGACCAGTTCATCGATCGGCTCGGCGGGATCTTCGTTGCGGTAAACCGCCCGCTCGACCACGTTTTTCAGTTCACGGATATTGCCCGGCCAGCCGTGGTTGAGCAGTTGCGCAGTGACCCCGGGGCTGAAACCGGCGAACAGTTCCCGTCCCAGTTCGCGACTGATGCGCATGGCAAAGGCTTCGGCCAGCGGCAGGATATCCTCGCGGCGGGCGCGCAGCGGCGGCAGGGTGATGACGTCGAAGGCCAGCCGGTCGAGCAGGTCGGAGCGGAAGCGCCCGCGGGCGGCCAGCTCGGGCAGGTCGACGTTGGCCGCGCCGATCAGGCGCACATCGACACTGCGGGTCTTTGAGGAACCAAGCCGCTCGAACTGCCCGTACTCGATGACCCGCAGGATCTTTTCCTGCACCGCCGGCGTCGTGCTGGCCAGTTCGTCTAGAAAGAGGCTGCCGCCATCGGCGGCCTCGAAGCGCCCGATACGGCTGCGCGTGGCATCGGTGTAGGCGCCGGCTTCGTGACCGAACAACTCCGATTCCAGCAGGCTGTCGCTGATCGCGGCGCAGTTGAGCTTGACCAGTGGCTGGTCCCAGCGTGGCGACAGGAAATGCAGTCGCTCGGCGACCAGTTCCTTACCGGTACCGCGTTCACCCACGACCAGCATGGGCCGGTTCATCGCCGCGGCTGAGGAAACGCGCTCCAGCACTTCAAGAAAAGCCGGAGACTCGCCGATCATGGGCTGCTCATCGCGCGTCATCGGCCTAAAATACCGCAAATGGCCAGACCGAAGACGACATACACCTGCCGTGAGTGCGGCGCCAGTTTCCCCAAGTGGTCGGGCCAGTGCACCGATTGCGGGGCCTGGAATTCGCTTGACGAGACGGTCGCCCAGACCAGGGCGGCGTCCGGCCCCGGGCAGCGTGGCAACTGGACCGGGACGGCTTCGGCCGAAGTCACCCGGCTGGCCGACGTGCGGCCGGAGGATTCCAGCCAGCGCCTGGCCTCGGGCTTGAGCGAGCTGGACCGGGTGCTTGGCGGCGGTCTGGTGCCAGGCTCGGTGGTTCTGCTCGGCGGTGATCCGGGGATCGGCAAGTCGACCCTGCTGCTCCAGGCCCAGGCCGCGCTGGCCGGTGAACACGGCAGTCTGTATGTGACCGGCGAGGAGTCGGCCGGACAGGTCGCGATGCGTGCGCGCCGGTTGGGGCTGGATCCGGCCGGCCTGAGTTGCCTGACCGAAACCCAGCTGGAGATCATCCTGGCCACCGCGGCCCGGCACCGGCCAGCGTTCATGGTGGTCGATTCCATCCAGACCCTGTGGACCGAGGCCTTGCAGTCGGCGCCCGGTGCGGTGGCCCAGGTCCGCGAATGTGCCGCCCGCCTGGTGCAGTATGCCAAGCAGACCGGCTGTGCCGTGGTCCTGGTCGGACATGTCACCAAGGAAGGCGCGCTGGCCGGGCCCCGGGTGCTTGAGCACATGGTCGATGCGGTGTTGTATTTCGAGTCCGATTCCGGCAGCCGTTACCGCCTGATCCGGGCGGTCAAGAATCGTTTCGGCGCGGCCAACGAGCTGGGCGTGTTTGCCATGACCGGCCAGGGCCTGAAGGCGATCGCCAACCCGTCGGCAATTTTCCTGTCCGGGGCCGAGACGCCGGCGCCGGGCAGTTGCGTGCTGGTGACCCGTGAAGGGACCCGCCCGCTGATGGTTGAGGTCCAGGCACTGGTCGCGCCGTCGACCCTGTCCAATCCGCGCCGGGTGGCGGTCGGTATCGATCCCAACCGTCTGGCGCTGCTGTTGGCGGTGATGAACCGTCATGCCGGCATCCAGATTGGCGACCAGGACGTGTTCGTCAACGTCGCCGGTGGGATCCGGGTCAGCGAGACGGCCAGTGACCTGGCGATTGCCCTGGCGCTGAAGTCCTCGCTGCGTGAAGTGCCGCTGGCCAAAGGGATGGTGGCCTTTGGCGAGGTTGGCCTGGCCGGCGAGTTGCGACCGGTCTACAACGGCGAGGAGCGCCTGCGTGAAGCAGCCGGGCAGGGCTTTACCGAAGCCTTGGTACCCGAGGGTAATCTCAAGGGCGTACGGGCCCGCCTGACCGCGCGCGGTTTCCGCAGCCTGGCCGAGGCGCTGGCCGCAGTCTGAAGCGTTACACTATTGAGCCGGCATTCAAGCACTGCGTTGCAGGCTGACTCCCTTGCTGCCAAGGAGTATTTCGACATGACCCGATGGATTTCCCTGCTGACGATCGGCCTGGTAATGACCCTGGCTGCGTGCGTGACGATCAATGTCTATTTTCCCGAGGCCGCCGCCGAGCGGGCCGCCGATCGTTTCATCCAGGATGTGCTGGGCGAGGATGAGCGGGCCCGGCCGGAAGACGCCGCGCCGACCGCAGAGCCGCCGGCGACCGGCTTCAGACTGTCCGACCTGTTCGTCGCCCGGGCCTGGGCCCAGAGTCCGAATATCGATATCGACACGCCGCAGGTCCAGCAGATCAAGCAGCGCATGGCCGAGCGCCACCGCCAGCACCTGGCTGCCTGGTATGAGGCCGGCGCGATCGGCCTGGCCAACAACGGCCTGGTCGAGGTCCGCGATCGCAGCGCGATCGGCCTGGCCGAGCGGCGCAACCTGGAGCGCATCGTCGGCGAGGAAAACGCCGATCGGCGCGCGGTCTACCGCGAAATCGCGATCGCCAACGGTCACCCGGAATGGGAAGAGGAAATCCGCCGGACCTTTGCCCGCCAGTGGATTGCCAACGCGCGAGCTGGCTGGATCTACCAGCAGGCCGACGGCACCTGGACCCGCAAATAGGCAGCCTCCACGGATGGCACGAGCAAGGCGCCGCAAGCTGCCGGCAGAGCCGGTTGTTGCCGGGATCAGCGATCTCGGTCACGACGGGCGCGGGGTTGGCCGGGTTGACGACAAGGCGATCTTCGTCCATGGCGCGCTGCCCGGAGAGACCGTTCGGGCCAGGGTTGTCGGGCGCAACCGGCGCTACGACGAGGCGCTGTGCGAGGAGGTCATCGAACCCTCGCCGGACCGCGTCGAACCGGCCTGTGCCTGGTTTGATCAGTGCGGCGGCTGTGCCCTGCAGCATCTGGCCCACCATGCCCAGCTGACCTTCAAGCACAAGCGCCTGGTCGACAATCTCGCCCGGATCGGAGAAGTCGAGCCGGACCAGTGGTTGCCGCCGCTGGCCGCCGAGCCGTGGTTCTACCGGCGTCGCAGTCGCCTGAGCGCCCGCCTGGTCGCCGGCAAGGGCCGGGTGCTGGTCGGTTTTCGGGAAAAACAGGGCCGCTTTGTCGCCGACGTGGGCCACTGTCGCGTCCTGCACCCGGATTTCAGTCACCGCCTGGACAGCCTGTCGGCGCTGATCGGTAGCCTGAGCGTGGCCGACGCGGTACCGCAGATCGAAACCGCCAGCGGCGATGACGGTTCGGCCATCGTCATCCGTCATCTCCGGGAACTGACCAGCGACGATGTCATGCGCCTCAAGCAGTGGTCGGAAACCGAAGGTATCGCGGTCTATCTCCAGCCCAAGGGACCGGACACGGTCCACCGCCTGTGGCCCGAGGTCCACCAGCTGAGTTATCGGCTCGAGGCCTTCGATTTGAGCCTCGCGTTTCACCCCCAGCACTTCATCCAGGTCAACGCCGGTCTCAATCAGTTGCTGGTTGAGCAGGCCGTGGCCTTGCTCGCCCCGGGTCCGGACGAGCGAGTGCTCGATCTGTTCTGCGGCCTGGGCAATTTCACCCTGCCGCTGGCGCGCCAAGCCGGGTCGGTGACCGGGGTGGAGGGATCGGCAGCGCTGATCGAGGCCGCGCGCGCCAATGCCTCGGCCAATGGGCTGGACAACGTCGAATTCGACGTTGCCGATCTGGCCGAGGATGTCTCGGCCCGACCCTGGTACCGCCAGGGCTTCGATGCAGCCCTCATCGACCCGCCGCGCTCGGGTGCGTTCGAGATTCTGCCGGTGGTGGCCGGCAGTGGCGCCCGGCGGTTGGTCTATGTCTCCTGCAATCCAGCCACCCTGGCCCGGGATGCCGGCGAACTGGTCCGGCGCCATGGCTTCCGGCTTACAAGCGCGGGCATTGCCGACATGTTTCCGCATACCGCGCACGTTGAATCCATCGCCCTGTTCGAACGGACATGAGCAGCCATGCGACAACCGGCCCGCTGATCGTTGGCTTCGACGGTCTGGCGCTGGATGCCCCGACCCGCGAGCGGCTGCGCCACCCGGCGGTCGGCGGCGTCATCCTGTTTGCGCGCAATTTTTCCTCGACCGGGCAGGTCAGCGCGCTGATCAGCGAGATTCGCGAGTTGAAACAACCGCGCCTGCTGGTGACGGTCGACCAGGAAGGCGGCCGGGTCCAGCGTTTTCGCGACCCCGGTCTGACCCGCTTGCCGCCGCTGGGCCTCCTCGGGCGCTGGTATCTCAGCCATCCAGAGCGGGCCTGTGACCTGGCCTATCGCCATGGCCGGGTCATGGCCGCCGAAATGCTGGCCCTGGGCGTGGACCTGAGCTTTGCCCCGGTCCTGGACCTGGACCGCGGCAGCCGGGTGATCGGCGACCGGGCACTGGCAAGTGATCCGGCGGCGGTGGTCGAGCTGGCACGCTTCTACATCGCCGGCATGAACGATGCCGGCATGGTGGCCTGCGGCAAGCATTTCCCCGGTCATGGTTCGGTCGAGGCCGATTCGCACCACTGCGTGGTCACCGATGAGCGCCCGCGCGCTGCCCTGGAGGCCGACCTGGCCCCATTTGCCGCGCTGGCGGATCGATTGAGGGCGGTCATGATGGCCCATGTCTGCTACCCGGCTGTCGATGATCGACCGGCAGGCTTTTCCGAGCGCTGGATCCAGGCTGAGCTTCGCCAGCGCCTGGGCTTCGATGGGCTGGTGATCTCCGATGATCTGGACATGCTTGGCGCAGCTCCGGCGGGCGATCTCGGCCAGCGCCTGGCGCAGGCCTTCACCGCCGGCTGCGAACTGGCCCTGGTCTGCCATCCGGACTCGGTCGCGGCCTTGCTGGATATGGCCCTCGAATGTCCACCGCTGGCCGCAGATCGCCTTGCCCGGCTTTACGGGCGTGCGATGATGCGCATGGACGAACAGCTGCTGGTGCCGGAGTTCCGCGCCTGGCGCGATTCACTCAAAGCGCTGAACGGACAGGATCAATGAGCGCGTATCTCGATCATCTGGGCGGGCTGGTTGGCATCCCGGCCTGGATCCTGCAGGCTTTTCTGGTCATTCTTGCAGCCCTGGTGCTGGAGTTTCTTTATCGCGGCTTCATCAAGCGCCTGGAGAAGTTTGCCGCCAGGACCCGCCGGCACTGGGATGATGGCGTGGTGTATGCCGGCAAGCGCCCGGTTTCATTGCTGATCTGGTGGCAGGGTCTGGTCATGGCGGCGCGCGTGATGACGCCGCATACCGAGTTCATCTACTTCTCGACCGACTTTCTCAATGCCCTGCAACAGCTGGGGCTGGTGCTGGCGGCAACCTGGTTTTTCTTTCGTCTGGCCACCGGTTTCGAAAACGCCTATGTGACCGGACGACGCAAGCGCAACGAGCAGTTCGACATCACCACGGTCAGCGTGCTCGGCCGGATTGTCCGGATTGCGGTGGTGCTGACCGGTGTCCTGACCATCCTCAGCATTCTCGAGATCCCGATCTCCGGCTTTCTCGCCGCCGGCGGTGTCGGCGGGATCGCTGTCGGCCTGGCGGCGCGTGATCTGCTGGCCAATTTCTTCGGTGGTTTCATGGTCTTCATGGACCGTCCTTTCTCGGTCGGCGACTGGGTTCGCTCGCCGGATCAGGACATCGAGGGGACGGTCGAGAAGATCGGCTGGCGGATGACGACCATTCGCAAGTTCGACAAGCGGCCGATGTACGTGCCCAACGCCACGTTCACCACGATCACGGTGGAAAATCCCTCGCGCATGACCCACCGCCGGATCTTTGAGCACATCGGCATCCGCTATGCCGACCAGCAGGTGATCCGACGGGTGGTTGAGGATATTCGTGCGATGATCGAGGCTCATGAAGACCTTGATACCAGCCAGACCACAATGGTCCATTTCAATGTCTACGGCCCGCACGCGCTGGAGATCATGATCTACTGTTTTACCAAGACGACGGTATGGACCACCTACCACGCGGTGCGCGAAGACGTGCTGTTGAAGATCGGCGATATCATTGCCGCCTGCGGTGCGGAAATTGCCTTCCCCACCCAAACCATCAAACTGGAGCAGGCCGAACGGATGGCCCAGGAACAAGCGAACGGGGAACCTGCCGGTGAATCGCGCTGAGCGTTTCCCGGGCCGCTGGCCGGCCGGTTCGGATTGCATTCTGTCGGCCCAGGACGTTGCCTCTGCACTGGATCGTCAGGCCGAGCGCCTGAGCCGGCGCCTGGCTACCTGCGAGTCGGTAACCCTGATGGTGCTGATGAACGGCGGTCTTTACCCGGCCGTGGAGTTGGCCCGCAGGCTGGATTTTCCGTTTGCCATGGATCATGTGCATGCCACCCGCTATCGCGGCGCGCTGAGCGGCGGTGAATTGCACTGGGGGCGCTGGCCGGCGCGGATCGAAGGGACCATTCTGCTGGTCGACGACATCTTCGACGAGGGACATACCCTCGAGGCGGTGCGTGATCGCTTGCTGGCCGATGGTGCCGATGCCGTTGTTACGGCAGTGCTCGCCCTCAAGCAGCACGACCGCGGGCTGACACGCGACTGGATTGATGATGCCGCGCTCAGCGTGCCCGATCGTTACGTGTTCGGTTGCGGCATGGACTGGCATGGTTACTGGCGCCAGCTCGATGCGATCTGGGCCCTGCCCGAGGCGGACCCGGCATGACAGTATCCCTGGGTATCATCGCCGGCACCGGTGCACTGGACCTGTTCGAGAGTCTCGAAGAGCGCGCCGTGGAAACCCGCTGGGGCCGCCCATCGGCGGCACCGGTGCAAATCCGCCTTGGCTCGGATTGTGCCTGGCTGCTGGCCCGGCACGGCCGTCCGCACCGTATTCCGCCCCACCGGGTCGATTATCGGGCCAACATCGCGGCGCTGGCCGAACTGGGTGTCACCCGAGTCATCGCCATCAATGCGGTTGGCGCGATTGATCCGGCGTTGCCGCCAGGCGCGCTGGTCGTGCCTGACCAGCTGATCGACTACAGCTGGGGCCGCGTTCACAGCTTCAGCGACACGGCCGACGAGCCGCTCGACCATATCGAATTCGGCGAGCCGTTTTCGTCCGGTCTTCGTGCGCGTCTGTTAAGCGCTGCAACGGCCACGGGCGTGCTGATTCACGATGGTGGTTGCTATGGCGTGACCCAGGGTCCCCGCCTGGAGACGGCGGCCGAGATCGTGCGCATGGCGCGTGATGGCTGCACCCTGGTCGGCATGACCGCGATGCCGGAAGCAGCCCTGGCCCGGGAGGCCGGCTTGGAGTATGCCAGCCTGTGCGTGGTTGCCAACGCGGCCGCGGGGGTCAGCAACGAGCCGATCTCGATCGAGCAGATCCATGTGGTGCTGGCTGACGCGATGAGGCATGTCAGCTTGCTGCTTGGCGCCCTGGGTCACGATCGGGTATGCCAAGCGTGAAACCTTTCCCATTGATTCTGATTGGGTTGTTCACCTAAACGGGGTAAGCTGGAAAGCCCAGCGAAATTCTTCATTCCTTCCATGGCCAAGCCCGAAAACATGGTGCTGTCCGTTCTGCATGCCGGTCGCAAGGACCGCATGGTCATGCGTTCGCTGATCAATCTGGTCAGTGGCCGGGCCGGCGGCGCGACCTGGCAGTTGAGCGAGGAGGCGGGCGGCGACATCACCATTATCGATGTCGACAATGCCGCCGGCGAGCAGGCCTGGCAACAGTTGATTGCCCACACCGGCGGTCTGGTGGCGATGACCGGCCGGGACGGATTCGACGCGCCGGTGACCCTCAACAAGCCGCTGCGGTCGCGAGAATTCCTCAACCTGCTGGCCGGCTTGTCCGGTGAACCACCTCGTCCCCGGCCGTGGCCGGCCGCGGTCACCCCGGCGGTCGCAGGGCCGCTCGGCGACGGACCGGTGCCTGAAAAGTCGTCGACCATATCGAAAGCCGGGCCAGCGGCGCCGGCGGGTCTGCCTGAGTCCGAATCCGAACCGGAACTGACCCTGGCCGATCACCTGCGTGGTCAGTCCTGGCCAGGACCGGTGGCGCTGACCAGTCCGGGCTGGCCGCTGCTGCTGATCGACCCGTGTTCCGGCAGCTGGTTTTATGACGGGTCGATCGGTGATCTGGATCCGGCCTGTTTTGCCCGGCCCATCCCGAGTTCGGCAGGTGTTGGACTGAGCAACTCTGAGCTGGTCGAGCGCATCCAGGGCCATCGCCAGCGCAGCCTGAGCGAATTGAAATGGTATGCCGGCCTGGCCCAGCTGCCGGGTCGCCTGCACCCGGAACTGCGCGGCGAGCCGGAGTTCATGCTCACCCAGGTGCCGCCTGAGGCGATGAAAAACGAGTTGCTCCATCAGCTCGCCCGTCTTGCCTTGCGCGGGCCGATCGACTTTGAACGGCTGCTGGCCGAGTCGGGTCAGCCCGAAGCCAATGTTGCGGCGTTTCTCAATGCCTGTTTCTGCAGCGGCAAGCTGCTGATCAATCGAACGGCCCGCGCGATCAGTTTCTAGGCCTTCAGTAGCGCAGGCGCGCCGAACCGATTCCGCTGACCCCGCCGACTGCGGCCAGCAATTCAGCCGAAGGCAGGACCTGCCAGTCCTCGCCCAGTTCGATCAGGGCCTGGGCGCGTGTATTGCGGTAGTGGACGATAACCGGGGTATGGCCACGTCGGTAGGGGCGCAGCGCGGCGGCGAGGTCATTGTCGATCCGGTCACAGCGATCCGAGCCGATCTCGATTTCCAGCCGGCGGGCAAACCGGGCCCGGGCTTCATCGATGCCGAGGATTTCTTCGGCCACCATCCGGTAGCCGCCCCGAAAATCGTCGATTTCGGCCTTGCCGACCACCACCAGGATGGCGTCGACCACCAGGCGGTCGGCAACCTGCCCGAACAGGCGGTCGAAAACAGCGACTTCCAGGCGCCCGGTGCCGTCATCCAGGGCGACAAACGCTCCCTTGCCGGGCCGCTTGCGCACCGCCATGACCATGCCGGCCAGGGTCATTTCGACGCCACGCTGGCGCTTGCGCTCACCACCGTTTCCGGTTGCCGCAGCGGCCTGGCCGAGTTGCTGACCGAGCCGTTCCAGCGGGCTGGTGGTGAATGCGGCCAGCTCCTCGCGCAGTTCATCCAGCGGATGTCCGGACAGATACAGGCCAAGCGTTTCGCGTTCGGCCTTCAGCCGTTGCAGGTTGGTCCAGGGTCGCGCGCCGGCGGCCAGCTGGGCGGTATCGCCGGCGGACGGCTCGATCAGGGGTTCAAGCGTTCCGAACAGGTTGGCCTGACCCGCTTCGCGGTCGGACTGGAAGCGTTCGGCTTCGGTCAGCACATCGGGTAGCGCCTGCATCAACGCGGCCCGGTTGGGTTCGATGCAGTCACCGGCGCCGGCCCGGATCAGGCTCTCCAGGGTCCGCCGGTTCAGCCGGGCCAGGTCGATTTCGCGACACAGCTGGGACAGCGAGGAAAACTCGCCGAGCCGCTGACGAATGGCGACCAGGTTGTCGATGGCGCCATGGCCGACGCCCTTGATGGCGCCCAGGCCGTAGCGGATGGCACCGTCCTCGACCCGGAAGCGATATTCGGAGCGGTTGATGTCGGGGGGCAGGATGGCCAGGCCCATGGCCCGGCAATCCTCGATCAGATTGGCGATCTTGTCGGTCTTGTCGAGATCGGCCGACAGCACCGCGGCCATGAACTCGGCCGGGTAGTGGGCCTTGAGCCAGGCGGTGTGGTAGGCGACCAGCGCATAGGCCACCGAATGTGACTTGTTGAAACCATAGCGGGCAAAGGTTTCCATCAGGTTGAAGATGGCGTCGGCCTGTTCGCCATCGATCCCGTTGGCTGCAGCACCGGTCACGAAGATCTCGCGCTGGCGCTCCATTTCCTCGGGTTTTTTCTTGCCCATGGCGCGCCTGAGCAGGTCGGCGGCACCGAGGCTGTAGCCGGCCAGTTCCTGGGCAATCTGCATGACCTGCTCCTGGTACAGGATCACGCCGTAGGTGGGCTTGAGGATCGGTTCGGTCAATGGGTGCGGATACTTGACCGGGGCCTTGCCATGCTTGCGGTTGATGTACTCGTCAACCATGCCGGCATCCAGCGGACCCGGCCGGTACAGGGCAACGGCGGCGACGATGTCGTCGAAGGAATCCGGCCTGAGTTTGCGCAGCAACTCTTTCATGCCGGGCGACTCGAGCTGGAAGACTGCGGTGGTATGGGCGGCCTGGAGCAGTTCGAAGGCCCTGGGATCATCGAGCGGCAGGTCATCGAAATCCAGGCGGGTCTGGCCTTCTCCCTGGCGCCGCTCGTTAACCGCTTTCAGCGCCCAGTCGATGATGGTCAGGTTGCGCAGGCCAAGAAAGTCGAACTTGACCAGACCCACCGACTCGACATCGTTCTTGTCGAACTGGGTCAGTACCGAATGCCCGTCGGGCTCGGTGTAGAGCGGGGTGAAGTCGGTCAGCGGCCCGGGGGCGATGACCAGGCCGCCGGCATGCTTGCCGGCGTTGCGCGCCAGGCCTTCGAGCGAGCGGGCCAGGTCAAGCACCGAGCGGGTGTCTTCCTCGTTGTCATAGCGTTGCTTGAGCTCCGGCTCTTCTTCCAGCGCCTTGTCCAGGGTCATCTCCAGCTTGTTGGGGATGAGCTTGGCAATGGAGTCGACGAAGCCGTAGTTGTAACCCAGTACCCGACCGCAGTCGCGCACCACCGCCTTGGCCGCCATGGTGCCGTAGGTGATGATCTGGGCGACCCGGTCGCGGCCGTACGTGCGGGCGACGTAGTCGATGACGCGGTCCCGTCCTTCGACGCAGAAGTCGATGTCAAAGTCGGGCATCGAGACCCGCTCAGGGTTGAGAAATCGCTCGAATAAAAGATCGTATCTAATTGGATCTACATCGGTTATGCCCAGGCTCCAGGCTACGACTGAGCCGGCACCGGAGCCGCGGCCCGGCCCGACCGGGACACCGTTGGCCCGGGCCCAGGCGATGAAGTCGGCGACGATGAGGAAGTAGCCGGAAAAGCCCATCGAGGTAATGACCTCCAGCTCGCGTTCAAGCCGGCTGGTGTAGTCGCCGGGTTCGCAGTCCGGTGCCAGGCCATGGCGCGCCAGGCGCTGGTCCAGGCCTTCGGCCGCCTTGAGCCGGACGAAACCCTCCTCGCTCTGCCCATCGGGGACCGGGAAGGCCGGCAGCACATACTCACCGAGGGTCAATTCAAGGTTGCAGCGCATCGCCAGTTGCACGGTGTTGTCCAGCGCTACCGGCAGGTCGGCAAAAGCGTCGGCCATTTCAGCAGGGGTCTTGAGGTACTGCTGGTCAACATAATCACGCGAACGACGCTTGTCATCCAGCAGCCGGCCCTGATGGATGCAGACCCGGGCTTCGTGGGCGAAGTAGTCGCCGGCGGCCAGAAAACGGACATCGTTGGCGGCCACCACCGGTACACCATGTTCAGCAGCCAGGCCCAGGAACCCGTTCTCCAGGGCCTGCTCGCCTTCGCGGCCCAGTCGCTCAAGGGCAATGCAGGTTCGATCAGGGAACAGCCGCAGCCAGTCCTGCAGGCGCTGGGCGGCCAGGTTCGACCGGCCATGGAGGAGCGCCTCTCCGAGACTGGAGGCGCGTCCCAGCAGCACGATCAGCCCGTCACTGTGGCCGCGCAGCCACGGCGCGAGGACGCGCGGCTGGCCGCCGCGTTCGCGTCCTTCGAGAAAGGATTTCGACAACAACCGGCACAAGTTGAGATAGCCGGCCCGGTTCTGGACGAGAAGCGTGACCACACCGGCCTGGCCGTGGCGCTCGGCCTCGACGACCCGGATGTCCGCGCCGACGATCGGCTTGATGCCACGGGCAACCGCGGCCCGGTAGAACTTGACCAGACCGAACAGGTTGTGCCAGTCGGTCATGGCAACGGCCGGCATGCCCAGCTCGACGACCCGGTCGAGCAGGGCGGGAATGCGGATCAGACCGTCTTCGAGCGAATACTCGGTGTGCAGGCGCAGGTGAACAAACGGTCGGCCCGCGCCGGGGCTGGTATCTTGATCGGTCATGCCAGGCGGTCAGGCAATGCCGATCATGCCGTCGATGACCTCGCGGGCACGGCCGAAGCGTTGCTGCAGTTCATCGTGCACCGGCGGGGGGTGGGGCAGGGAATGCAGCCACCGTGCCTGCAGTTCAGCCGCCTCGCTGGCCAGGTCAGGCTGGTGGGCGCGCTCGCTCATGCGTCGGGCCAGGCGCTTGACCTGGTAGTCCATGCGCAACTGCTGGTCGCTGTCCGGGGTATCCAGGCCGGACAGGAATTCCATCTCGACCGCCACCTGGCGGGCTTCCGCCGCGCCCTGTTTGGCCAGCTTTTCCAGTTCGGCGGAATCGAAGTCCGCTTTGGCGATGCTGGCTGCCCGTGCTTGCAGTGCCGCTGCCACCGGGTCGTCCGGTTCGACAGCAGGCAAAAGTTCCGTCAGGTCGCCGGTTTCGCCGGAGCAACGTTTCGACCACAAGGCCTGCACCTGGTCGGCCAGGGCCCAGAGGCTTTCCTGCTGGCGTGCACGGGCCCGGTTGCGGTAGGCAGCCAGGCGCTGATCCAGCTTCTTCTCGGCCCGCTCGAAACGCTGGTTCAGGCGCGGCGGGCGTCCGTCCTGATGGAGCCACTGCTGGAGCAGTCCGTTGAAACGGCTGCGCGCGCCCTCAAGCTCGGCATCGGCCATCCCGGCCAGTTGCTCAGCCTGTTCGCACAGGGTCTGCAACTCGGCTTGCGCCTGCTGATCGGCCTCGCGTTGCTCGGCCTGTTCGCCCTTGAGGCGGTCGAACAGCGGGTCGATCGGCTCGCGGAATTCGCGCCACAGCTGCTGCTCGACCTTGCGTCGTCCGCTGCCGGCCTGCTGCCATTGCTGCTGCAGGGCCTTGGCCTTGTCGATGGCGGCTTTCAGGTCCTTCTCATGGGCCAGCGCACGGGCCTCGGTCACCAGGCGGCGCTTGGTCGATTCAACCTGCTCGAAGCGCTCATCGAGGCGTTTCGACAGATCATCCATCAGCGATCTCAGCGCGGCCGCCGAGGCACCGCGCGATTTGGGCGGCAGATCGTCCATCCGGCGAATGGCCTGGCGCGCCTTGCGCATGAAGCCGAGCAGGTCAGCGGCATCTCCGTCGGGCCGCCTGGCCGCCGCCTTGCCGGCTTCGATGAAGGCCTCAAGGGTGGCGAGGTTGTCCTTCTGGATCTGCTCGCGCTTCTCGAAGAACGGCCGGGCCGCTTCGAAAGCACCCTTGCAGGCATTCTGGAAACGCCGCCATTGCCCCGAAGGGGCGGCAAAGCGCCGTTTGTCGCCAGGCAGCACTTCCAGTGCTTCCAGGCGTTTCCATTCACTCCGGGCGGTCTTCAGGGCCGCGGTGATGGCGTCCGGGTGCTGACCCGACGCGGGCAGGCTTTCGACCTGGGCGATGAGTTCATCGCGGATCTGGTTGTTGGACCAGTGCTGCCAGTCGCGCATTTCCTTCAGCCGGCCTTCCATGCGCTGCAGACGACCGCCGGCCGGTCCCGGCCGCTTGCGCGGCGGCAGGCGCTCATAGTCGCGGCGCAGCGCGCGGATCTGCTCGTGAGCGCGGCCGATGTCACCGGCGGCCAGGGATTCGCCGATGCGATCCAGACGCGGCTCGAAATCAACCGCCGGGGATGGCTTGTCTGCCGAAGTGTTGGTCCCGTCCGGCGCGGCCTTTCTTGCAGCGCTTTGCTGGATCTGGGCTTGCAGTTCGCGCAGCAGCGGCAGCATGTCCTGCTTGAGCTGTTCGTCGGCCGGCGAGATATCTCGCAGCTGGTTCCAGGCCCGATCCCAGCTGGCCAGCAGGGCGGTCGGGTCAATCTGGCGGTCATGCCGGATACGGCTGCGGATCTGGTCGGCCGTGGCGGCCAGTTCGGTGTCCGGCCCGGGTTGCTCTGGTGCTGTTTGCCCAGGTGCATCGGCGATCGCTTCCGGGGCTCGCTGCGTCCGCTGACCGGCCGCCTCGGCGATCCGAAGGGCGCCCTGGAAGCGTCGCGCGAGTCGCTCGGGATGGTCAGGTTCGGCCTGCCAGCGCTGCTGCAGGTCAGCGATCAGATGTTCGCGATTACCCTCGAACTCGCCGCGCGCCAGGCGCTCGGCTGCAACGACCAGGCGTTCGGAGACCGCCTGTCCTGCCTCGGCCTGGCCATGATCGCTCAGGAGGCGCTCGAGTGCTTCGGCCGCGGCCCGCGCCCGACGCTTGTTGCGACCGCGCAGATTCGTGATTACCCGCTCCAGGGTCGAGGTCTGGGTCAGGCGAGCGAGGATCTCGGCGGCCAGCGCCTCATCGGGCTCATGGATGAAGCAATCTCCCAAAAAGCCCTGGCTGCTGATGCGGGCCAGCGCGGCCCGGCGCAGCGTCGCTGATGGTGCGGCAGCGGCGACCTTGCGGATCAGTTCGACATCTTCGCGAGCGGCAAACCACTCCAGGCGGGCTGTTTCCAGCCGCTGGTCGTCAGATCTGAGGATTGCGCGTGCCAGGTAGCGGTCGGCAGCTTCGCAAATCGCCGGATCGCTCTCACGCAGGCGGGCGTCAAGCCAGAATGGTTCAGTATCGATCCGTTCCAGGGCGGCCAGCCGAACCAGCGGTGAGGGGTCATGCTGGGCCAGGGCCGGCAGCTCGGCCTTCAGCTCCGGGTCCTGGAGCTGCCCAACCGCGCTGGCGCGGGCTTCCGCGTCCTTTTGCTGCCACGGTTTCTTGGTGAATTTAGAGCGCAGGTTCATCCGGGTACGTTCTGTGTCCAGCTTCAGGCCTCCATAGAGTAACGCGCTGGCTGCCATCCGGCCACCGCTGCAATGGGCCGTCTTACTCGACCAGTTGCTGGACCATCCGGAAGCCGGCAATCCAGGTGCCGGCAGCTGATCCCAGGTTGGACAGAAAAAAGACCACAAAAACGCGCGAGACCCGGTTATTGAACCAGCCGGAGAAGCGCACGACATCATCGCGCAGCGATTCGAAATCCGCCACGCGCGGCTTGCGCAGCCAGGCCTCGACCGCGCCGGCCACCATGCCGGCCCCGATGGTCGGGTTGAGTGAGGTCAAAGGAGCGGCAACCAGCGCGGTCAGTACGGTCAGCGGATGGGCCCGGGCGATCAGCGCCCCCAGTGCCGACAGCGAACCGTTGATCACTACCCAGGTAACAACCAGCGCCAGGCCCAGTTCGGGCGAGCGGGAAAAGCCGACCGCGAATCCGGTCAGGACCGCGACCAGGATCAGCCAGGGCAGGACCTTGAGGATCCGCGACGGGGGTGGCATGGCGTCCAGTTCAGCGATCTCGCGGTACGGTTCGGTCGGCAGCTCGAGCGCTTTTGCCGTGCCGGCCAGATGGCCGGCGCCGATGACGGCGAGAACCTTGCCGCCGCGCCGATCGGCGTTTTCCTGGCGCAAGCGGGCGGCCATGTAGCGGTCACGTTCGGCGATCAGGGCATCGTACAACTCGGGGCTGGTTTCGGAGAACTCGCTGAAGGTCTGGGTCAGCAGATCACCTTCCTTGAGCTGTTCGATGTCCTGCTCGGTAATTTCCTCGCGCGAGAACAGCGACAGGAACAGGCCGTTGACCATCACCCAGCGCTTCCACAGCGACAGGCGCCGACTGGCCCGGCGCAGGGTTGTTCCGATTTCGCGATCAATCAGCTGGATGGGTACGCCGGCCCGTTCGGCCCCGACGATGGCGGCTTTCATTTCCGCCCCAGGTTCGATCCCGAACTGGTCGGCGATCCGGCGCTGGTAGGCACCCAGGGCCAGCGAGGCCATCATCATCCCGGCCTTGCCTTCGCGCAGCACGGAAAACAGGTTCAGGTTGCGCCAGCTTTCCTGCTCGGTCAGGGCCTGAAAGCGGGACGGGCACAACTCGATCGCCACGGCGTCGTAGTGGCCGCTTTCGATCAGGCGTGCGACCGCCTCGGCACTGGTCCGCGAGACATGGGCAGTGCCGAGCAGGGCATAGTCGACACCATCACGCTGGATATGGCGAACCGGTTCATCGCCGAACAGTTCGGAAGCTGGGACAGTCATGAATGGCCAGGGTGGTTCAAGGCGCTCCAGTTTAGACGCTCAAGATCGGGCCGTTGCGGTCGCGTGCATGCCAGTCGATGCGACAATGGTGTCCAAACCCGTCCCGCCAGCGATCGCGATGTCGAGAATCCCGCCCAAGCCGCTCAACGATTACCCCTGGTACATTCGTTTTTTCCTCAGGCGCCAGCGTCGGGTATATGGCCAGATGCTCGCTCCTTCGCTGCTGTGGGGACGCCTGCCCGGCGCTTTCATCGGCATGCTCGGGCTGCTCGGTGTGTTCGGCCGCAGGGCCTACCCGGTCGACGCCCGGCTGCGCTCGCTGGTCTCGATCCGCATCGCGCAACTCAACGGGTGCCATTTCTGCGTTGATCTCAACGCCTACAATTTCCTCAAGGCCAGTGGCGACGAAGCGCGTGCCGCAGCCGTGGCCGAGTGGCGGCAAAGCGATCTGTTTACGCCCGCCGAACGGGCGGCGCTGGGCTGGGCCGAGGCGGTGACCGAACGCTGCGCGGGAATCGACCAGCAAGCCGTCAATGCCCTGCGCGTCCATTTCAATGATGATCAGGTCACCGGCCTGACCGCCTGGATCGGCTTTCAGAACATGAGTGCAAAGTTCAACGCTGCCCTGGGCGCCGAGCAGCACGGCTTCTGCGACCTGGGGCAAAGAGGCGATCAGGGCTGATTGGGCTGATTGGATTGCGCATTGTGCATCGCACACATACAATAGCGTATGGAAGAATCCCATCCGCTTCCGAACCCCTGAAGGCAAAACCATGAACCGCCATTTTCTCGACCAGATCTTCGCCGCCCGCCACGTTGCCGTCATCGGCGCCAGCGACCGCGAGGCTTCGCTGGGCGCAATCGTGTTCCGCAACCTGCGTGAGGCCGGCTTTCCCGGCACCCTCTACCCGGTCAACCCCAATCGCTCGGAGGTGCAGGGCTGCAAGGCCTGGCCGGACATCGCCTCGATTGGCGAAGACATTGATCTGGCGGTCATAACCACGCCGGCGGCGACCGTGGCCGAAGTGCTCAAGCAATGTGGCGAGGAGGGCGTGGCGGGCGCCCTCGTCCTGTCGGCCGGCTTTGCCGAGTTGGGTCCGGCCGGCAAGCGCCGTCAGCATTCTCTGGTCCAGATCGCGCGCGATTACAAGATGCGCCTGATCGGTCCGAACTGCCTGGGCATCATGCGCCCGTCACAGAAGCTCAATGCCACCTTCAGTCGCCACAATGCCAGCCCCGGCAACCTGGCCTTGATTTCCCAGTCGGGAGCAATCTGTACCGCGATTCTCGATTGGGCCGAGGGTCAGGGTATTGGCTTTTCAGTGGTCGCTTCGATGGGCAACGCCGCCGACGTCGATTTCGGCGACCTGCTCGATTACCTGGCGATGGATCCGGAAACCCGCAGCATCCTGCTCTATGTCGAGGGTATTCACCAGGCTAGACCTTTCATGAGCGGGCTGCGCGCAGCGGCCCGGATGAAGCCGGTCATCGTGATCAAGTCCGGCCGCCACGCCGAAGGTTCGCGCGCGGCGATGTCGCATACCGGTTCCATCGTCGGCTCTGACGATGTCTTCGACGCAGCCCTCGAGCGGGCCGGGGTGGTCCGGGCCGATTCCATCTACAACCTGTTTTCGGCCGCCCGCATTCTATCCAGCGGCTACCGGGCTGACGGCAACCGCCTGGCCATCATCACCAATGCCGGTGGCCCGGCGGTGATGGCGACCGACCGGGCGGTGGAGTTGGATATCAAGATGGCCGAATTGTCCTCTGCCACCCTGGAGAGCCTTAACAAGGCGCTGCCCGAGCAGTGGTCGCACGGCAATCCGATCGACCTGCTCGGGGATGCCGGTCCGGAGCGTTACCGGGCCGCGGTCCAGGCCTGCCTCGATGATGACCAGGTCGATGCCTTGCTGGTGATGCTGACGCCACAGGCCATGACCGATATCGAGGGGACCGCGCGGATGGTCAGCGAGGTGGCAGCCGGCAGCCGCAAGCCGCTGTTGACCTGCTGGATGGGCGACGTCCAGGTCCGTTCGGCCCGTGGGCACTTCGCCGAGGCTCACGTTCCGCATTTCACCACGCCCGAGGCCGCGGTCGAGGCGTTTGCCTACCTGGCCGCCTATGGCCGCAACCAGCGCCTGCTGATGCAGGTGCCCGGTCCATTGACCGACCGTTCACCACCCGACCTCAAGAGCGCCCGGATGATCATCCAGAGCGTTCTGGCCGAGGGCCGTTCGACCTTGAGCACCCTGGAGAGCAAGGCGGTGATGTCGGCGTTCCGGATCCCGGTCACGGCCAGTGCGCGCGCTGCCTCGCCGAGTGAAGCGCTGGTCGCTGCCGGCAACGTCGGTTACCCGGTGGCGATGAAGATCGACTCGCCCGATATCACCCATAAATCCGACGTCCATGGCGTCCGGCTCAATATCAGCAGTCCCGAGCATGTGCGCAATGCCTACCTGCACATGGTCGAGCAGGCCGCGCGTCTGCGCCCGGAAGCGCGCATTGACGGGGTGACGATTGAGAAGATGCACGACAGCCCCTATGGCCGCGAACTGCTGGTCGGCGTGCTGCGCGATCCGATTTTTGGTCCGGTGATCAGCTTCGGTTCAGGTGGCACCCGGGTCGAAATCCTCAATGACCGTTCGGTGGCGCTGCCGCCGCTCAACCGGGTGATCATCGGCGGGATGATCGACCGGACCCGGGTTGCGCGCCTGCTCCAGGAGTTTCGCAACATGCCGGCGATTGATCTCAAGGCGCTCGAAAAAGTCCTGCTGCGGGTCTCCGAGATGGTCTGCGAACTGCCCGAAATCCGCGAGATGGACATCAATCCATTGATCGCCGACGAACGCGGGCTGATGGCAGTCGATGCGCGTATTTCAGTGGGTCATCCGGATACCGCCATCGGCCGGTACGAGCACATGGCCATCCATCCTTATCCGGCCCATCTGGTGCGCCGGGTCCAGATGCCCGAAGGAGTCAATCTGACGATCCGCCCGATCCGTCCGGAAGATGCCGAGATCGAACGCGAGTTCGTGCGCAATCTCTCGCCGCAGTCACGCTATTTCCGGTTCATGCAGGCGGTCAGCGAACTGACCCAGGCGATGCTGGTCCGCTTTACCCAGATCGACTACGACCGCGAAATGGCGCTGATTGCGGTACGCGAGGACGATGAGGGTGGCGAGACCCAGGTGGCAGTGGCGCGCTACACCGTCAATCCTGACAAGGACAGCTGCGATTTTGCCCTGACCGTGGCCGACGACTGGCAGGGACGCGGGATCGGCTCGCGCCTGATGCGCGAGTTGATGGACGTGGCCCGCTCGCGCGGGCTGGACGTGATCGAAGGCGAGGTGCTTGGCGACAACCACAACATGCTGTCGCTGATGGAGCGGCTCGATTTCGGCATTACCACCGACCCCCAGGATTCCAGCCTGCGCCGGGTGCGCAAGCACCTGCACTGAGCGGCGGCTGGATCAGTAGCCGCGCGATCGGTCAACCTCGTCGAGCGGCCGCTGCCCGCTGGTCACCCGGCGGTAGTTTTCGATAATCAGGTCGGCCGCCTCGCTATCGGCGGTCAGACTGGCGCAATGCGGCGTCACCTGCACGGCCGGATGGGTCCAGAACGGATGCCCGGGCGGCAGCGGTTCGGCGCTGAAAACGTCGAGGATCGCGCTGCCCGGCCGCCCGGCCTTCAGGGCAGTGAGCAGGTCGCCTTCGACCAGATGGGCGCCGCGGCCGACGTTGATGACGACGCTGCCCGGACGCATGCTGGCAAACAACTCACCGTCGAGAATACCGCGCGTGCGGCCGGTCAGCGGCAGCAGGCAGATCAGGTAATCGCTCCAGGCGGCCAGCGCCAACAGCCCTTCGCGGCCGGATTCGGTGCGGATGCCGGCTGGCCCCGCACCACTGCGATTGAACGCGCGCAGCGGAGTTTCCAGGGCCTGGAAAGCCCGGATGACCGGACTGGCCATCTTGCCCGTTCCGAGCAGGCCGACGCGGGGCGGGCGTGATGGCGCCCAGGGCGCCCACTGCCGACGGGCCTGAGCGTCGACCAATCCCGGCAGTCGGCGCCAGTGGGTAAACACCTGGGCGACCAGGTAGGCCGCCATGTCCGCGGCCAGGCGCGGCCCGGCCAGGCGACCGACCGGCAGCTGCGGTGGCAGCTCGGGGTCGGCGAGCAGGTGCTCGACGCCCGCACCGAGCGAACAGACCGCCGCCAGTTCCGTCAGCGGTTGGAAAAATCCCGGCGGTTGCTGCCATACGACGGCCAGCCGAATCTCTCGGGCCGCGCCGAGCTCGGGCCACAGGCGAAGGTCCAGTTCCGGTTCGCGGCGCCGGATTTCGTCGGCCAGGCCGGCCAGATCGCGACCCGGCGCGGCCAGCACCACGGCCATGCGCGCAGCCGCCCGGCTATTCGGCGACGGTGCCTTGCTGATGCCGGCGATATCGTTCGTAGAGCTGCCGGTGGCGATCGTGCATCAGGTCGTATTCGACCCCGTCGATCCAGACGCGCCGGATCCGGGTCATGGGCTCGAGCGGGTCGCCCGTGCTGGCGAAAAGCGTGGCCCGCTTGCCGGCCTCGATCGAGCCGAGCTGGTCGGCGACGCCAAGAATCTCGGCCGGCCACAGGGTTACGCTGCGCAGGGCTGCATCCTTGGGCAGGCCATGGGCGGCCGCACTGCCGGCGTGAAAGGGCAGATTGCGCGCGTTGGCCACATCCATGCCGCCGCCGCTGTCGCCGATGGCGAACAGCACGCCGGCCTGATGCAGGCGGGCCGCGGCCACGTAGGCCATGTCGTAGGCTTCCCAGCGCCGGACCGGCATGTTGTAGACCCCGCGCAGGACCACGGGTATGCGCTCGGCCGCCAGCCGTTCGGCAGCATACTGGACATCGGCATTGGCGCTGAGAATGATCTGTTCGAATCCCTGGTCCTCGGCCCAGTCCAGCGCTGCCTCGATGACCGCGATGCCGTTGGCGTGAATCATCAGCGGCACCTCGCCGGCCAGCAGCGGGCCGAGTGCTTCGAGTTGGTCGTTGCGGGCCGGCCGTGGGGCATCGCCCCGCGCGGCCGCGACTTCGGCAGCGTGCCAGTGACGGGCCTGTTCCAGCGTCTCGTCAATCAGGGCGAGGTCGTCGTTGTCCTCGTCGCTGGCAGCACCGGCAGGGAAGGCCAGGTGCATCGCGGTCGGGGTCTGGAGAATCATTTCCTCCCAACTCCAGCCGTCCAGGCGCAGGACCGCGGAGCTGCCGCGGATCAGGCCGCCACCGGGCATGATGTGGGCGCTGAGTACCCCGCCGGAAATCGCAACCGGGAGCAGGGCAGAGTCATGGTTGACCGCGACTTCAGCGCGCAGGGCGGCATTGATGGAACCCATTTCGCTGGTATCGACGCTGCCGGCCACGCTGCTGATTTCGGTCAGGCCCAGCTGGGTGGCCGGATGGACGAAACCGGGGTAGAGGTGCAGTCCGTCCAGCTCAATGACAGTCGCCTGCGTGGGTACTGCCAGGTCGGCACCGACGGCCTGGATGCGACCATTCTCGATCAGCACAATGCCGTCTTCGATCGGTTCGGCAGCCACCGGATGAACGGTGGCACCGACCAGGGCGGTGACCTCGGCCACGGCCGGGCTTAGCCCCAGGAGCAGGCTGGTCGCAAGCAGCAGGATGCGGACTTCAGTGATCATGGAGGATGCAGAATTCGTCATGGTCCAGTTCCGAGGCACGATAGCCGGTCAGGTGGGTGGCAAAGCTCATGACGCGCCGCTCTGGCGCCTCGACGGTCTCAGCGTCCGCCGCAGGCTCATCCCCTGCGCCGGGATCCGGATCGCTCTCGCTGGCCAGCGCCAGCAATTCGGCGTGTTCTGCCGCCAGCGCCTCGCGCATCTGTTCATCGGCCGTCCGGTCGAAGTAGCGCCGACCGTCGACCCAGGTCTGCTCGACCCGGCTGTAGACCGACAGCGGATGCCCGTTCCAGACAACGAAGTCGGCGTCCAGGCCCTCGGCCAGGCGGCCGGTGCGATCGCCCACGCCGAGCTGGTCAGCCGGGAAGGCGGTGATCATCTGCAGCGCGGTGTGCGGGTCGACATCGCCGTAGCGCACCGCCTTGGCCGCCTCCAGGTTCATGCGCCGGGCCAGTTCCGGGTTGTCAGAGTGCAGACCGGTCAGCACCCCGGCCTGGTGCATCAGCGCCGGATTGAAGGCGATTGCGTCGATCGCTTCCTGCTTGAACGCCCACCAGTCGATGAAGACCGAGGCGCCGGCGCCATGGGCGGCCAGTTGTGGACCGATCTTGTAGCCTTCGAGCACGTGCTGGAAGGTCTGGATGGTGAAGTCGAACCGCTCGGCAATGCGCATCAGGGCGAGCATCTCGTCGGCCCGGTAGGCGTGGCTGTGGATGTCGCGTTCACCGTAAATGACCTCGGCCACGGCGGCCAGCATGTGGTCAGGCCGTGGCGGCACCCGGTCGCGACCGGCGCGGCCATCGGGGTGAGCTTCATGGGCGGCCCGGTAATCAGCGGCCTGCTGGAACAACTCGCGGATGACCTGTTCCACCCCCTGGCGGGTCTGCGGGTAGCGCGGGGTCTCGTTGCTCCAGTTGCTTTGCTTGGGGTTCTCCCCCAGGGCGAACTTGATCCCCGGCCGGGCCGCCTCGAACACCAGCTCCTCGGGCGCGGCACCCCAGCGCATCTTGATCACCGCCATCTGGCCGCCGATGGCGTTGGCCGAGCCGTGCAGCAGGTTGATCGCGGTCACGCCGCCGGCCAGCTGGCGATAGATGTTGATGGACTCGGCATCAATCACGTCTCCGATCCGGACATCGGCGGTGCTGATGCGCGAGGCTTCGTTGACCCCGCCGATGATCGCAGCATGCGAGTGGGCGTCGATGATGCCAGGGGTGACGTGGACACCCTCGCCGTCGATCTCCACCGCGTTACGCGGGGCGTTCAGATCCCGGCCGATTGCCTGGATGCGGCCGTTGCGGATCAACAGGTCGGCATTTTCGACGATGCCCTGGTCGGTGGCGGTCCAGAGCGTGGCACCGCGCACGATCACCGCCGCCGGTTGCGGTGGTTGCGGGCTGTTCCAGGCCTCGATATCGGGCGTCCAGTCAGCCAGCGCGGGCAGGCTGGCCAGGACGGCCGCGGCAATGGCGAGCGTCAATCGATGCATCAGATGGCCTCCTGGTCGTCGGGTCGGGCGCTGCGCTGGCCGCGCACGCTGAATTCACCAAAAGGCCCGCTGCCGTTGCCGCGGGCACGGTCGCCATCGATATCCAGGCGGATGGAGACGGTACCACTGCCGCCAAACCGTCCGCCATCGATGGTCGCCGTAACGCGCTCGCCGCTGACCCGGACCTCGTTCAGGGGGCTGTCGTTGCCCATCACGTTCAGGCTGCCGGTCATGCTGGTTGGCGCCCCTTCCAGTGACAGCGTGGCTTCGACATCGCCCATGCCGCCAAGACCGAGCACCAGGTCCCAGGTACCGGCCGGGTCGATCGCCGGCGGCTCGAGACTGGCGAGCACATGCCGGCGGCCATCGACCCAGACTTCGGTAATGGTCGGGTTTTCGGTCAGCAATTCGCCCTCGACCACGACCAGGTTGGCCATCATGCCTGCCCCGATCCGCCCGGCCCGGTCCGCCAGACCCAGCCAGCGGGCCGGCTCGGTCGTCACCGCAGCCAGGGCGGTATCGCGATCGAGCCCGCGTTCCATGGCTTTGGCCAGTTGGGCGTAGACCTGATTGGGAGCGGACAGTCCATGGCCGGTGATCATGAACGGCACGCCGGCTGCCTGCAGTCGAGCCGGGTTTTCCGGGGCGGCATGCCAGTGACGCAGGACCTCCAGCGCGACATCGCGTTCCCTGCCTTCCTCGATATCCGGCGCCTCGGGGAAATTGACCGGCAGAATGTGACGAACCGGGCGCTCGGCGAGCGCGGCCAGACGCTGATACTCGGCACCATGACCGATCAGCACAAGATCAATTTCGCCGCGCGGGATGAATTCCAGGATGCGCAGGGTATCCAGCAGGTCCTGGGATTCGAACACCAGCGGGGTCTGGCCAGCCAGCGCCGGGGCCAGGGCGTCCAATCCTTCCAGCCATTCCGGACGAGCCTGGGCCGGGTTGCGTTCCAGCGCCGCCCGGGCCTCGGCCTGCCAGCGGGCATCATCCAGGCTCTGGCGGACCAGCGCGACTGCCCCCATCAGCGAGTTGGGGAACGAGCGTCCTTCGGCGCGACCGTCGAAGCTGGCAAACTGGCCAAAATCACCCCGGATCCGGTTATCGCGCAGGCCACCATCGCCGGTGTTGGCGACCACGCCATGGCCACGCAGCAGACCGCTGTCGCCGGCGAGCAAGGCGGTGGTATAGCCGGCCCGGCGCAATTCGGCGATGCGTTCTTCCGGCCACTGGGCTGCGCTCAGCCCCTGGTCGGGGCGAATCAGCGCATGGCGCCCGGGCGGCAGGTCTTCGGTCTCCGGCAGCGGCAGTTCGATGGCCAGGTAAGGCTCGATCAGGCCGGGGAAAACGGTGATCGGATCGGAACCCTCCTCGCGGGTGAATTCATGGACCCGGGCGTCGGCTGGAACGGCAGCATTCGGGCCGGCCGCCTCGATGATGCCGGCGCGGATGATGATGTTGCCGGATTCGATGACCTGGCCGGGGGCGGTGACGATGCGGACACCGACCAGGGCGTGGACATCGGGGGCCGGCTGGCGCAGTTCCGAGGCCGGCAGGCTGGCCGGCAGCGAAAGCGCGCAAAGCACGAGCAGAAAGAAGGCAGGGCGCAAGACATTCTCCCGAGCGTGAACCAAGACTGGCTGCGAACCTTACCCGCTCCGGGTGAATTTGTCATCCCGAGCTGATCGGGCTGCGGCCTGCTGGTTCAGCCTTGCTCGGCATCCAGATCGGGCTGGGTGAAGTAGAACCCCTGGAAATATTCCACCCCGGCCTCCTGCAGCCAGGCGAGTTCCGCGCCGGTTTCTATGCCGCCGGCAATCAGCCGGATACCGAGATCACGGGCCAGGCTCTGGCAGCCTCTGACGACCGCCTGACGTTCCCTGGACTGCTCGATGTCGGCGGTCAGCGCGCGGTCGAGCTTGATCTGCTCGGGCTGAAAGGCGGCCAGGGTGGTCAGATCCGCATGGTTGCGACCGACATTGTCAACCAGCGTGCGCAGGCCGGCTGCCTGCAGCTGGCGATGGATATCGTTGAGCTGGCGCCGGGTGCCGAGGCGTTCCAGGCCGCTGATCTCGAGCACGATCCGGTCGCTGTCAACGCGGTAGCGGCGGGCCATGTGGTGGATGACCTCGCTGACCCGGTTGACATTGGCCGGCCGGATCTCGGCGCAGTTGAGGTGCAGGTCCAGCTCGATCCGGTCTTGCCCGGCTGCCTCGAGCGCACGGATCCGGCAGGCCTGGTCGAAGTCGAACCGATCGGGCTGACCAATGCGGCTGATCACGGTGGCGGCCGGCTCGCCATGCAGGCCGCGCACCAGCGCCTCGAAAGCGACGACTTCCAGCTCGCGCGCATCCAGGATCGTCTGGAAGGCAAACTGGATGTCGCTGCCGACCAGTTCCTGGCAGCGTCGGACATGATCATGCAGATCGTCAGCCGTCATCGCCGTTTTGCTGCGGTGATTGTTCATGTAAACCCCTGCCATGGCGCGCTCCCTGTTCAAGTCACATCATAGCGTGCGCGCAGGGCCTGGCGCTGCGCCCGGGGAATCACTCTCGGTGGTCCGGGTGGATGTGGCTGCTGGCCGCCGACGACCGCCAGACCTGGCGCTGGTAGAGCACCCAGCCGATGAGCACCATCAACGCTGTGACCAGTGCCCACTGGTACTGGTCGCCGTGGCGCTGGATACCGACCATGATGACCGCGCAGCCCAGGCCAGACAGGACCGAGATCATGACCGGATGCTGCCGCCTGGGCCTGCGCGGCGGGCGCAGGAGAAAGGCCAGTGGTGCGCCGGCAGCCAGCAGCAGCCCGGCCGGAATCATGCCCGGTATTGGCGTGGCCACCCAGTGCCAGATGGCGTAAGCGGCCACGCCGGCCAGGATGACACCGAACCCTGCGGTCAACGCTCGATCGCGTCCGGAGCGGATCATGTTCATCCCACTAGCGACGCCGCCAGGCGAAAAAGCGCCGCGCCAGGGCCAGCGCGGTCTCGGGCTGGTTGGCCTTCTTCCAGGCGCCGGCGGCGTACTTGTTGCCCTCGGCCCAGGTCGGGTAGACGTGGATGGTGGCAAGAATCTTGTTCAGGCCCAGGCCATGCTTCATCGCCAGCACGAACTCAGCCAGCATGTCCCCGGCCCGGGCGCCGACCACGGTCACGCCGAGGATGCGGTCGGTGCCCGGCTCGGTCAACACCTTGACCCAGCCGTGATTCTCGCTCTCGGCGATGGCCCGATCCAGGTCGTCGAGACCGTAGCGGGTCACCTCCACGTCGATCCCGCGTTCGGCCGCCTCGTCTTCGCTCAGCCCGACCCGGGCGACTTCCGGATCGGTAAAAGTGACCCACGGAATGACCCGGTAGTCTGTACGAAAGGACCAGAATGGCCGGATCAGGGCATTGACCGCGGCTGTCCAGGCCTGGTGGGCGGCGACATGGGTGAATTGGTAGGGCCCGGCAGCGTCACCGCAAACATAGATGTTGGGGAAATTGGTCGCCTGGAGCGGGTCGGTTTCGATCCGGCCGGCCGGGTCGAGACGCACACCAAGATTCTCAAGGCCATAGCCGGCGGTGCGCGCCTTCCGCCCCAGGGCCACCAGAAGATGATCGAACTCGAAGCGAACTTCCTGACTGCCGTGGCGGCAGACCAGTTCGCGCCCCTGGTCGATCCGCAACGCCTGGTGGCCGGTGGCGACATGGACGCCCTCGCGCTGCAGATGGTCGGCCAGCAGGTGTCCGGCCTCGCCATCCTCGCGCGGCAGCAGGCGCTCGCTCATCTCGACCAGCGTGACCTTCGAGCCCAACCGGGCAAAGGCCTGGGCCAGTTCGCAGCCGATCGGGCCGCCGCCCAGCACCACCAGGCGGCCGGGCAGTGTTTCGAGGTTCCACAGGGTATCGCTGGTCAGGTAAGCCGTCTCGGCCAGGCCGGGCAGATCCGGGACCCAGGGCTCGGCGCCGGTGGCCAGGACGATGGCGCGGGTGCGCAGGCGGCGGCCGTCGACCTCGACCTCCCAGGGCGAGACCAGCCGGGCAGTGCCGTGGATGACATCGACCCCCATGGCCCGATAGCGCTCGGGCGAGTCGTGCGGCTCGATCTGCCCGATCACCCGTCGGATCCGCGCCATCACCTCGCCGAAATCGACCTCGGCGGCCATGCTGCGGATGCCGTAGCGCTGGCTGGCGCGCGCCTCGGCCAGCAATCGAGCGGTGCGGATCAGCGCCTTGGACGGCACGCAGCCGGTATTCAGGCAGTCACCGCCCATCCGGTCTTTCTCGATCAACGCCACCCTGGCGTTCACGGTCGCGCCGATGTAGGACGAGACCAGTCCGGCGGCGCCGGCACCGATCACCACCAGGTTGTAATCGAAGCTGGCGGGTTTGGAAAAACCACGGTAGACCTTGCGGTAGCGCAGTACCCGCAATAGCCAGCGCAGGATCAGCGGCAACAGGCCGAGCAGGGCAAAAGCACCGATCAGACCGGGCGAGAGAATGTCGGCAGTGGTCTCGACCCGAGCCAGCTGGGTACCGGCATTGACATAAACGATGGTCGCCGGAAGCATGCCCAGCTGGCTGACCCAGTAGTAGGTCCAGGTGCGGATCGGGGTCAGCGCCATGACCAGGTTGATGACCCAGAACGGAAACGCCGGGACCAGCCTCAGGGCCAGCAGGTAGAACGCACCGTCCCGCTTGATCCCCTGGTTGATCGCCGCCAGGCGCCGGCCGAAGCGCTGCTGAATGGCATCGCGGAAAAGGAAGCGGGCGGTCAGGAAGACCAGGGTCGCACCAATGGTGCTGGCAAACGAGACCGCGACCGTACCCATCACGACCCCGAACAGGGCACCACCGGCCAGGGTCAGGATGGCGGCCCCCGGCACCGACAGCGCGGCCATGACGATGTAGACCAGCATGTAGGCAGCGACCGACAGCGCCTGGTTATCAGCGGTGAAGGCCAGCAGACCGTCACGCTGGGTCTTCAGGGTCTCGAGGTTGAAATACTGACCGAGATCAAGGGCAAAAAACGTGGCCACGGCGGCCAGAAACAGGCTGATCAGCAACAGGCGCAGGGCCAGGGAACGGGTCATTGGGCGGCAGGCCTTGAATGGCGGGCAGATAAAGATTGGACCGGGCAGGTCCCGGAAAGATTTCGCTCATTGTGCCTGCCCGGTCTCATCGTTGCGCGAGCGTGACCCGCTCGATTCCGGCCAGATCGCGCTGGGTGGCGATTCGGCTCAGTCCGGAAGCGGTCATCCGCTCAGCCACCGCAGGGCCCTGGTCGTGGCCGTGCTCGATGATCAGCCAGCCGGCGGGTTCCAGCGCCATGCAGGCCTGGCTGATCAGGCGTTTGATCACGGCCAGCCCATGGTCGCCGGCGCTTAGCGCGCAGCCTGGCTCGAAGCGCAGATCACCCTGGTTCAGGTGCGGGTCGTCTTCGGCCACGTAGGGCGGGTTGCTGACGATGGCATCGAATCGCTCCCCGGCAACCGCGCCGAGCAAGTCGCTTTCGCAGAGTCTGACCCGCTCAAGCCCAAGGCGCCCGGCATTGTCGCCACAGACCGCCAGGGCCTCGGCTGACAGATCAAGCGCCGTGACGTGCCAGTCCGGGCGCTCGGCGGCCAGGGTCAGGGCAATGCAGCCCGAACCCGTGCCGACATCGACGACCCTGCAAGGATCCGACGGCAGCCGTTGCAGCGCCAGGTCGACGATCAGTTCGGTTTCCGGGCGCGGGATCAGCACGGCCGGAGCGACCGCGAACTCGCGTCCGTAGAACTCGCGCACGCCGAGGATGTAGGCCATCGGTTCGCCGGCCAGGCGGCGCTGGAGCAGCTTTTCAAGTTGATCTGCGGCACCTGGCGGGAGCGGATCATTGCCATGGGCGTAGAGCCACGTACGCGGCCGGGCCAATGCGTGGGCCAGCAGCAATTCCGCCTCCAGACGATGGTTCAGCCGCTGCTCGCTGCGGCGCAGCACATCGCTGATCCGACTCATGCTTTCACCCTGAAGATCATGCGGCAGATGCTACGCTGTCGGGCTGTTTTTTGATGGGTCCCGTCACTGACATGCACCGGCAGAAATTTGTCCTGAGCTTGAGTTTATGCCTTTTGGCGTCGACCGGCGCGCTTGCCGAGAGTGCTGGCAATGTGGTTGACGAGGAAGATGTGGCGGGTGTTGAAACCGCTGCGCAATCCGAATCGGACCGGGTCCGGGTGACGATCACCCGCCTTGACACAGATCTGCTCGATGCGCCGGCGGCCGTCAGTCGGGTTGGCGAACAGGGCTTCCAGACCGCCCGCCAGCAATTGCAGCTTGAAGAGGCACTCAATCGCGTTCCCGGTCTGTATTTCCAGAATCGCTACAATTTTGCCCAGAACCAGCGCCTGGCCATCCGCGGCTTCGGCGCGCGCTCGCCGTTCGGCATCCGCGGCATTCGGCTGCTGGTCGACGGTTTTCCCGAGACCCTGCCCGACGGTCAGGCCCAGGTCGACGGTATCGATCTGGAGTCGGTCACCGCCGCCGAGATCCTGCGCGGGCCCAGCTCGGCCCTGCATGGCAATGCCTCAGGCGGGGTGATCAGCCTGCGCACCGAAGACGGTCGCGGCCGGGCGCCTGAAACCGAGTTGCGGGCTACCCTGGGGAGTTATGGTTTCGAGCGTTTCGGCGTGCGTGCCGGGGGTCAGTTCGACGACTGGAATACCTACCTGAGCGCCTGGGACCTGGGCTATGACGGTTACCGTGAACAGAGCCAAACCGAAAAGCGCCTGCTCAATGCCCACCTTGGACGCCAGCTGGGCCCGGACCGGCGCATCGGGCTGGTCCTGACCATGCTCGACCAGCCGCGCGGCGAGGATCCGTCGGCGCTGACCCGGGCCCAGGCCGCCGCCGACCGTCGCGCCGCCGGCGGCCAGGCGGTTCAGGTGGACTCCCGCCAGGTCGTCGAGCAGTACCGCCTGGGGCTGCGGTACGAAGATGCAGCGGCATTGTCCGGAGAGTTGTCTGCCTACGCCTTCGTGGCCGGGCGTGATTTCTTCCAGCAGTTGCCGAGCTCGTTTTTCCCCAGCCTGATCGAGTTCGACCGAGACTTTTTCGGTGCCGGAAGCCAGTACGCCGGCGAGCTGGCGCTGGGCGCTTTTCCCGCCCGCTACACGGTTGGCCTCGATCTGGCCCGCCAGCGTGATGACAGAGCCCGCTTTACCGTCGGCCCGACCGGCGAGCGACGCAACCCGACCCAGGACGAACTGCAGCGCGCTGACAACGCCGGTGTGTTCGCGCAGCTAGATGTGACCCTGAATGAGCGCTGGAGCGGGGTCGTCGGCCTGCGCCACGATCGGGTCAGTCTGGATATCGAGGACCGTTTCGGTGAACGCCTGGGCAGCGGCCGGCGCAGTTTCGACGAGTCCAGCTGGACGGCGGGGTTCAGCTACCGGATGGGGCCGGATGGTCAACTGTACGGCAACGCCGGCAGCGCCTTCGAGACCCCGACCTTCACCGAGATCAAGGATGCCGCCGGCGGCGTCGGCTTCAGCCGGGATCTTGAGCCGCAGCTGGCGAGGAACCTGGAGCTGGGCTTCAGAAGCCGCTGGGGCGAAGACCGCAGCCTGGACCTGGCGCTGTTTCGGGTCACGACCCGCGACGAGATCATCGTCGTGTCTTCCGAGGACGGGCTGAACCTGTTCGCCAATGCCGGCCGGACCCGCCGCGACGGGATCGAACTGGCGCTGGAGCAGCGCCTGGGCGACACCCTGACGTTCAGTGCCGCCTATACCTGGTCGCGCTTCCGCTTCGAGCGCTTCGCCGATGCCGATCAGCGCTTCGGTGGCAATCGCATGCCGGGTCTGCCCGAACACCTGCTGTTTGCCGAGCTGGCCTGGCGCGGCGGGCAGGGTAGCTACGCGATTCTCGACACCCTGGTCTCCAGCGACGTCTACGCCGACAATGCCAACCGCGAGCGGGTGGCCGGCTATGCCCTGGTCAATGCCCGCCTGGGTCGAGAGCTTGAGCTGGGCCGCCAGCGCCTGGAGGTTTTTGTGGCGCTCAATAATCTGACCGACCGGCGTTATTTCAGCAATGTCCGGGTCAACGCGGCGCGCGCTGCCTACTACGAGCCGGCGCCGGTAAGAAACGTGTTTGGCGGGGTTCGGCTGAGTTTTTGATTTATCCTGAGGGAGGCAAGGGCCTGAACCAACCCAAGGGAGGATCAACATGAAGCACTGGATGACCAGACTGCAAGCTGCGCTCGCAGCCGTCGTTCTGACCGCCGGACTTTCGACCCCGGTCGATGTGACAGCCTCGGAGTCCGACCTGCATTTTCTGACCGAGGATTTTCCGCCGCTAAGCCTGGTTGAAGGTGACAGGGTCACCGGCCAGGCCGTGGAGCTGGTTCGCGCGTTGATGGCCGAGACCGGCACCGCCGGGTCGATCGAACTCATGGTCTGGAACGAGGCCTACCAGGCCGCACTTGAGGGCGATGATACGGTCCTGTTTTCCACCGTGCTGACGCCGGAGCGCAAGGACCAGTTCCAGTGGGTGGGTCCGACCGCTGTGCTGCACACGGGCCTGTACGCTCTGGCCGACAGTGATATCGAGATCAACACGCTGGGCCAGGCCCGGGCCGTTGACCGCATTGCCACGGTGACCGATTACTACTCCGACCAGGTTCTGGCCGCGGAGGGTGATTTCGATAACGTGGTCCGCTTTGCCAACGAGACGCAAGCAGCACGGGCGCTGCTGGCCGGCGAGGTCGATCTGATGGTGGCCGGCAACACCAGTCTGCCGGTTGTGCTCGAGGCGTTGGGTACCGACATGACCGCGGTCCGGCCGGTCTTTGCCCTGTCGAGCGACCTGACCTACCTGGCGTTCTCTCCCGACATCCCGCCCGAAGCGGTTGCCCGCTGGCAGGCAGCACTGGATGCGATGAAGGCCGATGGCCGCTTTGCCGAGCTCTACCGGCGGTGGCTGCCGGCCGAGGAGGCGCCGGGTAGGATGTACCTGGTGACCGAGGAATATCCGCCGATCACCTTCATGCAGGAAGGGCGTCCCGGCGGGTTCGTGACCGACATGGTGCGCCAGATCGCCCTGGAGATCGGCATCGGCGACAGTATTGAGCTGACTTCCTGGAAAAACGCCTACAACCTGGCCCTGCTGCATCCCAACGTGGTGCTGTTCAGCGCCGAGCGGACCGAAGCGCGCGAGCCGTTGTTCCACTGGGTGGGTCCGGTCGGGCGCAATTCGGCCATTCTGTACGCGAAAGCCGGCTCGGCGCCGGACGTGGCCACCCTGGCCGATGCGCGCTCGGTCGAAGCCGTGGCCACCACCACCGACTGGTTTACCGAGCAGTACCTGCAAGACGAGGGTTTCGACAACCTGGTCAGTTCCCCGGACCCGGCCGACAGTGTGCAGCGGCTGATGAACGGCGAGGCCGACCTGGCCATCTTCACCGACATCACGGTCAATGACATCGTCGAGCGCGCCGGCTACGCGATGGCTGATCTGGAGCCAGTACTCACCGTCAGCCAGACCGATTTCTACATTGCCCTGTCGCGCGATACCGACCCGGCGATGGTGGCGCGCTGGCGCGATGCCCTGGCTGAGTTGAAGCGCGACGGGCGTTTCGAGCGCATCTATCGCAGCTACGTGCCCGAGGCGGATCTGGAGGGCCTGCTCGACTGAGTGGGGCGACCGGTCCGGATCATCAAGATTGCCCGTGCGCTTTGGGACCGGTGTGGAGCTTCATGGCATTAAGAGGGTATACCATGAACCTGGAAAAACCTTAGCAACTGCAGGTGGCTGCCATGAATCAGGACTATCGCTCGAAACTGCCCGGCTCCGAACTGGTCTTTTACGATGCCAGGGCGGCGGTTGATGCCATCCGCCCCGGCGCCTGGGACGGCCTGCCTTACGTCTCGCGGGTGCTGGCCGAGAACCTGGTCCGGCGCTGCCCGCCGGCGCAACTGCGTGCCAGCCTGACCCAGATCATCGAGCGCAAGCGCGATCTGGATTTCCCGTGGTTTCCGGCCCGTGTGGTCTGCCACGACATTCTGGGTCAGACCGCGCTGGTCGACCTGGCCGGCCTGCGCGATGCGATCGCCGAGCAGGGCGGCGATCCAGCCCAGGTCAACCCCGTGGTGCCGGTGCAGCTGATCGTCGATCACTCGCTGGCCGTCGAGCATGCCGGCTTCGAGAAGGACGCGTTCGAGAAAAACCGCGCCATCGAGGACCGCCGCAACGCCGACCGCTTTGATTTCATCAACTGGACGCGCGAGGCCTTCGACAACGTTGATGTCATCCCGCCGGGCAACGGCATCATGCACCAGATCAACCTGGAGCGCATGTGTACCGTGGTCGAGGTGCGCGACGGCGTGGCCTTTCCCGACACCCTGGTTGGCACCGACTCGCACACCCCGCACGTGTGCGCGCTGGGTGTGATCGCCATTGGCGTGGGCGGCCTGGAGGCCGAAAACGTTATGCTGGGACGAGCCTCCTACCTGCGCCTGCCCGACATCGTCGGCGTGGAGCTTACCGGCAGGCCGCAGCCGGGCATTACCGCGACCGATATCGTTCTGGCCCTTACCGAGTTCCTGCGCCGCGAGCGGGTGGTTGGTGCCTGGCTGGAGTTTTTCGGCCCCGGTGCGCGCACGCTCACCGTCGGCGATCGCGCCACGATCTCCAACATGACGCCGGAATACGGCGCCACCGCCGCCATGTTCCATATCGACGAGCAGACCATCGACTACCTGAAGCTGACCGGGCGCGAGGATGCCCACGTCAAACTGGTCGAGGACTACGCCCGCCATACCGGCATCTGGGCCGATGACATCGAGGGCGCCGAGTACGAGCGCGTTTTGCACTTTGACCTCTCGACCATCGAGCGCAACATCGCCGGGCCGTCGAGCCCGCACAAGCGGGTTGCGACGGCGGATCTCGCCGAAAGTGGCATTGCCGGGCCATACGAGTTGCCGGCCGACGGCTCCATGCCCGACGGCGCGGTCATCATCGCCGCCATCACCAGCTGTACCAATACCTCCAACCCGCGCAACGTGATTGCCGCCGGTCTGCTGGCCAAAAAGGCCAACGAGATGGGGCTGACCCGCAAGCCCTGGGTGAAGTCCTCGTTTGCGCCCGGTTCGATCGCGGTGCGCCTGTACCTGGAAGAGGCCGGCCTGCTGCCGGAACTGGAAAAACTGGGTTTCGGCATCGTCGCCTTCGCCTGCACCACCTGCAACGGCATGAGCGGCGCTCTGGACCCGAAAATCCAGCAGGAAATCATCGACCGGGATCTCTACTCGGTCGCAGTGCTGTCGGGCAACCGCAACTTCGACGGTCGCATCCATCCCTATGCCAAGCAGGCCTTCCTGGCTTCGCCCGCGCTGGTCGTGGCCTATGCCGTTGCCGGGTCTGTTCGCTTCGATATCGAAAAGGATGTGCTCGGCCACGATGCCGAAGGCCGGCCGCTCACGCTCAAGGATCTCTGGCCCAGTGATGAGGAGATCGATTCGATCGTTGCCTCCAGCGTCAAGCCCGAGCATTTCCGCCGCGTCTACGAGCCGATGTTCGGGGAGAAGTTCAAGCGCATCAAGAAGGTCGACCCGCTCTACGACTGGCGCGGGATGAGCACCTATATCCGCCGCCCGCCGTACTGGGAAGGCGCGCTGGCCACCGCGCCCACGCTTTCCGGCATGCGCGCACTGGCCGTGCTTGGCGACAACATCACCACCGATCACCTCTCGCCGTCCAACGCCATCCTGCCCGACAGCGCGGCCGGCGAATACCTGGCCAAAATGGGCCTGCCCGAAGAAGACTTCAATTCCTACGCCACCCACCGCGGCGATCACCTGACCGCCCAGCGCGCGACCTTTGCCAATCCAAGACTGATCAACCACATGGCGGTCGTGGACGGCGAGGTCAAGCAGGGTTCGCTGACCCGGCTGGAGCCTGACGGCAAAGTGATGCGGATGTGGGATGCGATCGAGATCTACATGGCCAGAAAGCAGCCGCTGATCGTGATCGCCGGCAAGGACTACGGTCAGGGTTCATCGCGCGACTGGGCCGCCAAGGGGGTGCGCCTGGCCGGAGTCGAGGCCATCGTTGCCGAGGGCTTCGAACGCATCCACCGCACCAACCTGATCGGCATGGGCATCCTGCCGCTGGAGTTCACGCAAGGCGATGATCGCAAGAGCCTGGCCATCGATGGCAGCGAGTCCTTCGACGTCAAGGGTGAGCCGGCCCCGGGCGCCATGCTGACCCTGGTGATTCATCGAGCCAACGGCGAGCGGGTGGAAGTCCCGGTCAAGTGCCGGCTCGATACTGCAGAGGAACAGTCAGTCTATTCCGCCGGCGGCGTGCTGCAGCGCTTCGCCCAGGATTTCCTGGCCCAGTCGGCGGCGGCCTGATCATTGCCATGCAGCATCGAACGCAACTGCGGATCCCGGCCACCTACATGCGTGGCGGTACCAGCAAGGGCGTGTTCTTCCGGCTTGAAGATCTGCCGCCGGCCGCGCAAAGCCCCGGCCCGGCGCGTGACGCGCTGCTTTTGCGGGTGATCGGCTCGCCGGATCCCTACGCCAAGCACACCGACGGCATGGGCGGGGCGACGTCCAGCACATCCAAGGCGGTGATCCTGTCCAGGTCCGGCAACCCCGATCACGATGTCGACTACCTGTTCGGCCAGGTATCCATCGATCAGCCGTTCATCGACTGGTCGGGCAACTGCGGCAACCTGACCGCCGCGGTCGGTTCGTTCGCCATCAGCAACGGGCTGGTCGACCCTGGCCGCATCCCGGACAACGGCATCTGCCAGGTCCGCATCTGGCAGGCCAATATCGGCAAAACCATCATTGCCCACGTGCCGATCAGCAACGGCCAGGTTCAGGAAACGGGTGATTTCGAGCTTGATGGCGTGACTTTCCCGGCCGCCGAAGTCCGGATCGACTTCCTCTCTCCGACCGGGGATGAGCCGGTGCTGCCAACCGGTCGGGTGGTGGACACGTTTGCAGCACCGGGGTTCGGGCAACTGCAGGCCAGCTTCCTCAGCGCCGGCATCCCGACCATCTTCGTCAACGCTGCCGACATCGGGTTGACCGGTACCGAACTACAGCCGGGGATCAACGATCATCCGGAGCTACTGGCCAGGCTGGAGGTTCTGCGTGCCCATGGGGCGGTCGCCATGGGCCTGATCGATCATGTCGACCAGGCCCTGGAGCGCCAGCACACGCCCAAGCTGGCCTGGGTCGCACCACCGGCCGACTACATCGCCTCCAGCGGCAAGCCGGTCAGCGCGGACCAGATTGACCTGAACGTGCGCGCCATGTCCATGGGCAAGCTCCATCACGCCATGATGGGCACCGCCGCCGTGGCCATCGCTGCGGCCGCGGCGATTCCCGGCACGCTGGTCAACCGGGCAGCCGGCGGCGGGCGGCCTGACCGGATCTGCTTCGGTCATCCCTCCGGCACGTTGACTGTTGGCGCCGCTGCCAGCGAGGACAATGGCCAGTGGCAGGTCGGGCGGGTCAGCATGAGTCGCAGTGCACGGGTGTTGATGGACGGTTGGGTACGGGTGCCGTGGCACGCCGAGGATCGTCCCGCTGGTTTGTTGGGATGACTGCAAGGCATACCGGGCAACGCAATCGGGGGGCTGGGGTAATTCATCGGCGACTGCAGGCTATACCGCTGGCAGTTCGAACGGTGTCGGCGGCAGTGATTCTGGCGACCTTGGCGGTCGTCCTGCTTGAACACTCAGGTGTTCTTGAGCGCTCGGAATTGCACGCATTTGATGCGCTGCTGCGGTCAATCCCGGATCAGGGGCCTGATGAGCGCCTGCTGATTGCCTCGATCACGGAAGCCGATACCGCGCGCCATGGCTATCCGCTTGACGACGTGACCCTTGCGCGGATCCTTGCCAATATTCTGAAATACCAGCCGCGTGCTGTCGGGATCGATCTTTATCGCCATATCGAGTATCCACCAGGAACTGCGCTTCTGGAAGCGCAATTGCGCTCACCGCAAGTCGTCGGTATTCGCTATGTCGGAACAGACCCGGCCATTGGGCAAGTGCCTGCTTCGCCCATGTTGCCCAGTGAGCGGGTCGGTTTCAGCGACCTGGTCGTTGATTCCGATGGCATTGTTCGGCGTGCGCTGATCTACGTAGGAGGAGATCCCGGCTTCTTTTCCTTTGCGCTGCGCACCGTTCTGGTTGGGTTGACGCCAGCAGCAATCGATTTCCGCGTTGGTGACGAGGCATTGTACTTCGGTGACCAGGCCATTCCGCGCTTGTCCAAATTCTCGGGTGGCTACAGCCAGGTCGATAATGCAGGGTATCAAACCGTGTTGCGTTACCGATCACGTCGCCAGCCGGCTGAGGTCATTTCGATCAGCGATCTACTGGAAGGCGCTGTGCAACGCGAGCAGGTTGAGGGTCGGATCGTCCTGATCGGTCGAACCGAAGTGGGCCTGGCCGATCAATTTTATTCGCCCTACAGTGCCATCATGGAAGATGAATATTTCACCATGAGCGGCGTAGCCGTCCATGCTCATATCATCAGCCAGTTGCTGGATGTCGCCGAGGGCCGGCCAGGCCAGTATTCGTTCATGTCGCGCATTGGTGAAGTTGGCTGGATGCTGTTTTGGACGACCTTGGCTGCGGCCCTTGCCTGGTCGATACGCCAGCCGGTTCTCTTGCTCCTGTCTGCCCCGCTGGTTCCGCTGGCGATCGCGGTGGTCGGCTGGTTCGCCGTAGCGCGCCTGTTCTGGCCGCCATTGGTTGCGCCTGGTCTTGCCGCGGTGCTTGGTTCGACGATCGTCGGTATCTCGAAGTATCTCTACCGTTCGACTCATGACCCAGTCACGGGTCTGCCTGATCGGAACGCGTTCTTGCAGCGTATCCGGGCCGCGCAGGGGGCATCATGGCGCGATGGAGTGATCGCAGTGGCGTTCCTCGACATCGATCGTTTCCAGGTCATCAACAAGGCAATGGGTCATGCGGCTGGCGACCGTTTGCTGGGCATGCTGTCCAGTCGTCTGCAGAACTGGCTGGGAGGCTCCAGGGATCTGGCAAGGATAGGCGGCGATCAGTTCGCGGTTGTCCTACGTGAACTTGATCGCAGCGCAGTCGCGGAGCGGATTCGAGAAATGCGTCAGTTACTCTCCGAGCCAGTGCAACTGGATCGGCGCAAATTGAGCATTGCGGTCAGCGTTGGCGTGGCCTACGCCAAGAAAAAAGCGCCGCAGAAGCCGGAGATGCTGCTTCGCGACGCGCATACCGCGATGTATCGAGCCAAGGCTCGCAAGGAAGTGCTGCTGGAAACCTATTCATCTGATATGGGTGATCAGGCCCTTGCTCGGCTGGAGTTGGAGAGCGAACTGTTCAATGCCGAGCATGACAAGGAGTTTTTCCTTGTCTACCAGCCAATCATGCATCTGCAAACCGGAGCCTTGATCGGGTTCGAGGCCTTGCTTCGCTGGCAGAGCCCCCAGCGCGGGCTGGTCGGTCCGGAGGCGTTCATCCCCATCCTGGAAGAGACAGGAATGATCGTGCCATTGGGGGAGTGGGTTCTCGAAACTGCCTGTCGGCAGCTCGCTGAATGGCGGTCATGCAATGCCGAGACTGCGTTGAAGATGCATGTGAATCTTTCGGTTCGACAGATCAGCGAACCCGGGCTGCTAGACGCCGTGCGGCAAAGTCTGGAACGGGCAGGATTGCCTGCCAGCGCGCTCAGTCTGGAGTTTACCGAGAGCATGATCATGCGGGACATCGAATCGATTCATGAATTGATGACCTCGCTGAAATCAATGGGCGTCGGTCTGGCCATTGACGATTTCGGTACCGGGTATTCGTCACTGAGCTACCTGCACCGCTTTCCCTTGGATACGCTCAAGATCGATAAATCCTTTGTCCGCCATCTCAGCCGAATAAGCGAAGACAGGAATATCGTCCATACGATCATAGCGATCGGCGATCAACTTGGTATGACGCTTGTTGCCGAGGGAATAGAGAACAAGGATCAGGCCGATATGCTGTATGAAGCCGGCTGTCACTTCGGCCAGGGCTTTCTCTACTCCAGGCCATTGACCTATGATCTTGCCGCAGAACTGGTCGTGGCAAAAGACCGTGCCCGCGACCTACGTCCAGAACCCTGAGCCTGATCGAATTTCAAGCGCGGCGGCCCGCTCAGACGTTGCCAACAGGAGCAACGATAGGGATGGAGGAATGGCTTTGCGGGTATTGAGGTGTTCGGGATGGTGGCCAGGGGCGGAATCGAACCACCGACACGCGGATTTTCAATCCGCTGCTCTACCAACTGAGCTACCTGGCCGTGATCTTGGCTTTGTTGCGCGACCGAGAGCCGCAGGATTGCTGGCTGACCTGATCGAGCGAAGCGCGTATTCTACCACCGTCGTCCGGGTTTGGGTATACCCGTGGAGCCCGGTCGATGGTGTGCTGGCTTGGCAAAGTTTGTTCAGACCGGCTTGAGATTGATTGGAGTACGATGGTATTCGTTGTGGCCATTGTGGAGAAATCGATGCGATCCGTAACTGTTCTGATGTTCGCTCTGGCCCTTGTGGCCTGTGCAAGCACCTCGCCGCCGGAGCTTCGCACTGGCGAGATCTACCAGCGTCATGCCAGCGAAGAGCCGGTCAATGGCGTCCGGTATTCCTCTGTGCGCAGCTGGCGCCCTGTTGGCGACGAGGGCGTGCTGATCGAGTTCAACCGCAATCGCCACTACCTGTTCGAACTGGTCGGCGCCTGCCGCAGCGAGATCCGCTACGCCCAGTCCATCCGTCTGTTGACCTCCAGCGCCCATCGCGTCGATCGCTTTGACCGGATTGCCCTGGGCGACCGGGTCTGCCGGATCCAGGCCATCCGCGAGGTGGATTTCGACGCCGTGGAGGCTGATCTGAAGGCGCTGCGTCAGGAGGCCGAACCGCCCCGCGCGGGCGTGGAATCAGACCGCATTCACCGTGACGACTATTCCGGCGGTACGTAGCCGTCGGCGCGGTCGTAATCGCCGCCGAACAGGAAGGCCTCGGCCTGTTCGATGAGGTACTTGCGGTGCTCCGGGTCGATCGGGCTCAGGCGCTTTTCGTTGATCAGCATGGTCTGGTGGGCCAGCCATTTCTGCCACGCCTCCTTGCAGATGCCGGCCTGGATGCGCTGGCCGAGCGCGCCGGGCAGGGGTGGGCGCGGCAGGGCATCTCCTTCGCGTTGGAGGTACTGACAGAAAACGGTGTCGGTCATGCTGTTGATCAATCCTTGGATGAGGCTGCGATTGTACCAGCGAGCCATTCAACGACCTGGCGGATCGGACGGGGCAGGCCGGCCGCCAATGCCTCTGCCGGCCTGAACCAGCGGGTCTGATCTTCGGCAATTCGCCCGGCGATGGCCTCGGGCGTGGCCCGGACAAAGCGCATGTGCAGGCTGAAGTGGGTGAACTCATGGTCGATCGGCGGCGGCACCGCAGTGTCGGCGCTGGCACGTGAGTCGTCTCCCTCAGGCAGACACCACAGCCCGCCCCAGATGCCGCTGGGTGGGCGGCGTTGGAGCAATATCCGGTCTCGATCGTCCTGGACGATCAGCCAGGTGGCGCTGCGCTGCGGTCGCTCGCGCCTGGGCTTATTTGTCGGCAGATCGGCGGTTCGACCATCAATCCGGGCCCGGCAGTCCTCCTGAACCGGGCACAACATGCACGCGGGTCGACGTGAAGTGCACACGGTTGCACCCAGGTCCATGATGGCCTGGGTATAGTCGGCGGCGCGGTCGGGCGGGGTTCGGGCCTCGGCCTCGTCCCACAAGTGTTTCAGTACAGCGGTCTTGCCCGGCCAGCCGTCGATGCCGGCATGGCGGGCCAGAACGCGCTTGACGTTGCCGTCGAGGATCGGAGCGCGCTCATCCAGCGCCTGGGCAATGATGGCGTTGGCGGTGGACTCGCCGATGCCGGGCAGGGCGCGCAGCTCTTCGGCCGAGGCCGGCAGCGTGCCGTCATGCTTTTCCATGCATATCCCCGCGGCCCGATGCAGGTTGCGCGCTCGGGCGTAGTAGCCCAGGCCCGACCACAGCGCGAGCACGTCGTCCAGAGATGCCTGGGCAAGTTCAGGCAGGCTCGGAAAGCGCTGCATGAAACGCTCGAAGTAGCCGACTACGGTCCCGACCTGGGTCTGTTGCAGCATGATTTCCGACACCCAGACCCGGTACTGGCTTCGCTCGCGCTGCCAGGGCAGGTCGTGGCGGCCGTGTTTTTCCCACCATTGCAGCAGGCGATAAGAGAAGTCGCCAGATCGGACAGTTCCGCGGCGGGCCACTAGCCGGCTTCGGCGGCCTGTTCCTGGACCGGCAGAATGGCGTGGACAAAGGTGCCGGCATCGAAGGGCCGCAGGTCGGCGGCGGTTTCGCCCACTCCGATAAAGCGGATCGGGATGCCCAGTTCGTGGGCGATGGCAAACAGCACCCCACCGCGGGCGGTGCCGTCGAGCTTGGTCACCGTGATCCCGGTCAGTTCCACGGCCTCATTGAACTGCTTGGCCTGGGAAAGCGCGTTCTGACCTGTGCCGGCGTCGACCACCAGCATGGTTTCATGCGGGGCGTCCGGGTCGATCTTCTTGATCACCCGCCTGACCTTGGCCAGTTCGTCCATCAGGTGGCTCTGGGTATGCAGTCTGCCGGCGGTGTCGGCGATCAGCACGTCGATCCCGCGCGCCCTGGCCGAGTGCATGGCATCGTAGATCACAGCCGCCGTGTCGGCGCCCGACTGCTGGGCGATGACAGGCACGCCGTTGCGCTCGCCCCAGGCCTTGAGTTGCTCGACCGCGGCGGCGCGGAAGGTGTCGCCGGCGGCCAGCATGACCGACAGACCTTCGTCCATGTATCGCCGGGCCAGTTTGCCGATGGTGGTTGTCTTGCCTACGCCGTTGACCCCGACGGTCAGGATGACGAAGGGCTTTTTCGCCGGGTCGACGGCCAGGAACCGCTCGGCCGGCTCGATCAGGTCGTAGAGCTCGGCCTGGACCGCCGGCAAAACCTGCGCCGGCTCGCTGACCACGCCCCGGGCCATGCCATCGCGCAGGCGCTCGATGATCCGGGTGGTCGCGCCGATACCCATGTCGGCGGTCAGCAGCGTGGTCTCGATCTCCTCGATCAGGGCTTCGTCGATGCGGCTGGCCGTGCCGATCAGCCCGAACAGCGAGGACAGACTGGAGCGGGTCCGGGCCAGGCGGGCCTCCAGCGGGTCGACGCCGGACTTTTCCACCGGACGCAGCGGCGTTTTTTCAACGCCTTGACCGGATTTCTTGCGACGAAAGATCGAGAACATAAGCCGGTATGCTAGCACCATGACCGGAAAAATACGCATCATCGCAGGGCAGTGGCGCGGGCGCAAAATCAATGTTGCGGACCGACCCGGGCTGCGCCCGACCGGAGACCGCGCACGCGAGACGCTGTTTAACTGGATCGGGCCCCGCATCGTGGGGTCGCGCGTGCTGGACCTGTTCGCCGGCAGCGGTGCTCTTGGCCTGGAGGCGACCTCGCGCGGGGCCTCGCGCGTCGTGCTGGTCGAGCGCGATGCGGCCGCGGCCCGGGCGCTGCGCGAGGGACCGCTGACCTGGCCCGGGGCCGAGGTGGTCACCCTGGTCGAGGACGACGCCCTGGCCTGGCTGAAAGGCCAGCACGGGGTGTTCGATCTGGTCCTGATCGATCCGCCATTTGATTCGGTGTTGCTGGATTCGATCCTGGCGACCATGGCCGAACGTCGGGATTGCCTGTCCGACCATGCGCTGGTCTACGTGGAATGTGCGCCGAAGCAGCTCCTCGGGCAGTGGCCGACCGGTCTTGAATTGCTGCGCCAGAAACGCTTGGGGCAGGTGATGCTGACACTGCTGAAGCGGACGGTATAATCGCGGGCCGCTTTACGCAAGGTTTCAGGTCATGACTGCTCCTGCGATCGACTACAGCATCGCCATCTACCCGGGAACCTTCGACCCCTTGACCAATGGCCATACCGATCTGGTCGCCCGGGCATCCAGGATCTTCTCGCTGGTGGTTGTGGCCATAGCCGAAAGTCCGCACAAACAGCCGGCGTTCGGCCTGCATCAGCGCATCGAGCTGTCGCGCCACGTGCTGGCCGAGGCCGGCATTGCCAATGTCGATGTGGTCGGCTTTGATTGTCTGCTGGCCGATTTTGTCGCCGAGCGCGGGGCGGGCGTGATCCTGCGTGGACTGCGCGCGGTATCGGACTTCGAATACGAGTTTCAGCTGGCCTCGATGAACCGTCACCTGGCGATCGACGTGGAGACCATGTTCCTGACTCCGGATGAAGAGCACAGCTTCATTTCCTCGACCCTGGTCAAGGAGATTGCGCGGCTGGGTGGCGATGTGCGCAAGTTCGTCCATCCGCGCGTTGCCGATGCCCTGCATGATCGCTACCGGACCTGACCGAACCCTGGCGGCCTTTACGGCCTGCGGAGGTGATGCCATGATCCGCCATTACCGCGGCGTTGTTGTCTTGCTTGCCCTGACCGCTTTTTTGCTGGTGGTGCCGGCCGCGACTGCGGCACCCGGCCGAGCGGCAATCGCCAGCGCCCATGAAGCAGCTACCGAGGCCGGGATGGAGATCCTGGAGGCCGGCGGCAATGCCTTCGATGCCGCGGTGGCCGTCTCGGCTGCTCTCGGCGTGGTCGAGCCAGGCTCTTCCGGAATCGGCGGGGGCGGTTTCTGGTTGCTGCATCGGACAGCCGATGATTTTTCGATCATGGTCGACGGTCGCGAGACCGCCCCGGCCGCAGCAAGCACCGACATGTACCTGGATGACTCCGGCGGTGTTGACCGTGACCTGGCGACCAACGGCCCGCTGGCGGCCGGCATCCCGGGAGCGCCGGCCGCCTGGGTGCACCTGGCCGAGCGCTACGGTAGCCTGCCGCTTGAAACCCTGCTGGCACCGGCGATCGGGCTGGCCGAAGACGGTTTTGCGGTCAACCGGCAGTACCAGTACCTGGTCAACCTGCGCGCCGAGGTCATGCAGCGCTGGCCGGAGACGGCAGCGATCTTCATGCCGGGCGGCGAGGTGCCGGCGATCGGCACCAGCATTCGCCAGCCCGATCTGGCCGAAACCCTGCGCAGACTGGCGGGCGAGGGCTTCGACGGATTCTACCGGGGAGCGGTGGCGGAAAGACTGGTCGCCGGCGCGCGATCGGCCGGTGGCATCTGGACGCTGGCCGACCTGGCCGGCTACCAGGTGGTCGAGCGCGAGGTGGTCCGAACGCGCTATCGAGACTACGAGCTTTTGACCGCCGCACCGCCTTCGTCTGGCGGCATTGCCATTGCCCAGATGCTGAACCTGATCGAGCCCTACGACCTGGCGGCGCTGGATCGGGTGGAGCGAATCCATCTGCTGGTCGAGGCCATGCGCCGGGCCTACCGTGACCGCGCCCTGTACCTGGGCGATCCGGACTTCGTCGATATCCCGACCGATCTGCTGCTCAGCCCGGACTATGCCGCCGGCCTGCGCGCCGGTATCCGGCTGGACCGGGCCACGCCCTCGGCCAGCCTGGCAGCCGACCCCGATCTGCTGCCCGAGGGCGATCACACTACCCATTTCTCGGTCATGGACGCTGCCGGCAATCTGGTCGCCGGTACACTGACCATCAACCTGGCATTTGGCTCGGGCTATGTCGCGCCGGGCACCGGTGTGTTGCTGAACAATGAGATGGATGATTTCTCGGCCGCACCCGGGGTACCGAACGAGTTTGGCCTGATCGGCTTTGACGCCAACGAGATTCAGCCGGGCAAGCGGATGCTGTCGTCAATGAGCCCGACCATCGTCAGGTCCGACGAGCGCGTTGCGGTCCTCGGCACGCCGGGCGGCTCGCGCATCATCACCATGGTGCTGCTGGGCATCCTGGACTTCATCGATGGCAACGGGCCCGCGTCCTGGGTCTCGCTGCCGCGCTTTCATCACCAGTACCAGCCCGACGAAATCGAGGTCGAGCGCGGGGCGCTGAGCAGCGAGGAGATCGCCGCACTGGAAGCACTTGGTCATGCGGTGCGCGTGCGGCTGCTGCCCTGGGGCAACATGCACGCGCTGATGTGGGACAGGGTCGAGGACCGGGTCGAAGCGGCCCATGACCCGCGCTGGGACTCCGGCGGCGCCGAAGTCCGCGATTTCGGCGACTGAGCGGGTCAGACCCGCTCGAAGATGCCGGCCGCCCCCATGCCGGTGCCGATGCACATGGTAACCATGCCGAAGCGCTGCTGGCGGCGCTGCAGGCCATGGACCAGCTTGGCGGCCAGGATCGCACCGGTGGCACCCAGCGGGTGACCCAGAGCAATCGCGCCACCGAGCGGGTTGACCTTGTCGGGATCGAGTTCCACCGTGCGCATCACCGCCAGCGACTGGGCGGCAAAGGCTTCGTTGAGCTCAATCCAGTCAAGATCCTCTTTTGCCAAGCCGGTCTGCTTGAGCACCTTGGGAATCGCCTCGATCGGGCCGATGCCCATGATCTCGGCCGGCACCCCGGCCACGGAAAAGCCCCGGAAGACGGCCAGCGGCTTGAGGTTGAGTTCCTTGACCACCCGCTCCGAGACCAGCACCAGGGCGCCGGCGCCATCCGACATCTGCGAACTGGTCGCCGCGGTCACCGAGCCCCTGGCGTCGAACACGGTTCTGAGCCTGGCCAGCGTCTCCGGCGAGGTATCGCGGCGCGGTCCCTCGTCGGTGTCGATGACCGTCTCGACCTCGCGCACCTGGCCGGTTCTCGGATCCGGTACCCGGCTGGTGACGGTATAGGGCCGGATTTCGGTGAATTCGCCGCCGTCGATGGCCGCAATCGCCTTGTGGTGGGAGCGATAGGCGAAGTCATCCTGGTCTTCGCGGCTGACCTTCCACTGCTGCGCCACCTTTTCCGCGGTAATGCCCATGCCGTAGGCGATGGCCACGTTTTCGTTGTCGCTGAACACCTTCGGATTCATGGCCACCTTGTGGCCCATCATCGGCACCATGGTCATGGTCTCGGTGCCGGCCGCGATCACGACGTCGGACTCGCCCAGGCGAATGCGGTCGGCGGCCATGGCGATGGTCTGCAGGCCGGACGAGCAGAAGCGGTTGACGGTAACGCCCGGCACATTGTCGGGCAGGCCTGCCAGCAGGGCGCCGATGCGGGCCACGTTCATGCCCTGTTCGGCTTCGGGCATGGCACAGCCGACGATCACGTCCTCGACCCGGGCCGGGTCCAGACCCGGCACCTCGGCCACGGCATGTTTCAGGGCATGGGCCAGCAGATCGTCGGGCCGGACGTTGCGGAAGCCGCCCTTGAACGCCCGGGCAACCGGGGTGCGGACGGCGGAAACGATGTAGGCGTCACTCATGGTATCAATTCCTCAATGGCTTGCCGGTTTTCAACATGTGGCCGATCCGCTCCTGCGTCTTCGGCATGGCGCACAACTCGAGAAAATGTTCTCGTTCGAGGTGGTGCAGCCAGCGCTCGTTGACCGGGGTGCCGCGATCGATTGCACCGCCGCAGATCACGGTGGCGATGCGTGAGCCGATCTCGAAGTCGTGCTCGGAGATAAAGTGGCCCTCGAGCATGTTGACCAGCAGCATCTTCATGGTCGCGATGCCGACATCGCCGGCGGCCGGGAAGGTCCGGTCGGCCAGCGGCGGACGGTAGCCAGCCGCGGTCAGCGAGCGGATCAAGCCGTGGGCCGCGTGCAGCAGTTCATGCTCGTGCAGCACGATCAGGTCTTCGGGGCCCAGGTAGCCCATCTCCCTGGCTTCCATGGCCGATCCTGCAACCTGGCCCATGGCGACCTGCTTGTAGCGTTTTTCCAGCAGCGGCCAGGTATCGCCGGCAGCAACATCGGTGTTGACCTGCAGGGCCAGGGTGGCCAGCCCACCGCCGGCCGGCAGCAGGCCAACCCCGGCCTCGACCAGGCCCATGTAGCTTTCCAGGTGAGCAACCCGGCGGCTGGCATGCATGGCCAGTTCCAGACCACCACCCAGGGCCAGCCCGCGCACCGCGGCGACCGACGGAATGCCGGCGTAGCGCATGCGCAGGTTGACTTCCTGGAAACCCTTGACCAGGGCGCGAACGCTGTCGTAATCACTGCGCTGGATGGCTTCGGCCGCCGCTTTCAGGTTGGCGCCGGCCGAGAACGGCCCTTGCGGTTGCCAGATGACCAGTCCTTCGAAGCCGGCCTCGGCCTGGTCGAGCGCTTCATTGAGGCCGTCGACCACGCCGGTATCGATCACGCCCATCTTGGTCTTGAGGCTGGCGATCAGGACATCGTCGTGCAGGGCCCATAGCCGGATGGCATCGGTCTCGTGGACGGTCTGGCCGTCATGCGAGGCTTCGCCGATCAGGCGGACCGGCTGATACTGGCGCTGGTATACAGGCAGGTCGGGGCGCGCGCTGACCTTGCCTTCGGCTGCCGACCAGGAGCCGCCTGGGCCGTGCGCGCCGTCAACTTGGTTGACCCACTTGGGCAGATGCGCCTCGACACCGGTCTTGCCGGCGTCTATATCGTCCTGGACCAGGTCTGCGACCCGTTTCCAGCCGGCGGCCTGCCACTGCTCGAATGGTCCGATTTTCCAGCCATAGCCCCAGCGCATGGCCAGGTCGATCTCGCGCGCCGATTCGGCGATTTCGGCCAGATGGTAGGCGCAGTAGTGGAACAGGTCGCGGTGGATGGCCCACAGGAACTCGGTTTCGGGGTACTGGCCCTTGGCCAGCTCGGCCAGCTTTTCGCCCGGATTCTTGATGGCGAGGATGGCCTTGACCTCGTCGCGCACGCTGTAGTCGGTGGTCCGATAGTCGCCGGTTTCGGGGTCGAAGACCTTGATCTCCTTGCCTTCCTTGCGGAACACGCCGGCGCCGGCTTTCTGCCCCAGCGCGCCGGCCTCGATCAGCTTGCCCAGCCAGTCGGGTGCCTTGAACAGCGCATGCCAGGGATCGTCGGCCAGTTTGGCATCCATGGTCCGGATGACGTTGGCCATGGTATCCAGCCCGACCACATCGGCCAGGCGGAAGGTCGCGCTCTTGGGCCGCCCGATGGCCGGGCCGGTCAGCGCATCGACGGTGTCGAAACCCAGGCCGAGGCGCTGGGCATGATGCATGGTCGACCACATGGTGAAAACGCCGACCCGGTTGGCGATGAAGTTGGCGGTATCGCGGCAGCGCACCACGCCCTTGCCCAGGTTGCGGGTCAGGAAGTCCTCGAGCAGATCCAGGACCTTGCCGTCGGTGCCCGGATGGGGGATCAGTTCTACCAGGTGCATGTAGCGCGGCGGGTTGAAGAAATGCACGCCGCAGAACCGCTCCTTGAGGGCATCGGGGACCACGCCGGCCAGTTCGGTGATCGACAGGCCCGAGGTGTTGGTGACGAAAAAGGCATCAGCGTGGATGTGCGGGCCGATCTTCTCGTAGAGCGACTTCTTGATGTCCATGCGCTCGACGATGGCTTCGATGATGAGGTCGCAGTGCTCAAGCTCGGCCAGGTCGTCTTCGAAATTGCGCGGGGTAATGAAGGCGGCCAGATCCTTGCTGGCCAGCGGTGCCGGCTTGAGCTTGAGCAGGTTCTGGATGGCCCCGGCGGCGATCTTCGAGCGCTGCTTGTCGTCGGAGGGCAGGTCGAACAGATCGACCGGGATCCCGGCGGCGGTCAGGTGGGCGGCGATCTGGGCACCCATCACGCCGGCGCCGAGCACCGCGGCCCGGCGCACCAGTAGCTTGTGATCAGTCATGAAGATTCCTTGTCATTCAGGTTGCTTGGCGATTGTTGGCGGTCCATCGGGCTCAGCTTGCCGCAGCGAGCTTCGGTGGCTGGCTGGCGGGGCTGCCGAGTTGCTCGGGCGTGAATTCGTCGACCGCGATGACGCGAGCGCTCAATTGCTGGGCCCGGATCAGGTCGGCCGCCTGGTCTTCGGTGATCACCCCGGCCTTGACCGCCTTGGCGGTGACCGCATGGACGTTGGACGGGGTGGGCACGACCTTGAGCGCATTGCGCAGCGCGTGCTCGGCCGGTTCGGCCTTGAGGACGGCATCGAAGGCCTTGAGCACGATGCCGGCACCATCTTCCTCGGTCGACAGGTAGGCGCCGTGGATCAAGCGCTCGCGGGTGGCGCTCTTTTCCAGCAGCTGGCGGGCGATCTTGCGCCCGGTACGGTCATCGGCCGGCACGTTGCGCCGTCCGAGCGGGAAATTGAGCAGGCGCATGACCGGCCCCAGGGCGGCGATCGGGAAATTGCGATAGACGCCGTAGAGCGCTTCTTCGACCTTGTTCAGGCTGTCCTGGACGGCAAAGCGCAGCACTGGCAGGTCTTCTTCCGGCCGGCCGTCGTCCTCGAAGCGACGCAGGGTTGCCGAGGCCAGGTAGAGGTTGGCCAGCGCATCGGCAAAGCGGCCGGACAGTTTCTCGGCAAACTTGAATTTGCCGCCCAGGATCAGCAGGCTCAGGTCGGCGGTGAAGGTGAAGGCCGCGCTCAGGCGGTTGATCTGGCGGTAGTAGCGCGCGGTCGGGCCTGATACCGGGCTGGGGCTGAAGCGGGCGCCGGTCAGGGCCAGCACGGGCGCGCGCACGCCGTTGGAGATCAGGAAACCGACGTGGGCCCAGAGCGACTTGTCGAAGGCTGGCAGGTCGTTGTCAGCCGCGGCCGTCATTTCCTTGAGCAGGTAGGGATGGCAGCGGATCGCGCCCTGGCCGAACACGATCATCGACCGGGTCAGGATATTGGCACCCTCGACCGTGATCGAGACCGGCAGGGCCTGGTAGTTCATCGACAGGTAGTTGCCCGGCCCTTCGACCACCGCCTTGCCGCCGTGCACGTCCATGGCGTCATTGATGACCCGTCGGTTGGCCTCGGTGTGATAGGCCTTGAGGATGGCCGACAGCACCACCGGCTTGTCGCCGCGATCGAGTGCGCTCAGGGTGAGCTTGTGGGCCGCTTCCATGCGGTAGGCTTCCGCGCCGATCCGGGCCAGCGGCTCCTCGATACCCTCGAAGTGGCCGATCGGCTGCTTGAACTGGTAGCGGATGCGGGCATAGGCCCCGGTCAGCATGCTGGCAGCCTTGCCGCCAGCCACGCCCTGGGCCGGCAGCGAGATCGCCCGGCCGGCGGCCAGGCAGTGCATCAGCATGCGCCAGCCCTGGCCGATGCGTTCGCGCCCGCCGATCAGCCAGTCCATGGGAATGAACACGTTCTTGCCGCGGGTCGGGCCGTTCATGAACAGGCTGCCGCCGGGCAGGTGGCGGCTGCCGATCTCAACGCCCGGGGTGCTGGTCGGAATCAGCGCGCAGCTGATGCCAAGGTGTTCCTTGCCACCCAGCAGGCCATCGGGGTCGCGGGTCTTGAACGCCAGGCCGAGCACCGTGGCGACCGGCGCGAGGGTGATGTAGCGCTTGTCCCAGCTCACCGACAATCCGAGCACTTCCTCGCCGTTGATGGTCTTCTTGCAGACAATGCCTTCGTCGGGCATCGAGGCGGCATCCGAGCCGGCCTGGGGTGAGGTCAGGGCAAAACAGGGGATTTCCTCGCCGCGGGCCAGGCGCGGCAGGTAGTGATTCTTTTGTTCTTCGGTGCCGAAATGCATCAGCAGTTCGCCGGGACCGAGCGAGTTGGGCACCATGACGCTCACGGCCGCGGTCAGGCTGCGGGTCGAGATCTTGGTCACCACCGCCGCGTTGCCCTGGGCGGTAAAGTCCAGGCCACCGTATTCCTTCGGGATGATCATGCTTAAAAAACGCTTTTCGCGGATGAACTGCCAGGCTTCGGGTGGCAGGTCCTTGAGCTCGCGGTTGATCTGCCAGTCGTCGAGCATGGCGCACAGCTCTTCGACCGGGCCATCGACAAACGCCTGTTCTTCTTCGCTCAGGCCGGGCGGCGGCAGGTCGAACAGCTTGTTCCAATCCGGTCGGCCGGAAAACAGCTCGGCGTCCCACCACACGGTGCCGGCGTCCAGCGCTTCTTTCTCGGTTGCCGACATCGCCGGCAACACGGTCTTGAACCAGGAAAACAGCGGGGCGGAAATCAGCGCCCGGCGCAGCGGGTGGACCGCCAGGATGGTCAGGCCGATGGTCGCGACGGCAAACAGCGCGGTCACCGGCCAGGCGGTGCCGGCCAGCGGGGTGGCGGCCAGGCCGACAGCTGCCAGCACGGCCGCGCTCCAGGCCGGGGCGCGCAGGTAGGCGAGGGTCAGCAGGCCGATGATCAGGGCAGAGAGAAAACCGAGAGTCATGATGAGGTCTCCAGGGTGCCGCGGGCACCGGTTTGAGCGGTGTAATCGGTGGGATGGCAAGAAGCGTCGCCGCTGCCGCGCAGACCCGCAGCTGCGAATCGCACCAGGTCCGAGGCAATCGACCGGGTATCGGCCAGGCTGCTTTCAGCCATGGTGTAGGTCAGGGCGCCGACGATGAAATCGAGCTGGCGGCGCAGCAGGGCTGGATCACGCCCGGGCAGGGCCTGGGCAATGGCATCGGCAAAACGCCGCATGACGAAGGCGTATTCGCTGCTGATGGCAGCGTGCAGATCCTCGTCGCGGTCGGCAAAGGCGCGCATCAGCAACTGCATGAAGCGGTGGCCGTCGGCATCCGAGCCGCGCGAAAAGGCCAGGGCCGGGTAGACGAAGGCATCGAGCACGTCTTCCAGTTGCGGCCCACCAGGCTTGGCCAGCGCTTGGTCCAGCCGCTGCAGCCGGGCCTGGTTGAGGGCGTCCAGGCGGCGCCGGAAGACCGCCAGCAGGAGGGCCTGCTTGGATCCGAAATGGTAGTGGACGGCCGCAAGGTTGACCCCGGCGGCCTGGGTGATCTGGCGCAGGCTGGCGAGATGAAAACCCTGTTCGGCAAACAGCGCTTCAGCCGCGTCGAGGATGCGGTCGCAGGTCGTCGGCTCAGCCACGTTCAAACGTTCGATTAAAACGCATGTTTGAATGGTAGCACGACCGGGATCAAGGCGTGAAGAGCTGGTTTTGGGTCGCTTGCGCCGGGGTCAGGCCTCGCACTCGGCACCGTCGACAGAGCGCCTGACCCTCACCCGGCCGGGATTCGAGACCACGATGGCCCGGGCTTGGGCCTGGCCGCGGGCATCGCAGACACGGATGGTGAGGTTGGTGCCGAAGGCCCCGCCCATGGGCTGGAAGCGAACCCGGTTGCGCCCGGCCGAGTGCAGCAGCAGGCGCTCTTCCGGTGCAACCACGCGCAGGATGGCCTCCGGGCTGTCGGGTTCGCGGTCATTGTCGCGGTCGACGAAAATGATCCAGCCCCGGTCCCAGCGGTTGCTGCCGCTGCACTGAAGCTGATCCTCGCTGGGGCAGGCGACGACGTTGGCCCGTCGGGTCACGGCCGAATGCCGGGCAAACTGGATGTGAGCCATCATCAGGTTGGTCTTGGCGGTGACCCGGCTTTCGGCCACGAAACCGGCCATGGCCGGGACGCCGATGGTTGCCAGGATGGCGGCCACCGCCAGCACGATCAGCAGTTCGATCAGGGTCAGTCCATCGGGGCGGGAATGCATGTTGCTGTCTCCTGTTGGCAGGGTTCAGCAACATTGTGGAAATCATGCCTGCCGGCGGAAATCGGCAGAAGACACCGCGCCGGGTCGGTGCCTGGCGCGGCAATGGGTAGGAAATTTCAGGTCAGGCGCTTGCGGAAAGCGCCTGGCCGATCCGCTCGACCGCCTGCCTGAGCGTATCCAGGCCGCAGGCAAACGACAGCCGCAGGTGACCGGGCGCGCCGAAGGCGGTGCCGGGCACCGAGGCCACGCCGGCTTTTTCGAGCAGAAACTCGGCCAGCGCCAGGTCATCGGCCAGGCCCAGTGTGTCGATGGCGCCGCTGAAGTCGGCAAACAGGTAAAAGGCGCCCTTGCCGGGACGGCACGACACCCCGGGCAACGCGTCCAGGGCAGGTTGGAGCCAGTCATGGCGTTGGTGGAAGGCGGCGCACATCTCGGCCACGCAGGCCTGGTCGCCGGCCAGGGCGGCGACTGCAGCGGCCTGGCTGACCGAGCAGGGATTGGAGGTGCTCTGGCCCTGAACCTTGCGCATTTCCTTGATGACCGGCGCCGGTCCGGCGGCGTAGCCGATCCGCCAGCCGGTCATGGCATAGCCCTTGGAGACGCCGTTGATGACGACCAGCCGGTCCTTGAGCGCGGGTACTACCTCGCCGATGCTGGCAAAAGGCTCGTCAGCCCACCAGATGTGCTCGTAGATATCATCGGAGCAGATCAGGATGCGCGGATGCTCGAGCAGCACTTCGCCCAGTTCGGCCAGCTGTTGCCGGGTGTAGGCCTGGCCGGTCGGATTGCTCGGTGAGTTGAGCATCACCATGCGGGTCTGATCGGTAATCGAGGCCGCCAGCTGGGCCGGGCTGATCAGGTAGTCGCTGTCCGGGGTGGTCTTGAGGATCACCGGTTCGCCGTCGGCCAGCCGCACCATGTCGGGATAGGACACCCAGTAGGGCGCCGGGATGACAACCTCGTTGCCCGGATCGATGGTGGCCTGGAGCAGGTTGTAGATAGCCTGTTTGGCGCCGTTTGAAACCAGGATCTGATTGGGTTCATAGTCAAGCTGGTTGTCCCGGGCAAGCTTGGCGATGATGGCCTGCTTGAGTTCAGGGGTGCCGTCGACCGCCGTGTAACGGGTCTTGCCCGCATGGATCGCGGCGATCGCGGCGTCGCGGATGTGCGCCGGCGTGTCGAAATCCGGTTCGCCCATGCTCAGCGAGATGATGTCGCGACCTTCGGCGCGCAGTTCGGCGGCTTTCATGCTCATGGCAATGGTGGCCGAGGGTTTGACCTGGGCAACGCGCTTGGACAGTTGGATAGTCACGTGTCTGCTCCCTGTATACGTGTCTGAACCGGGCCCTAGTATACTTGTCAGCGTGATTTCGCTCCCCCGGCACGGCCGATGAGCCGCACATTCCGCATGGCTTCCGGTTACCAGCCGGCCGGAGACCAGCCCGAGGCAATCCGGCAGCTGGTCGAGGGCCTGGCAGCCGGCCATGGCCACCAGACCCTGCTTGGCGTGACCGGCTCGGGCAAGACCTTCACCATGGCCAACATCGTCGAGCGCGTTCAGCGTCCGGCGCTGGTGATGGCGCCCAACAAGACCCTGGCCGCCCAGCTGTACGGCGAGTTCAAGGCCTTCTTTCCGGACAACGCGGTCGAGTACTTCGTCTCCTACTACGACTACTACCAGCCCGAGGCCTACGTGCCTTCGACCGATACCTTCATCGAGAAGGACGCCTCGATCAACGAGCACATCGAGCAGATGCGGCTGTCGGCGACCAAGGCCCTGCTCGAGCGGCGCGACGTGCTGATCGTGGCCACGGTCTCGGCCATCTACGGCCTCGGCGACCCGAGTGCTTTCCTCAAGATGACGCTGCCGCTGGCGGTCGGCGCGCGCATGCGCCAGCGCGAGATCCTGCGCCGGCTGGCCGAGATGCAGTACGCGCGCAACGACTTCGAGCTTCGCCGCGGGACTTACCGGGTGCGTGGCGAGGTGATTGATATCTTCCCCGGCGACTCGGAAATCGAGGCGGTGCGGGTCGAGCTGTTCGACGACGAGATCGAACGGATCAGCTACTTCGACCCATTGACCGGCGAGATCCGCGCCAAGCTCGACGAACTGACGATCTTTCCCAAGACCCACTACGTGACCCCGCGTCAGGTCGTGCTTGATGCGGTCGAGGCGATCAAGGCCGAACTGGCCGAGCGCCTGCCGCAGCTGGAAGACGCAGGCAAGCTGCTTGAGGCCCAGCGGATCAAGCAGCGTACCCAGTTCGATATCGAAATGATGCTGGAACTGGGCTACTGCCAGGGCATCGAGAACTATTCGCGTCATCTGACCGGCCGTCAGCCCGGGGAAGCGCCGCCGACCCTGTTCGATTACCTGCCGCGCGATGCCATCCTGATCGCCGACGAATCCCACGTCACCATCCCCCAGATCGGCGGCATGTACCGGGGCGACCGGGCCAGGAAGGAAACCCTGGTCGAGTTCGGCTTCCGTCTGCCCTCGGCGCTGGACAACCGGCCGCTGAAGTTCGAGGAGTTTGAGCAGCGCGCCCCGCAGATGATCCTGGTCTCGGCAACGCCCCGGGCCTGGGAGCTTGAGCGCTCAGCCGTGGTGGCCGAGCAGGTGGTCCGGCCGACCGGTCTGGTCGACCCGGAAGTGCTGGTCCGGCCAGTGTCCAGCCAGGTCGATGATCTGCTCTCCGAGATTCACGAGCGGACCGGGCAGGGCGAGCGCGTGCTGGTGACCACCCTGACCAAGCGCATGGCCGAAAATCTCACCGAGTACCTGTCCGAACACGATGTGCGGGTGCGTTACCTCCACTCCGACATCGACACGGTCGAGCGGGTCGAGATCATCCGGGACTTGCGGCTGGGCGCCTTCGACGTGCTGGTTGGTATCAACTTGTTACGCGAAGGCCTTGATTTACCTGAGGTTTCTCTCGTGGCGATCCTGGATGCCGACAAGGAGGGCTTCCTGCGTTCGGAAGGCTCGCTGATCCAGACCATCGGTCGGGCAGCGCGCAACATCAACGGTCGGGCGATTCTCTACGCCGAGCGGGTCACCGACTCGATGCGCCGTGCGATCGATGAAACCGAACGCCGGCGGGCCCGCCAGATTGCCCATAACCAGGCCCACGGCATCACGCCCAGGACCATCGTCAAGAACATCGCCGACATCATGGCCGATGCCCACCAGACGCCGGGCAAGAAAAAACCGTCCCGAAAGGCGGCCGAGAAACGGGCCGATTATGGGCCGGAGATCGTTTCCCCGGCGCAGGCTGCGCGCGAGATCGCCCGGCTGGAAAAGGAAATGTTCAAGGCGGCAGAAAACCTGGAGTTCGAGCAGGCCGCCGAGCTGCGCGACCGGATTGGGCGCTTGCGTGACCACACCCTGAAAGCGGTGGTCTAGGCAATCAAGCAGCCGGTCAATCGTCTTCGGCCGAGCGCTGTCGACTCAGTGCGCGGGCCTGGCGGGCAACGATCCATGAGGCCAATGCATCCGTCTCATCCTCAGTCAGGGCAAAGAACTCGACCACGATGCAGCTTGCTGGTGGCTCGGCCGCCGCCGCGCCCCGCTGGACCACGGCCGGCAGGTTCAGCGGTGCATCGCTCCCGGCCGGGTCGATCCTGACCAGGCACAGGGCATCGGGTGGCAGGGATTCCGGCCACTCGAAGGCCAGGCCGGTTGCGCTCATTTCCACGTGCTGCAGGTCAGTGGCGGGCGGGTTGTGGTCGAACAATTCGCCGGTCAGGAAATCCAGCTTGGCGTCGATCAGCCGGATCAGCGGCGAAAGTGCCGGCTGGGTCCGCATGGCTGAGTCGCGCACGAAGGCGTACTGGTTGTCCAGTTTGAGCCAGTGCAGCATGCGCAACTCGCGCTTGAGCCGGGCGCGCAGTCCCTCCGGATCAGCCGCCAGGGCTGGATCAAGCAGGGTCAGCTCGACCTGGGCGCGGAAGCGCAACCGGTGATAGGCCCGACGATCGTCGTCTTTACTCGGGTCCATCGCTCAGCTCGCTCAGATCATCCAGTTCGATGATGGATTCTTCCGGCAGCGGCTCGACGATGGTGCGCGGACGGATCAGGATTTCGACCCGCCGGTTGCGGGCGCGGCCGGTGTCGCTGTCGTTGGCCGCAATCGGCTGGGTGTCGGCGTAGCCCTCGACCCGGAAGCGCTGCGGCGGGATCGTGCCATCTTCGGTCAGCTCGTGGACCACCGAGGCCGCACGCGCCGCCGAAAGCTCCCAGTTGGAGCGAAAACGCCGGGTCTGGATGGGCAGGTTGTCGGTATGGCCGGAGACCACGAATTCGCCCCGGATATCGCGCAGCAGGGCCTTGATCTCCAGCAGCATGGCACGGAACTGTGGCTGGATGATCTCGCTGCCCAGTTCGAAGGCAAAGCGGTCTTGCAGGCGGATGATGACTTCGTCGTCCATGCGCTCGACGGTGACATCTCCCAGATCGATCATCCCGCCGAGTTCCTCGATGATGTTGGCCTCCACGCGCTGCGCGGTGGTGGGCTCGCCGCGATCGGCAAGTTCGGCGATGTCCTGGGGCTCCACACGTTGTTCTTCCTTGAGGTCGGGGGCCGACGGGACGGTCGGAAAATTGGGCACGATCGAGCCTTGCTGATCGGCCACGGTCAGGTCTCTGACCCGGCCGGTCATCTGCTCAAACACGCTGGCGGTGAACCCGGCCTTGATGTACTCGGCCTGGATCTTGTAGCGCTGCACGTCGATGATGACAAAGGCAAACAGTAGAACAAAGAAGGTCACCAGCAGGGTCATCATGTCGGCGAAGGTCACCATCCAGAGTGGAGCGCCACCGCCAGTTTTTTTTGGGCGCCGGACCATTTCAGCGCTCCCGGGCCGAGGCTTGTGTCCCTGGCGCTGCATACTCGGAACGCTCGCGCGAGGGCAGGTAGGCTTCGAGCATCTCGTGCAGGACGCGCGGGTTGGCGCCCTGCTGGATGCCGACCACGGCCTCGACGATCAGCGAGTGGGCGACCTGCTCCTGGGTCGAGCGGATCGCCAGCTTGTCGGCGATCGGCAGGGCGATGAGATTGGCAAACAGCGCCCCGTACAGTGTCGTCAGCAGGGCCAGCGCCATGCCGGGGCCGAGTTGGGATGGATCATCCAGATTGACCAGCATCTGGACCAGCCCGACCAGCGTACCGATCATCCCGAAGGCAGGTGCCGACTCGCCGATCGCGCGCCAGATGTCCTGGCCGACCTGGTGACGTTCGGCCGACTGCTCGAGTTCGCGGTTGAGGACATCGCGGATGAAATCGCCCGGATTGCCGTCGGCACACAACTGCAGGCCTTTCTGGAAAAAGGGATTGTCCACCGGCGCGTCTTCCAGCGCCAGCAGCCCGCCCTTGCGCACCGTGGTGCACAGGCTGGTGGCCTGTTCGATCAGCGTTTCCAGGCGTTCTTCGCGCTTGGTAAAGGCCTGGCCGGCGACCTTGAAGGCGCCCTTGACCTGCTCGAAGGGGAACTTGATCAGGGTCGCGGCGAAGGTGCCGCCAAAAACCATCAGGATGCCGGGCACGTTGATGAAGATCATGATGCCCGACGAGGTCATGATGGCCGTCAGGATAACGATGATCCCGAAAATCAGGCCGGCGAGAGTGGCTACATCCATTGGCGGTGTCGATCCGGTAGGGGCTTACCCAACCGCGTTGGGCGGCAGGTTTTCCAGATCGGCCTTCATCTTCATGTCTTCCTTGAGGACGTGGTCGAGCAGCCAGTCGCGCAACAGCTGCACGATCTCACTGCTGCGCTGCTTGAGCCGTTCCGGGTCCTGTTCGGCCAGGATTTCTCCGCTGATGCGCTCAAGCCGGTCGAGCAGCGACTGGTGGGCCATCCTGTGCGGCATGTAGCCGCGAAACTGGATGCGCAGCTGCAGCTTTTCCTCGCGGGCGAAATGCTCGCGGGCGTATTCGGACAACTGGTCCAGCGCCATCTTCAGATTGTCCGCCTCTTCCGGATGTCGCAACGCGTATTCGACCTGATTGATCAGGCTGAGCAAATAGCGGTGATCCAGATCGATGATCAGGTTGCCGACACTCATCTGCCTGCGCCACTGGATCGGCATGACGCCTCCTCCCAAAGCCCGCCGGGGCTGTTGTCGCTTTTGGAGGTGACAGTCTAGCGCGAAGCGCCGGGTGATTCCTGATCCAGGTCAATCCATTCAGGCGCGCTCCCTTGTCTGCGGTCCGGCAGAGCCGGGTACTGTGATCGCCCAGATCAGGGCCAGGATCCACCCAATACCGAAAAAAGCCAGCCCAAGCGTATTGAGGGCAAACAGGGCACCCAGGCGCGGGTGCCCCCGCCGCCAGCCGATGACGGTCGGAATGAGCAAAAAAGGCGTCATCAAGGCGAGACCGATGAGCAACTCATTCAAGGTCAGCACAACGGTCGCTCAGCCGTTTGTGCGGCCAAAAATCTCGGCCAGTGCCTGGTCGAGTTGCCGGAAGCGAAACTCGAAGCCGGCTTCCTCCAGCCGGGCCGGGCGCATTTTGGCCCCGGTCAGCAACAGTCGAGACATCTCGCCAAACGCCAGCTTCAGGGCCAGGGCAGGGGCCGGGAGCACGGCGGGCCGATGCAACGCGCGGCCGAGTTCGCGGGTGAACTCGGCATTGGTCACCGGATGCGGGGCCGAGCCATTGAACGGTCCGCTGAGATCTTCGCGCTCAAGCAGAAAACGGATCGCCCCGACCATATCCTCGCGGTGAATCCACGGCATGTATTGTTCGCCATTGCCCAGTTTGCCGCCCAGGCCAAGCTTGAAAACCGGGGTTGTTTTGGCCAGCATGCCGCCGCCGGCGTCCAGGACCAGTCCGATGCGAACGATCGCGACCCGCACGCCATGTTCTTCGGCCTTTCCGGCTTCGGCCTCCCATCGCCGGCACAACTGATGGGCGAATTCATCGTTCGGCGTGGTCTGCTCGGTCACCTCGCGCGCGCCCTGATCGCCGTAGTAGCCGACTGCGGAGGCCGAGACCAGCACCTTCGGTGCCGGATTGGCCTGGCGGCACAATTCGACCACGGCCCGGGTGGCTTCGACCCGGGAATCGACCAGGGCTTTTTTCTTGGCGGCGGTCCAGCGTCCCTCGGCGATCGGTTCCCCGGCCAGGTTGACCACGGCCTCGGGTGCCTCTTCGATGAAGTCCAGCGCACTCGCCCGGACCACGGCCGTTGGCGGCAGCTGGCTCGCCGCCCGCTCGGGCGAGCGCGACACCACCAGCGGGACATGTCCGTCGCGGGCCAGACTGGCACACAGGGCCTGGCCGATGAATCCGCTACCGCCGGTGATGAGAACGTTCATGCCTGCTCCAGGTTTGGGCTATAAGACGCACGACTGTAGCAGAGCGCCCGTCAGCGTTTGGGCATCTGTGCGTATAATCAGGACGAAACCACAAGTCAGCGTCGGGGTCGTCAGCAGACATGAACAACGCTCCTCCCGCTGCACTGGCCTGAGCCTTTTCCCATGCGTCGCCCGCTGATTCGAAGCTTGCTGGCTGCCGGCATCGTGATCACGGCGGCCTGCTCGTCGACATCGCTCCGGCCGCAACCGGATGCCAGCCTGCAGATCGATTTTGCCCAGCTGCGCGAGCAGATGCGGGAGCAGTTCTCCGACCAGCGCGTCGAGCTGGTCGAGCGCTGGAAGCTGCTCCTCGAGGAAACCCGCAGCGAGGCCGCCGAAGAGCAACTGAACCGGGTCAATGCATTCTTTCATCGTAACGTCCGCTACCAGATCGATCAGCAGTTGTACGGGGAAGAGGATTACTGGGCCAGCCCGCTGGAGACGCTGGGTCACGGCCGCGGTGATTGCGAGGACTGGGCGATTGCCAAGTACATCAGCCTGCGTCACCTGGGCATCCCTGACCGGCATCTGCGCCTGATCTACGTTCGCGCCCAGATCGGTGGCCCGCGCAGTCCGGTCAGCCAGGCCCACATGGTGCTCGGCTACTACCCGACCCCGAACGCCGAACCGATCATTCTGGACAGCCTGATCAGCAATGTCTTGCCGGCCTCCGAGCGCACCGATCTGTCGCCGGTCTTCAGTTTCAATGCCGACGGGCTGTGGGTTGGGCAGGGTCCCGCCCCGGCGGCGGGCAGTCCCACGGCGCGTCTGTCGCTGTGGCGTGAAGTCATCGCGCGGATGCAGCGCGAAGGGATACGGATACAATGATTTCGGGCACCAGCTCAAGCACCCAGCGGGAGATTGCCGGCTCATGACTTTGACCAGACAGCTATGGATTGTCATAGCAGTACTCATCACACTGACGTTCGTCAGCGGCTTTCTGGTCAGTGGCTACAGCGCCCGCAACTATTACGTTGAGCAACTGACCGTTAAGAACATCGACAATGCCACCGGACTGGCTCTGTCGCTGTCGCAGATGGACAAGGACCCGGTGACCATCGAGTTGATGATTTCGGCCCAGTTCGATACTGGTCATTACCAGCGGATTCGGCTCGAAGGACCGGACGGACAGACTCTGCATATGCGCGAGCGTTCCGAGCTGGTGCCGGATGCCCCGGCCTGGTTTGCCCGCCTGATGGCGTTTGATATTCCACCGGGCGTGGCCCAGGTTCAGGATGGCTGGAACCAGTACGGCACGCTCTCTGTCGAAAGCGAGAGTGCCTACGCGCTGGCTGCATTGTGGCGGGTGTCTTATCGCATGTTTGCCTGGTACGTCACGATTGCGCTGGCCTGCGGGTTGATCGGCAGCGTGGTGCTGCGGCGCATCAGTCGACCGCTGCAGGCAGTGGTCGAACAGGCCGAGGCGATCGGTGAGCGGCGCTTCATCACCAGCAAGGAACCGCGGACGCTGGAATTCCGGCGCGTGGTGCGGGCGATGAACACGCTCACCAACCGGGTGAGGACCATGCTCGATAGCGAGGCCCGCCGGCTCGACGAGATTCGCCGCCAGAGCCAGCTGGATCCGGCCACTGGTGTAGCCAATCGCGAGCAGTTCCTGCGCCTGCTGGATGCCCGCCTGAACCTGAACGACAGCTCGGTTCGCGATGGCGTTTTGCTGATCCGCCTGACCGGCCTTGAAGTGCTCAACGCGAAGCTGGGTCGAGCGGCGACTGATGAGTGGATACTGACCCTGCTGGAGCGGATTAAGAGCAGGCTTGAGGGTCGGGCGGAATGCTATTCGCAGTGCACGCTGGGCCGGCTCAATAGCAGCGATTTTGTCATCCTGCTGCAGGATACCGAGTTCTTGGCCGATCTGGCCGAGGAGGTATGGCGTGCGGCCTCGGAACTGGTCGACGAAAAACACCTGGAAGAACAGTATCCGCTGGCCGAGGTTGGCATCACCTGTCAGCCTGGCGAGCGTCGCGGCCAACTGCTATCCCGACTCGATGACCTGCTGGCAGGGGCTGAGGCAGCGTCCTCGCAGCGCCTTGTCCTGTCCGATTCGCGGACCCGGCCGCCGCTGTTTCCCGATGCCGACAGCTGGCGCGACGCGCTGGAAGCCGCGCTTGATGACGATGCCATCTCGCATGCCTGCTACCCGGTGGTTACGACCCGCGGTGAGGTGTTCCACGAGGAAGCCATGCTGCGCTTGCGCCTTGGCGACCAGGCCGTTCCGGCCGGGGCGGTCATCGGCTGGGCGCGGCGGTTGGAGTTGTTGCCTCATATCGATCTGCAGATGCTCGACAGCGTTCTGCAGGTGCTCAGCGAGCAGCCAGCACGGCGGATTGCCGTTAACCTGTCGATCGACAGCCTGCGCAATGCAGCCAGCCACCTGGCGATCATTGAGCGGATCAAGCGCTATGGTGGCCCGGTCACCCAGCGCTTGTCGCTGGAGATCAATGAACAGATCGCGGTGCAGTACGCCGGCCCGCTGGCATCTTTCAGCGCAGCGGTCAAGAGTCACGGGGTTTCGGTGGGGCTGCAGTCGGCCGGCCGGAATATTGCGGCGGTTGCCGGTCTGGAAAAGCTGGGGCTGGACTATATGAAAGTCGATGCAGCGCTGATCCAGCACCAGGACGATGATGTCCAGAGTCTGTTGCGCGGACTGTGCAAGCTGGGCCACTCGCTGGGCCTGACCATGATTGCCGAGGGCGTGCTTGATGAAACCGATGAGTCTGCCCTGGCGGATATGGGCTTTGATGCGTTTACCGGGCCGGGTGTCAGAGGCGAGTGATCAGAGCATCAGTTGTTCGTTGTCGTCGTCCGCGACCAGGTCCAGATGCTGGATATGGCGGCGCAAGCTCTTGCGTTGCAGCAGTTTCTGCTGGGCGGCTTCGGGTAGTTCGGTGAACTGGATGACGCCTTTATCGGTGAGCAGGTTGATGATGTCTTCAACGACTCGGGCCAACTCCACATCGGATGACCGCAGTTGCCGGACCTCCTCGGTGGCTTGTACAGATTGCTGCTGGATCGAGTCGACAAATAAAGTGAGCTGCGGGTCGGCTGAATCGAGCTGTTCTTCGAAGCCGGTCTCGGCCACGGCGCTGATCGCCACGATCTGCCCGTTTTCATCGCGTTTTACATACATCTGGTGTCCCTCTACTGGTGTTTTTCCCGTTCACCGCCACGCGCCATGAGAATCAGTTGCAGGCGGTCATGGACGCCGAGCTTGGCAAAGATCGACGTGAGGTGCTCCTTGACCGTGCGCACGGTGATGTGCAGCTGCTCGGCCACTTCACGGTTGGTCACCCCGGTAGCCACGACTTCGGCTACCTCGAGTTCGCGCGGGCTGAGTTTTTCCTGCCACTCGGCCGGGGTCCGCGGTTCGGGCAGGGCGCCCGAGAGGATGGCCAGCAGTCGGCTGAGCATGGGTGCGGCAATCCACAGCGCTCCCTGCGAGACGGTGCTGGCCGCCTGGCCCAGCTGAATCGGGTTGGCCATAGCCTCGATGTAGCCACGCGCACCGGCTTCAAGGGCTTTTTGCATCTCGGGGAGGCTGGTTACCTTGCTCAGGACAATGACCGGGCATTGCTTGCTGTAGTGTCTTACCAGTGCTTCCCAGTCCGGTGCTGAGCTCAGAATCCAGACGAGAAATCTGCGGGCGTCACCTGGAAGCGGAAATGGCTCTCCACCACTAAATGGGACAATCGAGACATTTTTCAGGCCATGCTGCCAGGTCGGTGATCGGAAGTTTGGCTCTGTCAGAATCAGATGATTGAGATTCATAAGGTTATCGCTCAGTAAATGCCTGGGATTTCGCTCGTAAAAGCGGCTTGAGGAGATAGCGCAACAGAGAACGTTTGCCTGTCAAGATATCTACCTGCGCTGTCATGCCCGGAATGACTAGTAAATCTTCCTCATACCCCCCTGGTTCTGTTACCAGTCGGACCAAGTAAAAAGTATCCCCCTGCTCATTAGTGATCGTGTCGGCGCTGATATGCTGGACGCTAGCCTGCAAATTACCGAAAACATCCCATTCATAGGCCGTTAGACGGACCGTCGCCTGCTGTTCGGGACGAATAAATCCAATATCCCTGGGCTGGATACGTGCTTCGATCACCAACTGGTCATCCAGTGGAACGATATCCACCACACTTTGCCCGGGGGTGAGTACTCCCCCGATGGTGTTGACGTGCAGACGCTGGACAGTCCCTCTTATCGGCGAGCGAATTTCTGCCTGACGAACCATGTCTTCAAGCCCCTGACCAGCCTGACTGATCGCATCCAGCCGGCTTCGCGAATCGGTTAGCTGGTTTTGCCAGCGATTGATCATTGTCAATTCAACCTCGCGCCGTCGGTTCCTCGCTTCACTGACGGCAGCCTCATTGCGGGCAACGGCGGCTCGGGCACGGCTCAGTTCCCCTTCTATCGTTGCAACCTGCCGCTCGAGTCGCAGAATGTCCACGTCGGATACGGCACCGCTGGCCAGTAGTGGTCGAGTAACTTCTAGCTCGCGTCGGGTCAAGCGTAGGGTATTGGTGTACTGCTCCACGGCCGCCCGGGCTTCTTCGAGTTCCTGTTGCCGCTGCTTGATCTGGTCTGCATAGACCGCTTGCTGCTCACGCAATTCATCTCGACTTGAATTGTAAAGCTGCTGCTCCAGTTCCAATACGCTGGGGGCTTCTTCACGCAGCACGGTGGGAAATACCGGCTCGATACCGGCCACAAGCGCTGCCAGTCGGGTAACCTCACCAGTCAGGGCCAAAAATTGCACTCGACTTTCGCCGAGAGAAGCACTGAAACGGACGGGGTCTACCCGCACGAGCAGGTCACCCTGATTAACCAATTGGCCTTCACGAATCAAGATTTCCTCGACCAACCCTCCATCAAGCGACTGTAGCGTTTGCAGTCGCCGTGATGGGATCACTCGCCCCTCTCCCCGGGTGACTTCGTCAATTTCCGCGATAGAAGCCCAGATGATCAGAGCCACGATAGTAATGACAACGGCATATAGCAAGGCGCGGGCCCGGAGCGGTTCCTGCATGATCCTTGCCCACTCGATATCGCTGACCCAGTCATTTGAACCTGGACTTTGAACCCATCGACTGAACAGCCGATCAATCAATCCGGCAGGCCGGTCTATGGCATTATGGATATTGCCAAACGCCTCGAACTGTTTTTGTTCGAATGTCTTTTTTTTCATCATCGAGCTCCGCTGACCCGGCCTTGACGGAGCGCTTCCATGACCGTTTCCTTGGGGCCATCGGCCACGATTTTTCCTCGGTCAATGACAATCAGTCGATCTACAAGCTGCAACAGGGAGCTGCGATGGGTGACCAGCACCAGAGTTTTTCCAAGCGATTCTTCTGCCAGGGTCTTTTTGATCTTCTCTTCACTGGTGTGGTCCAACGAAGATGTAGGTTCATCCAAGAGCAAGATAGCCGGCTCATTGAGTAAAGCTCGAGCGATTCCTACGCATTGCCGTTGGCCCCCAGAAAGCTGCTGTCCTCGTTCCCCGACCGGCATGTTGATGCCTTCAGGATGATACCGGATCATGGATTCCAGTCCTGCCAAATGAACCGCTCTGAGTAAGCGTTCGCTGTCCTCATTGGGTGATGTCAGGACAATATTGTGTTTAAGTGAGCCCTGGAAGAGACTGACTTCCTGGGGGACATAACCGATGTTTCGGCGTAGTTGGGTTATATCCATCTGGCCCATGTCTATTCCATCAATCAGCACACTGCCTTCTGTGGGCTGGTAAAGCCCCATGATCAGTTTCTCAAGGGTTGTTTTTCCAGAGCCATTTTTTCCCAGAATGGCTACATGTTCGCCGGCCTTGATCGTAAGGCTGACATCGGTAAGGACCTTTTGACGCGAGTCTGGATAGGCAAAGCCGACATTGCGAAACTCGATATCACCGCGAATGATTGGCCGGTCTATTTTTTCGTCAGATTCCCTGTATTCGACCGGCCGTTCAATGATCTGTTCCAGCAACTCCATTGACTTCGCGGCTTGCTGGTAATGCGAAAGAAGACTCGCAGCCTGGCTGATTGGTGCCATTGCGCGTGAAGATAAAAGATATGCGGCAATCAATCCCCCTAAAGTCAACTGTCCATTCATCACCAAGTAAACGCCTACGATGATGACGCTCATACCAACGAAACGTTGTACAAAACTTGCACTATTTGTTACTGAGGATGAGAACAGACGCATCTTCGCGGCGTTGCGGCTCAGAAAAATGGTGCTATCTTCCCATTTCGCCTGTACATCGCCCTGTACATTGAAGCTTTTGACTGTCTCAAGGTTTCCCAAGCTTTCGACCAGAATGGCGTTTCTCTGAGCACTGCCCTGAAGACCGGCCTCGGTAAGTTTTTGCATGTTGCGCTGGGCTATTAAGGCATAGGTCAGGATGACCATGCCTCCCGCGAGGATCGGGATGACTAAAACAGGACTGATCCAGGCGATGATGCCAACAAACAGCAACACAAATGGAAAATCGACCGCCGCCAGTAACGTCAATGAGCCGATAAAGCTACGGACTGATTCAAAGGACTGAATGTTGGCTGCAAATGCTCCGCTGGCGGCGGGACGATCCTGCATCTTCATCGCCATGACACGTTCCATGATCAGCGATGAGAGACGAATATCGGCGCGGCTTGCGGCCAGATCCACGAACCAACTTCTAAGGGATCTCAAGCCTAATTCCGCGACCAGAACAGTGATCAGCCCTGCTGCCATTGCCCACAATGTTTCAGTGGCGGCATTGGGAACGACGCGGTCATAAACGTTGAGTACAAAAAGTGGCATCGCCACGGCAAAAAGGTTGACGAAGATAGCTGACAGGATGACGTCTGCATACAATCTCCTGTTCTGGCGAATAATTCCCCAGAACCAGTGCTGTTTCTTGTCGGTACCAAAGTCCGCATGACGACGCTCAAGCTTAAAGTCAGGGCGGCAATAGATGACGTGCCCGGAGTAGTCTTCGTGCAGCTGCTCCAGCGATACACGCACTGCAGCATCGCTGAGCTCTGGGTAAATGACCTCGGCTGCTCCTTCAGCCAGACTTAATTTTGTGATTATGCAGAGTTTGTCGTTATTTAGCAGCAAGATCGCGGGCAAAAGTGCCGGGTTGATCTCCCCGAGGCGGCGCGCCAGCAGGCGACTGCTAAAGTGCGCGCGGCGCGCTGCGCGTTCAAAAACCGAGGGTGTCAGTTTGCCATCGGTGAGTGGCAAACCACTGATCAGAGTGTCTCTTTGCGCCGCACGGCCGTGGAAGGCACACAAAGTCATCAGTGCTGTGAGCAAAGGCCCGCCAGTTTCGGTGGCATGGTGTTCGGTCAAAAACATCCTCCCTTTAATGACTTGAAACCGACTGGCAACAGGCTGGTCGGTTGTTATGGATCAATATGAACAAGCGGCCAGAGACTGGCCGCCAGTTCTCAGGGAGATGATAACTCCTAGGCAGAGCGAGTGATGATCAGAGTTTCCAGCCCGGTCTGATCGCGCAGCTCGCGTTGGAGGGTGGCCGCTTCCTGTCCGCGGTTTGCTCGCACCCGGACCGCCCAGATTGGCTGTGCATCAGCCTTTACTGTGACCACGAAGGCATCATGATCCTTGGCTCGGAGATCCTCGGCCAGGCGACTGGCATTGGCTTTAACACTAAATGAGGCAACCTGCACGAAAGGGCCGCTCGTGTTTTCGGCGTTTTTTTCCGTATCGTCCGTGTCGACAGTCAGTTTTACTGTGGATTCCATGGTCTCTAGACCATCCGGCAGCAGCCTCGGGAGACGCATTTCAGGCCAATGATCCCCGTATTCCGGGGGATTTTGGTTTTCGGACGGATTGTTCATCGCGCCACGGACATCGGCAGATGCGGCCGGCAACTCAGTCTGACGGAGGTCGGTGATTGGTCCATCCGGGCCGATTTTCAGGTCTTGAGTGCTGGCCTGCTCAGTCACGAAAGTGATCTCGACGCGTCGGTTCCGGCTGCGATTGGCTTCGCTGTCGTTCGGATAACGTGGCTCATTCTGGCCACGCCCCTGCGAGGTAATTTCCTCAGCTCCGATGCCAGCGGAGCGAAGGTAGTCAACCACGGCCTGGGCGCGGCGCTCGCTCAGGTCCTGGTTATATTCCGCAGAGCCCAGGTCGCAGGTATGACCGACCACTTCAATTTGTCCAAGCAGGCGCCCTTCACGGATGGCTACTACCAGTTCCGAAAGGGTTTCACGCGCTCCAGGCAGGAGTTCGGCGCTGTCCAATTCGAACGTTGCCTGATCTGAAAGCGTGACTTCGTTGACCACAACCGGCTCGGAGACAGCCGCCACCGGCGTGGCTGTGGCCGCGCGCCGGCTTCTGGCCAGTGCTTCTGCCCCAGGAGGCAGTGGGCATGCGGTAGTTGGATCGACCTCAATAGGCTCGGCGCCCAACTCGTCCAGAGAGGGAAGGTCGCTGCGATGCAAATTCAGTGTTTCTAGCAGGAGCCCCATGGCGCCGAGCGTACGCACCGCGGCCAGGGTTTGGTCATAGCTGGCGCTGGTCCAGGCCCGGCTGGCTTCGAAAAATTCATTTTCTGAATCCAGTACATCCAGTAGTGTCCGCTCTCCGATATCGAATTGTTGTTGGTAGGCGGTACGCACGCGGTCCGACGAGAGGCGATGCTGGTTCAGGACTGGCAGACGCTCAGCGATTCTTTGCAGGTCGTTAAAGGCAATCTGGGCGTCTTGGCGAATGTCGACGCAGGCCCTGTCGCGCAGTGAAATGGCGCTGCTTTCCAGCGCGACCGCTCGGCGAATGTTGGCCGGCCTGCGACCACCCGTGTACAGGTCATAGGTCAGTTCCAGACCGATCCGGCCATCTGTGTGATTCTCGCGCACGCCAAATTCATCGCGTGTACGGACGCCGTAGGCTGCGGTCAGATTCAAACGCGGTGCTCTTTCAGCGCGCTGGGCGCGAATGGCTGACTCTGACGCCTGAATATTGCGCAGTGCAGCATGATATTTCGGGTTGTGCTGGTAGGCCAGCATCAATACATCGTAAATATTGTCTGGAAGATCGGGGTTCAGTTCCACCTGGCGCAGTTCATCCGGCGGAAGATCGCCAATGATCCGAAGATATCGGGCTGACACATCGTGCAGATTAGATTCTTCTGTTATGAGGTTGGCTTCGGCGAGAGCCAGGCGCCCATTGATCTGCTCAAGATCGGCCGCCCGAGCCACGCCAGCCTGAACGCTTTCAGCGACTTGATCATAGACTTCACGGTGGGTTTGCAGGTTTTCTTCGGCCAGTCGGACCAATTCGCGAAAGCGCAGGACGTCAAGATAGGCGCGCATGGCTTCCACCGCAGTTTGTTCTGCTGTATCAAGAAGTTCGAAATAGCGAACCAGCTCAATATTGCCAAATTCGTCCACATTGGCGCCGGTTCGACCGCCATCCCAGAGCAATTGGGTGAGACCGATCTCGGCGAAACCGGTATTCATGGGATTGCCGGTGATAAAGTTGTCGCGCTGGCGTCCGTAGGCGGCATCAATACCGATCTGAGGCCGGAATCCACCACGAGAGGCTTCCTCAGCGTAGCCGGCGGAGCGGAAATCATGCCAGCGGACCTGGACATCCGGGTTGGTTTCAATCGCCTTGAGAACGACGTCTTCGGCGGCTGTCTGGGCCATCACTGTTGTGGCTGAAGCCAGCAGGAGAGAGCAGCCCAGCAGCAACTTGCGCTGAATATTGTTGAAATTGTGGGCCGAACTTGAGTTATTCATTCCAAATCCCCTGTAAAGTGGCGTGAAAGCGTGATACGAGTCTCAAATTTTACAGAAAAAAACCTAAAAAGTAAACAAATTCTCTCAGGCTGGACCAGGGTCCAATAGCTACTGACCGAAGACTGGACTATTCTTGATGTGTAAATGGCGTTAAGGCCACCAAATCACGTCTACAGAGGACACAAAAATGGCAGTCGCAACTGTTCAGAACGTAAGTGGAGAGGTCTGGGCCCGCGCTGAAGACGGCTCGATCCGGCAACTGGAGAATGGTGACCAGCTTCAGGCTGGCGAGGTCATCGTCACTGGTGATGACGGAAGTGTCGAACTGGTTTTTGAGCAGTTGGACGGCAATGTATTGTCCTTGCTGGCCAATCAGATATTGGAACTTGGAGAAGGTTTTGAGGACAGCGAGCCTTCATCGGTGCCGGAGGCTTTGGTCACAGAAAGTAGCGCTACCGACATTCTTGGCCTGTTGCAGGGCCAGGGTGACCTTCTTGAAGAGCTCGAGGCCGCTGCGGCTGGTCTCGGCGGCGACGGTGACAATAGCGGTTCTTCGTTTGTATTGTTGCCCCGTATCGCGGAAGGTGTTGATCCTATAGCTTTTAATTTTGATCCGAGCGTAGATTTTGAAGTGCTCGGGCTGCCTGATTTCGATGATGGCGGGATAGCCATCCAGGCTGATGAACCGACCGAGCCGCCCACTGAGCCGCCGACCGAGCCGCCGACTGAGCCGCCCACAGAGCCGCCCACTGAGCCGCCGACCGAGCCGCCCACTGAGCCGCCCACTG
>JBKHEF010000003.1:0-175789 GCA_046540955.1 Wenzhouxiangella sp.
GACGACGACACCGGAGACGACGACACCGGAGACGACGACACCGGAGACGACGACACGGGTGACGACGACAGCACCGGCGACGATGACACCGGCGACGATGACGCTAGTGAAGACGGTTCAGAAGAAGACAGTTCGGCCGAGGATGGTGATGGAAAATCTTCTGACGGCGGCCTTGAAGGTGGCACCGTTCCTGGTGGATTCGCTGCAACCGATGATCCGCCTGATGACGATCAGGGATCCAAGCCCTCTGCGGATGGGTCTGGCCTGGACGGGCTGGGTCAATTGGCAGCCGGTGATACTGTTCCGTTGCAATTTGCGGAAGCTGGCAACGAGACCACAATGGAAGGTTCACCAATCAGCGAACTGACGACGAACGAGGAACCGCTGAATCTCAGTGATCTCGTGGAGGGTGCAACAATTGACACCATCTCCGAGTTCCTGACCCTGAACTTCGATGGCACAAATACGATAATTGATGTGCTGCCGACAGCTGAGGGAGGATCTTCACAGCAGTTTGTCTTGTCGGGTGTCGATCCGACCGGCATGGGAGAAACCGATCAGGAAATCCTGTCAAGCATGATTGAGGAGGGCATGCTGAAGATAGATACTTGATGGACAATCTGTAATTGGTAAAGCAGGGGGAGGCTCCTTTGGAAGCCTCCCCCTTTTTAGTTTTAGTCTGGAATTGCCAAAAATACCGGGTGTGTCGGTGGGCAACACCGATTAGTTTTCGAGTTTGGTTTTGGATTCCTCGTACGCTGCAACAAGGGGTTGCAGTTCTTCTGCAAAACGGTCCGCAAACCCGAGAAGCACCGGTCGTATGGGTGTTTTTGGCCCGGGCGATTTGCTGGGGAAAAGTCTCCAGTTCTCATCGGAGACGTCTCGTTTTGGTGGCGCTTCGAGACCAATGTGAGCAAATAATTGCTTGCGAACGGTTTCAGGGTCTGATACGAGATTCTCATAGTCGACAATGAGAATAGGATTGGGCATGATCTGGTTCCAATGTTCGATCAAACGCTCTGAGGCGGCAATGGCGCGGCCGATACTGGAAAGATCATAGGTGTAGCCATGCCCATTCCGGAACTTCTTGAAATAAAGAGCAACTCCGAGATCCATTGCTCTTCGCCGGCATAGAATCACAGGAGTGTCACGATGGACAATCCCGAAATAGCCGAGACGCGTCAGATTCGCCGGAGAAGTGTCAACAATCCAGGGACACGGCTCTTTGGCCAGGGGATGATTGGCATAAACCTCTGTGAACGGAGAAATGCCGGATCGGGCTCGCTTTTGCAGGAAGCTTGCTGCATTTTCCTTCGGCAGTCTCGATAATGTGCGACGCAACCCCGCATATTCTCCCCCTGGCAGGATGGCTGAATGCTCGGTTAAAATCCCTTCAATAATGCTTTTTCCAGATCGCGGTAATCCTGTCACCACCAATGCTGGACATCTTGGAATGCCGCTGTTGATCCTGACGAAATCATTGCGGCTCATTCGGAATGGTTGCTTCGGCAAAGGGTACTCTTTGCGGGCTGAATCAAGATTCTTGGCCGCCAGCCGATTGCCAGCCTTGTAAAAAGCAAAGCCAATGCGGTCCCGATGTGCCTCAACGTTAAGTTGTCCCAAGAAGAACAGGGCTCTTGAGCGCGAAGCATCGCTTCGACGGTCATCTAGTGCACGGTCAAGAATTCGTGCCGCGTCTACTCCATCAGGATCCAGGCCCTCCAGATGCAGAAGAGCGGTAAAGAAATCAATATTGTCTGGTGCGAGAGCTGAACCTTTTCTCAAGGTGTTCAAGGCAGCTTCGGAATGCCCCCTTTGAATCTCCAACTGGCCCAGTGCCAAATGAAGTTGCACCGATTCCGGGTGAACACTGATACCTTCGCGATATGTACGCCCTGCGGCTTCAAGCTGAAACAGTCCCTCAAGGCCTTTTCCCCGATACAGCCATGCCTCTGCAGGCGAGTTTTTGTCCAGGCCTTCGGTGGATCGAAGGACCGCGTGGAAGTCGTGCTCCTTGAGCATTGTTTTCCAGGTCGTTTTCTGAGCTTTCGGTCTGCTGTTTGTCTGCATGGTCGTATCACCGCTTGATTGGCGCCTGGTCAGAAAGATAGGCGGAACAAAGCTTCTTGCCCGTGAAAAGGATAGTATCGCATTGGTTCGTTATTGCAGTCGGTTCAGTCAATTTGTTCCGATAGTCGCTCAATCGCCGCAAGTGGGCTCAAGCCCTGACCGCAAGAGGTATATCTGCGCATGATTCATATCGGACGGCACATTTTTCAGCGGTTTTTCTGGGCCGGTTGCCTAGTGGCGGCGTTGGCGCTGTGTACCCACCCGCTTTCGGCAGACAGTGTTTTTCCACAAAAGGATTGGGAACGCGTCGATCCAGCCATACTCGGGTGGTCGGAACGAGCGTTAAATGAAGCCCGGAAAACCGCTGAAGAGGTCGGTTCAGCGGCAGTTTTTGTCGTGCAGGAGGGGCGGGTGGTTGCGGATTGGGGTTTGACCAGCCGTCCGCTTGCCTTGTATTCGATCCGTAAGAGTCTCCTGTCCGGTCTGTACGGGATTTATGTTGGGCAAGGTCTGATCGATATCAATAAGAGTTTGGCAGATATTCAATTTGACGATGCCATTACACCTCTGACTGACCTCGAGAAGATTGCCAGTATCCGTGATCTGCTAATGTCGCGATCCGGTATTTATATTGAAGCTGCCTATGAGACTGCTGGTATGCGCGAAAAGCGTCCTGAGCGAGGGAGTTATCTTCCTGGCACGCACTGGTACTACAATAACTGGGATTTCAATGCCCTCGGCGCCATTCTTGCCAGAATAACCGGAGAGGACCTGTTCGTCACTATTGAGCAACGGCTCGCGATTCCGACCGGGATGCAGGATTTCAGCCATCACCTTGGGCGATATGTCTACGGCGAATCTTCAGAACATCCTGCATACCCCTTGAGAATGAGCGCCAGGGATCTTGCGCGATTTGGTTTGCTCTATCTGCACAAGGGACTATGGGATGGTACTCAACTGATCCCGGAAAGCTGGGTTGAAGAGAGCACGAAACCCATGTCGCCCACGCATTCGGGAATCGGTTATGGCTACATGTGGTGGGCTGCGACGGGTAAGAAGCAGTTTCTGACCGATATGGGCCATGCATCCTTTTCTGCGCGCGGCGCCGGCGGCCAGGTGCTCATCGTAGTGCCAGGCCATCAACTTGTCATCGTGCATCTTTTTGAACGTTCACCACAAAGACGTTCGCCGAGGCGACGCGGGCTTCATGATCTGATAGAGCGGATCATGGCAGCAGCCCCACCCATCGGTGCTGAGGATTGAACTCATTGATTGAGCTCACGAGATGATTTGATCGGTCAACTTTGATCATTTTTAATCAACATCAATTTTCATTAAAGGTATTTCCATGTCCGATATTAATGCAGTTACAGTGCCAGGCAGAAGTGAGTATCAGGCTTTGCCTTCAGATTCTCGGAGTCTGGCCACCGCTGTCGATATAGTCATTGACAAGTCTTTATCATGCCCCGAGTTACCTCTTGATGCTAGCGATCGGGATTTCCTGTTGATGGCCTGTCGCTTGACCCTGGAAAACCATTTCCGTGGTTATCCGACAATCGTGGATGATTTCTCTGATGTGCCTATGCAACTCCGCTCCGGGAGGGGGCTTGTATATATTTCTCTCTATAATGGAGTTACGCTTCGTGGTTGTCGTTCAAGTCAGTCTGGCTCGGTTTTGCAAGCTGCAATAGAGGCCACGGAGAAGACCATTGTTGACAGACGCCACGGATCGCGATTGAAGCGTTCCGAGCTCGATGAAGTCTGGATTGACATCAATATCCTGCTGCCTGGGACAGACGTATCCGAGAGGAACCTGCGGTCACTCGAACAAAAGATTGAACTTGGTGTCCATGCGGTTGGTATTCGAAAGGAAGGGGAGAAGGGTCGTTCTTCGGGTGCCAATTTCAAGGCAGCAGTTCCTATCAACAAAGGATACACCTTAGAAATTTTGCTGAGGCGTCTCGGTCGCAAGGCCGGATTGGGTCGCGAGGCCTGGCGGGATCAGACGGTCAGGATAATTCGATACGAGAGTCTGCATTTCCGTGAGCAATTCACGCATCGTTTTCGGGAGTCGGGAAGTCAGGAACTATACCGGGGGACCCCTGTTGTAAGGCAACGTGATGTCACTCGTCAGAACCTGGAAAGGGCCGTACATCTTGCGGGCAATTTTCTCGCCAATCACGTAACCCAAAGAGGTCGATTGACATATGAGTATGACCCACAGCAGTCTGAGCGGCGTTTTTCCAATCGTGCAGTAGCGGTGCTTCGCCGGCTGGCGGCAACCTGGATTCTGGCGGAAATTGGCAAGTTTCTGGGTTCGCCGCGTATGCAGCGTGCTGCTCGCCGTTCGTTGGCTTATCTGGCAGAGCGCTTTTTCCAGACGGATTCCGCGAGCGGTACCGGTTTCCTTGTGGTCCAGGACAAGGCGGGAATTGGAACAGCAGGATTTATGCTGTCAGCGCTAAGCGCCGTTGATGACGAATCCTTCCTTCCGGGCGTGCGCGAGCAGTTGGCCAGGTACATCCTGCACCTGGAAAATCGCGAAGGCGGCTTCTTTTACCCGATGTCGCTCCCTGACAGGAACTTCAAGTTCGATTCCAAGCAGCTGTATTATCCTGGTGAAGCAATGACCGGCCTGATGTCTCTCTACAGCATCACCGAAGATAAATTACTGCTCGAGCCTCTCTTCAGGGTCCTGCCTTATTACCGCAATCTTTTCCGTCAGCATGATGGCAGAATCAATATGGCAGCCTGGATGGCCAAGCCTTATGCAGCCTTGTACAAGGCGACCGGGGATAAAGAGGTTGGGCAGTTTGTACTTGAAGTCTGTGATGTCGTGGTGGAAAGGCAACTGGGGCTGGAACAGTCCTGTTTCGATCGGATTGGTGGTTTCAGCAATCGTTCCAATTACTGCGCGGCTGGTGTTTATCTTGAAGCGGTTGCTGAAGGCTTTCCCGTTGCGCAGAGCTTGAACGACCAGCGTCGAATGCACGACTATGAGGTAACGCTGCTGTTGGGGATGCGTTTCCTTTTGCAGGGTCAGTATGGTTCGGCGGATGTGCTGCAGCGACCGGATGCTCGCTTTCTTGCCGGAGGATTTCGTACCAGCCCTTTCCAGCCGGTCGTCCGTGTCGATAATGTACAGCACGCAGCTTGCGCAATCCTGCGCACGCTGCAATGTCTTGATCTTCGATACGTGCTTTAGGTTGAGGCTGGTCTTGTTGGCGTTGCGCCATGGTGCAGTCGACCCCATGTTGGTCCAGAACCGCTAGAATGGCAGCTTGACTGAATGATCTGGAGACAGCCGGCTGATGGAACAGACCGCGATCAAGACCCTGTTGGACGATCTGCAGCGCCGCGCGGCGGCGCTCAGGGGGTATCTTTGACTACGATGGTCGGGTAGAACGACTGGAAGAAGTCACCCGCGAGCTGGAAGACCCGTCGGTCTGGGACGACCCTGAGCATGCCCAGAAGCTGGGCAAGGAGCGCTCTGACCTGGATCGCTCGGTCAGCGCACAAAAGGCCGTGTTCGATGGGCTGGCCGATGCCGGCGAGCTTTTGGAGATGGCCCTGGCCGAGGACGACGAAGACACCCTGGCCAGCGTGGCCGGGGATCTGCAGCGCCTGGAGCGCAGCGTGGGCGACCTGGAATTCCAGCGCATGTTTTCCGGCGAGATGGACGACCGGCCATGCTTTATCGATATCCAGGCCGGCTCCGGCGGTACCGAGGCCCAGGACTGGGCCGAGATGCTGCTGCGCATGTACCTGCGCTGGGCCGAACGGCGCGGCTGGAAATCCGAGCTGGTCGAGGTTTCGGCCGGGGAGGTGGCCGGGATCAAGAGTGCGACCATCCGGGTCGAGGGAGATTACGCGTTCGGCTGGTGCCGGACCGAAATCGGCGTCCACCGCCTGGTGCGCAAGTCGCCGTTTGATTCGGGCAACCGCCGTCACACCTCGTTTGCCAGCGTGTTTGTCTCGCCGGAAGTCGACGACAGCATCGAGATCGATATCGACCCGTCGGATCTGCGCATCGACGTCTACCGCGCTTCGGGCGCCGGCGGCCAGCACGTCAACCGGACCGAATCGGCCGTGCGCATTACCCACGAGCCCACCGGCGTCGTTGTCCAGTGCCAGACCGACCGTTCGCAGCACAAGAACAAGGACCGCGCCATGGGCCAGCTGCGCGCCAAGCTCTACGAGCTGGAGCTGCAGAAACAGCGCGAGAAATCCCAGGCCGCCGAGGACGAAAAAGCCGACATCGGCTGGGGCAGCCAGATCCGCAATTACGTGCTCGACCAGTCACGCATCAAGGACCTGCGCACCGGCGTGGAGCGATCGGATACGCAGAAAGTGCTGGATGGTGATCTGGATGAGTTCGTGGCCGCGCAGTTGCAGGCGGGGTTGGGGTGAGTCGGGTTCAGGATTCGGGGTTTCCGGTTTCGGGTTTTCGTTGGCTAGTTGATGAGTTTTGATTTGTGATGAGTGACGAGAAGAAAATGAACGGGCCGGAAGCGAGCGAGCCGGTAGACGAAAACCGCCTGATCGCCGAGCGGCGGGTGAAGCTGCAGGATTTGCGGGCGCTGGGGGCGGCCTATCCGAATGACTGGCGGCCCGACAGCGATGCGGCAAGGCTGCTGGCCCGTTTTGCCGACGAGGAAGCCTGGACCCAGGAAGCGCTGGAGGGCGTGGACGAGCGCTTCCGGCTGGCCGGGCGGATCATGAGCCGGCGCATCATGGGCAAGGCGGCCTTCGTGCATATCCAGGACGGCTCGGGGGCGCGTATTCAGCTGTACCTGCGCCGCGATGACCTGCCCGAGGGCGTGTATGCGGCCTTCAAGCACTGGGACATCGGTGACCTGGTCGGCGCGGCTGGCAAGGTGATGCGCACCCGCACCGGCGAGCTCAGCGTCCATGCCGACGAGCTGCGCCTGCTGAGCAAGTCGCTGCGCCCGCTTCCGGAAAAATGGCACGGCCTGACCGACCAGGAAACACGCTATCGCCAGCGCTATGTCGACCTGATCGTCAATCCGGAAGTCCGCGAGACCTTCGTGCGACGAAGCCAGGTGGTGCGCGCGATTCGCGATTTCCTCGACCGGCGTGCTTTCCTCGAGGTCGAAACGCCGATGATGCACCACATTCCCGGTGGCGCCACGGCTCGCCCGTTTGTCACCCACCACAACGCGCTGGACCTGGACTTGTACCTGCGCGTGGCGCCAGAGCTGCACCTGAAGCGCCTGGTCGTCGGCGGCCTGGAGAAGGTCTACGAGATCAACCGCAACTTCCGCAACGAGGGCGTGTCAACCCGGCATAACCCCGAGTTCACCATGCTGGAGTTCTACTGGGCCCATGCCGACTACAACGACCTGATCGGCCTGACCGAGGAGCTGCTGCACGAGGTGGTGACCCTGCTGCCCGGGCTGAAGGATGGCCGGGTGATCTACCAGGGCGAGGAAATCGATTTCGGCGGCCAGTACCGGCGCCTGAGCGTGGCCGAGGCCGTGGCCGAGCACTATCCGGACCTGGCCGAGGCCAATCTGCGCGATATCGAACAACTGCGCGCGGCCTGCCGGCGCGACGGCATCCACGTCGAAGACAGCTGGGGCTGGGGCCGGCTTTTGATGGAGTTATTCGAGCACCGGGTCGAGCAGCAGCTGATCCAGCCGACCTTCGTGATTGGCTACCCGATCGAGGTCTCGCCCCTGTCCCGGCGCAACGATGACGATCCGGAACTGGCCGACCGCTTCGAGCTGTTCGTGGCCGGGCGCGAGATCGCCAATGGGTTCTCCGAGCTCAACGATCCGGAAGACCAGGCCGAGCGTTTCCGCGCCCAGGTCGCTGCGCGCGATGCCGGCGATGCCGAGGCCATGCACTTCGATCACGACTACATCCGCGCCCTGGAATACGGCATGCCGCCGGCGGCCGGGGAGGGCATCGGCATCGACCGGCTGGTGATGTTGCTGACCGACTCGCCCTCGATCCGCGACGTGCTGCTGTTCCCCTACCTGCGCCCGGAAGCCGAATGAGCGCCTTGCGGGGCTTGACTGCGGCGCTCCTGGCCGTCATGTTGACCAGCATGGTGTTTGCCAATCCACCGCTGGAACTCGTCGACTCGGTCGACCTGGAGCGCTACCAGGGCCGCTGGTACGAGATTGCCCTGCTGCCCAACCGTTTTCAGAAGCGCTGCGTGGCCGATACCAGCGCGCACTACGAGTTGCTCGATGATGGCCGGGTGGCGGTGACCAACCGCTGTCGCGAGGCCGACGGTAGCTGGCGGGAGGCCGAAGGCATCGCCCGCAAGGCCGATCCGGATGGTCCGAACGCCGCCCTCGAGGTCCGTTTCGCCCCCCGCTGGCTGTCCTGGTTGCCCTTCGTCTGGGGAGATTACCGGATCATCGCGCTGGGTGCGGACTATGACTACGCGATGGTCGGCTCGGACAACCGGAAATACCTCTGGATTCTGGCCCGCGATCCGAGCTTGAGTGCGGCCATCGTCGATCAACTGAGGGATCAGGCCCGGGCGCAGGGTTTCGCTGTCGACAAGCTTGTGATGAGCGAACACGGCGATGAGCCATGATGTCTGCGTCGTCGGGGCCGGCTGGTCGGGTCTGAGCGCGGCTGCATCCCTGCGTTCGGCCGGGCTGGACGTGGTCGTGGTCGAAAAAGCACGCGGCCCCGGCGGGCGCTGCGCCACCCGGCGCCAGGGCGGTTTTGCCTTCGATCACGGCGGCCAGTACTTCACGGCGCGCTCGACCGCGTTCGCTGAACAGACAGAACACTGGAAGTCTCTGGGCCTGATCGCGGCCTGGCAGCCCAGGCTGCAAGTGTTCGGCCAGCGCCCCGGCAATGCCGGCACCCCGCCGGCCGAGCGCCTGGTCGGCGTGCCGGGGATGAATGCCGTGCTCAAGCACATGAGTGGTGATCTGGACTGCCGTTTCGGCTGGCGCGCAGGCCGGCTGCGGCGCCTGTCCGATGGCTGGGAAATCGAGCGCGATGACGGCTTGGATAATCTCCGGGCGGGTGCACTGGTGGTCACCGCGCCGCCCCGGCAGGCCGCCGAATTGCTGCGCGGCCATGGCCCGCTGGCAGCTCAGATCGAAGCGGTGCCGATGAACCCCTGCTGGGCCCTGATGCTGGGCTTCGACCAGCCGCTGGAGACCGATTTCGATGCCGCCTTCGACAACGACGGGCCACTGGCCTGGCTGGCGCGCAACTCCTCCAAGCCGGGGCGGATTGGCGAGGCGTGGCTGCTGCACGCCTCGGCAGCATGGTCAAAGCGGTTTCTTGAGAGTGACTTGGACTGGGTGGCCGAACAACTGCTGGCTGCCTTCCGTGCTCGCGTTCCCGCTGCCGCAGACCAGGCTCCGGCCCTGGTCAGTGCCCATCGCTGGCGCTACGCCCTGGCACCCGAACCGCTGGAGCAGGCCTGCCTGGCCGATCCGGCGCAGAAACTGGTGGTGGCCGGCGACTGGTGCGCGGGCAATCGCATCGAGGGCGCCTGGTCCAGCGGCCGGGCGGCGGCTCAGTGCTTGCTCAAACCGAGTAGGGCAAAGGGCTTGCGATGAGGCGAGAATCAATTTTCGTAAGCATTGCCGCATTTTGTGATCCCTATTTGCAATTTACAATTGAATCGGCGTTTCACCAAGCGCAAAACCCTGAATCGTTGGTGCTTGGTGTCGTGGACCAGAATACTGAATCACTCTGGCCATGGTTGGCCAGGCAACCGTTCAGCGATCAGGTTCGTTATCTTCATATCCATCCGGTACATTCACGAGGTGTATGTTGGGCTCGTCATCTTGCTCAGACCTTGTTTGACGGCGAATCGTATTTCCTCCAGATTGACTCGCATACGTGGTTTGCGCTCCGCTGGGATGAAATCCTGCGTACTCATATAGAAGTACTCAGAAAGCTAGGCGAAAAGCCTATCTTGAGCATCTATCCGCCAGGCTTTGAGTTTGATGAAGCTGGAAAGCCATTCAAAAAGATTTCGCTAAGCGAACGTGTGGCATATTTCCGAGTGAAACCGGAGCAAAGCTTGACTGCAGAGGACCCTAGCCTGACATTTAAAGTGGACTATAAAGCACTCCCCACACAGGAGAATGGTGCCCCGGTTATTCGCGCTTACTATGCGCTGGGTTTTCATGTCGCTGGGGGCTTTCTCTTCTCACTTGGCAATATGGTCAAAGAGATTCCCTACGACCCCGGATTTTATTTTCATGGTGAGGAACAAGGAGTCGCGCTTAGGGCATTTACCCATGGCTGGGAAATATTTCATCCACAGTTTCATCTGGTGCCCCTGTTTCATCTATACAAGTTACCAAAGTCATCCTCTAACAGTTTGCACTGGCGGACTGACCTTGAAGCTCAACGTTCTGTCAAATGGCCGGAGCGCCGACGTCAAGCGCGGCAAAGACTAGCTGATCTGGTAACTGGCAGATTGAGCAGCCCATATGGTTTGGGAACTGCACGAACCATTCAGGCATTTGTTGAGCGAAGCGGGATTGATTACCCGCATTTTGCTCTTGAGCCATGCAAAGTGGATCTGACCTCCGTGGAACTTGATGACAGGCAGACTGAAGTATTCGAGGGTATTGAAAAGTGACTGCGAAGCCGGTAAGCCCCAGGCCTAAGTGTCAGCGGAAACCCAGCAGACCAGAACTTTTCTGCTTCCGGAGTAGACCGGTAAAGCGCGGTGCATTCTTTTGGCAGGAAACATGAGTAGGGTGCCTTTTTGACCGATCAAACGACTTTCTTCTGAGGTCAGCGACAGCATTGATTGGTAGAGAGCGCTTGGGTTGGCTGTTTTTGCATGACCCAGATGATCCGACAATTCAAAGCCCCCACCGGCATACTCGTCCTCATCGGACAAGGCAATGGTCAAGGTCAGACGGCGTTTAGACATATAGTCCGGGTGCTCGGCATGGTCGTTATGCCAGCCATAGGCATCCCCTGGCTCATGGTACTCGGTGTATTGGTATCGCCCAGTAAAAGGGGCAATGTGTTCAAACCCGAAATGGCGCGTGTTTTCCCGAGAGACGAGTTCGTTGATGCGGGATGTGAGTGTCTGGAAACCAGCTTTGTGATACCAAATCCATGACACTGTACAGAATGTATTGCCTCCTCGATTGACGCGGCTTTCAGAGTCTTCGGTTTTGGCATGCTCAATCAGTTGATTCACTTCGGCGTCGTTAAGGAAATTTGGAATGACTACGTGGCTGACTTGCATGGTTTTGCCTCTGATAAGAAGTAAAATAATCGTGTCCTGGGCAGAATATCACTCAGTTGGACGAGGCTGAGGCTTGTGAGATGCATGATCCTCACCGATCATTTGCAGATGGATTTGTCCAGCAGGGTTATAGCCGATTTGCAGCAGCTCCAGCCCGGATGAATCAGGATCGATGCGCACCGCACTACCACGCCCGGGATGCCAGTCACCGAGCACGATTCTGGACACGACCCGACCGTCAAGCTCAAGCCGATGAATCGCTGGTCGATGGGTGTGGCCATGAATCAGGCGGTCGACACCAAGGCGGCGAAAACTGTCGGCCACGGCTTCCGGATTAACGTCCAGGATGTGCGACGGCTGGCCGCGGTTGCGCCGGCGACTGATACTTCGGGCAATTCGGGCCAGGACGGATCACGCACCCGGTTGCGGAAACGCTGATAGGCTTGATCATCGGTGCACAGGCTGTCGCCGTGGAGCAGGGCGGTCGCTGGAAATGTGTCGGGAAGAATGACCGGCTCCTGCAGCCGCTGCATGCCGGCGCGGGCGCAGTAGTCGTCACCGACCAGGAAGTCCCGATTGCCGCACAGGAAATACACTTCGACGCCGCTTTCAGCCAGTTCGCGCAAGTCTCCGGCAACACCATCGGCCAGGTCATCGGCACCATCGTCGCCGATCCAGACTTCGAACAGGTCGCCGAGGATGTAAAGCGCGCGGGCCCGGCGAGCCGGGCCGCGCAGGAAGTCCAGCAGCATCCGGGTGGTTTCGGGGTGGCCGGCCTCCAGGTGGAGGTCGGCGATCAGGTAGATCGGGCCGTGGTCGGTCAGACGATCACTCAGCGCTGGCGGCCTCGGGCATTTCGACCCGCTCGATGATCACGTCTTCGACCGGTACGTCCTGATGCATGCCGCGACGGCCGGTGTCCACCGCCCGGATGGCATCCACGACATCCATGCCGTCGACCACGCGTCCGAACACGGCATAGCCCCAGGTCTGGCCCGAGGCCTTGCTGCGGTGGTTCAGGAAGTCGTTGTCGGTGACGTTGATGAAAAACTGCGCGGTGGCCGAGTGCGGGTCGTTGGTCCGCGCCATGGCCACCGTGCCGCGCTCGTTGCCGAGACCGTTGTCAGCCTCGTTCTCGATCGGCTCGCGAGTGGATTTTTGCTGGAAATCGGTGTCGAAGCCGCCGCCCTGGATCATGAAGTTCGGGATCACACGATGAAACAGGGTGCCGTCGTAGTGGCCGTCGCGGGCGTACTGGACAAAATTGGCGACCGACTGGGGCGCCTTGTCTTCGTACAGTTCCAGGGTGATGGCGCCGAAATTGGTATGCAGGATCACGGTGGGGTACTCCGTAGTTTGTGGGTCGGACTGTTCCTGGGGCTGTTCCTCGGTGGTTTGCGCCCCCGACAGGGCAGGGATCAGCAGGCAGATCGCAAGCAGCATTCTCATGGTATGAAGCGCATCCGAATGACTTTCAGGGCCGCCAATGATACGTTTTTTGGCGCGGCCGTGCTGTGGCAGCCGTGACCGGGCCGGTCTGGCCTAGAATGGGCCCATGAATACCAACTTCGAAGAAAGCCGCGACGGCTTCCAGGCGATCCGCTTTGACGGCGAGCAGCTGGCGCTGCTCGATCAGCGCCTGTTGCCGGTGCGTGAGCAATGGTTGCAGTACGGCGATGTCGCAGGCGTGGGCCGGGCGATCACTGACCTGGTGGTGCGCGGCGCCCCGGCGATCGGGATCACCGCGGCTTACGGTGCAGTGATCGCCGCGCGAGCCCGGGGCGATGACCTGGAAGGCTGGCTGCAGGATCTCGATCGCCTGGGCAAGGCCCGGCCGACTGCGGTCAACCTGGCCTGGGCAGTCGAGCGCATGCGCAACCTGGTCGCCAGGCTCGGCCGGCTCGACGTGCAGGCTCTCACTGCCGAGGCCTGCCGCATCCATCGCGCCGATATCGAGGCCAATCGAGCCATGGCCAAAGCCGGCAGTGGGCTGATCGACCCGGGCAGCGGTGTGCTGACCCACTGCAACACCGGCTCGCTGGCCACCGGCGGGATCGGGACCGCGCTGGGTGTAGTCATCGAGGGTGTTCGTACCGGACGAGTCGATCGCGTGTATGCCGACGAGACCCGGCCCTGGCTGCAGGGTTCGCGCCTGACCGCCTGGGAACTGGCCCGGGCCGGAATCGACTTCAAGGTCATTGTCGAAGGCGCCGCCGCCGCGCTGATGGCCAGCGGGGCGGTCCAGTGGGTGATTACCGGCGCTGACCGGATCGCCGCCAACGGCGATGTCGCCAACAAGATCGGCACCTGTGCGCTGGCGGTGCTGGCCCGTCACTACGGCGTCCGGATGATGGTGGTCGCGCCGACCTCGACGCTGGACCCGGACAGGCCCACCGGCGCCGGCATCGAGATCGAGCAGCGCGATGCCGGCGAGATCTGGCGGGCCGCCGGCATCGAGCCGGTACCGGCCGGTTTCGCCGCCTGGAACCCGGTTTTCGACATCACCCCGGCGTCACTGATCGACTGCATCGTCACCGAAACCGGGGTGTTCCGCCCGCCTTGCGACTTCGCCCGTCTGTGAGTACTGGGGGGGCAGCGCCGGCCTCATTCCATGACCGGTGCGGCGCTGCGCGTGCCGGAACGGGTCATTGTGGCCTGGATCGTCATGGCGCTCATCAGCACCAGGCAGACAAACACCAGAATGGAGGATGCAGCCAGCAACGGCTCCAGCACGCCGGCAGACGCCTGGCCGCCGTACAACAGCAGCAGGCCGCCGACCAGGCCAACCACGCCCAGGTGGTGGCCGACGAATTGCGCAACGACCAGCAGACCGGGCCGCTCGCCCAGCCAGAGCCGGCCGATGACGGCGTAGGTAAAAGACAGCAGGAAGCCGACCAGCAGCAGGTGGGCATGGGCGACGGCCTGGCCGTGGTCCTGGCTGGCCGCCATGAAGATGCCAAGGCCCAGCCCCAGCAGGGCGTAGACCAGGGCGGCAAGCAGATGCAGACGATCGATGGTGGTATGCATGATTGTGAGGTGCTCCTTAAAAAACGGCCGGGCAGCTGCCCGGCCAAACGGGGTCAGATGCCAAGGGCCATGCGGGTTATTCAGCCGGCGCCGGGGGTGCGAATTCACAGCTGACGTTCGGGTTGAAATTGGCAAAAATTCCGTCCGGATTGGGCTTGCCGATCCATACATGGAGGGCCCATATGTCCAGTCTCGGGTTGTATTCCAGTGGCTGCCCCAGGATTTCGGGTGCTTCCTCGCTCAAGGGTCCCGGGACGATGTATTCAACGCCAAGAAATTCCATCGAACCGTCCGCAGTCGGGGCAAAGAGCAGTACTTCCGGGCGCAGCACGGAGAGCGTGCCGGCAAAGTCAGGATTACCCAGTTCCTCGAGGTTGGCGATGTGGAAGCCCATGCCACCCATCGGACTTTCCACGCATTCGCTGATCGCGGTATCCCAGCCGGCGGCCACTGCCACATCGTAGCTGTAGAACGCGCTGGTGGCCCGCCGCACCTGGTTGAGCTGGCCGGCCAGTTCGCGACACTGGGGCGGTACCCGGTGTTCGGAGCGGCCGTCCAGCCAGGGTTCGCACTGGTGGCGCGCGTTGCCTGGCCCGGCGTGGTTCTGGGCCAGGGCAGGGCTGGTCAGCGCCGCGGTCGTGAACAGCGCGGTGGCAAACAAGAGGGCGGTGGGCCCGGGGCTGATTGAATGCATGTCGGTTTCTCCTGAATGTGAGTCGGGTCAAGGCAGCGTTTGCATGCTGCTGGCTGTGGAGATTGCCGAAGACAGGAGCCCAAGTCCTTCAGGAAGAATGAAAAATCATTCAAGAAATGCTCTTTTGAGGAATCCTTGAGAACTCCGGGGAGTTGTCAGCCCCCGGGCCCATGGCGTATATAAAAGCTGATGATGTACCGTTTCGGTCCATTCGAACTGGATCCCCGGTCCGGCGTGCTGCGCGGACCCGGGGGCGAGCAGACCTTGCGCAGGCAGACCTGTCGCTTGCTCGAGGTGCTGCTTGAGCGTGCGCCCGAGGTCCTGGACCGCGATACTTTGCTGGACCTGGCCTGGGGGCGTACCGCGCTGTCGGCCAATGTGTTGCCCCAGGCGATCAGCGAACTGCGCCAGGCGCTGGGCGATCAGGCCCAGTCCCCCAGCTACATCGAAACCCTGCACCGGCGCGGCTACCGGGTCATCTGTCCGGTGGAAAAAGTGGGTGGGCCGGCAGCGACCATGGCACCGGCCAATGCCGAATCGGCGACCAGCGTGCCAGCCTCCCCCCACCAGCAGGTCAATCGTGTCCTGCTGTGGGGGACGATCGGCCTCGTCATGGTCCTGGCCCTGGTCGTGGGCTTGTGGTGGCAGCAACTGGCGAGCCAGCGTTGGCTGGAGAGTGAGGCCATCCCCGAAATCCGGGCCCTGATGGAAGTGGACCTGGCCGCGGCCTGGCGAAAGCTGCGCAAGGTACGGGCCCGTGTACCCGACGATGAGCGCCTTGAGCAGATGTGGCGCGACCTGGCCTTGCCGAACCGGCTGGTAAGCGAGCCGCCGGGGGCCGAGGTGGCGGTGCGCGGTTTCCGCGAGACCGCTGCCGACTGGATCGTTCTCGGCCATACGCCGCTTGATCAGGTCGATCTGCCGCTGGCGATGCTGCGGTTCCGGGTGCGTCTGCCCGGGTACGCGACCATCGAGTCAGCCCCCGGCATTCTCCCCTTGGCCGAGACCTTTGTGCTCCAGCCAGAAGAAAACGCCCCCGACGGGATGGTCTACGTACCACCCGGCCCGGTCAGCTATCTTGACCAGGAACGCACGCTGCCCGGGTTCTGGATCGACCGCTACGAGGTGACCAACCGCCAGTTCCGCCGGTTCGTGGAGGCAGGCGGGTACCGCCAGGAGGCATTCTGGCGCTACCGGGCCGAGGAGGGCGGTGTCGAACTGAGCTGGCAAGAGATGATGGACCGGTTCGTGGATGCGACCGGCCTGCCGGGTCCTGCGACCTGGATGATGGGAACCTATCCGGCCGGCCAGGGTGATCACCCGGTCAGCGGGATCAGCTGGTTTGAAGCAGCGGCCTATGCCGAATTTGCCGGCCGTCGCTTGCCGACCGTGTTCCACTGGCGCCGGGCAGCCGGGCTGGGCATTTCCCAGATGCAGAATTTTTCCGACATGGTCCTGGCCAGCCGTTTCAACGCCGTGACCACGGTGCCGGTGGGTTCGCTCGATAGCCTGGGGAGTTACGGCACCTTTGACATGGGCGGCAATGTGGCCGAATGGTGCTACAACGCCGACGGGGTTCTGCGCCACCTGTTGGGTGGCCATTACATGGAGGATGCCTACCGTTTTGCCGATTTCGACGCCCGCCACCCGCTCGAGCGCAGCCCGGGATTCGGTTTGCGGCTGATGCATGCCGACGAGACCGGGCCGGCCGATCTCGGCGCCGAAGTGCCCGCCCCCGACCGGAGCTTGCCCGAACCGGTCGACGATGCAACTTTTGCCATCTACTCCCGCCTGTTCGAATATGATCGCCGGCCGCTGGATGTGCGGGTCGAAGAGGTCGACGACTCACACGAGGGCTGGCGGCGCGAGCGGATCAGTTTCCCGGCCGCCTACGGGCAGGATCGCGTGCTGGTCCAGGTCTTCATTCCGCGCCACTCAGCGCCGCCGTACCAGGCCGTGGTCCACTTTCCCGGCGGTGATGCCCTGTTGCTGGATGCCAGCCGCCACGCCGGCCTGCACCATGTCGAGCCTTTCCTGCGCAGCGGCAGGGCGGTTGTCTACCCGGTCTACCAGGGGACTTTCGAGCGCAAGGTGACCGATATCAGTGGCCCGATCGGTATTCGCCAGCTGCTGGTCAACCAGGTCAAGGATCTGCGCCTGACCATCGATTACCTGGCCGAGCGCGGTGACATCGACATGGACGGGCTGCTGTTCCATGGCGTGAGCTACGGCGGAAACCGCGCCCCCTTTCCGCTCGCCCTGGAGGATCGCTTCCGGGCGGCGATCATTCTGTCCGGCGGGCTGGGTTACTGGCAGCACCTGCCCGCGGAAATCCAGCCGCAGAACTACCTGCCCCGGGTGCGGGTTCCGGTGCTGATGATCAACGGCGCCCAGGACTACAATTTTCCGGTCGAGTCGGCCCAGAAACCTTTTTTTGATCTGCTCGGAACCCCGCCGGAGAACAAGACCCATCTGATCCTGGACTGGGGTCACCTGCCGCCCCACTACAGTGAGGTGATCCGGGCCTACCTGGAATGGACCGAGCGCTGGCTGGGACCGGCTGCGCCCCATCCCTGAATCCGACCGGGCCGGATCGGGGCGACAAGTCTGCCTGTGATATTATTCAGGGCTTGTGCCAGGCCATTTTCCTGGCTGGCAAGCTGCTACTACTGCGCCAAAGAAGTTTATATAAATCAATGGCTTCGGCGATATTCATAGAATAAGTCTACGGAAAATCTTGATGGCGGAACTGGCTCGGGAAGTGCTCCAGGTCAACCTGGAAGACGAGATGCGGCAGTCCTACCTCGATTACGCCATGAGCGTGATCGTCGGCCGGGCCCTGCCTGATGTCCGGGATGGCCTCAAACCGGTGCATCGGCGGGTGTTGTACGCCATGCAGGTGCTGGGCAACGACTACAACAAGCCCTACAAGAAATCGGCCCGCGTGGTCGGTGACGTGATCGGTAAGTACCACCCGCACGGCGACACCGCGGTCTACGACACCATCGTGCGCATGGCCCAGCCGTTTTCGCTGCGCTACATGCTGGTCGATGGCCAGGGCAACTTCGGCTCGGTCGACGGCGACTCGCCGGCGGCGATGCGCTACACCGAGGTGCGGATGGCCCGGCTGGCCCACGAGATGCTGGCCGATATCGACAAGCAGACGGTCAACTTCGTCCCCAACTACGATGAATCCGAGGAAGAACCCTCGGTCCTGCCGACCCGGGTGCCGAACCTGCTGGTCAACGGCTCGTCCGGGATCGCGGTCGGCATGGCCACCAATATTCCGCCGCACAATCTGGGCGAAGTGATCAGCGCCCTGCTGGCACTGGTCGAGAATCCGGACCTGACCATCGACGAGGTCATGGGCCACCTGCCTGGCCCTGATTTCCCCACCGCCGGGATCATCAATGGTGCCGACGGCATCGACGAGGCTTATCGCACGGGTCGCGGACGGATCTATCTGCGGGCCCGCTCGCACGTCGAGACCGAAGACAACGGCCGCAACCGCATCGTGGTCACCGAGCTGCCCTACCAGGTCAACAAGGCCCGCCTGCTCGAAAAGATTGCCGAGCTGGTCAAGGCGAAAAAGATCGAAGGCATTTCGGAGTTGCGCGACGAATCCGACAAGGACGGCATGCGCATGGTCATCGAGCTCAAGCGCGGCGAGGTGCCCGAGGTCTTGCTGAACAATCTCTACCAGCAGACCCAGCTGCAGACGGTGTTCGGCATCAACATGGTTGCCCTGGTCGACAACCAGCCGCGCCTGCTCAACATCCTGGAGATGCTCAAGGCTTTCCTCGCCCATCGGCGCGAGGTGGTCACCCGGCGGACCCTGTTCGAATTGCGCAAGGCGCGCGAGCGGGCCCATATTCTTGAAGGTCTGACCGTTGCCCTGGCCAACCTGGACGAGGTCATCGAACTGATCAAGACCTCGCCGACCCCGGTCGAGGCGCGCGAACGCCTCCAGGGCCGGCGTTGGGATGCTGCGGTGGTCAGAGCCCTGCTGGGGCAGGCCGGCGCCGAGTTGTCGCGACCTGAAGAGCTGTTGCCGGAGTTCGGGCTCAACGCGGACGGCTACCAGCTCTCGCCGGCCCAGGCCCAGGCGATTCTGGACCTGCGCCTGCAGAAGCTGACCGGCCTGGAGCAGGAAAAGCTGTCCGAAGAGTACAAGGAGATCCTGGGTACCATCCAGGAGCTGATGCGCATCCTCTCCGAGCCCGATGCGTTGATGCAGGTCATCCGCGACGAGTTGACCGATCTGCGCGACCGTTACGCCGACCAGCGCCGCTCCGAGATCATCCGCGATCACCTGCACCTGACCATGGAGGACCTGATCACGCCCGAAGACGTGGTCGTGACCCTGTCGCATGCCGGCTATGCCAAGTACCAGCCGCTGGACCGCTATCGCGCCCAGAAGCGCGGCGGGCGCGGACGGACCGCGACTCGGACCAAGGACGAGGATTTCGTCGAGCGATTCTGGGTCACCAATACCCACGACACGCTGCTTGTTTTTACCAGCGCCGGCAAGGTCTACAAGACCAAGGTCTACGAACTGCCGCAGGCCGGCCACAACAGTCGCGGACGACCCATGGTCAATCTGTTGCCGCTGGAAGAGGGCGAGCGGATCAATGCGGTGCTGCCCACGCGCGAGTTTCCGGACGACTGGTTCGTGTTCTTCGCCACCCGCATGGGCCGGGTGAAGAAAACGCCGCTGTCGGATTTCGCCAACATCCGCTCCAACGGCATCTGGGCCGTCCTGCTGGAAGAAGGCGACGAGTTGGTCAACGTGGCCTTTACCGACGGTTCGCGCGATATCCTGCTGTTTTCGTCGGCCGGCAAGACCATTCGTTTTCACGAAACCGACGCGCGCCCGATGGGCCGCCAGACCCGCGGGGTCAACGGGATTCGCCTGAAGAAGGGCCAGCGCGTGGTGTCCATGCTGGTGACCGATGATGAGCCCAACGACGTGCTGCTGGCCACCGCCAACGGTTTTGGCAAGCGCACTCTTCTGGCGGAATTCCCGGTCTACAAGCGCGGCGGCCAGGGGGTGATCGGCATCCAGGTCTCCGAGCGCAACGGCGAGCTGGTCGCTGCCCTGGCGGTGAGCGAAGACGACGACGTCATGCTGACCTCCAACGCCGGCACCCTGGTGCGCACCTCGATTGGAGAGATTTCGCAGCTCGGCCGCAATACCCAGGGGGTCACCCTGATCCGCTTAGCCGAAGGCGAGCAGCTGATCGGCATGGCCCGCGTGGCTGCCTCGGAAGAGGATGACGATGCCGCTGCCGATGACGAAGAATAACCACCTGTTTTCAATGTAATCCAAGGATTCCAATGATGAGAATTTTCTGTCTGCGTGCGCTGGCGATGCTGCTGCTGATGGCCTGGGCGCTGGGCGCTGCCGCCGAAGAAACCCGCCTGCTGCGTTTTCCGGACCTGCATGGTGACTACGTGGTGTTCAGCTACGGCGGCGATTTGTGGATGGCAGCCGACAGCGGTGGCACGGCCTGGCGCCTGACCAGCCACCCGGGCAAGGAGTTGTTCGCGAAGTTCTCGCCCGACGGCCGGCAAATCGCGTTTACCGGCCAGTACGGTGGCGACGAGCAGGTGTTTGTCATGCCCGCGGCCGGCGGTGAGCCGCGCCAGTTGACCTGGTACCCGGCCAGCGGCCCGCTACCGGCGCGCTGGGGTTACGACAACCAGGTCCAGGACTGGAGTCCGGACGGTGAGCAGGTGCTGTTCCGCTCGCGCCGCGAGGCCTGGGGTTCGAGCACGGCGACCCTGTTTACCGTGCCGGCTGCCGGCGGTCTGGCCGAATCGCTGCCGATTCCGGTATCCGGGGCCGGCACCTTCACCACCGATGGCGCCGGGGTGTTCTATTCGCCGTTGTTCCGGGACTTCCGCACCTGGAAACGCTACCAGGGCGGCTGGGCCCAGAACCTGTGGCTGTTCGACCTTGACGCCGGGGATGCGCGCCAGTTGACCGACCACCCGCGTACCGATCGCGATCCGATGTGGATCGACGGCATGGGCTATTTCACCTCCGACCGGGACGGCAAGCTCAATCTCTACCGGGTCGATCCGGACAGCCTCGAGGTCGAGCAGCTGACCTTTCACGACGACTGGGACGTGCGCTGGGCCAGTGCCGGCGATCAGGGTCGCATCGTTTACGAACTCAATGGTGCGCTGCGCGTGTTCGATACCCGTACCGGCTCCGATCGTTCCATTTCGATCCATGTGCCGGACGACGGCCTCAACCGGCGGGTTCGGACGGTCCATGTTGGCGGACAGATCAACGGGGCCAGCCTGAGCCCGACCGGCCAGCGGGTCCTGTTCGAGGCGCGCGGCAACCTGTTCAACGCGCCGGTCGGTGACGGTATCGTGCGCGATCTGACCCACCGCTCTACCGCCCATGATCGTGAAGCGACCTGGTCGCCCGATGGCGAGCGGGTCGCCTTCATCTCCGATATTTCCGGGGAGGAGGAACTCTATGTCATGGCCGCTGACGGCAGTGAACCGCCGAAGGCGCTGACCTCGGGCAACCAGACTCGCTTTTACCGGCCGGTGTTTTCGCCGACCGGAGACCATATCGCCCTGTCGGACAAGGACGGACGCGTTCTGGTGATCCGTGCCGACGGTCGCGGCGGTTTGCGCGAAGCCGGCCGTGATCCGGCCTGGCGCAATCGCGACTACAGCTGGTCGCCGGCGGGTGACTACCTGGCGTTCAGCCAGACCCAGCGTTCGGGCCTGCGCGCGCTCTACCTCTACAGCGTGGCAGACAACGAAACCCGCCAGATCAGCGAGGGGATGTTCTCCGAGTACCAGCCGCGCTTTTCGGCCGATGGCCAGCACCTGTTCTTTTTGGGTGATCGCGAGTTCGCGCCCCAGATCAGCCAGCGCGAATGGAACTATGCGGCCAACCGCATGACCGGCATCTTCGCCGTTGGCCTGACCACCTCGGCGGCCAACCCCTTTGCTCCGGAGGATGCCGAGGAAAAAGGTCTGAACCCGCCGGCTGATGACAGCGCCGAGGATGATGAAAAAAACGACGACCGAGACCCGAAGCGCACCGAGATTGATTTCGATGGCCTGATGCAGCGGGTCGTGCGGCTACCTGTGGATAACGCCAATATAGGCGCTCTGGCGGTGGTCGAGGATGGCTTGCTGTTTGTTGAGTCCGATGCCTTCTTTTATGGTCGTGGACCAGAGCGGCCGGCACGCGTGCGTCTGTTCAAGTTTGAAGACCAGGAAGTGGTCGACTTTCCGGGCGGGATTTCGATCAGCGATGTGAGCCTCGACGGCAAGCGTGTACTGGCCCGCCAGAACGGGCAGTGGCAGGTCTTTGATGTAGCCAGTGAGGGAAGGGAGCCGACCACGGTGTCGACTGCCGGTTTGCATACCACGGTGGATCCGGTCGCCGAGTGGGCAACCGCATTCGACGAAGTCTGGCGCCGTTTCCGCGATCACTTCTACGTCGAAAACATGCACGGCTACGATTGGGAGGCCTTGCGCGAAGCCTATCGTCCTTGGCTTGAGCATGTGGCCCACCGCTCGGATCTGAACTACCTGATCGGCGAGATGATCGCCGAACTCAATGTTTCGCACGCCTATGTCAGTGGCGGCGATGAAGGTCTGCCCGAGCGCCCGGCGGTGTCCCTGCTCGGCGCGCGCTTCGACATCGAGGACAACCGCTACCGGATTGCCGACATCATGGCCGGGCAGAACGATGAGACTCGGTATCGGTCGCCGCTGACGGAGTTGGGGGTGGATGTGGCCGAAGGCGACTACATTCTGGCGATCAACGGCCGCGCGCTGAGCGCCGCTGAAAACATTTACCAGCGACTTCATCTGCCGGCCGGCCAGGCGGTCGAGCTGACCGTCAGCGCGCGCGCCGATGGCCGCGATGCGCGGACCGTGCTGGTCGAGCCCATCAGGGACGAGACCCCGTTGTATTACCTGGCCTGGGTGCGCGACAACCATCGCCGGGTCACCGAGGCCACCGACGGCCGGGTCGGCTACCTGCACGTCCCCGACATGGGCGCCAACGGAATCCGCGAGTTCATCAAGTGGTTCTATGGCCAGATTCGCAAGGAGGGCCTGGTCATCGACGTGCGCTCCAACGGCGGCGGCAACGTGTCGCAGATGCTGATCGAGCGGCTGTCCCGCAAGCCGCTGTCGCTGGGCTACTCGCGCACCATGCCTTATCCCACGACCTATCCGGCCCAGGCCTTCAACGGCCACCTGGTGGCGGTGCTCGACGAGAACTCGGCCTCCGACGGCGATATTTTCCCGTACCAGTTCCGCAACGCCGGACTGGGCCCGCTGGTCGGCAAGAAGTCCTGGGGCGGGGTGGTCGGCATCACCAGCCACGGCCCGCTGATCGACGGCGGCAGCGTCAACGTGCCCGAGTTCGGCTTTGCCGATGTCGATGGCAACTATGTCATCGAGGGCGAAGGCGTGGAGCCGGACATCGAGGTCGACAACGACCCGGCGAGCGTGATTGCCGGCGAGGATCCCCAGCTGGATCGGGCGATTGAAGAGGTCATGGCCCGGATCCAGGCCGATCCGCCAGGCTTCCCGGAGCGGCCGGAAGATCCGGTCAAGCTCGACTGAGGATCGTCCGGCGATCCACGATCAACGGGCACGTCGACCCGAAGCGGGTCTTCGTGCTTGTTGATCGCCCTCCGGATCGGGCAGGGCGGCTTGGATTTTGGCGCTTGATTTATGGCGGCGGGACAAAGGCGCCCGAAGGTCCGCTTCAGTTCGACGCGTGGCGAGGCCTTCAGCGAACCTTCGGGCGCCTTTGTCCGGCAGACTTGTAACCGTTACGGCCCGGCGGCCTTTCGGGCTTGCGCTGGGGTCTCAGGCGGTTTCCAGCCAGTCGCTCAGCGGCGGGCAGGAACAGACCAGGTTGCGGTCACCGTAGACGTTGTCGATCCGGCCGACCGGGGCGAAGAACTTGCCCTGGCGCAGTTCCTTGACCGGCCAGCCTGCATCAGCACGGCTGTAGCCATGTGACCACTCGTCGGCGGCCAGTTCGGCAACGGTGTGGGGCGCATTTCTGAGCGGATTGTCGTGGCGGTCCCAGCGGCCGGTCGCGACCTGCTCGATCTCGCGGCGGATGGCAATCATCGCCTGGATGAAGCGGTCGAGCTCGGCCTTGGACTCGCTCTCGGTCGGCTCGATCATCAGGGTGCCGGGCACCGGCCACGACATGGTCGGTGCGTGGAAGCCGTAATCGACCATGCGCTTGGCCACGTCTTCCTCGCTGATCCCGGCGGTTTCCTTGAACGGTCGCAGGTCGATGATGCACTCATGCGCGATTCGACCATTGTTGCCGGTATAGAGAATGTCGTAATGCCCGGCCAGGCGGGAGGCGATGTAGTTGGCGTTGAGGATCGCTACCCGGGTCGCTTCGGTCAGGCCATGAGCGCCCATCAGGCGGATATAGGCCCAGGAGATCGGCAGGATGCCGGCGCTACCCCAGGGGGCGGCCGAGACCGCGCCGTTGGCACCGTGGTCCGGGGGCAGTAGCCCGCAGACATGGCCGGGCAGGAACTGGGCAAGATGCTGGCGCACACCGATCGGGCCAACACCCGGCCCGCCACCGCCATGCGGGATACAGAAGGTCTTGTGCAGGTTGAGATGGCAGACATCGGCATAGTCGGCGACCTGCGACAGGCCGACCAGGGCGTTGGTGTTGGCGCCATCCAGGTAGACCTGGCCGCCGGCCGCGCGGACCTTGTTGCAGATGGTGATGATGTCTTCCTCGAACACCCCGTGGGTGGACGGGTAGGTCACCATCAGCGCGGCCAGGCGATCACGATGGACCTCGATTTTAGCCTGCAGGTCGGCCAGATCGACATTGCCACTGGAATCGCAAGCGATGACGACGATGTCCATGCCGACCATCTGGGCGCTGGCCGGATTGGTGCCGTGGGCGGATGACGGGATCAGGCAGACCTTGCGGTGCGACTCACCGCGCGAGTCATGGTAAGCCTTGATCGTCAGCAGACCGGCATACTCACCCTGCGAGCCCGCATTGGGCTGCAACGATACGGCGGCAAAGCCGGTCACCTCGCGCAGCATCTCCTCGAGCTGTTCGATCAGTTCATGGTAGCCGCGGGCCTGGTCCCAGGGGCAAAACGGGTGCAACTCGGCAAATTCCGGCCAGGTGACCGGAATCATCTCGGCGGTGGCGTTGAGTTTCATGGTGCACGAACCCAGCGGAATCATCGCATGGGCCAGGCTCAGATCGCGGTTTTCCAGGCGCTTGAGATAGCGCAGCATCTCGGTCTCGGAGCGGTAGCGTGAAAACACCTCGTGGGTCATGAATGGCGAACGACGGCGCAACGGCTCGGGGATGACAGTGAAGTCAGTCGGCAGATGACCATCGATGTCGTCCAGGTCCAGCGGGCGATCAATGAAAACGCCGAGCAACCGGGCCAGGTGAGTGGTGCCGGTGCACTCGTTGAACGAAATACCGATATAGCCCTCGCGATCGGCCCGCAGGTTGATACCGGCCTGTTGGACCCGATGGATGACTGCGGCCCGGCGTGGTTCGTCCAGTCGGATCGACAGGGTATCGAACCACGTGCTGTGCTCGAGTTCAAAACCGGCATCTTCAAGCACCCGGGCGGCGATGCAGGCGAGCCGATGAATCCGCCGCGCAATGCGCGTGACGCCTTCAGGTCCGTGCCAGACGCCGTAAAAGCCGGCCATGACCGCCAGCAGCGCCTGGGCGGTGCAGATATTGCTCATGGCCTTTTCGCGCCGGATATGCTGTTCACGGGTCTGCAGCGCCATGCGCAGGGCCTTGTTGCCGTGACGGTCGCGCGAGACCCCGATGATCCGGCCGGGCACGCTGCGCCGGAATTCCTCGCGCGTGGCCAGGAACGCCGCATGCGGGCCGCCGTAGGCCATCGGCACACCAAAACGCTGGGCTGAGCCGACCACGACGTCGGCCCCGGCCTCACCCGGCGGCTTGAGGAGTGCAAGGGCGAGCAGATCACAGGCCACGGCCACCAGTGCCCCGGCCTTCTGGGCAGCGTTGATCACGGGGTCGAGCTCGCAGACCTGGCCGCTGGCGCCCGGGTACTGGCACAGCACGCCGAAGCAGGGCTGGTCGCTCAATGCGGCGGCCAGATCCTCGACCACGCGGACATCCAGGTCGAGGTGGCGTCCGCGATTGACGACCACATCGATGGTCTGCGGCAGGCAGTTGGCGTCGACCAGGAAGACATCACTGCAGGCCTTGCGGTTGACTCGCTTGAGCATGGCCATCGCCTCGGCGGCCGCGGTAGCCTCGTCGAGCAGCGAGGCATTGGCCAGCGCCATGCCGGTCAGGTCCATGACCATCTGCTGGAAGTTGAGCATGCCCTCAAGCCGGCCCTGGGAGATCTCGGCCTGGTAGGGGGTATAGGCGGTGTACCAGCCCGGATTTTCCAGCACGTTGCGCAGAATTACCGGCGGGGTCAGGGTCGGGTGGTAGCCCAGCCCGATCATGCTGTGGCGGACGGTATTGCGCCCGGCAATGCCGCGCAATTCCTCGAGCATCTCAGCCTCGCTTGCCGCCGGCGGCAGTTGAAGCGGGTGTTCCTGGCGGATGCTGTCGGGCATGGTCTCATCAACAAGTGCCGCCAATGATTCGCTGCCGATGGTCTCGAGCATCAGGGCCTGGTCGTTTTCATCGGGACCGATATGGCGGCCGATGAACTCGTCTCGGGCCTGGAGTTCGATGAGCGGAGATGCGGGACGAGCGGGCTGAGACATGGGTCAGGGCACCAGGGTCAGGGACGGAGGCAAGTAGTGGTCGAGCAGCAGAAAGGCAAACAGCATCATCAGGTACAGGATCGAATAGCTGAACATGCGCATCGGCAGCATCTCGTCATCCGAGCGCAGCAGGGCGACGGCATAGCCGAGAAAGCCGATATTCAGCACGCTGGCTCCAGCCAGATAGACCAGGCCGTTCATGCCCAGCAGCCACGGCAGCAGGGTGACCAGGGCCAGGATGATGCTGTAGAACAGGATCTGCCAGCGAGTATAGCGGGGGCCATGGGTCACCGGCAGCATGGGTACATCGGCGGCGGCATAGTCATGCCGGCGATAGATGGCCAGGGCCCAGAAGTGCGGCGGGGTCCAGACGAAGATGATCAGGAAGAGGACCAGCGCGTAGGCGTGGATCTCGCCGGTCACCGCGACCCAGCCCAGCAGCGGCGGGGCTGCACCGGCGGCGCCACCGATGACAATGTTCTGCGGCGTGGCGCGCTTGAGAAAGACGGTATAGATGACCGCGTAGCCGACCAGGCTGAAAAAGGTCAGCAGAGCGGTCAGCGGGTTGACGAAGTAGACCAGGATGACCATCGAGCTGGTGGTCAGGGCCATGGCAAATGATAGGACCTGGCGCTCATTGAGCTGGCCCTGCGGCAGCGGCCGGTTGCGCGTGCGGATCATGAGCTGGTCGGTACGCGCGTCGATCAGGTGGTTGATCGCCGCTGCGCCGGCTGCCGCCATGCCGATCCCCAGCGTGCCCCAGAACAGAATGTCAAGCGGAACGATGCCGGGTGTGGCCAAAGCCATGCCGACCACGGCGGTAAACACGATCAGGCTGACGACCTTGAGCTTGCAGACTGCCAGCAGATGACCGACGCGGGCCTGGCTGAGGACCTGGGTATTCATGCAGCGCGTGGCTCCCGATAAGTGGTTTTATGCAGCAGAAAGACCATGGCTGCCAGCAGCAGCGCGGCGACGCCGTTGTGGGCCACGGCAATGCCCAGTGGCAGACTCATGACCACGTTGAGAACGCCGAGGACGATTTGAGTCGTTAACAGCGCGGCCAGAACACTCGCCGCCGGACCCAGACCGGGCGTCCTGAACAGCTGCCAGAGCAGCCAGCCGAAGACGCCGATTACGATCACAGCGCCAAGCCGATGGGCCAGATGGATGGCGACCCGCGCCGGCTGGTCGAGAATGCCGCCCTCGTAATCGACTCCCACGCCGCGCCACAGCCGAAAACCCTCGCTGAAATCGCTGTTCGGCCACCACTGGCCGGTACACATCGGGAAGTCAGGACAGGCCAGCGCGGCATAGTTGGTACTGACCCAGCCGCCGAGCAGGATCTGGGCAACGAGCACGACCGTGGCCGCGGCGATGGCCGGGCGCTGTTTGCGCTGGAGCAGGTTGGGTCGGGTCTGGCGCGGCCGGGTGCGCAGGTACAGCAACACCAGCAGACTGAAGGTCAGCATGCCGCCGGCCAGGTGGGCCAGGACAATGGCCGGCTTGAGCAGCAGGGTCACGGTCCAGGCGCCCAGCGCGCCCTGGAACAGGATCAGTGCGAGCAGAGCCAACGGCAACTTGACTGGTTGGCCGGGATCACGCCGCCGGCGCCAGGCGACGGCGGCCAGGATCACGACCACCAGGCCAAGCAGGGCGGCGGCGTAACGATGGACCATCTCGCGGATGGCAGCACCGACATCGACCGCCCGCTCGGCCCGGACCAGTTCGGCTGCAGCCAGATCTTCTTCCGAGTCCGGCCAGGTCAGGTGGCCGTAGCAGCCGGGCCAGTCGGGGCAGCCCAGACCGGCGTCGGTCAGCCGCACCCAGGCGCCCAGCACGATCACGACCAGGGTCAGGCCGCAGGCAAACAAAGTCAGGTTGTTGTAGGCGCTTCGGGTCATGGCACCGGTTCAGTCACGCTGGGTCCAGGTCAACAGGCGACGCAGGTCACGGCGAATGCCGTTAGGGTCGGCGTCAATGGGATACCGCAATATTATATTGGCCATGGGGTCGGCAATGTAGAAGCCGCCTTGACGTCCTTCCTCCGGCAACTGCTCGAGTATCGGCAAAGCGGCCTCGGCACTGAGAATAGTAAAGTCTTCGGACAGTTCCTGGATTGCTCGGATGGTGGTCGTATCCTGTGAGACAGGCGACAGGAAAACCAGGCCGATATCCGGCTGATGGCGGTCCTGGGCCAGGCGAACCTGGCGCAACCAGTAGAGATTTTCCAGGCAGTTTTCGCCGCAGGGGCCGGCGGCGACGTGGACCAGCTGCCAGCGCTCGAGCAGGGTATCCCGGGAGACGGTCCGGCCGCTGGCATCAACGACAGAAAATGGTTCAAGCTCTATGACCGGGTCGATGAGTTCGCCATGGTTGCGCCCGCCCCCGGGTTGCCAGTCGAACCACTCGCTGTGCATCAGGGTGGCCAGGATGACCGGGACCAGGAAGATTGCAAAGACGGCCAGGATAGCGATTCGGTTCATGATGAGCGCAGTTTCCGAAGGGAAAGGACCAGCCACAGAATGGCAACGGCCAGCCCGATGCTGAGCCATTGAAAAGCGTACCCCATGTGCCGTTCAGGGCCCATGTTGACCGCTTGCCAGGCGTCTCCGGTCAGGTGGGCTGAATGCTCAGGTGCGAGCAGCAGGATGTCGTCGGCCACTGTCGGCCCCAGCACGTCCCGAATGCGTTCGACATCGTAGTAGGTCATCAGGTTGGGCCAGGTTTCCGGATCCAGGGCCGCGGCTTCGCCGAGTTTGAGACCGACGCGCGGTGCATCGCTGACCCGAGCAGTGATCTCCACGGCTCTGGATGGCGTGGTGAAGTTCGGGCCCGTATTGTTGTGCCGATCCCATGGGAGCCAGCCGCGGTTGACCATGTAGATGGTATTGGAACTTTCGGGCCGGAACGGCGTGAAGACATGAACCCCGGCCTGGCCATTGCGGATCTGGTTATCGAGTAGGACATGGCGTTGCTGATCGAATTGGCCGCGCGCTGTTATGGTTGAAAATCGGATGGGTGCTCGTTCAGGATCAAGCGCGATCGCGGGCATATCCTGCCACTGGGCCAGGCGCTGTTCCTTGAGTTCGGCTCGATCGACCTGCCACAGTGCCAGGCGGGCGCACAACAGCACGCAGGCCAGCGCCGCCAGGTGCGGCAACCAGGCCCTGGTCTTCAGCTTGGCACGGGACATCATCACAGGCGATCGTTATACTCCGCCGGCAATCAACTTGAGGTCATGAAACTTGCTGGGCAAAGTGCTGATCATCGGGACCTTTCTCGGGATTCTGTATACGCTGGCGTCGAGCTTTTACTTCTTGGTCAAAGACGACAGCGACAGTGACCGTGCCGTACGCCGGCTGACCTGGCGGATCGGCCTGTCGCTGGCCCTGATCGGCGCGCTGTGGGCCGGGTTCCAGCTCGGCATCATCGAGCCACAGGGGGTGAACCCGGTGCGTTACCCGGCACCGCCGGGCAACTAAACCCGGCGGTCTTTGCTCAGAGTTGATCGAGGACGTATTCGGCGCTGGAGACGCGGAATTCACCCGGTGCTTCGACCATCACCTTCTCGACCAAACCGTCGCGCACGATCATGGCGAAGCGCTGACTGCGCTGGCCCATGCCGAAAGCCGAGGCGTCCATTTCCAGTCCCAGGGCCCGGGTGAACGCGCCATTGCCATCGGCGGCCATGACGATCTGGTCGCCGACCTTGCCGGCCTTGCCCCAGGCATCCATCACGAATACATCGTTGACGGCCATGCAGACGATGCGCTCGACGCCCTTGTCTTGCAGTGCGGCGGCGTTGTCGACGAAGCCGGGCAAGTGCTGGGCCGAGCAGGTCGGGGTGAAGGCACCGGGGACGGCAAACAGCACGACCAGCCCTTTTCCCAGCAATTCTGCGCTGTCTACGGGCTGGGGGCCATTGCTGGCCATCACGGTCAAGGTCTCGTTGGGGATCCTGTCCCCGGGAGTAATGCTCATGTCTCGCTCTCCAGAATTTTCGCGATGGTGGACAGCAGTAACTTGCGGTCCACCGGCTTGGTGATGTAGTCGGCCGCACCCTGGCGCATGCCCCAGACCCGATCACTTTCCTGGTCCTTGGTGGTCACGAAGACCACCGGGATATTCGCCGTTTCCGGGTTGCGGGCGAGTTTGCGGGTGGCCTGGAATCCGCTCATGTCGGGCATGACCACATCCATCAGCACGAGGTCGGGATGCTCACTGAGCGCCAGGGCGATGCCATCGGGACCATTCTCGGCGGCGAACACCTCGTGCCCGCCATCCTCGAGCACCTTGCGCAGGGCATAGAGCTGGACTGCAGAGTCATCGACGATCAGGATTCGGGCCATGCTGTGCTCCTCGGGCTATGAGCCGATGCGAACCGGGATGCGGCCGCGGCCGCCGCCGGCCAGCAGTCGATCGAACGCTGCGGGCAACTCGTCCAGCCCGATCGCCGGCTGGGCGATGCGATCAAGATGGCGCGGTTTCCAGACATCGGCCAGGCGTTGCCACAAGGTCTGGCGCAGGGCATACGGGCAGCCGGCCGAATTGATTCCGACCAGGCTGATGCCGCGGATGATGAACGGCATGACCGTGGTCCGGACGCCGATGCCACCGGCCATGCCACAGGCAGCGATCGTCCCCCATGGCTGGATGACTCGGGTCAGACCACTGAGCATGTCGCCGCCGACCGTATCCAGGGCGCCGGCGAACCGGGCCGAGGCCATCGGTGATTCCGGCCAGTGCAGGTCATGGCGCGAGATGCACTGGCCGGCACCCAGTTCGTGCAGCCAGTCGAATTCGTCGAGCTTGCCGCTGATGGCGCTGACCTCGTAGCCGGCCCGGGAATAGATATCGACGGCCAGCGACCCAACCCCGCCGGAAGCACCGGTGATGCAGATCGGACCCATGTCCGGGCGCTGGCCGAGCGCTTCCATCCGGTACAGGCCAAGTGCGGCGGTAAAACCGGCCGTGCCCAGGATCATCGCTTCGTATGGACTCAGGCCGTCCGGCAACGGCACCAGCCACTCTGAAGGTACGCGCAGGTATTCGCTGTAGCCGCCATCGCGGGTTTCGGACAGCCCGCAGCCGGTCATCAGCACCTGATCGCCGGCCTTCAGCCCGGCGCTGCCGGATTCAACCACGGTGCCGGCCACATCGATACCGCCATTAAGCGGGAAGTCACGCAGGATCTTGCCCTGGCCGGTACCCGCCAGCGCGTCCTTGTAGTTCACACTTGACCAGGCCACCCGGATGACGGTATCGCCGTCGGACTGATCGTCAATGGCCTGCTCGACGACCGCCGCGCGGTAGCCGTCTTCGTCGTCGAAAATGCGCAAGGCGCGAAAGCGTTCCGGAACGGCCTGGCTCATGGTGTCATCGCCTCCGGCAAGGGGCTCAGTTGGCCTTGTGGATGGCACGCTTGTCCACCGCCAGGGCCGCCTCGTGGATGGCTTCCGACAGGGTCGGGTGGGCGTGGACGATGCGGGCCAGGTCTTCGCTGGCGCCGGCGAATTCCATCGCCACGACGATTTCGGCGATCATCTCCGAAGCCGTCGGGCCCATGATCTGGGCGCCGAGGATGCGATCGGTTTCGGCATCGGCCAGGATCTTGACATGACCCGAGGCCTCGCCCATGGCCAGACCGCGACCGGTCGCGGCAAACGGGAAGCTGCCGGACTTGTACTCGACCCCAGCCTCGGCCAGCTCTTTCTCGGTCTTGCCGACCCAGGCGATTTCCGGGTCGGTGTAGATCACCCAGGGCACATGGTCGAGGTTGATGTGACCAGGCTGACCGGCGATCGTCTCGACCACCGCGACGCCTTCCTCGGAGGCCTTGTGAGCCAGCATCGGGCCGCGCACCAGGTCGCCGATGGCCCAAACGTTGTCAGCCGATGTGCGGCAGTTGGCATCGACCTTGACCTGGCCGCGTTCGGTCAGCTCAACGCCGCAGTTGTCGGCCAGCAGATCGTCGCTGGCGGCGCGCCGCCCAACGGCGACCAGCAGCTTGTCGAAGGTCTCGGTTTTCTCCTCCTCGCCGCTGGTATAGCGAACCTTGACCTTGCCGTCGACCACTTCGGCGCCGGCAACCTTGGTACCCAGGCGGATATCGAGGCCTTGCTTTTTGAATTCCCGCGCCGCAGCCCGGCTGATGTCCTTGTCGACCACCGGCAGCAGTTCGTTCATGGCTTCGAACAGGATGACTTCGGCGCCCAGGCGTTTCCAGACGCTGCCCATTTCCAGCCCGATCACGCCGGCGCCGATCACGCCGAGGCGTTCCGGCACGGCAGCGAATTCCAGCGCGCCGACGTTGTCGACGATGTGTTCGCCGTCGATCTCGACGTTGGGGATGGTAAAGGGCACCGAGCCTGCCGCCAGAATGACGTGTTCAGCACGCGCGGTATAGCCATCGCCATCGCAGGGCGTGATGGCGACCTCGCGGCCAGCCAGCAGTTGGCCACGCCCGTTGGCGAACTCGATCTTGTTGGCCTTGAACAACTGCAGCAGACCGCCGTTGAGTTGCTTGACCACCTTGCGCTTGCGCCCGATCATGGTGCCGACGTCCATGGACACGCCTTCGGCACTGATGCCGTGGGCGGCGTAGTCGTGCCGGATATGGTGGAAGTGCTTGGAGGAGTCGAGCAGGGCCTTGGACGGCACGCAGCCGACGTTCAGGCAGGTACCGCCCGGGGCCGGTTTGCCCTCGGCGTCCTGGCGGTCGTCGATCAGCAGGACTTTCATGTCCAGCTGGGCGGCCCGGATCGCCGCGACGTAGCCGCCTGGCCCGCCGCCGATCACGATCAGATCGAATTCCTTGTCAGACATCGTCATTCCTTGTCAATCTGCATTCACTGATTTCCGGCTCAGAGTCCGAGCAGCATGCGGGCCGGATCTTCCAGCGCCTGCTTGACTGCGACCAGGAACTGGACCGCATCCTTGCCATCGATGATGCGATGGTCGTACGACAGGGCGATATACATCATCGGCCGGATCACGACCTGGCCGTTTTCAGCCACCGGTCGTTCCTTGATCGCGTGCATTCCCAGGATGGCGCTTTGCGGCATGTTGAGCAGCGGGGTCGACAGCAGCGAGCCAAAAACCCCGCCATTGGTGATCGTGAAGGTGCCGCCTTGCAGGTCCTCGAGCTTGATCGTGCCCTTGCGGGCCTGGGCTGCATAGTCGGCGATCGCGCCCTCGATATCGGCCAGACCCATGTGCTGGACGTCACGCAGAATCGGGACAATCAGGCCGCGTTCGGTCGACACTGCGATGCCGATGTCCTGGAAACCGTGGTAGACGATTTCATCGCCATCGATCGAGGCGTTGACCACCGGGTGCTTGCGCAGCGCTTCGCAGCAGGCCTTGACGAAAAACGACATGAAACCGAGCTTGACCTCGTGGCGTTTGACGAAGTCATCCTTGTAGCGTGACCGGATGTCCATCACAGCCTGCAGGTTGACCTCGTTGAAAGAGGTCAGGATCGCGGCAGTGTTCTGGGCGTCCTTCATGCGCTCGGCGATGCGTGAGCGCAGGCGCGACATCTTGACCCGCTCTTCCGGTCGCGGGCCGCCCCCGGACAGGTGCCTGAGCACGTCGCCCTTGGTCAGACGGCCGGCCCGGCCGCTGCCTTCCAGCGAGGCCGGATCGAGCTGGTTTTCGGCCACCAGCCTGCGTACCGACGGGGCGAGGTCGTCGCCCGCACCGGCTGTGGCCGGCGCCGGTGCGCTTGCCTTAGGGCTGGCCTCGGCCTTTTCGGCCGCCTTGTCTTCGGCCGCGGGCTGGTCGTCACCTCCAGTCTTGTTGTCGGCGGCCGGCGCTGCGCCTTCCTTGAGCAGGCCCAGCACCTGCGCCTCGATGACCGTCTCGCCTTCCTCGGCGCTGATGCTTTCCAGCACGCCATCGGCCGGGGCCGGTACCTCGAGGACGACTTTGTCGGTTTCCAGGTCCACCAGGTTCTCATCGCGCGCGATCGTATCGCCCGGTTTCTTGTGCCACTTGGCCACAGTGGCATCGGCGACCGACTCCGGCAGGTTGGGGACCTTGACTTCAATACTCATGCTTTTGCTCCTTCACTCCATTCCCTTGCCGTGAGTCAGCGCTTCGCTCACGAGCCGTTTTTGTTGTTCCTGGTGAATCTGGTAGTAGCCTACCGCCGGCGAGGCCGAGGCCTCGCGACCGACATATTTGAGTTTCTGCTCGGCGCGAATACAGGCCTGGATATGGTGGCGGATCTGGAACCAGGCGCCCTGGTTAAGCGGCTCTTCCTGGCACCAGACGACTTCGCCGGCTGCCGCGTAGTGCTCGATAATGCCCTGCAGTTCTTCGCGCGGGAAGGGGTATAGCTGTTCGACCCGGACCAGCGCGATATCTTCGATCTTGTTCTCGTCGCGCTCGGCGGCCAGATCGAAGTAGACCTTGCCGGCGCAGAACACCAGGCGTTTGACCCGCTGCGGTGACGGTTTGGCAGGGTCGTCGATGACCACCTGAAAGCCACCATGCACGATGTCGTCGAGGGTCGAAGTCGAGGCTTTGTTCCGGAGCAGGGATTTCGGGGTCATCACGATCAGCGGCTTGCGGAACGGCCTGAGCATCTGGCGCCTGAGCATGTGGAACATCTGCGCCGGCACCGATGGCACACAGACCTGGATATTGTTGCCCGAGGACAGTTGCATGAAGCGCTCCAGCCGGGCCGAGGAATGCTCCGGTCCCTGGCCTTCATAACCGTGCGGCAGGAACATCACCAGGCCGCACAGGCGCCCCCACTTGGTCTCGCCCGAGGCGATGAACTGGTCGATCACGACCTGGGCACCATTGACGAAGTCGCCAAACTGGGCCTCCCAGATCACCAGCGAACCCGGATCGGCCGTGGCATAGCCATACTCGAAGCCGAGCACGGCTTCTTCGGACAGCAGTGAGTCGATGATGGTGACCTTGCGCTCATTGTCGGTCAGCTGGCTCAGCGGGACAAAGGGGCGGCCATCCGTCTGATTGTGGAGCACTGCATGCCGATGGAAGAAGGTGCCGCGGCCGGAGTCCTGCCCGACCAGGCGCAGGCCGTGGCCGGCGCGAATCAGGCTGGCGTAGGCCAGGGTCTCGGCATAGCCCCAGTCCATCGGCATCTCGCCGGCGGTCATCTTGCGGCGCGCATCGATGATGCGCTCGACCTGGCGGTGCAGCTTGAAGCCGTCGGGCAGGGTGGTCATGACCTGGCCCAGCGCCTGGATGTCGCTCATGGCCAGGCCGGTTTTGGCGGCATCGCGCCAATCGGCGTCGAGATAGGGTTGCCAGTCGACCGTGACCAGCGCGTCCTCGTCGGGCACCAGTTCGACCACGGCCTCGCCGGAGTCGAGCTTGGTGCGGTAATCCTCGGCGGCCTGGCTGATCCGGTCGGGATCGACCAGGCCCTCGCCGATCAGGCGGTCGGCATACTGCTTGCGGACCGGGTCGAGCTTGCGGATGACCTGGTACATGCGCGGCTGGGTTGCTGCCGGCTCGTCGGCCTCATTGTGGCCCAGGCGGCGGTAGCAGACCAGGTCGATGACCACGTCCTTTTTGAACTCGCGCCGGAAATCGGCGGCCAGCCGGGTCACGAACAATACGGCTTCCGGATCGTCGCCGTTGACGTGGAAGATCGGTGCCTGGACCATCTTGGCGACTTCGGTGCAGTACAGCGTCGAGCGCGCATCGATGGGATTGGAGGTGGTGAATCCGATCTGGTTGTTGATGACGATATGGAAGGTGCCGCCAACCGCGAAGCCGCGCGCCTGCGACATGTTGAGCAATTCCATGACCACGCCCTGGCCGGCGATCGCGGCGTCACCATGGACCAGCACCGGCATGACCTGCTCGCGCGACTCGTCGCCCAGACGGGTCTGGCGCGCCCGGGCCGAACCGGCGACCACCGGGTTGACGATTTCCAGGTGGGATGGATTGAACGCCAGGGCCAGGTGCATCACCCCACCCGGCGTGCGCACGTCCGAACTGAAGCCCATGTGGTACTTGACGTCGCCGGAGCGGTTCGGATCATCCTTGGCCATCGCGCCCTCGAACTCGGCAAACAGTTCGCGCGGGCTCTTGCCGAGGATGTTGACCAGCACGTTGAGCCGGCCCCGGTGGGCCATGCCGATCACCATTTCCTTCACCCCCTGGCTGCCGGTGTGGCGGATCAGGGTATCGAACAGCGGGATCAGGCTTTCGCCGCCCTCCAGCGAGAAGCGTTTCTGGCCGACGTATTTCGAGTGCAGGTATTTTTCCATGCCCTCGGCAGCCGAGAGCTTGTCGAACAGGCGCAGTCGTTCCTCGCGCGAGGGGGTGAAGTCGCCCCGGGCGCTCTCCAGGCGCTGCTGCAACCAGCGGCGCTGGTTGGTGTCGGTGATGTGCATGTACTCGGTGCCGATGCTGCCGCAGTAGCTGCGCCGGCAAATGTCCAGAATATCCTTGAGCGGCAGACGATCGGGGCCGGCCAGGGTCCCGCTATGGAAGACGTCTTCGAGGTCGGATTCAGTCAGGCCGTAGAAATCGATCTCCAGGTCCGGGACCTGCGGTCGTTCGCTGAGATTGAGCGGATCGAGCTGGGCCCGCTGATGACCGCGGACCCGGTAGGCGTTGATCAGCCTGAGGACACCAGCTTGCTTGAAGTCTTCGGCCACGCCCGGAGAAGGCAGGGCGCCGTTGGCGCCGAGTTGGCGAAAATGCTCCAGCAAAGCCAGGTGGCGGGAATCCTCGCCGGATTCGTTGAGGCCTGAAAACAGGCTTTGCCAATGGGCCGGAACGGCATCGGGGCTGTCCAGCCAGGCTTCATACAGTGCCTCGACGTAGGCGGCATTGCCGCCGGACAGATGCGATGACCGGTATTGCTGCTCAAGCTGCTTGCTCATGGGGTGAAGCCTGCAAGATCGGGGATTCGACGCCAACGGCGGATTATACCTGCGCCGGCCCGGCTGCGGTCGCCAGACGGGGCGGATCGGACTCGGGCCGGTTCAGACAAAACGCGGCAAATCCATGGCCATGGAACTGGCGTTACCGGTGTAGTTGGCCGGCGTGAGGGTCAGCAAACGTTGGCGTTCAGCCTCGGGGATGTCAAGTTGGCGGATGAAGCCGTGCAGACTGTCCCGGTCAATGCCACGACCCCGGGTCAGGGCCTTGAGTTGCTCATAGGGCTCGGGTAATCCATGCAGCCGCATGACGGTCTGGACGGCCTCGGCCAGTACCTCCCATGAGCGCTCGAGATCCTGTTGCATCCGGTTCTGGTCGGGTGCGATCCGCTCCAGGCCGCGCAGAATCGACCCCCACGCCAGCAGGCAGTAGCCGAATGCACTGCCGATGCTGCGCTGGACGGTGGAGTCAGTGAGATCGCGCTGCCAGCGCGAGACCGGCAACTTGCCGGCCAGGTGTTCAAGCAGGGCGTTGGCCAGCCCGAGGTTGCCCTCGCCGTTTTCGAAATCGATCGGGTTGATCTTGTGCGGCATGGTCGACGAGCCAACTTCACCTTCGACCAGGCGCTGGCGGAAATAGCCCAGCGACACATAACCCCAGGCATCGCGGGCGAAGTCCAGCAGCACGGTATTGATCCGGACCAGGGCATGGGCGATCTCGGCCATCATGTCGTGTGGTTCGATCTGGGTGGTGTAGGGATTCCAGACCAGCCCGAGTTCCTCAACCACGGTGCGTGCCAGCCCGGGCCAGTCGAGCTCCGGACAGGCTGCAAGATGGGCATTGAAATTGCCAACCGCGCCATTGATCTTGCCGCTGATCTCGATGCCCGCCAGCTGGCGGCGCTGGCGCCGCAGGCGGAACACGACATTGGCCAGTTCCTTGCCCAGCGTGGTCGGCGAGGCGGTCTGGCCATGGGTGCGTGAAAGCATCGCCAGGCCGGCATGCTCGGTGGCCAGGGCTTCAAGCTGGCGATCGATACGGCCGAGCAGGGGGTCGAGTTGCTCACCGATGGCGGCCTTCAGGATCAGCCCCCAGGCCAGGTTATTGATGTCTTCGGAGGTGCAGGCAAAGTGGATGAATTCGCCATACGCTGCCAGCGATGGGCGTTCCGCGAAGCGCTGTTTGAGCCAGTACTCGACCGCCTTGACATCGTGGTTGGTGGTCGCTTCGATGGCCTTGATCGCAGCGGCATCGTCGAGCGAGAAGTTGTTGACCAGGTGGTCGAGAAACTGGCTGTCGTGCGGTCCGATCGGCGGCAGGGCCGGAAAATCGGGGCAGGCGGCAAGGGCGCGGAACCAGGCGATCTCGACCTCAATCCGGCGGCCGATAAGGGCGCTTTCCGAGCACAGCCGCGCCAGTTCCTCAAGGCGGTTGGCGTAGCGTCCATCCAGTGGCGACAGGGCCGATAAGGTTTGCAGCGTCATGGGGATTCCGGGCATATGGGCGGTGATCAGTCGCCCCGGTAGACCGTATCCAGCCAGCGCTCGAGGCCCACGTATTCATCGACCGAGGCCGGCACGAAGCGCTCTATGTCAAGCTCGTGCAGGACCACGAAATGACTGGATTGCCGGTGGAGGGCGAGCAGGGCCGCAATGATATCGTCAGCCAGGCGTTGATCAAGCGAAGGGGCGGCGGCGATGGTCATGTGGGGGAACTCGGTTGATGTGGCCACCTGGGTCAGGTTGACGTAACGGGCCACCAGATTGTGCGGGACGATGGCGGCGTCGGCCTCCCCGGCAAAGACGATCTCGACCGCATCCAGCCAGGAGGTGGCGCTGGATTGAATCAGCGGTTGCTGCATGGGATTGGAAAACCACGCGGCCAGGACCAGGTGACCGAGGCTTGGTGTGGGCAGGCTGGCCACTGGCAAGCCGATGAAATCAGTCAGTTCAGGGGCCCGCTCGGGGCGATTGGTGAGCAGGGAAAAGGTCGTTGGCTTGCTCGCCCGGACCATTGGGCGATAGCCATCGCGCTGCATGCGCAAGGCGATCAGATGGGCATCTTCCAAAACCAGGTCGGGCTGGCTGCCGCGGCGCAGATCCAGCCAATGACGGTGGAAGTCACGGCTGGTGTGAAGCTCAAAGCGCTGGTCGGTGGCCTGCTCGAGATAGTCGAGCAACGGCTGGAACACCAGCGCCGTCTGTTCCGGAGGGAAGATCGGATGAACCTGAAACTGCAACGCTCGTCCCTGCGCTGCTGCCGGGCTCGCCACCACCAGACCAACGGCAAGCGCCAGGCAGGCAAGCGACCTCGGCAAACGCATCATTCGGGTTCCTCGGTCGACCGGGCTTCGCCCGAGCATAAATCAGCAGGCGGGCAAAGTCGACCGTCGTTATCGCTGCAGCGTATTTCCAGCCCGGCAGGAAACCGGGCGCCGACGACGGCCAGGCCCAGCGTGGCCCGGGCATCCGGGACGCTGTAGAGCACGGTGCCGATCCGCTCGCCGTGGCCGTCGAGCAGATCCTGTTCTGCGCAGTCAAGCGGCCCGCTGAGGAGAAAGCCGCTGAGGCGCTGCTTCGCCTTGCCCAGATAATGCACCCGGGCGATGACTTCCTGGCCGGGGTAGCAGCCCTTGCGATAGCTCAGTCCACCGCGCTCCTCGAGGCCGAGGGCCTGCGGCAGGAACTGTTCGCCAAGCCCCGGACTCAGCCAGGCCAGACCAGCGCAGGCGTCGAGCGTCTGCCAGCGCACCAGCACGGCGCTATCTGCGGCCGCACAGGCAGCGTCGAGCACAAGGCTCCGCCCGGAATCGGCGTGCAGGCTGAGCGTTGGATCCTGGGCTGCATCGAGGCTGCCGGCGACCGTCAGCCCGGTATGCAGTTCAACCTTGCGGCCGATGGCGTACATCGGTAGCCGGGTTGCCAAGATTTCCAGCTGGGTTGCCGGCACGACCAGCTCGACTGCATCCGGCGTTCTCCGCGTGAGCATCACACAGATCACTTTACCCTTGGGCGAGCACCACGCCGTCAGGCGCCAGCCAGGTTCCGGAGCATGATCAAAAGAGGTCGTGAACTGGGCATGGGCAAAAGCGTGGGCGTCAGCCCCGGTCAGTTTCAGTCCGGAAAAATGGGGCAGGTGATACCAGGTCGACATCGGTGATTCATCATCAACAGACACAGGGTACAATCTTACGCGATGAGCGAGGAAGAACAGACGCGCAAACCTGAGCCGGATCGCAAGGATCCGTCCACCAGGCCGGCGGTTCGGCCCGGCAAGCCGAAAGAGATCGGGGGGCGCAAGAACGGCCTCGACCCGGTCCGCTACGGCGACTGGGAAAAGAACGGGCGCTGCATCGACTTCTGACTGCAGCGCCCATCATCATTCCGATCAAGGACCATTCCGATTAGGGACTTCGACATGGCGACCGACAATCGACCACTCTCTCCGCATCTGCAGGTCTACCGCCCGCAGCTGACTTCGGTTCTTTCAATCAGCCACCGGATCAGCGGGGTGCTGCTCAGCGCCGGGCTGATCCTTGTGATCGCCTGGCTGCTGGCGCTGGCTGCCGGGCCGGAGCGGTTCGCGGCATTTGGCGAGATTCTCGCCAGTGTGCCGGCCCTGATCATCATGCTGGTCTGGACGGCGGCGTTGTTCTACCACCTGCTCAATGGCATCCGTCATCTGTTATGGGATGCTGGCTGGCTGCTTGACCTGCGCGGGGCCTATGCGTCGGGCTGGACCGTCGTGGGTGTGGCCACCGCGCTGACCCTCATTTCCTGGGGGGTGTGGCTGTGAACCTGCGAAACCCGCTTGCCAATGCCCACAATCACGGTGCTGCCGGCGACGGCGTTGCCCACTGGTGGGCCCAGCGCTTCACCGCCATCCTGTTGATCGGCCTGACGATCTGGCTGGTGCTGGCCCTGTCCTCCCTGGTCGGCGCCAGTCACGCCGAGGCCAGCGCCTGGCTGGGGCAACCTTTCAACGCGGCCATGGCGATTCTTTTCGTGATCACGTCGTTGTATCACGCGCGGCTGGGGCTGCAGGTCATCATCGAGGACTACATTCATCATCGCGTGGTCGAGGTGACCCTGCTTGTGCTGGTCAAGATCGGCGCGATTGTCGGTGGGCTGCTGGCGGTTCTCGCCATCTTCAAGGTGGCTTTTGGAGCATAAATTGAGCAACGCATACGACATTACCAAGCACGAGTACGACGTCCTGGTCATCGGCGCCGGTGGGGCCGGACTGAGGGCCACCATGGGTTTGGCCGCCACCGGTCTGACCACCGCCTGCATCACCAAGGTCTTTCCGACCCGCTCGCACACCGTTGCTGCCCAGGGTGGCATGAGTGCCGCGCTGGGCAATATGGGCGAAGACGACTGGCGCTGGCACATGTACGACACCATCAAGGGCTCGGACTGGCTGGGCGACCAGGATGCCATCGAGTACATGTGCCGCGAAGCGATCCCCTCGGTGATCGAGCTGGAGCATTTCGGCGTGCCGTTCTCGCGCACCGAGGACGGCAAGATCTATCAGCGACCGTTTGGCGGCATGACCACCCGGTTCGGCGAAGGCACCGCCCAGCGGACCTGCGCGGCGGCCGACCGGACCGGGCATGCCATCCTGCATACGCTCTACCAGCAGTCGCTCAAGCACCAGGCCCAGTTTTTCATCGAGTATTTCGCGCTCGACCTGCTGATGGATGATGACGGCAGCTGCCGGGGTTGCCTGGCCTGGGATCTGGCTTCGGGCACGCTCCACGAGTTCCGTGCCCATGCCGTGATCCTGGCCACTGGCGGCTACGGTCGGGCTTACTTTTCAGCCACCTCGGCGCACACCTGTACCGGCGACGGCAATGGCATGGTGCTGCGCGCGGGTTTGCCCCTTCAGGACATGGAGTTCGTCCAGTTCCACCCCACCGGGGTCTACGGCGCCGGTTGCCTGATCACCGAAGGGGTTCGAGGCGAGGGCGGCTACCTGACCAATGCCGATGGTGAGCGCTTCATGGAACGCTATGCCCCCAACGCCAAGGATCTGGCCTCGCGGGACGTGGTGTCGCGTTCGATGACCATCGAGATTCGCGAAGGCCGCGGCGTGGGTCAGAAAAATGACCATATCCACCTCAACCTGCAGCACCTTGGTGCCGATGTCATCAATGAACGACTGCCGGGGATTGCCGAGACGGCGCGGATCTTTGCCGGGGTCGACGTGACCCGCGATCCGATCCCGGTCCTGCCCACGGTGCACTACAACATGGGCGGCATTCCGACCAACTATCACGGTGAAGTGGTGACCCTCAAGGACGGTGATCCTGATGCCGTGGTTCCGGGCCTGTTCTCGATCGGTGAGGCGGCCTGTGTCTCGGTCCATGGCGCGAATCGGCTTGGTTCCAATTCGCTGCTCGATCTGATCGTGTTCGGCCGTGCGGTGGCCAAACGCTGCGGTGAAACGATCAAGCCGGGTCAGGCCGTCAGAGCCGTGTCGCGGGACCGGGTGGACGCGCTGGTCGGTGAGTTCGACCGTCTTCGGCATGCATCAGGCAGTGAATCAACCGCCGCCATCCGCGATCGCATGCAGCAGGTCATGCAGCAAGACGCCGCGGTGTTTCGCACCGGCGAGACCCTGGAGCAGGGTTGCCAGCGCATCGAGCAGGTTCGCTCGGCGTTCGAGCAGGTCGGGGTCAGCGACCGCTCCATGATCTGGAATTCCGATCTCGTCGAGACCCTGGAGTTGCGCAATCTGATCGGCAATGCGGTCACCACCATGGTCTCGGCGGAAAACCGCAAGGAAAGCCGTGGCGCCCATGCGCGTGAAGACTTCCCCGATCGCGATGACGAAAACTGGATGAAGCACACCCTGACCTGGACGGATGATCGCGGCAAGGTGCGCATCGACTACCGGCCGGTCCACATGTATACCCTGACCGACGACGTCGAGGTGTTCCCGGCCAAGGCGCGGACCTACTAGCCCCCGACAATTGCCTGATCCGAACTGTCTACGGATGAACAAACATGGCTGAATTCCGACTTCCGAAAAACTCCAGAATCAACAAGGGGCGCCATTTTCCCGCGCCGGACGGGGCGCGCAATGTGCGCACCTTCCGCATCTATCGCTGGGATCCCGACAGCGGCGAGAACCCGCGCATCGATGCCTACGATCTTGATCTGGACCAGTGCGGGCCGATGGTGCTTGATGCCGTGCTCAAGATCAAAAACGAGATCGATCCGACGCTGACCTTCCGCCGTTCATGCCGCGAGGGCATCTGCGGGTCCTGCGCGTTCAACATCGACGGCACCAACACCCTGGCCTGTACCAAGGCGATCGATGACATCAAGGGGGATGTCCGGATCTACCCCCTGCCGCACATGCCGGTCATCAAGGACCTGGTGCCCGATCTGAGCCACTTCTACGCCCAGTACGCCTCGATCAAGCCATGGATCCGGACCCAGAGCCCCGCGCCGCCGGACAAGGAGCGCCTGCAATCGCGTGAGGACCGGGAAAAGGTCGATGGCCTCTACGAGTGCATCCTGTGCGCCTGCTGCTCGACCTCGTGCCCGAGCTACTGGTGGAACGGCGAGCGCTACCTCGGCCCGGCCATTCTGCTCCAGGCCTACCGCTGGCTGGTCGACTCGCGCGACGAGGCCACCGGCGAGCGTCTTGACGATCTGGAAGACCCATTCCGGCTGTACCGTTGCCACACCATCATGAACTGCGCAAAGACCTGCCCCAAAGGCCTCAACCCGGCCAAGGCGATTGCCGAAATCAAGAAGATGATGCTGGCCCGGCGCAGTCTCTGACCCGATGGTCCCGACCAGCGGAGCGGTCGTCATGGGACCGGCCGAGGTCCCGCGTGAGCTGAAGTGGCGCTGCCGGCGCGGCATGCGCGAGCTTGATGCGCTGCTGACCGGCTGGCTGGAACAGCGCTGGCCGGTCGCTGACCGCGACCTGCGCGAAGCCTTCCGGCTGCTGCTGGAATGCGAGGATGACCAGCTCTGGGACTGGCTGCTGGGCCGCACTCGCCCCGACAGCGACCCTTTGTGTCGGATCGTTGACGCGATCCGGGATGGCTTCGGCAGGCGCGTCTGAAATGGTCCTGCAGCCGGCCCGTTCCATGGCCGGTGCAGTGGCTTTCCTTACCCTGCTGGCAGCCTGTGCTGTTTTGCAGTCCGGGTCCGGAGGTCTGGCCTCGCTGGTCATCGCCCTTCTTACCCTTGTGACCGGTGCCCGGGCCACCTATCGCCTGCTATCGCCCAATCTGGTGCTTCGGCTGGATGATGGGCGCTTGTTGTGGCGGCGCGGCCGGACATGGGCCAGCGAGGTTCGCAGTCCTTTCGTCAGCCCCTGGTTCATCGGCTGGCGCGGCCGAGGCCTTTCCGGATGCGGGGTGTTTGCCGGCCAGTTGCCGAAAGACCGCTTTCGTCGCCTGGCCAGAACCCTGCGCCAGCAAGGATCGAATCCGATGGAGTGATACACTGCCAGGCGTTGAGCATTCCCAGGAATCCTGCTTGTGACGCTAGAAAAATTTCTCCAGGCCATGGTCAAGCACGGGGGCTCGGACCTCTTTTTCAGTGCCGGCTCACCGGTAGGCATCAATATCGAGGGCAAGACCCGGTTTCTCGGCGAGCAGCGTCTGACCGCCGCCGATACCCGCCAGTTGGCCTACTCGGTGATGAACGACAAGCAAAGCACCGAGTTCGAGCGCGAAATGGAGATGAACCTGGCATTGGCGCTGGACGGGGTCGGTCGGTTCAGGGTCAACGTCTTTCGCCAGCGCGGCTCGGTAGCGATGGTGATCCGTCACATCAAGGGCGAAATCCCCTCGATCGAGGAGCTCAACCTTCCGGCCAAGCTGCAGGAACTGATCATGCTGCCGCGCGGTCTGGTGCTGGTGGTCGGGTCGACCGGCTCGGGCAAGTCGACCACGCTGGCCTCGATGATCGACCATCGCAATGGCCGGCGCTCCGGGCACATCCTGACCATCGAGGATCCGATCGAGTTCCTCCATCCGCACAAGCGCTCGATCGTTGACCAGCGCGAAGTCGGGCTGGACACCAAGAGCTATGAAATCGCGCTGAAGAATGCCATGCGCGAGGCGCCTGATGTGATCCTGATCGGCGAGATCCGTGATCAGCAGACCATGCAGCATGCCGTCGCCTACGCCGAAACCGGGCATCTGTGCCTGTCGACGCTGCATGCCAACAATGCCAACCAGACCCTCGACCGGATCATCAATTTCTTTCCCGAGTCGGCCCATCGGCAGTTGTTCGTGGATCTGTCGCTGCACCTGCAGGCGATCGTCAGCCAGCGCCTGATCCCGAGCGTGGACGGCAAGCGCGTGCCGGCGGTGGAATTGCTGCTGCGCACGCCCTACATCGCCGACCTGATTCTCAAGGGCGAAGTGCACGGCATCAAGGATGCGATGAAGGAGGGCGCCCAGCACGGCATGCAGACCTTCGACCAGTCGCTGTTCCGACTGTTCGAGGAAGGCAAGATTTCCGAAGAAGAAGCGCTTCAGAATGCCGATTCGCGCAACGATCTCGGCCTCAATATCCGGCTGTCGCGCGAGCAGGGTGCCCACGATACGCCAGAGAGCTGGGAAATCAATCCGACCGCCTGACCTGATCGGGAGCACGAGCACATGGGCCAAGACCGAAGGCAGTTTCAGCGGGTGCCGTACGAATGCACGGCGCTGTTGTTCTGGGAGGGCCGGGAACCAGTGGGCGTCGAGGTCGAGAACCTGTCGCTCAAGGGCGTTCTGCTCCACGGATTGCCAAAAGGCCAAGGGCCGGTGCCCGGTCAGGCTGCGCAACTGGAAATCAGGCTGGGCCCGGAAGCGGCGATGAACATGGCTCTGGAGATCGCGTTTGTCGACGGTACCCGGGTCGGCGCCAGCTGGGTCGAGATCGATATCGATGGCATGACCCATCTGCGGCGCCTGCTCGCCCTGAATCTTGGAGATGCCGAGCTGGTTGATGCCGAACTGGCCCGGATGCTGCACCCGGACAGCTGATTGCTTCAACGGCTCGTCGATTGCCACGTTGCCCGCCAGCGGGCATCCCGGCGCCCGATTACCGGGTTACAATAGCGCGTTTTGGCCAATCCAGCGACGCGTTGCCCGAGGAGACTGTATGGAACGTACCCTGTCGATCATCAAGCCCGATGCCGTGGCCAAGAACGTCATCGGCGAAATCTATTCCCGCTTCGAGCGCGCCGGCCTGAAAATCGTGGCCGCGCGAATGAAACATCTCAGCCGTGAAGAGGCTGAAGGTTTTTACGCTGTGCATCGTGAGCGCCCGTTCTTTGCCGATCTGGTTGAATTCATGACCTCGGGCCCGGTCATGATCCAGGTCCTCGAGGGCCCGGATGCGATCGCCCGCAATCGCGAGCTGATGGGCGCCACCGACCCACGCCAGGCGGCCCCGGGCACGATCCGGGCCGAGTTCGCTTCCAGCATCGATGCCAATGCCGTCCACGGTTCCGATGCAGCCGAGACCGCACGAACGGAGATTGCCTTCTTCTTTGCCGCCGATGAGATATACTCGCGCTGATTTTCAAGGATTTTTTAACGCAGATGGCGAGCCTGGCCGATTCGAAAACCAACCTCATCGGACTCGATCGCTCTGCCCTGGAGGCGTTTTTCGCCGGCCTGGGCGAGAAGCCGTTCCGGGCCCGCCAGGTTCTGCAGTGGATCCATCAGCGCGGGCTCACCGATTTTGCCCTGATGACGGACCTGTCGCGCTCCTTGCGCGAGCGCCTGGCGGCGATCGCCGAGGTGCGACCGCCGCGCGTGATCCGCGAGCAGGTTTCGGTCGATGGAACGGTCAAATGGCTGCTCAGCGAGAGCGGCGGCAGCGCCGTGGAGACGGTGTTCATTCCCGAGGCCGACCGGGGCACCCTGTGCATTTCCTCGCAGGTCGGGTGCATGCTCAACTGCACCTTCTGCTCGACCGCCACCCAGGGATTCAAGCGTAACCTGTCGGCTGCCGAGATCATCGGCCAGGTCTGGTTCGCGGTCAATGCGCTGGCCGAACCCCGGTTGGGCGGGCGCCAGGTGACCAACGTGGTGTTCATGGGCATGGGCGAGCCGCTGCTCAATCTCGGCGCCGTGCGTCCCGCGCTCTCCCTGTTGCGTGATGACCTTGCCTATGGTCTGGCCTCGCGCCGCGTGACGATCTCCACCGCCGGTGTGGTCCCGGGCATCGACGATCTGGCCGCTGGTGACGAGTTCGCTCTGGCGGTGTCGCTGCATGCGCCCGACGATGAGCTGCGCACCCGCCTGGTGCCGCTTAATCGAAAGTATCCGCTGGCCGAATTGATCGCCGCCTGCCAGCGCTTCGTGCGGGTCCATCATCGTCGTTCGATTACCTTCGAGTACACCATGATCGACGGGGTCAACGATGACCGTCGCTGTGCCCGCGGCCTGGTACGCCTGCTCAACGGCCTGCCGTGCAAACTCAACCTGATCCCGTTCAACCCGTTCCCCGGCACCCCGTTCCGGCCGTCATCGCCCGAGACGATCTACGAATTCCAGAACGTCACGCGCGCAGCCGGCATCATCACGACCGTCCGCAAGACCCGCGGCGATGATATCGATGCGGCCTGTGGCCAGCTGGTTGGCAAGCTGCTGGCACCAAGCGAGCGCCGGCGGGTGGTTCAGGAGCAGCTCGCCCGGCAGGCATTGCCGGCATGACCACGGTGTTGGCGAGATCGCTGATGCTGGTGGTTCTGGCAGTGGCCCTGGCCGCTTGTGCCACGACCCCGTCGGCGCCCATGCAAGGTCGCGAAGGCATCGATCGGGTCAGCCCGGTGCGGGCGGCGGAAGTCAATACGCGACTGGGGGTTGGCTACCTTGAACGCGACCAGCTGCAGTTGGCCATCGAAAAGTTGCAGACGGCGCTTGAACATGATGCCTCGCACACCCCGGCTCATCTCACTCTGGCCCTGATCTACGATCGGCTTGGTGAAAATCGCGCGGCCGGTCAGCATTACCGGCGCGCTGCTCAACTGGCGCCAAACGATGGCCCTACCCAGAATGCCGTGGCCGTTCACCTGTGCCGCCAGGGCAATTTCAGCGAGGCCGAGCGCCACTTCCTTCGGGCCATGGACGACCCCTTTTACAGCACCCCTGAGCTGGCCTACGGCAACGCCGGGGCCTGCGCGCGCCGGTCCGGTGATGTCGAACAGGCCGAGGCCTACCTGCGCCAGGCCCTGGAGATCGAACCCGCCTATCCCGACGCGCTGTTTCAACTGGCTGATCTGCAGCTGGAGCTGGGCGAGGCGTTTCGGGCCCGAGCGTTTCTGCAGCGGCTTGAAGCCGTGGCTGATGCCGATGCCGCCACGCTGATGCTGGGCTACCAGATCGAGCAGGCCCTGAATAATCCAGACCAGGCTGAACGCTATGCCATCCGCCTGGAACAGCAGTTTCCCGACACCACGCAGGCCCGCGAGCTGCGCGGTCTGAGACACGACGATGACTGAAAACCCGCACGATACCGGCGGCGAATCGCCGGCGCCCGACCAGCTCAGATTGCCGGTCGGTCGGGCCGAGGAAGAAATTGGCATCCAGCTTCGTCAGCAGCGCCTCAAACGACGCCTGCGGGTCGAGACCGCCGCTCGTGAGCTGAAGCTTTCCGTGGCCACTGTGGAGCGGATCGAACGCGGTGAGCTGGATGCGCTGGCGCCCATTTACCGGCGCGGTTACGTTCAGAACTATGCCCGCTATCTGGGCCTTGATCCCGAACCCTTGCTGGGCCTGCTGGCGAGCGCCGAGCCGGCCGTACTGCGCCCGGTGCTGCCAATCCGCAAGCGTGCCCAGCGCTTCGACCGGGTGCTGAAATTCTCGACTTATCTGATCGTAACCACCTTGATCGTGCCGCCACTGGTGCTGATCTATATCCAGGGAGGCTCGCGCTTCATCGAGCGGGAGCCGGAGATCAACGCGCCCATGCCCACCAGCCTGCCCAGTGTCTCCGAGCAGCGAATCGCGGATCGCGTTGCCAGGGCTCTGGCTCTGGATGAAAAAACGCAGACTGGCCGGGCCGGGGCGGCCGGCGAAAGTACGCCGGTGGCCGCAACAGCGATGCCGATCGGACCAATCAGGCCATTGCGCGATCCGGGCGATCTTGAACCCAGTGTGCCCGAGTCGACACCGGGTGCGGAACCGCCAGGAGCGGTGTTGGCCATCGAAGTGCTCGACGACAGCTGGCTGGAAATCTACGGCGGCGACGGCGAGCGTCTTGAATACGACCTCCTGCGTGGGGGTGACCGGCGCCAGTACCGGGCCGAGCCACCGTTCCGGCTCTTGCTCGGTCGGGCCAGCGCGATCGCCCTGAAGCTTGACGGCCAGCCGGTGGAGTTCGAAGGTCATGACCGGGCCGATGTGGCCAGTTTTGAGTTGCTGGCCGACGGTCAGGTGCGTCGTCAGTGATACGCTAGCGCCGCTTCGGCCTGGCGTTGGTCTGCCCACCGCCTTCCACCACCGTTCCGTCCCACTTAAGATTTCCCGGATAGCCATGCAAAGCATTCATTCCATTCGTGGCATGCACGACATCCTCCCGGATGCCACGCCGACCTGGCGTTGGCTGGAAAATCAGCTCGCGGCGCTTTTTGACGCCTACGATTTTCGTGAGATACGGATACCGCTGGTCGAGAAGGCGGAGCTGTTCAGCCGCGCCATCGGCCAGGCCACCGACGTGGTCGAAAAGGAAATGTACGCTTTTGCCGACCGCAATGGCGACGTCCTCAGTCTGCGTCCGGAAGGCACGGCCGGCGTGGTGCGGGCGGCGATTCAGCACGGCCTGCTGAACTCGCCGGGACTGAAAGTCTGGTATCGCGGGCCAATGTTTCGCCACGAGCGCCCGCAGCGCGGACGGCAGCGCCAGTTTCATCAGTTCGGGGCCGAGGTTTTCGGCCTTGCCGGCCCGGATGTCGACGCCGAACTGATCGCGCTGGGTGAACGGATCTGGCACCGACTCGGCCTGGACCGGGGCGTCCGCCTCGAAATCAATACCCTTGGCGACCCGCAGGATCGTCAGCGTTACCGGGCCCGCCTCATCGAGTATCTTGAACCTTACACGGCCGACCTCGATGCCGACAGTCAGCGACGGCTGACCACCAACCCGCTGCGCATTTTTGACAGCAAGCATCCCCAGACCCAGGCCATCATGGCCGGGGCACCACGCCTGGCCGAGACCCTGGGGCCGGAGGCGCGCGAGCACTTTGAGCAAGTCTGCGCGATACTCGATGGACTCGGTATCGGCTACCGGATCAATCCCGGCCTGGTCCGCGGTCTGGACTACTACTGTCGCACGGTGTTTGAGTGGATCACCGATGAACTGGGTGCCCAGGGCACCGTCTGTGCCGGTGGTCGCTATGACGGCCTGGTGGGTGTTCAGGGCGGCAAGGATACCCCCGGCATCGGTTTCGCACTCGGTGTAGAACGGCTCGTCGAGCTGCTGGCGCATCATGGTGCCGAACGTAGCCAGGCGCCGCAGGTCTACCTGGTGTGCCAGGCGGCTGCCCTGGACGGCTTGCGCCTGGCCGAGGAACTGCGCGACAAACTGCCCGCACTCCGCCTCGCCACCCATCTCGGGGGCGGTAGTTTCAAGGCCCAGTTCAAGCGTGCTGATCGCAGTGGGGCGCGCTATGCGCTGGTCCTGGGCGAGGCCGAAATCGCCAGCGGCGTCTGCCAGATCAAGGATCTGCGCGGAACTGCACCGCAGGAGACGCTGCCACGCGAGGCGATAGCGGGCCGGATTGGGCAACTGCTGCCCGGAGTGGATGCAGTCTGAATTATCATGGCGGCCGAAGCCGGCACGACAAACCCGAACAAGAGCGGAACAAACAACCCATGGCTGTTGAACTTTACGACGAACATGAACAGGGCGAGCGCGTCCGAAACTGGATCAAGGAGTACGGTGCGGCGATCCTGATGGGGCTGGTGCTGGCCTTCGGTGGTATTTTCGGCTATCGCTACTGGCAGGACCAGCAGGTTGCCCAGCAGGCCCTGGCGGCTGATTATTTCAACCTCATCCAGAACGAGATCGAGGCGGGCCGGACCGAGCAGGCCGAGGAACATTACGCCACGCTCCAGGCGGAGGCCGGTTCCAGCGCCTTTGCCGGCCTGGCAGCCATGCTGCTGGCCGCAGCCCAGGTTGAGGATGGCCGCCTCGAGCCGGCCGCGCGCCTGTATCGCGAAGTGCTGGCGCATCGACGGCTTGATGTGCTGCAACCTCTGGCCGAACTGCGCCTGGCCCGGGTCCTGGAGGCCCAGGGTGAGCCGCGCCAGGCACTGGAGCTTTTGCCGGCCTCACCCGCAGCCGGCTTTGAGGCGGTCTGGAACGAGCTGCGGGGCGATCTGCTGCTGGCCACCGGCCAGGTCGAAGACGCCCGGCTCGCCTATCAGGAAGCGCTGGAAGCGCTCGGCGGACAGGCCGCTGGACAGCGCATGCTGCAGATGAAACTGGACGCGACCGGCAGCGGGGAGCGGTCGTGACTCAGGCTGTGCGCCTGGCCTTGCTGGTTGCGCTGGTCGCTCTGCTGGCCGGCTGCCAGACGGTTGGCGGTTGGTTCAGCGGGGATGATGCGGCGCAGGCCCCGGCAGCGCTGGTCGAATTCGTTCCCACGGCGACCCCGCAACGCATATGGACAGCCGATGTCGGTCGTGGTACCGGGCGCAGTCGGCCCGGGTTGCGGCCTGTGTATGACCGCCAGGAAGTCTGGGTCGGCGATTATCGCGGCCGGATCAGCGTGCTGGATGCTGATTCGGGTCGCGCGTCAAGACGCTTTGATACAGACCTTAATCTGTCGGCCGGACCGCGGCTGGAAGAGAACCGGGCCTACTGGGGGACCTTTGACGGCGAACTGGTTGCCATGGATCGTGCCGACGGCAGCATTCTTTGGCGTGCCCAGCTGTCTTCGGAGGTTCTGGCGATGCCGGTGATCCAGGATGGGGTCATCGTCGTTCGCTGCGTTGATGGCCGGGTATTCGGCCTTGACCGCCAGAGTGGTGCCCGCCTCTGGGTGCATGACCGCAGCGTGCCTTTGTTGAGCCTGCGCGGCAGCTCCGACCCGCTGGGTCGGGCCGGGCAGGTGTTTGTCGGCCATGAAGACGGCGCGGTGAGCGCCTTGCGGGCGGCCGATGGGAGTTTGCTGTGGGATCAGCGGGTAAGCGTACCGGAAGGTCGAACCGAGCTCGACCGCCTGTCTGATATCGATGGCCCCATGGCGATTGTCGGCTCTGAGCTGTACGTGGTGACCTACAAGGGTCAACTGGCTGGTATTGCGCTTGATTCCGGGCGGGTCCTGTGGACCAAGGACATAGCCTCCCACCTTGGTGTGAGTCTGCAGCGTACCCAGCTGGCCGTCGCGGACCGTGATGATGCGGTATGGCTGGTTGACCGCCGAAACGGGGCGACGCTGTGGCGCGATGACCGTCTGGCCCGCCGGGAGATCACCCGACCGGTGTTCTTCGGTGCCTTCCTGGTCACCGTTGACCAGGAGGGTTACATGCACTGGTATGACGCAGAGCGGGGTGAATTTGCCGCCCGAACCCGCATCGGTGGCAAGGCACCGGTAACCGCACCACTGGTGGTCGGGAACACGCTGTATGTCCTGGATGTCGACGGTACTCTGACCGCCTGGCGGGTTGGCAGCTGAGGAGCGGGCCATGAGCGCCCGGCGCCTGCCCGTTGTTGCCATTGTGGGCCGGCCCAACGTTGGCAAGTCGACCCTGTTCAACGGCCTGACCCGGACCCGTGATGCGCTGGTTGCGGATCTTCCGGGCGTGACCCGCGATCGCATTTATGGCCGGGCCGAACTGCATGGGCGCGCCGCGCTGCTGATCGATACGGGTGGCCTGGAAGCCGCCCAGGATGAGGTCGGCACGGGACGGGAGCGCCAGACTCGCCTGGCGGTGGATGAGGCCGATCTGGTGGTGTTTCTGACCGATGCGCGAGCCGGTCTGATGCCGGCCGATTTCGAGATTGCGGCCTGGCTGCGAACCCTGGACAAGCCTGTCGTCCACGCGATCAACAAGACCGATGGGCTGGATGAAGACCTGGTCCTGGCTGAGAACCTGAGCCTTGGACTTGCCCCCTATTGCCTGATTGCCGCCAGTCATCGGCGTGGCCTGGAGCGCCTGGCCGGTGCGATCGAGGCGATGCTGCCCGAGACCGAGCAAGAGCCTGGTGATGGCGAGCGGACGGGGATTGATCTGGCCTTGATCGGACGTCCGAATACCGGCAAGTCCACGTTGCTCAATCGCTTCCTCGGCGAGGAACGGGCATTGGCCACACCCCAGGCCGGCACCACCCGCGACCCGGTCCGCGCCCGGGTCGAGCGTGACGGCGAGGTTTTTCATCTGGTCGATACGGCCGGCATCCGTCGCCGCCGCGGCAGCCATGAAGGGATCGAGCGTTTCAGTACCATCAAGGCCCTGCAAGCCATGGAACAGGCGCGCGTGGTCGTGCTGATGATGGATGCCACCGAGGGTGTAACCGATCAGGATGCCCGCCTGGCGGGTCATGTCATCGAGGCCGGGCGAGGTCTGGTGCTGGCCCTCAACAAGTGGGATGGGCTTAATGAAAGCCGGCGCAGACAGGTGCTGGTCACCGTTGCCGAGCGGCTGCAGTTTGCGCGCCATGCCCCGGTCGTCACCCTGTCGGCGCTGCATGGCAGCGGGCTGGGCGAACTGGTCAATGCGATTCTTCGCGTCTATCGCTGCGCCACCAGCGAACTGCCGACACCGTTGCTTACCCGCACCCTGCGTTCAGCGGCAGAAGCGCATGGTCCTCCGGGGGGGAAAAGCGGGGCTGCGAAGCTGCGTTATGCCCATGCCGGCGGACTCTTTCCGACCCGAATCATCATTCACGGCAACCGCACCGCGCAGTTGCCAGACCAGTACCGTCGTTACCTGGTCAACGCTTTCCGGCGTACCTTTGATCTGACCGGTGTAACCGTGGATCTGGTTTTCAAGGATTCAGATAATCCCTATGCGGGTCGCCGCAATAAACTGACCCCGCGCCAGCTGCAAAAACGCAAGCGCCTGCGCACTTTTGCGCGCAAGGCCAAGCGGCGGGGTTAGCGGGCCCCGGTCGCCCGGCAGTTTGCCCTACAACGACCACGACTGCAGATTACGAGCGATCTGATTGAGCAGCCCGGGATCGTCCGGGGTGGTCGCCGATGGCCAGTGTTCAACCAGCTCACCGCGCCGATTGAACAGGTATTTGTAAAAGTTCCAGCGGGGCAGGATGTCCGGTCCGAACTGCTCGGTCATGGCCCGAAACAGGGGATGCATGCCCCGGCCGATGAGGCTGTACCTGGCGGTCATTGGAAAGGTCACACCGTAGTCCTCGCGCACCAGGCGGGCAATGTCTTCCTCGCTACCGGGTTCCTGGCCGCCAAAGTCGTTGCAGGGGATGCCCACCACCACAAGGCCGGAGCGCTGATAATCCATGTACAGTCGTTGCAGCCCGGCGTACTGGGGCGTGTAGCCACATTCGGAGGCGGTGTTGACGATCAGAATGGGCTGGTTACGGTAGCGCTCCAGCGGCAATCCACCGCCTTCCAGGGCAGTAAACGAGTATTCGTACAGATTCATGGGCTTGGCATCTCCCGCTCGGTTGCCCTTATCCTAGCGCCTTGTCGCTACAATGTGGTTCATCATGACTGAAAATCGGGCCAGGCTTCTTGACGGGCGGGCGGTTGCCGACCGCCTGATCGACAACGTCCGTGAGGCGGTCAGTGCGCGGGTCGAGCGCGGCGGTCGCCGGCCCGGCTTGGCCGTGGTGCTGGTCGGTGATGATCCGGCCTCGCAGGTTTACGTCGGCAACAAGATCAAGGCCTGCGAGCGGGCCGGCATCGTGTCGCGCGCACATCGGCTGCAGCACGGGGTCGGCCGCGGCGAGTTGCTGGCGCTGATCGATGCGCTCAACGATGACCCGGACATCGACGGCATCCTGGTCCAGCTGCCGTTGCCGGGGCATCTGGATGAAAAGGCGGTCACCGCGCGGATTCGTCCCGACAAGGATGTTGATGGCTTCCACCCCTGCAACATGGGGCGTCTGGCCCAGCGCGATCCGGGCCTGAGACCATGCACCCCGCGCGGCATCATGACCCTGTTGAGTGCCTATGCCATCGATCCCAAGGGCTGTCATGTCGTGATCGTGGGCGCGTCGAATATTGTTGGCCGACCGCTGGCGCTGGAAATGCTGCTGGCCGGCGCGACCGTCACCGTTGCCCATCGATTCACCCGGGACCTGGAAGAGCAGGTCAGAAGTGCGGAAATCCTGTGCGTGGCGGTAGGCAAACCCGGCATCGTCGATCCGCAATGGCTGCGTCCGGGTTCGGTGGTGATCGATATCGGCATCACCCGGGATGCCGGCGGCAAAATCCGAGGTGACCTGGACCACATGGCCTGCGCGGCACGCGCCGCCTGGCTGACCCCCGTGCCCGGGGGCGTTGGACCGATGACCGTTGCCACCCTGCTTCAGAACACTGCGGAAGCCGCGGGGCTGGTCGTTCTGGCGCCCTGACGAGCCGGCAATCAGCCGGCCGGTTCGTCGGGCTTTGGTGCCGCTTTCTTCTTGCGGATGGTGCGTTTCTTGCCGTCGGCTTTTTTCTTCGCCTTCTTCGTGGCCGGCGCTGCCTGCCCATCGTCCTCGGCCGAGCCAGCGGGGCGGTCAGCGCGGCGCGAGGGCACGCCTCCGGCAGCCGGGCGTTCGACGATGGCCGCCACCCCCATGCCCCCGGCCGTGCAGACCGAGATCAGGCCTCGTCCGGAACCGGCCTGTTCGAGAATGGCGGTCAGGGTGGCCAGAATGCGGGCGCCGGTGGCGGCAAACGGGTGACCGACCGCCACCGAGCCGCCGCGCACGTTCATGCGCGAGCGGTCGATACTGCCCAGGGCTGCATCCAGGCCCAGACGCTCGCGGCAGTAGCGCTCGGATTCCCAGGCCTTGAGGGTGCACAGCACCTGGGCGGCAAAGGCTTCGTGGATCTCGTAGAAATCGAAGTCCCTGAGTCCCAGTCCGTGGTGGGTCAGCATCTCGGCCACGGCCACGGTTGGTGCCATCAGCAGGCCCTCGTCGCCATCGACGAAGTCCACCGCCGCTGAGCGGCCGGCGCTTAAGTAAGCCCGAACGGGGAGATCGTTGGCCCGGGCCCAGTCCTCCGAGCAGATCAGCACCGCCGCGGCACCGTCGGACAGGGTGGTGCTGTTGCCGGCCGTCAGGGTGCCCTGCTTGCGGTCGAAGGCGGGCCTGAGGCTGGCCAGTTTCTCGACGCTGGTGTCGGGGCGGATGATGTTGTCGCGGACCACACCGTTGTGCGGAATGACCAGATCGTCGAAAAAGCCGGCATCCCAGGCCGCGGCGGCCTTGCGGTGGCTCTCGACGGTCAATTCGTCCTGCTCGGCCCTGTCGATCTGCCATTCGCGCGCCATGCGCTCGCAGTGCTGGCCCATCGACAGACCGGTCCGTGGTTCGGCATTGCGCGGTGGCTGGGGGGCCAGCTCGGAGAGCGAGAATCCTTTGAAGACCTTGAGTTTCTGGCCCAGCGACCGGGCTTTTGACAGTTGGACCAGGCGCTGGGCAAAGCGGCGCTGAAAGACCACCGGGGCATCGCTGGTGGTATCGGTACCGGCGACGATGGCGCACTCGATCTGCCCGGCGGCGATCTGGCTGCCGGCCAGCAGTGCAGCCTGGAGGCTGGTGCCACAGGCCTGTTGCATGGTCACCGCCGGGGTCAGCGGCGACAACGAGGTCGACAGCACCGCCTCGCGCGCCAGGTTCCAGTCTTTCGAGTGCGTGGTGACCGCACCGGCCATGACCTGGTCGATCTTCTTGCCGGCCAGTCCGCAGCGATCGACCAGGCCCTGCACGGCGGCGGTCAGCATGTCCTGATTGGACTGGTCAGCATAGAGCGTGTTGGAACGACAGAAGGGAATACGCACGCCGCCGGCGATGACGATCTTTCTCAAGCGGGTCTCGGACATCAGGCGGACTCCTCGTTGACGGGCTCGTCGCGGTTGACGGGTTCGTCGCGCGTGGACAGGTCATGCATCGGGCCACCGCGGAAGGGCGCGAAACCGGTTCCGAAGATCATTCCGGCATCGAGCAGGTCGGCGTCCTCGACCACCTGGTCGTCCAGGCAGGCCCGGCACTCCTCGAAGTAGGGGCGCATGAGTTGGTCGGCCAGATGATCCAGGTCGTAGCCTTCATGCGCCTTTGGATCGCGCTGGGGCTTGTCCTTTTTCCAGACATAAAAGCCCTCGCCGGACTTCTTGCCCAGCTTGCCGTCATTGACCATTTCTTCGAGAACCTTGCGGTCTTCTGCCGCCTCCTCGCCCATCAGCGTATCGATCACGCCCAGTCCGACATCCAGACCGACCGTATCGGCCAGCTCGACCGGACCCATGGGCATGCCGAAGCGCTCGGCCGCCCGGTCCAGCGCTTCGCGCGGAATGCCCTCGCGATGCATCTTCATCGCATTGCGCATGTAAGGTGCCAGCACCCGGTTGACGAGGAAGCCGGGCGTGGATGTAACGGGCAGGGCATACTTGCCGATCTGGGTCGCGAAACTGCAGCCGTCGGCGACCCGCTCCGCTGCACTTTGCCGGTCATGCACCACCTCGACCAGCGGCATCTTCGCGACCGGATTGAAAAAATGCAGGCCGATCAGGCGGCCCGGGTCTTCGAGCACGTCGGCCAGTTCAGCCAGCGGAATGGCCGAGGTGTTGGTGGCGATGATGGCATGCTCGGCAACCCGTCCCCTGAGGGCTGTGAACAACTCGCGCTTGGCTTCGCGATTTTCGAAGATGGCCTCAATAATCACATCAGCGCGGGCGATCCCTTTGCCATCGACATCGGCGACCAGGCGCTGACGGGCTGCGGCCAGTGCAGTCGGGGTCTTGAGCTTGCGCCGGAACAGACGCTCGGCGCGCTTGATGGCCGGCTCGATATGCTTCATCTCGCGATCCTGCAAGGTCACTTCCAGGCCGCGCAGGGCGCACCAGGCGGCAATGTCGCCGCCCATCACGCCGGCGCCGATCACATGGATCCGGCGGGCCTTGAAATCCGACCGGCGGCCCTGGGCCTTGAGGCGCTCCATCAGCCTGAAGACCCGGCGCAGATTGCGCGAAGTTTCCCCGGCCAGAAGGCGTGGAACCTTCTCGGCCTCCAACCGGATCATTTCGGCCGCATCATTGCCGACGGCCTCGAATGCGTCGATCAGTTCATAGGGCGCGGGATAGTGCTCGCGTCTGGCCTTGGCCGCGGTCTGCTTGCGCATCTGGCCGGCAAGCACCTTGCGCACCGGGGTCAGCGTTGTCAGCCGATCGACCAGTCCGGGCCGCTTGTGGCGCTTGCGCTTGAGCACCGCCGCGCGCGCGGCCCAGCGCAGTGACCCATGCCGATCGACCACCTGGTCAACCAGTCCCAGAGCGCGTGCGGGGCGTGCCCTGAGCATGCGACCGGTCAGCATGATCTGCATGGCTTTCAGCCCCCCCATCGCTGCGATCGAGCGAGCCGAGCCGCCAAAACCGGGATAAATGCCCAGGTTGACTTCGGGAAAGCCGATCCGGGTATGGTCGGCATCCAGGGCGATGCGCCAGTCAAAGCACAGGGCCAGTTCAAGGCCACCACCCAGGCAGTAACCCTCGAAGGCCACCACGGTCGGAAAGTCAAGCCGGGCAATCCGGTCAAACAGGTCATGAACCTTGCGCACGTTCCGGGCCAGTACATCGACGTCGGTGGTCGCGTCGAACTCCCGGACATCGGCGCCGACGATGAAACTGCCCGGCTTGCCGGAGGTCAGCACCAGCCCGGTCGGGGGTGCCGCTTCAAGTTCGGCAGCCAGACCATCAAGTTCAGCCAGCACCTCGGTCCCGAGGCTGTTGACTTTCTCGTCGTGCCGGTCCAGCGTCAGCCAGGCGATGCCGTCAAGGTCGTACTCGATCCGCCAGTGATTGAGGGATCGGTTGGCTTGGGTGTTAGCGGACATGCTCCAAGGGCTTCCCATTCTGCTGCGTATGGCCGGAAGTGTAGCATTTTCGGCGCCGATGGCCGTTTTCAGGGCAGGGCGATGCCGAACTGGCCGAGCAGTCGAATCGTGGCAATCAACGGCAGTCCGACCAGAGCGGTCGGGTCATCGCTGGCAAGCGATTCGATCAGGCTGATGCCGAGTGCCTCGCTCTTGAATGCGCCGGCGCAGTCGACCGGGTTGTCCAGGCGCACGTAGCGCTGGATCTGCTCAAGACTCAGCGCGCGCATCCGGACCGTCGTGGGCACGTTTTCGGCCCGCGCGCCGGTCCCGTCGGTCACGCACACTGCGGTGTGAAAGACCACGGTTTGCCCCTGCAGGGTCTGCAGCTGTTGCTCGGCGCGTTCGCCGGTCCCCGGTTTGCCCAGCGGCTGGCCGTTGCATTCGGCCACCTGGTCGGAACCGATCACCACGGCACCCGGGGCCAGACCTGATCCGGTTTGGGCTTTCAGACGGGCCAGCCGCATGGCCAGGTCGGCCGGGCTCTCACCGGCCCGGGGTGATTCGTCGACATCCGGTGTCAGGGTGGAAAAACTCAGCCCCAGCCGTTTGAGCAGGGCGCGGCGGTACGGCGAGGACGAGGCGAGGACGATCTCGGGCGTGGCAGTCATTCTGGATCGCAATCAGTCAAGGAAGGGGAACGAACGCATATTGTGGACCAGGCAAGGCCAGTGCTACAATGGCGGGCTTATGTCGCGCGACTACCCGGACTGGCTCAATCCGTTCAAGGCCGCCCAGGCGAGACGCGAGTTTGCCGGCACCATCCGGCTGGCCGACCTGGGACGTGTGGTTGATCTGATCGACCAGCCAGGTGATGCGGAAATCGGCTTTGAGCTGGGCTTTGAGCTCAATGACCAGCGCGAAGTTCTGGTCCGCGTCCGGGTCAGCGGGCAGGTGCCAATGGTTTGTCAGCGCTCGCTGCGTCCGTTCGCTCAGCCGATCGACAGCGCCTCGCTGGTGGCCGTGGTCGACTCCGAGGAGGCTGCCGGGCGACTGCCGGAAGACTGCGAACCGCTGGTGGTCAGCGAGCCGCGCTTGCGCATCGCCGACCTGGTAGCTGAAGAAGTGCTGCTCGCCCTGCCGTTGGTGCCCAGGGCGCCGGATTCGGAGCCGGTCGGGAGCCCCGGCCAGGCTGAAACCGGAAGCGGTAACCGACAGCGACCATTTGCGGCACTGGCCGACCTGGCGCGCAAGCGCGACTAGACTTTGAACCTTGACAAGAGAGTGGCAAGAGCATGGCTGTTCAACAGAATCGTAAATCTCCCTCGCGACGCGGCATGCGACGCTCGCACGACAGCCTCAAGGGGCCGACCCTGTCCGAGGAAATCAGCACCGGTGAAACCCACCGTCGCCATCATGTCTCGGCCGAGGGTTTTTACCGCGGCCGCCAGGTGATCGACGTTGCTCCTGAGGTCGAGGACGACGACGAATCCTGACTCGCTCCGGACCCGCCCGGGTCATGAACGACATCAGGTCCTGCTGTATCGCTCTGGACGCCGCCGGCGGTGACGGGGGTGTGCGGGTCAATCTTGCCGCCGCCCGCCAGGCACTGGACTCGGATCCGGCATTGTCGATCCTGGCTTTCGGCCCGATTGCCGAGATGACGGCGGTCCGGGCTGACTGGCCTGCCGCGGTGCAGAAGCGGCTGCAGCTCGAAGACTCCGAGCTGGCCCTGGCCGCGGATGCCGGACCGGCAGAGGCGCTGCGCCGAGGCCGCCAGAGCAGCATGGGGCGAGCCCTGCGTGAACTGGCCGAAGAACGGGCCTGTGCGGTGGTCAGCGGCGGCAGCACCGGGGCGCTGATGGTGCTGTCGCGCCATCTGCTGGGCACCTGGCCCGGGGTCGATAGGCCGGCCCTGATGGGCGCGTTGCCGACGGTTCGGGGCAGCTGCTGGATGCTCGATCTGGGCGCCAATCTGCAGGTCGATGCCCGGCGCCTGCATGAATTTGCCCGCCTCGGCAGGATTGCAGCGCGGCTGCTCAACGACCGGGAACCCGATATTGGTCTGCTCAATGTCGGCACCGAGCCCGGCAAGGGGCCTGACCTGGTTCGCGAGGCCGGCCGGCTGATTGAATCCGACCAGGCGCTCGTCTATCAGGGTTTTGTCGAGGCCGACCAGGTTTTTGCCGGTCGGGTCGATCTGGTGGTTTGCGATGGTTTCTCGGGCAACATTCTGCTCAAGAGTGCCGAAGGCGCGGTCAGGCTGATGTTTGCCGAGATGCGCAAGCTGCTCGGCGGCAGCTTTTGCGGCTGGCTGGCCAGGCCGCGGCTTGGCCGCCTCCGTGACAGCCTGGATCCTGCGCGGCATAATGGGGCGACGCTGCTGGGCGTGCGTGGAGTGGTCATCAAGAGTCACGGCGGCGCCAGTGCAGCGGGCGTCGCCCACGCCATTGGCCTGGCTGCCCGCGAAGCGCGCGGTGGCTTGAGCCAGGCCATGGAAAGCCAATTTCGGGCCGTTGACTAGGGCCCGTTAGAGGGAGTTCGCGAATGTATGCCCGTATCGTTGGAACCGGCAGTTACCTGCCGGAAAAAATCCTGACCAACAAGGATCTCGAAGCATTTGTCGATACCACCGACCAGTGGATTCGGGATCGCACCGGGATTGCCGAGCGACGCGTTGCGGCCGACGGCCAGACCACCTGTGATCTGGCCGAAGCGGCGGCCCGGGCGGCCCTTGACGCGGCCGGGCTACGCCCTACCGATATCGACCTGCTGCTGGTCGGCACGACCACGCCCGATGTCGTCTTTCCGTCCACTGCCTGCCTGCTGCAGGACCGGCTGGCGATGGGGGAGTGCGGGGCCTTTGATCTGAATGCGGCCTGCTCGGGCTTCCTGTACGGGCTGTCGGTGGCCGATCAGTATATTCGTGCTGGCACCGCCGGACGGGTGCTGGTCGTTGGTGCTGAAACCCTGACCCGAATGCTCGACTGGACCGATCGGTCAACCTGCGTGCTGTTCGGTGATGGGGCCGGCGCGGCTGTGCTGGCGGCAGACCCGGAACCGGGCATCCTGTCCACCCACATTCATGCCAACGGGGCCTACCGCGATCTGCTGAAAGTTGACGTCGGCGTCTCGCGCGGCTTTCTGCCCGAGCCACGCGGCGGCATCAGCGTGCACATGAGCGGCAATGAAGTCTTCAAGGTGGCGGTCAATACCCTGGGCCGGATTGTTGACGAAACACTCCAGGCCAACCAGCTCGACAAAAGCGATCTGGACTGGCTGATTCCCCACCAGGCCAACCTGCGCATCATCAAGGCCACGGCCAAAAAGCTGCAGATGTCGATGGACCAGGTGGTGGTGACCGTCGATCGACACGGCAACACCTCGGCGGCCTCGGTCCCGCTGGCCCTTGACGAGGCGATCCGCAGCGGTCGGGTCAAGCGCGGAGACCGCCTCCTGCTGGAGGCTTTTGGGGGTGGTTTTACCTGGGGCTCTGCTCTGGTAGTTTATTAAAAAGACTTTCCAGTATTCTGTTTTTAATGACTAATATCGCTTTTCTATTTCCCGGTCAGGGTTCACAGACGGTTGGCATGCTCGCCGACCTGAACCAGGTCGACCCTGTGGTCGAGGAGACTTTCGGCGAGGCCGGTGAGCTGCTTGGGCTGGATTTATGGGCCATTGCCAGCACCGGTCCGGCCGAGGCGCTGAGCCGGACCGAGCTGACCCAGCCGTTGATGCTGGCCGGCGGTATCGCGGTGTGGCGGAGCTGGCGTCGGGCTGGCGGTGGATTGCCGAGGGTGGCTGCCGGACACAGTCTGGGCGAGTACAGCGCGCTGGTGGCAGCCGGGGCGCTTGAGTTTGCCGATGCGATCAGGATCGTCGCCGAGCGGGCCCGGCTGATGCAGGCGGCGGTGCCGCCGGGGCAGGGCGCAATGGCGGCGATTCTTGGCCTGGGTGATGAGGTGGTCGAGGCGATCTGCCGTGAGGTGGCCGAGGATCAGGTCGTCGCCCCGGCCAACTACAATTCGCCGGGGCAGCTGGTCATCGCCGGCGACAGCGCCGCCGTCGAGCGGGCCATGCAATCCTGTCTGAGCGCTGGTGCTCGCCGGGCCCTCAGATTACCGGTCAGCGTACCTTCACACTGCGCTTTGATGGTCCCGGCGGCCGCCAGGATGGCTGCCATACTCGCCGAGGTCAAGATCGCAACGCCACGCTTTCCGGTTCTGCACAATATCGATGCCGCTCCGCGCACGACCCCGGCTGAAATCCGCCAGGCCCTGATTGATCAGTTGTCGGCACCGGTGCAGTGGACCGCCACGGTCCAGGCCATGGTCAAGCTGGAGACGAACACATATGCCGAATCCGGGCCGGGCCGGGTGCTGTGCGGCCTTGGCAAACGGATCAACCGCAGCGGAAACTGGGTGGCGCTGGAGCAGCCTGATGCGCTGCGCGGGTTGGCCGCCAGTTCGAGCTAGATGCAAGGAGCCGAGATGACCCGATCCATCAAGCAGGAAGTGGTCCTGGTGACCGGCGCCAGCCGGGGCATTGGTCAGGCCGTGGCCCGGCGCCTGCAGCGCGATGGCGCCACCGTGTTCGGCACGGCCACCAGCCAGGCCGGCGCCGATGCGGTGGCTGCAGAACTTGGCGATGGTCGCGGGCTGGTCCTGGACGTGACCGATGCCGGCGCTATCGACCGGGTCATCGCCGCCGTGAACGAGCGGGCCGGACCGGTCACCGTGCTGGTCAACAATGCCGCGATCACCCGAGACCAACTCTTGATGCGGCTGAAGGATGCTGACTGGGATGCAGTGCTGGATGCCAATCTCACCGGTGCCATGCGCATGACCCGGGCCTGCCTGCGCGGCATGCTCAAGGCGCGCCATGGTCGGATCATCGGGATATCCTCGGTGGTGGGTTATGCCGGCAATCCCGGCCAGACCAACTACGCCGCCGCCAAGGCCGGGTTGGCCGGCTTCTGCCGTGCCCTGGCCCATGAGGTCGGCAGCCGCGGCATCACGGTCAACGTGGTGGCCCCGGGATTCATCGACACCGATATGACCCGAGCCCTCGATCCGGAACAGCGCGCCCGGCTACAGGGTACAATTCCCCTCGGTCATTTGGGCCGTCCGGAAGACATCGCGGGCTGCGTTTCTTTTCTGGCAGGCCCTGACAGCGGTTACATTACCGGCCAGACCGTCCACGTCAATGGCGGCATGTACATGACCTGAGCCGACAGCGTTGGTCAGCAATGGGTCGGGTGACAACAACAAGCAACACCGGATTGCGGCGTTGCCTTTCGGGGTGGCCGAATCGGGCATGAGTGACGCTGATCGATGCGCAAGCATCGGACGGCGCCGTTTTTGAGTGACTCTAGAGGACTATCAACATGAGCAGCATTGAAGATCGGGTCAAGAAAATCGTCATCGAACAGTTGGGTGTGAAAGAAGAGGAAGTGACCCCCAGCGCATCATTCGTGGACGACCTGGGTGCGGACTCGCTCGACACCGTCGAACTGGTGATGGCGCTGGAAGAAGAATTCGAATGCGAAATTCCGGACGAAGAGGCCGAAAAGATCACCAGCGTTCAGCAGGCGATCGACTACATCACCAACAACGTCGATCAGTAAGCTGGCGGGCTGGGGCGTCGGGATGAGTGTGGGCGGCCAGGACCTGACTGGAAGGCCTTGGGATGCGCGGTGACCGTCGCATCGTGGTCACCGGCCTTGGGTGTGTCACCCCGGTCGGCAATGACGTCGGCTCGGCCTGGTCGGCGATCAGGGACGGGCGCAGTGGCATCGGGGCGCTGACAGCTTTCAATGCCGAGCCCTTTACCGCCCGGATTGCCGGCGAGATTCGCGATCTCGACCTGGATCGCTATCTCACTCCCAAAGATGCGCGCAAGTCAGATCCTTTTATCCATTACGGTATGGCTGCCGCCATCCAGGCGATTGAAGATGCCGGCCTGAGCGCCCATCCCGATGATCCCGACCGCCATGGCCTGGCCATCGGTTCCGGCATCGGCGGGATTGCCACCATCGAGCGGACGTACCAGACCTACCTGGACGGCGGACCGCGCAAGATCTCGCCGTTTTTTGTTCCGGGCTGCATTATCAACATGATCGCAGGCCATATCTCCATCCGCTATGGCTTCCAGGGGCCCAACGTCAGCATTGTTACGGCCTGCACGACCGCCACCCACAATATCGGCGAAGCGGCCCGCATGATCGCCTACGGCGATGCCGATGTGATGATTGCCGGCGGTGCCGAATATGGCACCACACCGACCGCCTACGGGGGTTTTACCGCCGCCCGGGCACTGTCAACCCGTAACGATGAACCCGAACGGGCCAGTCGGCCGTGGGACCTCGATCGTGATGGCTTCGTGCTCAGCAACGGGGCTGGTGTGCTGGTCCTGGAAGAACTGGGGCGAGCACGCAAACGTGGCGCCCGAATCTATGGTGAGTTGGTGGGCTTTGGCATGAGCGGCGATGCCCATCACATTACCTCACCCCCTGAGGGTGGCGAAGGTGCTGCGCGCTGCATGGCCAATGCCCTGGCAGACGCCGGTGTGAACCCCGAGCAAGTCGACTACATCAACGCTCACGGCACCTCGACCCAGGTCGGCGACCGGGCCGAGTGCGATGCTGTCAAGCGCCTGTTCGGCGACCATGCCAGCAGCCTGATGATGAGTTCAACCAAGTCGATGACCGGGCACCTGCTGGGTGCGGCCGGCGCTGTTGAAGCCATTTTCACCTTGCTGGCGCTGGTCGAGCAGGTGGTACCGCCGACGATCAACCTCGAGACCCCGGATCCGGCTTGCGGCGGCATCGATCTGGTGCCGGGCAGCGCGCGTGACGCCTGCCTGGAATATGCCCTGAGCAATTCATTCGGATTTGGCGGGACCAACGGTTCGCTGCTGCTGCGGCGTTTTTCCGGCGCCGATTGAACCCGGTCACTCGCGCCCGTCGGCAGCCATGACCGGGCCTTTCATCCACCTCATTGAGGACGGCCCGGAGTTGCTGGCCGTCCATCAGCATGACCCCGAGGCCTGGCCTTTCCTGCTTGCCAGTGAGGCCGGGGCGCCGGCGTTGGCGCGCTGGTCGATTCTGTTTCGGCACGCTGGCGAGTGCCTGATCAGCGATATTCAAGAGCCATCAGCGGCCGGATTTCTCGAGCGGTTGCGGGCCCGCCTGCCCATCACCGCGACGTCGCGCCATGATCTGCAGACAAGCGGCCTGCCGTTTGGCGGCGGCTGGTTTCTTTACCTGAGCTACGAGTTGGCCGGCCAGGTCGAGCAACGGCTGGCCTTGCCGAGCAGCCACGATGGCCTCCCCGTGGCCTGTGCGGCACGCTGCCCGGCTGCGCTGCTGTTCGATCATCTTGAGCACAAGACCTGGCTGGTTGCCGAAACGCCAGAATGGCTGGAGCAGGTGTGCGCCGAAGTGAGTGCCATGGGGCCACCGCAGTTTGTGGCCGATGCACTGCCGGAGCTTGAAATTCAGTGCGATCAACCGGAGTGGTTCATGGATGGCGTGGCACGGATCCGCGAATGGATTGTGGCCGGCGACGTGTTTCAGGTCAATCTGTCCCGTGGATGGCAGGTGACAGCGGCGGCACCGCTTGAGCCGGTGGCCCTGTACCGGGCCCTGGCCACGGCCAATCCGGCGCCGTTTGCCGGTCTGGCGCGGCTGCCCGGTGGCACCATTGTCAGTTCATCACCCGAGCGCCTGGTCGAGGTCCGGGCCGGCTGTGTCCAGACCCGACCGATTGCCGGGACCCGACCACGCGGGCGCGATGAGATGCACGATCGTGATCTGTCGGCCGAACTGCTGGCCCATCCCAAGGAGCGCGCCGAGCACATCATGCTTATCGATCTGGAACGCAACGATCTGGGTCGGGTCTGTGCCAGTGGTTCGGTCGAGGTCAGCGAACTGATGGTGGTGGAAAGCTATACCCATGTGCATCATATCGTCTCCAACATCCGCGGCCGCTTGCGCGCCGATCGACATCCGGTCGATGTCATCGCGGCGGTCTTTCCGGGCGGCACGATCACCGGCTGTCCCAAGATTCGCTGCATGGAGATCATCGCTGAGCTTGAGGGCACCGGGCGCGGCTTCTATACCGGCGCCATGGGCTACCTCGGGCTGGACGGGGCGCTGGATCTCAACATCCTGATTCGTTCCATGGTGTTGTCGGACAAAGGGATCTCGTTTCGCACCGGCGCCGGCATTGTGGCCGATTCCGACCCGCGGGCGGAACTGGCCGAAACCGAGGCCAAGGCGCGCGGCTTGCTGCGCGCCCTGGGAGTCGAATGAGTATCCTGCTTGACGGCCAGCCGGCCGAGGCAGTGCCGGCCGATGATCGCGGCCTGCTGTACGGCGAAAGCGCGTTCGAAACGATCGCTTTTCAGGACGGCAGGGCACCGCTTTGGGATCGCCATATCGCCCGTCTGGGCCGGGCGGCAGCGGCCATCGGCTGGGATATGCCCGACAGCGCGCTGCTGGCTGCCGAGTGTACCCAGGCCCTGCGGTTCTTCGGGGCTGACCGGGCGGTGGTCCGCATCACCCTGACCGGAGGCAGCGGCGGTCAGGGCTACTGGCCCCCTGCCGGCGCCGAGCCGCGGCGGATCATTTGGCCGCGTCGCTGGCCGGTCGGGATCAATCGACAGCGGCAGGCGGGGCTTGCGACCATCATCAGTCGGTACCGTCTCGGCCCGCCAGGGCCGCTGAGCGGACTCAAGCATGGCAACCGATTGTTGCAGACCCTGGTGGCCCGGGAGTGTCGCGAGCGAGGGGGCGAGGAGGCCTTGTTGCTCGATGAGCATGGCCAGCTGGCCGAGGCCATCAGCAGCAATCTGATCCTGGTCGCCGGCCGACGCCTGCTCAGCCCGGCCAGGGTGGCGGTGGCCGGGGTCGCCCTGGCCTGGCTCAGCGAGGAGCTCGGTGGCGAACTGGAGAGCGGCAGCGTGCCGGCATCGCAACTGGAGCTTCTGAGCGAGGTGCTGGTGATAAACTCGGTGGCCGGGATCCGCCCGGTGATTGCAGTGGATCAACACCGGTTTGGCTGCGGTCCGGTCGGTCGCAGACTGCAAGCACTCTGGCACAAAGAACTGTTCCGATGCGCGTAATCCTGAGTTTGTTGTTGCTGCTGGTGATTGGCCTGGCCGTGCTGGTGGGCGGTCAGGCGTGGCGCGACTGGCAGCGCTTTCAGACCGCGCCGGTCAATCCGGATGGATCGCTGAACCTGTGGCTGGAGCCGGGCACCAGTTATGCGGGCCTGGTTCGCCAGTTGCAACAACTCGGTCTGGCCCGGTCGCGCTGGGAATGGCGGGTACTGGGACGGCTGCGTGATCCGCTGCTCAAGGCCGGGGAGTATCGGATCGAGGCCGCAACCCCGCTACCGCTGCTGCTCGACCAACTGGCCCGCGGCCAGACCCGCCAGCATCGCCTGACCATTGTCGAAGGCTGGAGCCTGGCGCGCCTGCGCGAGGAACTGGCCGACGATCCACGCCTGCAGCCGGCCAGCGCCGGACTCGATGAGGCCGAACTGATGGCTCAGCTTGACTGCGTCTCCTGCTTCGCCGAAGGCTGGTTTCTGCCCGAGACGTATTTCTTCACCCGCGGCAGCAGCGATCTCGACATCCTGCGCCGCGCCCACCGGGCCATGCGCGAGTTGCTTGCTGCCAGCTGGGCCGGGCGGGATCCGGCGCTGCCCCTGACATCGCCTGAACAGCTGCTGGTCCTGGCCTCGATCGTCGAGCGCGAGACCGGTGCTGCGGCTGAACGCGCGCGCGTGGCCGGGGTCTTCACCCGGCGCCTGGAGCTGGGCATGCGGCTGCAGACCGATCCCACCGTTATCTACGGACTCGGTCCGGACTTCGAGGGGCGCCTCAGGCGGGTTCACCTGCGGACCGATCATCCGTGGAATACCTATACTCGCCACGGGCTGCCGCCGACGCCGATTGCGCTGCCAGGCCGTGAGAGCGTGCAGGCTGCGGCCCGGCCTGCACCGGGGACCGAGCTGTATTTCGTCTCGCGCGGCGACGGCACGCACCAGTTTTCCGACACCCTGGCCGAGCACAATGCGGCCGTTGACCGCTACATTCGGGGCCGTCGATGACCGCTGGTCGTTTCATTACCCTGGAAGGTGGCGAAGGTGCCGGCAAGACCACCGCGGCCGGGCAGGTGGCCGACTGGCTGGCGCAGCGTGGCCGACAGGTCATCCGGACCCGCGAACCCGGCGGCACGCCAGCCGCCGAAGAGGTCCGGCGGGTGCTGCTGGATCCGGCCACCGGCGACCTGGAACCAATGACCGAGCTTTTGTTGATGTTCGCGGCCCGGGCCGAAAACCTGGCCCGGATCATCCGCCCGGCCCTGGCCGCTGGCCACGATGTATTGTGCGATCGTTTCACTGATGCCAGCCGCGCCTACCAGGGCGGTGGACGCCGGCTTGGCATGCAGGTGGTCGACCGCCTGGCTGCCGTCGTTCACCCGGACCTGAAACCGGATCTGACCCTGTTGCTCGACGTGCCGGTTGAAGTCGGTTTGGCCCGGATACGCCAGCGTGGCGGCCAGGCTGATCGGTTCGAACGTGCCCGGACCGAGTTCATGGAAAGGGTGCGCTCGGCTTATCTGACCCGCGCCCGGCTGGAACCTGAACGGATCGTGGTCATTGATGCCGCCCAACCGCTGGCCCAGGTTCGAGATGCCATTGATCAGGCGCTGGAGGCCCGACTGCGATGAACTTGCCCTGGTTGAGCTCCTTGCAACAGCACTTTGAAACGGCGCTGACCGCGGGGCGGCTGGGTCATGCCCCGATGATCCAGGGTCCATCGGGGCTAGGCAAACGCCAGCTTGCCCGCTGGTTGACGGCCCGCCTGCTGTGCCTGATGCCGATCGACGGCCAGCCCTGCGGGCAGTGCCGGTCCTGCCAACTGCTGGACAGCGGATCACATCCTGATCTGTTCGTCGCCAAGGTCCCGGAAGACAAGACCCAGCTGACCGTCGACGTCATCCGCGATCTGACCCGCGGGCTGCAGCTGACCCCGGCGATCGGTCCTCATCGGGTCGGCCTGGTCGAGGAGGCCGACCGGATGAACCGCAATGCCGCCAACGCCTTGCTCAAGACCCTGGAAGAACCGTCGGACCAGGCCTGGTTGATCCTGGTCAGCGACGATCCGGCCGGCTTGCCGGCCACCGTTCTCAGTCGTTGCCAGCGCACTAGCGTGCATCCCCCGGACGCCGAAATCGCCCGTTCCTGGCTTGAAGGCCAGGTTGAAACAGCGGGTCGGGATGATATCGAACTGGCCCAGCAGGCCAGCGGTGGCGCGCCGTTGCGCGCACTTGCCTTGTTGACCAGTGACGGTCTGGATTTCGGTCGTCAGGTCCGTGGAGTCATGCTGGACGCTGCGCGCGGTCAGCTGCCGGCGCCAGGCCTGATCGATGATTGGGCCGGCCGCGCCCCCGAGAGCTGGCACTGGCTCGCCTACTGGTGCCGCAGTTTCATGGGCTCGCTGCTGCTCGACGATGATCGGGCGCTGACTGTGGAGCCGGTCGGTCTGGGGGTGCTGTGGCAGCAGGCTCTAGCGGGCAGGGCGATGGCCGGTACCTCGATCCGGGCGGATCTGCTGCTGAGCAAATGGCTGCTAGAATGGTCAGGTCTGTTCGCTCGCACGGGTTGAGACCATGGCGCAGAAGGGCATTTTGTCGTACAACATCGAAAACAAGCAGGAGCTGTACGCGGCCTATATGCCGTTTCTGATCAATGGCGGCCTGTTTGTCCCTACCCGCAAGAGCTTCCGGCTGGGTGATGATGTCCTGATCCTGCTCAGCCTGATGGGCGAGGAGCGCATGGCGATCCCGGGCAAGGTGGCCTGGATCACGCCCCCGGGCAGCCAGCGCGGCATAAACAGCGGGGTGGGGATTCACTTTGGCGATGGGCAGGAGGCAAAGAATGCGCAGACGGCCATCGTCTCGCAGCTGGCTGGCATGCTCGACAGCGACAAGCCGACCCGTACCATTTAAGCCCGTCTTCAAGCCATGCGCCGGGTGATCCATGTCGACATGGACGCCTTTTATGCCAGCGTCGAGCAGCACGATGACCCGGCTCTGCGCGGTCGTCCGGTGATGGTGGGCGGCCGGTCTGCGCGCGGCGTGGTTGCCGCAGCCAGCTATGAGGCGCGCCAATATGGGGTGCGTTCGGCGATGCCGGCCAGCCGGGCCCGTCGCCTCTGCCCGCACGGGGTCTTCCTGCCGGCTCGTTTCGAGCGCTATCGCGAGGTCTCGGCCCGGATCTTCTCGATTTTTCATGCCCTGACCGATCAGGTCGAAGGCCTGAGCCTCGATGAAGCCTATCTCGATGTCAGCGATCAGGCCAGGAGCCTGGAAGAGATGCTTGCCATAGGGCGCCAGCTCAAACGCGATATTGCCCGCGAGACCGGCCTGACGGCATCGGTTGGCATGGCCGAAAACAAGTTGCTGGCCAAGCTGGCCTCGGACGACGACAAGCCCGACGGGTTCGTCCTGGTCAAAGCGGCCGCGGTTCAGGCCTTTCTCGATCCGCTGCCGGTGCGGCGCTTACCCGGAATCGGTCGCCGCAGCGAGCAACGTCTTCACGAGGCCGGTGTGTTGACGGTCGGGCAACTGCGGCGAACCGCGCCGGACCTCTTGCTACGACTGTTCGGCCGGCACGGTCTTGAGCTGGCCGAGCGGGCTCGGGGGTTAGACGACAGACCGGTCAGTCCGGACCGGATTCGCCGTTCAATCAGCCAGGAAAATACCTTTGGCGAGGATGTCCACGATCTGGACTCGCTAAGAAGCCTGATCGAAGCCCAGGCCTCCAAAGTTGCCAAACGCCTGGCCGCACGCGGTCTGGCCGCGCGCACGATCACCCTGAAGTTGCGCTCGGGCGGGTTTTCGACCATGACTCGCAGCCAGTCACTGCCAGAATCCACCGATGATGCCGCCATCATCTCGGCGACGGCCTGGCGCCTGCTCGAAGAGTGGAGCGGGTGGCGCAGCGCGTTTTCCGTGCGCCTGATCGGGGTCGGGGTCTCGGGGCTGGAATCGCGCCCCGAGACGGTCCGGCGTCTGACCGATTAGTCCGAGCTTCTGGGCGTGCCGTATTGGTCGCGCAGTTCACGCCGCAGAATCTTGCCGACATTCGTCTTGGGCAGCTCGTCGACGAATTCGACATACTTGGGCACTTTGTAACCGGTCAGCTCGGTGCGGCAGTAGTCGCGCAATTCCTTGACCGTAAGACTGTCATCCTTGCGCACGACCACGACCTTGACCACCTCGCCGGATTTCTCATCCGGCGCGCCGATGGCGCCGACTTCGAGGACCTTGGGGTGGGTGGCGACAATGTCCTCGATCTCGTTGGGATAGACATTGAATCCGGACACCAGGATCATGTCCTTCTTGCGGTCGACGATGTAGAAATAACCTTTCTCGTCCATCCGCGCCATGTCGCCGGTCTTCAGCCAGCCGTCATCGCCAAGCACCTTGACGGTTTCCTCCGGGCGGTTCCAGTAGCCCTTCATGACCTGCGGTCCCTTGACGCACAGCTCGCCGGTCTCGTTGACGCCGACCGGATTGCCATCGCCATCGATGACCCGGCATTCGGTCGACGAAATGGGCAGACCGATGGCCCCGTTGTAGTCGGCCAGATCCATCGGGTTGATGCAGGCCGCCGGCGAGGTCTCGGTCAGGCCGTAGGCCTCGACCAGGGTCACGCCGGTGGTGGCTTTCCACTTGTCGGCCACCGCCCGCTGCACGGCCATGCCACCGCCCAGGGTCAGGCGCAGGTTCGAGAAATCGAGATCGGCGAAACCGGGGGTATGCAGCAAGCCGTTGAACAGAGTATTGACCCCGGTAATGGCGGTGAATTTTTCCTTGCCCAGCTCCTTGACAAAACCCGCCATGTCGCGCGGGTTGGTGATCAGCACGTTGCGGCCGCCGAACTTGAGGAACACAAAGCAGTTCGCGGTCAGGGCAAAGATGTGGTACAGCGGCAGGGCGGTGATGATGATTTCCTCGCCCATGTCGATGTTGTTGCCCAGCCAGGCCGACGATTGCTGCATGTTGGCGACCATGTTGCCATGGGTCAGCATCGCGCCCTTGGACACCCCCGTGGTGCCGCCGGTGTACTGGAGAAAGGCCAGATCATCGTGGGTCAGCTGGACGGGGCTGAGCGTTTCTCGCGCGCCCTCGCCAAGCACCTTGCCGAGTCGAACCGCGCCGGGCAGGTTGTAGGCCGGAATCATCTTCTTGACCCTGCGCAAGACGAAATCCATGATCGTGCCCTTGGGAAAACCGATCATCTCGCCGATCGAGGTGACGATGATGTGCTCGACATCGGTTTCGTCGACCACCGCCTCGAGCACGTTGGCGAAATTCTCCATGATGACGATGGCGCGGGCACCGGAATCCTTGAGCTGGTGCTTGAGCTCACGCGCGGTATAGAGCGGGTTGGTATTGACCACCACCAGACCGGCCCTGAGGGCACCGAAGACCGCAATCGGGTATTGCAGCACGTTGGGCATCATGATGGCGATACGGTCGCCGGGCTTGAGGCCAAGGGCCTGCATGCGGGCGCCGAAAGCCCGGCTGAGATCGTCGACCTGGCCATAGGTCAACTCCTTGCCGAAATTGACATAGGCGACCTTGTCGCGGAACTTCTCGCAGCTTGAGTCGATGACCTCGACAATCGAGGAAAACTCCGCCATGTCGATCTGCGCCGGAACGCCGTCGGGATACTCCGACAGCCATGGTTTGTCAGTCATTGTGCTACCCCTGATCGTTATGGTGATGGTCAAAACACGAAGCTTGGCATACCCTGCCGCCGCAGACAAGTCACCGGCAAACGGTCCGGTCTGCAAGCTTGCGCGCTCGTCCCGGTTTGCCCCGAATAGCGCTGGGGTATATCATCGTCTTCGGTAGTGATCCTGGCCTTGTGATGGGCGAACAGAACGTACAGCGATCCGGCGACGAGAACCTGCGGCGCGCTTTCATGAAAGCCCTGCTCGACGAGGTTCGGGCGCTGGAGGACATGCATGCATGCGGGATGTTCGAAGGCGGCGTGCGCCGGATCGGCGCCGAGCAGGAGATGTTCCTGGTCGATCAGGCCAACCGGCCGGCGCTGTCAGCCATGCAGGTGCTGGATCAGACCAATGATCCGCGTTTTACCCACGAACTCGGCTTGTTCAATCTCGAGGCCAATCTGTCGCCGCTGGAATTGGGCGGCGACTGTCTGCGCAAACTGGAGCAGGAAGCCGACGAAGTGGTCGGACTGGCCCGGGAGGCGGCGGCCAGGGTGGGCAGCCGGATTGCCCTGGTCGGCATCCTGCCGACCCTGACCAAGGATCATCTCAGTCTCGACGCCATGGTGCCCATGGCACGCTACTTTGCCCTCAACGAGGCGCTGCTGAAGCTGCGTGGCAGCAATTTCCAGATCTCGATCAAGGGTATCGATCAGCTCAGCCTCAATCACGACAACCTGATGCTGGAGGCCTGCAATACCAGCTTCCAGGTCCATTTCCAGGTCGATGCCGACGAGTTTGCCCGGCTCTACAACATTGCCCAGGTGGTCACCGGACCGCTGCTGGCGGCCTGTGTCAACTCGCCCATCCTGCTTGGCAAGCGGCTGTGGCACGAAAGCCGGATCGCGGTGTTCGAGCATTCCATCGACGCCCGCTCCCAGGCCCACGCCGCCCGCGGTCACAAGCCCCGGGTCCACTTTGGCGACCAGTGGGTGGAAGAGTCGGTGATCGAGATCTTCAAGGAAGACATTGCCCGCTTCCGGGTCATTCTGACCACCGAGTTCGAGGACGACCCGATCGGCATGGTGGCCCGCGGCGAGGTGCCCAAGCTGAATGCACTGCGCCTGCACAACGGCACGGTCTATCGCTGGAACCGGGCCTGCTACGGCATCTCGGCCAATGGCAAGCCGCACCTGCGAATCGAAAACCGGGTCATTCCGTCCGGGCCCACCGTGCTCGATGAGGTTGCCAACTCGGCGTTCTTCTTCGGCATGATGGCCAAGCTGTCGCGCTCGGTCAGCGACATCCGCGATCACTTCAACTTCAGCGACGTCAAGGCCAATTTCATGGCCGCAGCCCGCGAGGGTCTGCGGGCCCAGCAGATCTGGTTCGACGAGTCGCAGATGACCGCCCAGGAGCTGATTCTCGACATCCTGCTGCCGGCCGCCCGCGAGGGTTTGACCGAGGCGGGTATCGATGCCGATGACATCGACCGTTACCTCGGCGTGGTCCAGGCCCGGGTCGAGCGCCGCCGGACCGGTTCGCGCTGGCAGCTGGAATCGCTCGAGCGGATGCGCGGCCTGGCCAGCCCGCACGAATGCCTGCGCGCCCTGACCGGCAGCATGATCAAGCAGCAGGAAGCAGGAAAGCCGATCGCCGAGTGGGCCCTGGCCGAGTTCTGCCCGAACCAGGACTGGCGGGACAGCTATCGCACGGTCGGACAGTTCATGGCGACTGATCTTTTTACGGTCCGGCCGGACGACATCGTCGACTTTGCCGCCAGCCTGATGGACTGGCGCTACGTGCGTCATGTCCCGGTCGAGGACGATTCCGGCCAGTTGCTCGGCCTGGTCTCGCAGCGCCAGCTGCTGCGCCTGGTCGCGCGCGGGTCACGCGGACCCGAACCGGTCACCGTGCGCGACATCATGCATGCCGACCCGCTTTCGATCAGCCCCGAGACCACCACGGTCCAGGCAATCCGCATGATGCGCGACAAGCGCTTGAGCTGCCTGCCGGTGGTCGATCCGGAAGGCAAGCTGATCGGGCTGGTGACCGAGCATGACCTGGTCGCGGTGGCCGGCCGCCTGCTCGAAAGCTATCTCGGCGAACCTGAATGAGGGCACGGCTCGGCGCCGGCTGGCTGATGCTGGCTGCTGTCGTGCTGAGCGGCTGCAGCCGGGCGCCGGTCGAGGAGCAGATCCGCGCCCGGCTCGAGGACATGGTCGCAGCGGTAGCCGAGGGCAACGTGCGGGCTTTCCTGGCTCCCGTGGCTGACGACTTCGCCGGCGATACCTGGCAGATCGACCGGCGCGGGGCAAGGTTGCTCCTGATGCGCGAGCTGCGCGCCCATCAGCAGCTGCGTGTTCGCCTGCTCGATATCGAGGTCGAGCCGGTTTCCGAGGAGCGTGCCACGGCCAGTTTTCAGGCCCTTCTGTCCGGGGGCAGCGGATTGATTCCGGAAGATGCGGGCTGGTATCGAGTCCAGACCGGATGGCGCCGCAATGGCAGTGACTGGGAACTGATCACTGCCACCTGGGAGCGGGTGATCGGGCGCTGATGCGTGGACTGATTCTCAGCTTTTGAGAACGCCGGCCGGCAGGCTGGGGGGATGGAACAGTCGCTTTTCTCCGAACCGGTCAGGCAGTGGTTTGGCAGCCGTTTCGGCGCGCCGACGGCCATCCAGCGTTCGGCCTGGCCCTTGATCCGCACCGGCCAGAGCTGCCTGATCTCCGCCGGCACCGGGCAGGGCAAGAGTCTGGCAGCGGTCCTGCCGCTGGCCGATCGGCTGCTGAGCCAGCCCGGGTCTGGCAGGGTGCTCTACCTTGCTCCGCTGAAGGCCCTGTCGAACAACCTGGCCGAAGGCCTGCTTGAGCAACTCGGGCAGCTCAGCGATCAGGGTGTGGGTCGGCTGAAGGTGGCGGTGCGCACCGGCGATACCGTGCTGGCCGAGCGGCGCCGCCAGTTGCGCCGGCCGCCCGACCTGTTGCTGACCACCCCAGAGTCGCTGTTCGTGCTGCTGGGCAGCCGCTCCGGCCGCCGGCTCATGGCGGGCGTTCGGTCGGTGATCGTTGACGAGCTTCACGCCCTGGCCGGCAGCAAGCGCGGGGCGCATCTGGCGGTGTCGCTTGAGCGCCTGCAGGCGCTGCTGGGGCAGCCCGATCTGCAACGGGTCGGTCTGAGCGCCACGGCTCGGCCGCTTCACCGCCTGGCCCGGTTCCTGGTCGGCCAGGAACGACCCTGCCAGATCGTGGAAGATGACCAGAGGCACCCGCCCCGGATTGTCCTGGAGTTCGGCCCGGCGCCATTGACCAGCCTGGCCGGCACGACCCGCTGGCGGTTTGTTGCTGATCGAATTGCCGAGCTGGCCGGGCAGGGCGGGCCGCTGCTGGCGTTCTGCAACACCCGCGCGCTGGTCGAGCGTCTGGCGGCCGAGTTGGCCGTGCGCCTCGGTGAAGCGCGGGTGGCCGCCCATCACGGCAGCCTCGGCCTGGCTCAGCGCGAGCGGGTGGAGGAGGGGCTGCGGCGCGCCGAGCTGAGCGTGGTGGTCTGCTCGTCCTCGCTGGAACTCGGCATCGATGTCGGTCGGCTCGATCGGGTCATCCAGGTGGGCAGTATCGGCTCGCTCAATGCCCTGCGCCAGCGGGCCGGGCGCTCGCGTCACCGGCCGGATCAGGTCCCGCTCCTGCACCTGTTTCCGCTGACTCTGGTGGACCTGCTTGATGCCCATGCCTTGTGCGCCGCTCTTGATGCAGGACGCATCGAGGCCTCTGATAAACCAGTGCAACCACCACTGGATGTACTCGCCCAGCAGCTGGTGGCCATGGTTTCGACAGGGCCAATGACCACCACTGAAGCGTGGGCCATTGTTCGCCGAGCCGCCCCGTTCCAGGCGCTGCCAAGACAGCGGTTCGATGATCTGATCCGGATGCTGCATGATGGCTATGTAACGGCACGGGAGACCGGGCGCGGTCCGATTCGCCGCGGTGCGGCCGACCGCCTGTATCCGGCTGCAGATGGGGTCCGCCGTAGCCGCCGCAATGTCGGCACCATCCCGGAATGGTTTGACTATGAGGTTATCGCGACCGCGAGCGGCCAGGTGCTGGGACGCCTGGACGAGGAGTTCGCCTTCGAGTCGGCACCCGGCCAGGTGTTTCAGCTCGGCGGGGAGTTTTTCAAGATTGACCGGATCGGCGCCGGTCGGGTCGAGGTCCATCGCAGCGAAAGCACGGAAGCGGCGCTGCCGTTCTGGGCCGGTGATGGCATCGGCCGGTCGCGCCTCGTGTCACTGCAGGTCTGCCGGCTGCTGGCGCAGGCTGCCCGCGGACGAACATTGCCGGACCCTCAGCTCGAGACCTTCATCAGCTGCAGCCGGTCCATTCTGGGCAGCCTGCCCGGTCCGGGGTTGATTATTCTCGAGCGCTTCCCCGACCCGGGCGGGGATGAGCATCTGGTGATTCATGCCCCTTTCGGACTGCGCATCAACCGGGCCTGGGGCCTGGCGTTGCGCAAGCGCTTTTGTCGCCAGTTCAACTTCGAACTGCAGGCGGTGGCGAGCGATAACGCGGTCCTGATTTCGCTGGGTGCCACCCACAGCTTCCCCTTGGCCGAAGTTATTGCTTACCTGCACTCGGCCACCCTGGCCGATGTGGTGACCCAGGCGGTGCTGGATACCCCGCAGTTTGCCACCCGGTTTCGCTGGTGCGCGACGACCGCGTTGGCGATCGAACGACGCGACGAACACGGTCGGGTGGCGGCCGCGCTACAGCGCAATCGGGCCGAAAACCTGATCGCCCGGATCTTCCCGGACCAACTGGCCTGTCTGGAAAACCTGTCCGGCCCGCGCCAGGTGCCGGATCACCCCCTGGTCAGGCAGGCCCTGGATGAATGTCTGAGCGAGCATATGGATCTGCCAGGCCTGATCCGCATCTATCGGCGGATCGAGTCAGGCCGGATCAAGATTCGGGCGATCGAAACCGCCCAGCCCTCGCCACTGGCGATGGCGGTGATTCACGCTCCGCAACATGCTTTTCTGGATCCGGCGGATGCCGAAGAGCGTCGTACCCGCAGCTTCGAGGTCCAGCCGAGCGGGCCGCGTCCTGCGAGCGGTGGAGTTGACGACCACGGGCTTTTACCCAATTTGTCGACAGCAGAACGACTCGAACAAGCCCTGCAGCGATTTGTCTATCTGCCTGCCTTCCAGGCTGAACGCGCTGGGGCAACGGATGCATTTCGGCGCCTTGCGGCCCGGCGAGCTGTTTTCGCCGTGTCAGACATGGGTGCCGCTGCCCCGGTGTGGGTGCATTCGGATCACCTGGCCTGCTGGCTGACGCTATGCCCTCAAGCACGCATTCACCCGTACTTGTCAGACCGGATGCGGCCGGCCGGGCTGGAGGCCGATGAAGCGCTGCGGCGGGTGGTGCTGGGTGCATTGCGCAGGGCGCGCTCGCTCAGTGAGGACGATCTGGTCCGTGAAACCGCACAGACACCAACGTCGGTTCGATCGGCCCTGATCGGCCTGCAGGCCGAAGGACTGGCCCGGGTCGCCTCGGCACCCGATCAGGCCGCGTGCTGGACTGAGCGTTCGGTGCTGCCGGCGGGTTAAGGCATCGACGCTGGTTCAGACGATGTACACGAAGATGAACAGGCCAAGCCAGACCACGTCGACAAAGTGCCAGTACCAGGCCGCCGCCTCCCAGCCGAAGTGGTTGTTCTTGCTGAAGTGGCCGAAGGCGCAGCGGATGGTGATCACAATCAGGATCAAGGTGCCGATGACCACGTGCAGTCCATGGAAGCCGGTCAGCATGAAAAACGTCGAGCCATAGATCCCTGATCCAAGCGTCAGGCCCAGGTCCCGATAGGCATGGACATACTCGTAGGACTGGATCGACAGGAACAGGCAGGCCAAGGCGATGGTGGCAATCATCCAGAACAGCAGGGCGCCGCGTTGGCCTTTTTTCAATGCCCAGTGAGCCACGGTGATGGTCACCCCCGAGGTCAGCAGGATCAGGGTATTGATCAGAGGCAACCCGAAACCGGGGATGGTCTGGAAGTCACCGCCCAGTTCGGCAGGGCCGTGGGTCGGCCAGGCAGCCTCGAACTGTGGCCATAAAAACTGGTGAGTCATGGCTCCCGTGCCTTCGCCACCCAGCCAGGGCACGGCAAACATCCGGGCATAGAACAGGGCGCCGAAAAAGGCCCCGAAGAACATGATTTCGGAGAAGATGAACCAGATCATCCCCTGGCGGAATGATGCGTCAACCGCGCTGTTGTATAGATTGCCCCGGGACTCCTTGATGACTTCGGCAAACCAGCCGAAGATCATCAGGATGATGATCACGGCTCCGAGGGATAACAGCCAGGGGCCTGTGGGACCGTTATTGAGCCAGTTCGCCGCACCGATCATGAAGATGAACATGCCCACCGAGCCGACAATCGGCCATTTGGCGGTAGGCGGAACGAAATAGCTGCTGTGTGCCATCGGATGGGGCTCCCGAAATGATTCAGTTCGCGGCGGCCAGCACTGCCGTCGCTTCGTCGTTTTTGTAGATGATATAGGAAAGGGTGACCAGGCTGGTGCCGCGCGGCAGGTTGGGGTCGACGATAAAGCGGACCGGCATATCACGCGATTCACCGGGACCCAGCAGTTGCTCGGTAAAGCAGAAGCATTCGGTCTTGTTGAAATAAAGCGAAGCCTGACCGGGCGAGACGCTGGGCACCGCCTGGGCCACAACCGGCTGATCGGAACGGTTGAAGGCTACATAAGTGGTCTCGTAGAGCTTGCCCGGATGCACTTCCATCATCCGCTCGGTAGGCTCAAAGCGCCATGGCAGGGCTGAGTTGACGGTGGCATCGAAATGCACCGTGACCGTGCGCGACAGGTCGGGTTCGGCACTCAGGGCCTGCTCCACGCTCGCGGTGACCGCTTCGCCGGTCCGCCCGCCGATGCCGGTGATTTCGCAGAACTTGTCGTACAGCGGTACCAGCAGGTAGCCGAAGCCGAACATGGCCACGGCCAGCGTTGCCAGCAGGCCGGCGGTGCGCATGGGATGACGGACTTGCTTGCTCATGAGATCGAAGTCAGGACCGCGCGGCCAATGAAAAACAGGTAGATGGCCAGTACCGTGCCGGCCAGGACAAGCGCGGTACGAATGATGCCGCGCCGCCGGTCCTTGTGCATCTGACTTTTCTGCTTGGCCATGAGATGAGACGTCACCCGCTCAGACCAGCTTGTCCTGGTGGACGGCCACCTTGTCATCGACCAGTGGCGGAGTATCGAAGGTGTGCAACGGGGCCGGGGAGGGCACCGTCCACTCAAGCCCGCGGGCGCCTTCCCAGACCTGGGCGGTGGCTTTTTCGCCACCGCGGGCGCACTGCCAGATGATGTAGACAAACAGCAGCTGGCCGAAGCCGAACATGAAACCGCCGATCGAGGAGATCATGTTGAACTCGGCAAACTGGACGGCATAGTCGGGAATGCGCCGCGGCATGCCCGCCAGCCCCAGGTAATGCTGCGGAAAGAACAGCACGTTGACCCAGATGGTCGACCACCAGAAGTGGAACTTGCCGAGCTTTTCGTTGTACATGTGACCGGTCCACTTCGGCAGCCAGTAATAGACCGCGGCCATGATGGCAAACACGGCGCCAGTGACCAGCACGTAGTGGAAGTGGGCGACGACGAAATAGGTGTCGTGATACTGGAAATTGGCCGGCACGATCGCCAGCATGACCCCGGACAGGCCGCCGATGGTAAACAGCACGACAAAGCCCAGGGCGAACAGCATCGGGGTTTCGAAGCTCATCGAGCCACGCCACATGGTCGCAATCCAGTTGAAGATCTTGATGCCGGTTGGCACTGCGATCACCATGGTTGCGTACATGAAAAACAGCATCGCCCCGAGCGGCATGCCGACGGTGAACATGTGGTGGGCCCAGACGATGAACGACAGAAAAGCGATCGAGGCGGTGGCATAGACCATCGAGGTATAGCCGAACAGCGGCTTGCGCGAGAAAGTCGGGATGATTTCCGAGACGATCCCGAAAGCCGGCAGAATCATGATGTAGACCTCGGGGTGGCCGAAGAACCAGAAGATGTGCTGGTACAGCACCGGGTCCCCGCCACCGGCGGCATTGAAGAAACTGGTGCCGAAGAAACGGTCGGTCAGCAACATGGTCACCGCGCCGGCCAGCACCGGCATCACCGCGATCAGCAAGAAGGCGGTAATCAGCCAGGTCCACACGAACAGCGGCATGCGCAACAGCGTCATGCCCGGCGCGCGCATGTTGAGGATGGTGGCGATGATGTTGATCGCCCCCATGATCGACGAGATGCCCATCAGGTGGATGGCCAGAATCAGGAAGGCCAGGCTGTTGCCACCCTGCAGCGACAGCGGCGGGTACAGGGTCCAGCCGGCGGCGGGTGCCCCGGTCGGCATGAACAGGGTCGCCAGCAGCAGGGTGAACGCGAACGGCATGATCCAGAACGACCAGTTGTTCATCCTGGGCAGGGCCATGTCGGGAGCGCCGATCATCAGCGGCACCATCCAGTTAGCCAGGCCGACAAACGCCGGCATGACCGCGCCGAAGATCATCACCAGCGCGTGCATGGTGGTCATCTGGTTGAAGAATTCGGGATGAACCAGCTGCAGCCCCGGCACGAACAGCTCGGCCCTAATGACCAGCGCCATGGCGCCGCCGATGAAGAACATCGTCAACGAGAAGATCAGGTACAGCGTCCCGATTTCCTTGTGATTGGTCGAAAACAGCCAGCGCGCCAGCCCGGTCGGGTGATCGCCGTGATGGTCGTCCTGATGCGTGGTGGTAGCAGTTGACATAGCGAATTCCTGTTCGTTCTTTTGCAATGCGTTCGGAATGATCAGCCCTGGTCGGCGCCGGCCGGTGGGAGCTCGGCAATGGTGGCCGGCTGGATGACTTCACCTTCGTGGTCTTCGGTATTCCAGGCATTACGGGCGAAGGTCAGCGCCGCGGCGATGTCCTGTGGCTGGAGACGGTCACGGAAACCGGCCATCGCGGTGCCTTCGCGGCCATCGAGGACGGTGGCCATGTGCGAAGCCAGATCACCACTGGGCACACCGTTACTGACCAGGGCAGGGAAAGCCGGCTCAAGCCCGCTGCCATCGGGCTGGTGGCAGGAGGCGCACTGGGCCTGGTAGACCTTGGAGCCGTGGTTCATCAATTCCTCGCGCGTCCACAGCCGGGCGGCGTCATGGGCGGTGCTGGCCATCTCCTGGCGCTGCTCGGCGACAAAGGCCTCATATTCTTCAGGTGAGACCGCCTTGACCACGATCGGCATGAAGCCGTGATCAGCGCCGCACAATTCCGCGCACTGGCCGCGGTAGGTGCCTTCTTCCTCGATCATCGTCCAGGCCTCGTTGACCATGCCGGGGATGGCATCGCGCTTCCAGCCCAGGTCGGGCACCCACCAGGAGTGGATGACGTCGTCTGAAGTCAGGAGAAAACGGATCCGGGTGTTGACCGGGACCACCAGCGGATTGTCAACCTCAAGCAGGTAGTTGTCGACCTCGTTCGGGTCGATACCCGAGTCAAGCTGGCGAGCGCGGTTGCTGTCCCGATCCAGGGCGGAGTAGAAGCTGATGTCGTCTTCAACGTACTCGTACTGCCAAAGCCACTGGTAGCCGGTGATCTTGATGTTCAGATCTGCGCCGCCGGTGCGTTCCATATCGATCAAGACCCGGGTTGCCGGAATCGACATGACCACCAGAATCAGCACCGGGATCGCGGTCCAGATGATTTCGGCCTTTGTCGAATGCGAAAAGCCGGCCGCCTTGTAGCCTTTCGAACGGCGGTGAACCACGATTGAGGTGAACATCGCGCTAAAGACCAGCACCCCGATGATCGTGACGATGCCCAGAATCGTGTTGTGCAGCTGGTAGACATCGCGACTGTAATCGCTCACGCCTGGCGTCATGTTGTCGCCGACCGCGAACACGCCCCAGGTAATGACGCAGATCACGGCCAGCACAGCCAGCCCGACAATCAGTTCGTTGGTTCTTTTCATCCTCAGCTTACCTGTATGGAATTGGCACCGGACCAGGCCGACAGCGGCTGCAGGGCTCGGTCAAGCATTCTGGCCAGGCGTGCCCGCTCCGCAACAGGAAGAAAGGCACCGATTTGCTGCCGACGACCCTGGCTGGTGACGAATACGCGCAAGTCGCCGGAACGGTCGTGCTCGAGTTGCACCCGGGTCCATGCAACCGGCCATTGACTGCTGGCCTGGTGGCCGGCCCGGTAGTGCTCGACGATCAGTCGATCGTTCTCGACCCGAATCCTTTCGCGCGCCCAGTTTTTTCGCCACGCACTGCGCAGGCACCAGCCCACGGCCGCCAGGTGAAGCACCGCAACCACCAGCATCGGCCACAGGCCCATGACAACCGGCCAAGCAATAACCGCCAGGGTGACCAGGCATAGCCCGGCAAAGATGGCGACCAGGCGATCGAGTGTGATCGAGACGTTCGACATCGCTTCGATGACAACACAATCAGCATGGTTTTCAATACTTTGTGTGGCGATCATCCGGCCAGCAAACAACTCTGTATGGTCCAGAAGGGCGCTATTGTAGCCGACCGCTGGCACGGCGGGTATGCGTTTTTGTTCATGTGTGTCAATGACCCAGATCAAAAAACCGGATTTCGCCGGCCCGACCCGACCAGCGGCAGCAGACCGGGGCAGCCAGCCTGCGTTACACTTTTGCCACGCGCTTGCCATTCCTTATCTCCAGGACCATTCAACGATGTCTTTTTCCAGTCAAGCTTTCGTCAAGCCTGGACGTCCGGCCGTCGATGCGCCTACCCGGGCCCTCGATGCTGCCTGGGCGATCGACGAGTCCGAGCTGGTCCGGGCTCTGCTTGGCGAGATCGGGCTGGACGAGCCGGCCCGCCGACAGATTTCGGCGCAGGCGGTGGCGCTGGTCAAGCGCGTCCGCGAGCGCAGCCGCGACGCCGGGGCGATGGAAGCTTTCATGCGCGAATACGATCTGTCGTCGGAAGAGGGTGTGGTCCTGATGTGCCTGGCTGAGGCCTTGCTGCGGATCCCCGATCGCGAAACAGCCGAGAACCTGATTGCCGACAAACTCGCTGAGGCGGACTGGGAATCGCACCTCGGGCGCAGCGACTCACTGTTTGTCAATGCCTCGACCTGGGGCCTGATGCTGACCGGCCGCCTGGTACGCGTTGGCGGGTCAACGGCTCGCGACCTGGGGTCGATGCTCGGGCGTCTGGCCAACCGATCCGGCGAGCCGGTGATCCGGCTGGCGATTCGCCAGGCCATGCGCATCATGGGGCATCAATACGTCATGGGACGCACCATTGAAGATGCGCTGGAACGGGCAGCGCGGCGCGAGAACCGACGCTTTCGTTACTCCTTCGACATGCTCGGCGAAGCCGCCCTGACCGCAGCCGATGCCGGGCGCTACCGGCAGTCCTATGAGGCCGCCATCCGCGCCATTGGCACGACCACAGACAACGACGGCATTTTTCAACTCCCTAGCATCTCGGTCAAGCTGTCAGCGCTCCACCCGCGTTATGAGCCTGCCGGCGAGGAACAGGTTCTGGCCGAACTGGTGCCGGTATTGCGTGATCTGGCCGTGCTGGCACGCGATCAGGGCATCGCCCTGACCGTCGATGCTGAAGAAGCCGAGCGCCTGCAGCTGTCGTTGAAGGTTTTCGAGCAGGTCCTCAGCGACCCGCAGCTGGCCGGCTGGGATGGGCTGGGTCTGGCCCTGCAGGCCTACCAGAAGCGTGCCTGTGCCGCGATCGACTGGTTGGCCGACCGTGCCGAGCGAACCGGACATCGAATTCCGGTGCGGCTGGTCAAGGGCGCGTACTGGGATACCGAGATCAAGTTTGCCCAGATCGAGGGCCTGGACGACTACCCGGTTTTTACTCGCAAGTGCAACACTGACCTGTCATATCTGGCCTGCGCGCGCAAGCTGCTCGCCCGCCCGTTGTGCTTCTATCCGCAGTTTGCCACCCATAACGCCCACACCATCGCCGCCATCGCCCGCCTGGCAGGAGACGGCAAGGATTTCGAGTACCAGCGCCTGCATGGCATGGGGCAGGAACTTTACGATGAAGTCCTTGATGATCCGGCCTTCAATGGCGCCTGCCGGGTTTATGCCCCGGTCGGTAACCACAAGGACCTGCTGCCGTATCTGGTCCGACGCCTGCTCGAAAACGGCGCCAATACCTCGTTTGTCAATCGGATCGTCGATGAAAAGCTGCCCGCCGAGGAGGTTGTCACCGATCCGATCACTCAGGTCGAGGCGCTCGAACAGATCCGCCATCCCCGCATCCCGCTGCCGGTGGATCTGTACGGCAGTCATCGGCGCAATTCACGGGGAATCAATTTTGCCTGGGACGGCGCTGCCGATGCCCTGCGCGAACAGATGGACGAGCGTGGTTGCGGGCAGTGGGACTATGCCGACCCATCCAGCAGTGATCATGCCCGGCTGGTTTCGCCGGCTGATCTGGATGATGTCACCGGTTGCTTGCAATGGCATTGTGCGGACGCGGTCGACAAGGCGATCGGCCGCGCTCTGGCGGTCCAGCCGGATTGGGACAGGCGCGGCGCGGCGGCCCGTGCCGAGATCCTCGAGAACATCGCCACGGCGCTGGAGAACAATCGCGCTGAATTGATGGCATTGTGCGCGCGCGAAGCGGGCAAGACCCTGCGCGATGGCATCGCTGAAGTCCGCGAGGCCGCCGATTTCTGTCGCTACTATGCCCGCCAGGCGCGCGATCAGCTGGCCGATCCGATCGATTTGCCGGGCCCCACCGGCGAGTCCAACCAGCTCACCTATCACGGTCGCGGAGTATTCGTCTGTATCAGCCCATGGAATTTCCCGTTGGCGATCTTCACCGGCCAGGTCGTCGCTGCTCTGGTGGCGGGCAACAGTGTGCTGGCCAAGCCGGCCGAACAGACCCCGCTGATCGCCCTGCGCGCCGTGGAACTGATGCACCAGGCTGGCGTACCGCAGGATGCGCTTATCGCCATTCCCGGTGACGGGGAGGTTGGTGCCGCACTGACCCGCGATCCGCGCATCCATGGTGTGGCTTTTACCGGCTCGACCGAAACGGCCCGCATCATCAATCGCACTCTGGCCGAGCGCGACGGTCCGCTGGCCACCCTGATTGCTGAAACAGGCGGCCAGAATGCGATGATCGTCGATTCCTCGGCCTTGCCCGAGCAGGTGGTGCGCGATGTCATCAGTTCGGCTTTCCACAGCGCCGGCCAGCGCTGTTCGGCCTTGCGCATTCTGTGCTTGCAGAACGATATCGCCGAGCGTGTGCTGGTCATGCTGGCCGGCGCCATGCGCGAGATCCGGATCGGACCGCCCGGATTGCTCAGCAGCGATGTCGGGCCGGTCATCGATGATAAGCAGCTGGCGATGCTCGAGGAGCACTGTCGGGACATGGACCGGCGCGCCCGCCTGATCGCCCGCGCGCCGATGCCGGAAACACTGCCCGACGGCTACTGGTTCGCGCCGGTTGCCTACGAGATTTCGAGCATCGATCAGCTTGCCGGTGAAATATTCGGGCCCATCCTCCACGTGGTCCGCTATCCGGTCCGCGGTCTCGACCGCATGATCGACCAGATCAACGCGACCGGCTACGGGCTGACCCTGGGGGTTCATAGCCGCATCGATCGAGTTCAGCAGTACATCGCCAGCAGGGTTCGGGTCGGTAATGCCTACATCAATCGCAACATGACCGGGGCCGTGGTCGGCGTCCAGCCGTTTGGCGGCCAGGGTCTGTCGGGGACCGGCCCCAAGGCAGGCGGTCCGCATTATCTGCATCGTTTTGTGACCGAGCGCACTCGCACCATCAACACGGCGGCGGTTGGCGGCAACGCTTCACTGCTGGCGCTGTCGGACTGACGATGTACGAACCGTTCTACGGCCTGGACGAAAGGCCTTTTGCGCTGACGCCAAATCCGCGTTTTGTGTTCCTGAGCCAACGTCATCAGGATGCGCTTGCCCACCTGCTCTATGGGGTCGGAACCGGGGGTAGCGGGGGTTTCGTGCAGTTGACCGGCGAGGTCGGCACCGGCAAGACCACGCTGTGCCGGCTGGTGCTGGAAAAAGTGCCGGACAACACCCGCGTGGCTTTGATCCTCAACCCGATGCTGACCCCGCCGGAGCTGCTGCGGGCGATCTGCGCCGAGTTGCGCATTGATCCTGGCGGGGCGGGCGACAGCGTCCAGCAATTGCTCGATCATCTCTACCGCTACCTGCTGGAGCGCCATGCTGCCGGCGAGCGGGTGGTGCTGATCGTCGACGAAGCCCAGAACATGAGTCGCGAGGGCCTCGAACAGATCCGCCTGCTGACCAACCTGGAAACAGCCACCGACAAGCTGCTCCAGATCCTCCTGCTCGGGCAGCCCGAGTTGCGCGAACTGCTGGATCGTCCGGAGCTGCGTCAGCTTGCCCAGCGCATCACCGCCCGCTACCACCTCGACCCGCTCAACCTCGAGGAAACCGCCGCCTATGTTCGTCATCGCCTGAACGTGGCCGGTGCGGTTCGCTGTCCGTTTGACGCCAGGGCCCTGCGCGCACTTTACGAGGTATCCGGGGGGGTGCCGCGGCTGATCAATATCATCGCCGATCGTGCCTTGCTGGCCGGATTTGCCCGTGAACACGAGCACATCGATGCCGGCCTTGTCCGCTCCGCCGCGCGCGAAGTCTCCGGCACGGAGGACGAACAAGCCGGGGGCGGCTGGCTGCGCGGAGCGGTGGCCTCGTTGGCGGTTCTGGCCGTCCTTGCCATCGGCGGCTGGCTGGGATGGACGCTGAACCGCCAGCCGGCTGCAGAACAGGTGGCATTGGCCCAGCCAGCCTGGCAGGTCATGCTGGCCGACAGTTCGCCAGCCTCGGCCGCCATGGAAGCGGCCGCGGCCTGGCCGACTCTGGATCAGCAGGCCATCGAGGCAGCCTGCGCCTCGTCCGAGCCGGTCGTCGATGGCGTTGGCTGCGTCTCTTTACGCGGTAATTGGGCCTATATCGGCCAGATTGGCCTGCCAGTCATCCTGCGCCTGCTTGATGGCACTGGTCAGCGCGAACGCCAGGTGCTGTTGACCGGGCTGGTGACCGACCAGGTACTGCTCCGTCACCATGGTCAGGAATTGCGGGTGCCGTCCCGTCAACTCGATCGTTGGTGGCTGGGCGATTTCAACGTGGTCTGGCCCGACACCGGCGGCGTCCTTCGGCCCGGTGAGACCGGGCCGGATGTCGCGCAAATGAAGGCCTTGGCTGCCCGGCTGGAAGCGGGCAGCTGGACCGGACCGGTCGATGAGATCTATGATGACTCATTCACCCGCTGGGTGGAGTCGTTCCAGCGTCGCAACCGCCTGCGCGACGATGGCATGATCGGGCCGGTGACCCGGCTTTTTCTCAAGGCCCCGCACCTTGACGGCCCGTCGCTGGTCCTTGACCTTAACGAAACCGGTTGACCAACCCGTGTCCTATATTCTTGACGCCCTGCGTAAATCCGAAAGCCAGCGCCGCCTGGGCCAGCCGCCTGATCTGGCATCGGGGCCTGCGCCTGCCGCGCCGGTTTCGCGCCGGGGCGGAAAACCCTTGCTGAAGTGGGCCCTTGGCGCGCTGATGCTGGGTGCAGGACTGGCCGGCCTGGCCTACTGGTTCGGCCTGGCGGGGTTGGGCGCGCCGGATGAGTCCGCGACGCTGGTCGAGATGCCGGTGCCCGGCGATCCGGCCGAGGCCGACGCTTCGGCTGAGCCGGCTTCCGCCGATCAGGTCCGCGAGGAAGTTGACGGAAGCTCTGACCGGGATGCGCAACAGGCTGGGGCTGAGCGCCGACGCCGGGCGGTGGTTGATCGGCGCTCACCGGTCCAGCGGTCAGTGACAGCGGTCTCGCGCCCGGCGCCGGCCCGGCCAGGGGCGGTGACGACACCGCCACCGGTGGTCCCGGACGGCGAACGCGAACGTCTTGTCCGCGACCCGGAACAGGCCCAGCGCCTGATTGAAGCCCAATCCAGTGGTTCAGCGGACTCAACGGCCGACGAGCTTGAACCAGACACCCGTCAGGACCGACCTGACGGACCGGCTTCGGGCGGGCCCGGGTCGGCCGAATGGACACCGGAGCGGGCCGAGTACCTGCAGGTCTGGGAGCTGCCGCTGTCGGTTCGTCGCGAACTGCCCGAGTTACAGCTGAGCATCCATGTCTACAGCGCTGATGCGGATGATCGGTTTGTTCTGATCAACGGCGAAAGGCGTACTGAGGGCTCAGTGCTGGCCGACGGGGCCCGGCTGGCCGACATCAATCGGCACGGCGCAGTGGTCGAGTTTCGCGACTATCGTTTCCTGCTCACACCGTGAGAGTCATCCAGTCGAGCGAAGCGGTCGGAACCCCGACCTGGGTCTGGCCGTGGCTTTTGACCTTGATCTCGCTGGCGATTCTGTCGGTCAGTGCCGCCTACCTGCTCGGTCAGCTGCAGGGCGCCGACGACTGGCTGAAGTTCTGGGGCTTCAGGCCGGCAGACATTATTGCCGCGCTGGCCGACCCGCTGAGGCAACCCTCGCTGGTCAATCTGAGCGGTCTGGTCTCAGCCCTCCTGCTGCATGCCGACTGGATTCATCTGCTCGGCAATCTGGCCTATTTCTGGGCTTTCGGGGTCAGCGTGGAGAAAGCGGTCGGCCATTGGCGATTTTTCCTGTTGTTTTTTGTTCTTGGCGGGCTGGCCAACCTGTATGCGGCCTGGCAACTGCATGAAATCCAGAACCTGCCGGTCATCGGCGCCAGCGGCGGGGTTTCGGCCATCATCGGTGTCTACCTGGGCCTGTTTCCGCGCCGCCGCATGGGGCTTTGGCTGCCGTTGGGCCTGTACCTGCAGTTCGCCCGTGTTCCGGCGCTGCTGGTGATCGGTTCCTGGTTTACCCTGCAGTTGCTCTACAGCGTGTTCGGCCCCACATCCCACGATGTCGCCTGGTCGGCCCACCTGGCCGGGTTCAGCCTCGGGCTGGCGGCCGCGGTATTGCTGAGACTGCTGCCGGGCACGCTATACCTGGCCTATCGGGAGGAGTGATGTTCAAGGTTATTTTTCATAATCAGAACAAGGTCTACGAGCTGTTCTGCCGCAAGGTGGAAGGCAGTGAAATGGCCTACGGCTTCGTCGAACTGGTCGATCTGATCTTTGAAGGCGATGACGGGCTGGTGATCGATCCGACCGAGGAGCGCCTGCGGGCCGAGTTTGCCGATGTCGAGCGCATCCATCTGCCGATGCACGCAGTCATCCGGGTCGAACAGGTGCGCAAGCGCGGTGCCTGCGCCATCCGCGACGCCAAGTCCGGCGAGAAGGTCACACCGCTGCCGCTGGATGGCCCACGTCGGGGCCGCTGAAGAGGCGCTGCGGCGGGGCATGTCGGCGCGCTGGCTGAGACGGGTCGGCTGTGCTAAGGTTCGGCGCTGTTGACCGTTCCGTGGAAGTCCGACATGTTCCGATTTGCCCGCTGCCTGGCACTTGCCGTTGGTCTGCTTGGCCCGGGCTTGACGCCGGCCGAAAACAGCTCCAGCCAGGAGCAGTTCTGGACGGCTCTGGAAAACCTCTGCGGCCAGGCCTTTGCCGGCGAAATGACAGCATTTGCCCGGCCGGCAGACGACGGCTGGCTTGATCAGGCGGTCGTCATGCACGTGCGTGAATGCAGCGCCGATGAGATTCGAATTCCGCTGCACGTGGGTCAGGACCGGTCAAGGACCTGGGTTCTGAGCCGGCACCCGTCGGGCCTGCGTCTCAACCACGACCACCGCCATGCCGACGGCAGCGAGGATGCGGTGAGCTGGTACGGTGGCCACACCACGGATCCGGGGCGGGCCTGGCGCCAGACTTTTCCGGCCGACGATTACTCCAAAGCCCTGTTCCTGGCAGAAGGCCTGGCGGTATCCACGGCCAATTTCTGGTCCATGGAACTTCGCCCCGCAGCGGGACAGTTTGCCTACGAACTGGTGCGGCCCGGCCGCCATTTCCGCGCCGAATTCGATCTGACCCGCCCGGTCGAGCCACCGCCGGCGCCCTGGGGCCACGACTGAATCAGAAGATAATCCGGACATCATCGGGGATCTAGCATGAGCGAACAAGACAACAACAAACCAGCCTCAACCAATCCCGACCTGCACAAGGTCCTGCCCGGCAAGCGCACCTGGCTGGAGCGCTCGCTGGGCACGATCGAGACGGTCGGTAACAAGCTGCCGGACCCGGCGGTGCTGTTTTTTCTGCTGATGGTGGTGGTCTGGCTGCTGTCGGCGGTGCTGGCCCCGATCCAGTTCGATGCGGTTCATCCGTCTACCGGCGAGGCCATCCAGGTGGTCAACCAGCTCTCGGGCAGCCAGATGGCCAACTTCCTGGTCAACATGGTCCAGGTGTTTGTCAACTTTGCCCCGCTGGGGATCGTGCTGGTGGCCTTGCTGGGCGTGGGCGTGGCCGAGCATACCGGCTTTATCAATGCCGGCCTGCGCCGCCTGCTGGGCTGGACGTCGGTTCGGCTGTTGACGCCGATGCTCATCCTGGTGGCGATCATTTCGCACACCGCTGCCGATGCCGGCTATGTCGTGGTCATCCCGCTGGGCGCAGTGATCTTCTATGCCGCCGGACGTCATCCCCTGGCCGGTATCGCGGCCGCTTTTGCCGGCGTTTCCGGCGGGTTTTCGGCCAACTTCATTCCCTCGGCCATCGACCCGATGCTGGCGGGCATCACCGAAGTGGCCGGGCAGGTGCTCGACCCGGAGTTGTATGTCAATCCGCTGGCCAACTGGTTCTTCATGGCCGCTTCCAGCCTGGTCGTGATCGGTGTCGGCTGGTGGCTGACCGACAAGGTGGTCGAGCCGCGCCTGGTCAAGGACACCCCGGTCGACGGCGACATGTCGGACATGCCGACCATGGAGCCCTTGAGCGAGCATGAATCGCGCGGCCTGTTCTGGGCGGTCGTGGGGATTGTAGTGGCCCTGGTCGCGCTGATCATCGCGGTGCTGGTGCCGGAATCCCCCTTGCGCGATCCCGACCCGGGCCTGGCCTTCCACGAGTCGATCACCTCGTTCGGCGCACCGCTGATGCGCTCGATCGTGCCGCTGATCTTCATCCTGTTCCTGATCCCCGGGATCATCTACGGTTACGTGGCCGGGACCATCGAGGGCCACAAGGACATCATCAAGGGCATGACGAAGTCCATGGAGTCCATGGGCTACTACATCGTCATGGCCTTTTTTGCCGCCCAGTTCATCGCCGCGTTCAGTGCCTCAAACCTCGGCATCCTGCTGGCGGTCAACGGGGCTGAGTTCCTGCAGGCGCTCAACCTGCCGGCCCAATTGACCATCGTCGGCATCATCGGCCTGACCATGTTCGTCAACCTGTTTGTCGGCTCGGCCTCGGCCAAGTGGCTGATCATCGCGCCAATCTTCGTGCCGATGCTGATGCAGCTGGGTATTTCGCCCGAACTGACCCAGGCCGCCTACCGGGTCGGTGATTCGACCTCGAACATCCTGACACCGCTTTTGCCGTACTTCCCGCTGGTGGTGGTGTTCTCCAAGAAGTACTTCAAGGATGCCGGTATCGGGACGCTGATTTCGATGATGTTGCCGTACTCGATCGCTCTGGCGGTACTGTGGACCGCCTTCCTGCTGCTGTACTGGACATTGGGATTGCCGCTTGGCCTGCAGGCCAGCTACGTCTACCCCTGATCAGGGTCCGTGCCGCTTGTGGGTGGCCGGCTTTGGCCGCCCAGGCCGGGTGCTGACGGATACGCGCCCCCGGCGCCGAGCAGGCCGGTCGATGGGCGGGCGCGGTCGACCTGCTCGACCAGCACACTGACTGGCACCAGAGTTGGCTCGCCGTCGCTCAGCGATGGTATGGCTTGGGCGAGAAACGCAATGGTTTCAGGGTAGGGGTGGCCGATGGCCAGGGCGTAGCCATCGCTGCGCGCGTGCTGCAGCAGCCTGCGCCAGGCCATTTCGATGGCCTCGGGGTTTCGTTCATGGTCGAGGAAGACCCGCCGCTGGGCCTGGCCGATCCCGGCCCGGGCGGCTTCATGGGCCAGCTGGCTGAGCGCGGTTGTGCGGCTGTCAACCACGAACAATGGGTGCTGTCGCTCATTGTTGAGCAGCACCAGGCCTTCGATCAATCGCCGGCTGGCAGCAGTATCGGCGGTGAATTTGCTGCCCTGGTGGTTGCTCAGCCCCACGGCCCCGGGCACTTGCCGGGCCGCCCAGGCGAGGTGCTGGCGCATGCGCTCGGGCGACCACTCGCGGCGCGGGCAGTGGATCGCCTCGCAGGCCCCGGAGTAGTGCGTCAGGGGCAAGTGAATCAGGATCTCGCGACCCTGGGTCAGGGCCTCCTCGGCGGCCGGCAGGGCACCCGGCCCATCTGGTATGACGGCCACGGCGATGCGCGTATCCAGCGCCATTACAGCCCGGTCCAGCGCCTGTTGATAGCCCAGATCATCAATAATGATCGCAATCCGGCCGGCGCCATCTGCGGCGGCGTGGGCAATCAGCAGGCATCCGCCCAGCAGGCCCTGAACCAGGCGCGATCGAATACGGCTCATGAGTCGGCCAGCCAGGCGGCCGGATCGGTGGGTTGGCCGTCCCGGCGAATCTCGAAATACAGGGCATCGGCATCGGACCCGCCGGAGCGACCGACGGCGGCAATGACATCCCCCGGACTGACCCAGCTGCCGACACCGCGCAGCAGGGTTTCGTTATGGCCGTACAGGCTGATCACGCCCTCGCCGTGGTCAAGGATGATCAGCATGCCGTAGCCGCGCAGCCAGTCGGCATAGGCGACCCGGCCGTGGGCGATGGCGCGCACTTCCGCGCCGGCCGGTGCCGCCAGCAGCCAGCCGGTCCAGCGCACCTCGCCGCTGCGCCGGTCGCCGAAGTCATGAATCCGGCGACCCTCAAGCGGTGGCGGCAGAGTCCCGGCGAGGTCGAGAATGGACGGCACCTCGACATCCATGGGCACATCCTCAAGCGCCCGGGCGAGTTCCTCGATCAGCCCGGCGAGCTCGTCGGCATCGCGGCGCAACTGTGCGATGCGCTCGCTGTCGGCCTGGATCCGGGTGTCGAGCTCGACCAGGGCACGATCGCGTGCGGCGCGTTCCTGTGCCAGCCGTGTGGCAGCTGCCGCCAGGGTGGCTTCGAGTTCGGCCAGGCCGAGGCGCTCCTGCTCGAGTTGAGCACGGTCTGTGGCCAGGGTCTGCTGCAGTGCCTGAAGTTCGCTGCTCAATGCCACCCGCTCGGCCGCCAGGTGACCGTGATAGGCCAGCTGGCGGCGCAGGAGGCGGGGATCTTGCTGGTTGAGCAGGACCTTAAGCCGGGACGGCATGCCCTGGCGGTAAACCAGCTCGAGTTGGGCAGACAGGCGCCGGGTGGTCTGTTCAAATGCAGCCTCGGTGGCCTTGATGCGGGACGCCAGAGCGCTGATCCTGGCATTGGTCTGTTCCAGACGCTGCCGGACTGCACGTTGCTCTTGTTCGGCTTCGGCCAGGGCCCGCTCGGCCTCGGCCAGCGCCTGCTGGCCCGGCTCACGCTGGGCCAGATCAGCGTCCAGGCGGCGCTGCAGCTGTTCGATCTGGCCGCGCAGCGCGGCCAGTTCACGTTCGAGTTGGGCCGAATCCTGAGCCCCGGCCAGCGCCGCTGGAAAGGTTGACAGGGCGGCCAGCAGGCTCAGAATGCGCCGGTCAGGTCGATCCATGAAACAGTGACCGGCCGGTCATCGCGGCCGGTTTTGCCAGCCCCAGCAGGGCGAGCAGGGTCGGTGCGAGATCGCGCAGACTGCCGTCGTCGATGCGCTTCGGCGGGCGGGGGCCGTGGTAGAGCAGTGGCACCGGGTTGAGAGTATGGGCAGTATGTGGCTGGCCGGTCTCCGGGTCGCTCATCTGTTCGACATTGCCGTGGTCGGCGGTGATCAGCATTTCGCCACCAGCGGCATCGATCGCCTCACGCACCTGGCCGAGCAGGCGATCGACCGCTTCGACCGCCGCAATCGCTGCATCCATCCGGCCGGTGTGGCCAACCATGTCGGGATTGGCCACATTGCATATGATCAGGTCGTGCTGCCGCGCCTGGATGTACTCGACCAGGCGGTGCTGGAGTTCCGGGGCGCTCATTTCCGGCTTGAGATCATAGGTCGCAACCTTGGGTGACGGGATCAGGACGCGCTCTTCGCCGGCAAAGACCTGTTCCTGGCCGCCGTTGAAGAAATAAGTCACGTGGGCGTATTTTTCCGTCTCGGCAATGCGCAACTGCTTCATGCCGGACCGGCCGACCACCTCGCCGAGCAGATCGGGCAGGGTCTCCGGCGGAAATGCCACCTTGCAGGGCAGGCCATCAAGATAGCGGGTCATGGTAACCATCGCGGCCAGTTGGGGGCGACGGGCGGAAAATTCGGCAAAACCGGGTTCGCAGAACGCACGGGTCAGTTGGCGGGCCCGGTCAGCGCGAAAGTTGAAGAAGACCACCACATCGCCGTCCTTGATCGGCGCTCCTGAGTCGATCAGGCTCGGCTGGACGAATTCGTCATCCTCTCCGCGCGCATAGGCGGCGGCCAGGGCCTGGGCGGGGCTGTCGGCCCGAAGATCGCCGCTGGCCTCGACCACGACCTGCCAGGCGCGCTCGGTACGGTCCCAGCGCTGGTCCCTGTCCATGGCGTAGTAGCGCCCCGAGATGCTGGCCACGCGGGCACCGTCGATCTCGGCCAAAGCCCTTTCCAGCCGCTCAAGTGAGGGTTCGGCGCTGCGCGGCGGGGTATCACGCCCGTCAAGAAAGGCATGCACCGCGACCGGGCTGGTGCCGTGTTGCCGACACATCTCGAGCAGGGCGAGAAGATGGTCTTCGTGACTGTGCACACCGCCGGGTGAAACCAGCCCCATCAGGTGGACGGTGCCAGCGCTGGATGCCGCTGCTTCAAGGGCTTCGACAAAGGCGCGATTGGTCTGGAATTCGCCTTCGGCGATGGCCTTGTTGATCCGGGTCAGTTCCTGGTAAACGATGCGCCCGGCACCGATGTTCATGTGGCCGACTTCGGAGTTGCCCATCTGCCCATCGGGCAGGCCGACCCGCTCACCCGAGGTGTCGAGAAAGGCATGGCGGCATTCGCGCCAGAGCCGGTCCCAGTTCGGCGTTCTGGCCTGGGCAATGGCGTTGTCGGGGGCCGGGTCGCGATGCCCCCATCCGTCGAGAATCAGCAGCAGCAGTGGTACGGGTCGGTTCATGGCCATCGGGTTGGGTGCGGATTCCGGTCGATTATTTCACAGGCCGATCCTGAATGCTGGCATGGCCTGGCCGAATCAACGATAATGGGGAGTTTTGACCACAGGCCTTCCCGGACGGCATGGACCAGTTCATCGAATTCATCGGCAACAACCTCCTCCTGAGCGGCCTTTTCGTGGCCGTGCTGCTGGCCTGGCTGGCCTGGGAAGTCGCCCGCCTCGGCCGCAAATGGAAGGAAGTCAGCACCCTCGAGGCGGTCCGCCTGATCAACCGCGAAGAGCCTTTGGTCATTGATGTATCCAACAGCACCGATTTTGCCAAGGGCCATATCAACGGTGCGCTGCACATGCCGCCCTCGCGTATCGAGGCCGGCAACCAGCAACTGCTCAAGCACAAGTCGCGGCCGGTGCTGATCTACTGCCAGCGCGGTCAGATCTCGCCGCAGATGGCCAACCGTCTGGTCAAGCTGGGTTTTGAGCAGGTCTACGCGCTCAACGGCGGCCTGGCCCAGTGGGTCAGCGACAACCAGCCGGTCAGCCGGCACAAGGACAAGTCCGGCAAGAAGGGCAAGGCACACAAAAAGAAGGACGCTTTGGCTGAAAACAAGCAGGATTGAGTGCCGGATTGCGCTATTCTCTTAAAAGCACTTTGAATCATCCCACCCTCTAGCAAGATCAACTTTCTCAAGGAATCACATGGTTGAAGAAACAGCGGGCAACTCCGCCGGCGCCCAGACAGGCGCCACCGAAAACAGCGGCATGCAGATGGTCATGCAGCATATTTACCTCAAGGATGCGTCGTTCGAGGCCAAGTCGCCCCAGGAACTGGATCAGTCCGGGAGCCAGCCGGACATCAACCTCAATCTTGCCCAGCGCACTGCGCGGGTCGGTGATGACCGCATGGAGGTCATCCTGACCGTGACCGTGACGGCCAAGCAGGGCGAGAGCACCGCTTTCGTGTGCGAAGTCCAGTACGGCGGCATCTTCCAGTTTGCCAATGTCAGCGACGAGCAGATGCCGTACGTGATCAACGTGCTCTGCCCGAACGTCCTGTTCCCCTACAACCGGGCCCAGATCGGCGCCATGATCACTGCCGGTGGTTTCTACCTGCCGCCGCTTCAGCCGATCAATTTCGAGGCTGTCTTCCGGCAGCGACTGGCCGAGGCCCAGGCGCAGCAACAGCAGACCGATGCGGCCGCCGAAGCCGGCTCCAGTGTGAACTGAGTCGACCATGGGTCGGCGTATCGGCATTCTGGGTGCCGGCTCCTGGGGAACGGCGCTGGGCATGCACCTGGCCCGGCGTGGCCATCTGGTGCAGTTGTGGGACATTGACCCCCGCCACGTTGAGGCCTTGCGCCGGGATGGCAGCAACGAACGCTACCTGCCCGGAATTGCGTTTCCGGAAGGTCTGACCAGCCATTCGGAGCTGGAGACGGTCTGCGCCGGCAGCGAGCATCTTCTGATTGTCACGCCGTCGCATGCCTATGCCGAGACCCTGCGCAAAATTCAGCCGTGGTTGTCGCCGCAGTCGGGCCTGGCCTGGGCAACCAAGGGTTTCGAGCCCGGCGGTGCCCGCCTGCTGCACGAGGTGGCCGAAGACGTGCTGGGCAGCGAGGTACCGTTGGCCCTGATTACCGGCCCTTCGTTTGCCCACGAGGTGGCCTCCGGTCTGCCCACGGCCGTCACGGTGGCAGCGTCGACTCCACAATTCGGTGCCGCCTGGGCGGAGTGCCTGCATGGCGACAATTTCCGTGCTTACTACACCGCCGATCTGGCCGGCGCCGAGCTGGGCGGCGCGCTGAAGAATGTGCTCGCCGTGGCCTGCGGCATTGCCGACGGTCTTGGCCTGGGGGGCAATACCCGGGCGGCCCTGATCACCCGCGGCCTGGCCGAAATGATGCGCCTGGGCCGGGCATTGGGGGCCAGTCCGCTGACCCTGACTGGCCTGGCCGGGGTGGGTGACCTGGTCCTGACCTGTACCGGCGATCTGTCGCGCAATCGGCGCCTGGGCCTGGCCCTGGCCGCTGGCAAGACGCTCGATGAGGCATTGAACGAGATCGGCCAGGTGGTCGAGGCTGTGCGCACCGCCGAGGAGGCGATGCGTCTGGCCCGGCGTTACCGGGTCGACATGCCGATCACCGAGCAGGTCTACGGCATCCTGTTCCAGGGCTGGAGTCCGCGCAAGGGCGTCCAGGTGCTCATGGAGCGTGAACTCAAGCCGGAAACCGAGTAACCCGGTTTCCCGTCCGGCCGCGCCACGGCCGGTTTTTTCCGCGCGCGCGGCAAGCGCCTAATATCCCGCTGCTTTTCCGCTTGCTCGGGGAAGGGCGGTAAAAATCCCTCTTGATTCTCCCGCCGATGCGGCGTAAGGTACTCCACCGCAACACAAGATGTTGTGGCTTGCGGGCGCATACGGCACAACAGGTTGTGCGAAAGTCGGTTCACAAGCTGTGTATAAGTAAAAACTATTCGGATAAATCAAGAGGTTGTGGCATGAGTGTTTCTGCAGAAGCCCTGACGGCGGCGCTGCCGGAAATCCCTTTCCAGGAAGCATCGCTGGATATCTGGGACAAGAAGTACCGCCTGAAAACCAAGACAGGGGAGATTCTCGACAGCGAGATTGACGACACCTACCGGCGGGTGGCGCGCGCGCTGGCGAGCGTGGAGGCCACTCCGGAGCTGCGCGAGCTGTGGTTCCGCGAATTTCTCTGGGCGCTGCGCAGGGGTGCGATCCCGGCCGGTCGGATCACCTCCAATGCCGGAGCCCAGGCCCACAAGCCGGCAACCTCGACAATCAACTGCACGGTGTCCGGCACCATCGGTGATTCCATGCACGACATTCTGGGCAAGGTCCACGAGGCGGGGCTGACGCTCAAGGCCGGCTGCGGCATTGGCTACGAGTTTTCCACCTTGCGACCCAAGGGTGCCTATGTCTCCGGCGCCGGCGCCCACACCTCGGGACCGCTGTCGTTCATGGACATTTACGACAAGATGTGTTTCACCGTCTCGTCGGCCGGCGGGCGGCGCGGGGCCCAGATGGCCACCTTCGATATCTCCCATCCTGACGTGATGGACTTCATCCGCGCCAAGCGCGAAAACGGGGTGCTGCGCCAGTTCAACTGCTCCTTGCTGATCACCGATGATTTCATCCGGGCTGTTAAGGCTGATGCGGACTGGAAACTGGTATTTCCGGTCCTTGACAGCGAGGCCGACGAACTTGACCTGAACGATCCCGATCAGGTGATCTGGCGCGACTGGCCGACCCATGAAGGCTACATCACCGATGAGTCCGGGCTGGTCGCTTGCCGCATCTATCGGACCGTTCCGGCCCGCCGTCTGTGGAACATGATCATGACCTCGACCTACGACTTTGCCGAACCCGGCTTCGTGCTGGTCGATCGCATCAACGAGCAGAACAACAACTGGTGGGTCGAGAACATCCGGGCCACCAACCCCTGCGGCGAACAACCGCTACCGCCCTACGGGGCCTGTCTGCTGGGTTCGGTCAACCTGACCCGGTTTGTCGAGGACCCCTTCACCGAGCAGGCCAGGTTCAACTGGAGCGAGTACCGCCGCACGGTCAAGATCTTTACCCGGATGCTCGACAACGTGGTCGAAGTCAATGGCCTGCCGCTGCCCGAGCAGCAGCGTGAGATCCAATACAAGCGCCGCCATGGCATGGGCTTTCTCGGCCTGGGCTCGACCCTGACCATGCTGCGGATGCGCTATGGCCAGCCTGATTCGCTCGATTTCACCGATCGGGTCGCGCGCGAGATGGCGGTCGCCGGCTGGGAGACCGGGCTGGAGCTGGCCGAGGAGAAGGGCCCGGCGCCGATCATGGACGATGAATTCGAGGTGACCGCACAGATGCTGCGCCTGCGCCCGGAAATGCAAGCGGATGGCTACAAGCCGGGCGACCGGGTGGCAGGGCGCCTGTTGCATGCCCGCTACAGCCGCTACATGCAAAAGATCGCCGAAGTGGCTCCGGAGTTGGTCGATCGCCTGGCCGAGACCGGCGCGCGCTTCACTCACCACACCTCGATTGCCCCGACCGGCACCATTTCGCTGTCGCTGGCCAACAACGCTTCCAACGGCATCGAGCCGAGCTTTGCCCATCACTACAACCGCAACGTCATTCGCGAAGGGCGCAAGAGCAAGGAAAAGGTCAGCGTCTACTCCTACGAACTGCTGGCCTATCGCACCCTGGTCAACCCGGCCGCCATGCCGTATTCCGACGCGCCCGATGAGCAGTTGCCGGATTATTTCCTGACCGCCGAGACGATCACGCCCAAGGAGCATGTGGCTATTCAAGCCGCCGCCCAGAAATGGATCGACTCGTCGATTTCCAAGACGGCCAACGTGCCGACCGACTACCCGTACGAGGATTTCAAGGACATCTACCTGTTTGCCTGGGAACAGGGCCTGAAGGGCTGCACCACCTTCCGGTTCAACCCGGAGGCATTTCAGGGCGTGCTGGTCACCGACAAGGACCTGGAGTCGACGACCTATACCTTCGAGCTTGAAGACGGCTCGACGGTAGAACTCAAGGGGCACGAAGAAGTTGAGTACGACGGCGAGTTGCACACCGCAGCCAACCTGTTCGATGCCCTCAAGGAAGGCTATTACGGCAAATTCTAGGTCCGGCCGAGGAGACGATCATGACGATAAGAATTGAGAAAAAAATTGTGGGTTATCAAGTCGCTGACAAGAATTCCAGGAAAATGGATGAGGTCTCGGAGGCTGCATCAACGCCACGCAAGGCCGAAATCATCCGGATGCACGAAAAGCTCGAGCGTCCGGAGGGCATGGAGTGCCTGGAAGGCGCAACCTACAAGATCCGAACCCCGCTCGACGACCACGCCCTGTACGTGACCATCAACGACATCGTGCTCAATGCCGGCACCGAGCACGAGCAGCGCCGCCCGTTCGAGATCTTCATCAACTCCAAGAACATGGACCACTTCCAGTGGATCGTGGCCCTGACCCGGGTGATGTCGGCGGTGTTTCGCAAGGGCGGCGATGTGACCTTCCTGTGCGAAGAACTGCAGGCCGTGTTTGATCCCAAGGGCGGCTACTTCAAGCCCGGCGGGCGCTTTGTGCCGTCGATCGTGGCCGATATCGGTGCGGTGGTCGAGCACCACCTCAAGCGCATCGGCCTGATTGAGCCGGACGAACTCAGCGAGCAGCAGCAACTGATCCTTGAGCAGAAAAGAGCCGAGTATGAGGCCCGCGAGCAGCAGGGCGACGGCCCAACAGCGGAAAAAAAAAGCCTGACTGAACCGGCTTCGGCGAGCAGTGATGAGGCCTCGTATCCTGCTTCGGCCAGTGTCTGCTACAAGTGCAATACCAAGGCCATGGTCATTCTGGACGGCTGCCAGACCTGCCTGGCCTGCGGTTACTCCAAATGCGGCTGAGCTGACCAGGACGAGCTCGTCTGACCCCGCGGCCAGCGCGGGTCAGTCGCGAAAGTTCTTGAACTGCAGCGGCAGCCCGAGTCCGGTGTCCTTGAGCAGCTGGATGGCGGATTGCAGATCGTCTCGCTTCTTGCCGGTCACCCGCACCTGATCGCCCTGGACGCTGGCCTGGACCTTGAGTTTTGCCGCCTTGATCTGTTTGACGATCTCGCGCGCAGCCTCCTTGTCGATGCCCTCGCGGATCATGATCCGGCGGGTCGCGGTTTTGGCCATGATCTCGGGATCCTGCGGATCAGCAGCCTCAAGGTCGATGCCGCGCTTGGCCAGCTTCGCATAGAGAATATCGAGCATCTGTTCAAGCTGGAACTCAGACTCGGTTTTCATCGTCACGACCCGCTCAGCCAGTTCAAAGCTTGAGTCGGTGCCCTTGAAATCAAATCGGGTGGTCACCTCCCGATTGGCCTGATCCACGGCATTGGCGAGCTCGTGATGATCGATTTCCGAGACCACATCGAAACTGGGCATGCTGGGGCGGTTCCTTGCTGGTATGGATCATCGCTCATTCTAGCCGCTCGGAGGCCGCCGTTTCGCACCAGGCAAGCTTTAAAACAAAAGCCCCGGGTTGTGCCCGGGGCTTTTTAGGTGGCGAGGATTGCTCGCTGCTAGATCACCAACGGCTCCCACACCCCGGCCAGCAGCACGACTGCGCGCAGGATCAGCACGCCGGCCAGCGCCGCAACCGAGGAGATGATCAGCAAGGGCTTTTTCTTGCCGATCAGCAGGCTCAAGCCGCCGATTGCGAGCGGGACCAGGATGCCGATGCCGATCACGCCGACCCAGGTCATCACGGCCAGGTCACCGGAGAACATCCGCGCTGCACCGATCTGGGCGCCCATGGTGCCGACCGTCAGGCTGATGTGGATGAAGGCCAGGACTGCCAGCAGCTTCATCACGTCCAGCCCCAGCCCAAGGCGCAGACCGAACGCAGCTTCACGCTCGTCGGTCCAGCCCAGGACATAGAACAGCTCGATCAGGGCGACCGTGGCCACACTGGCGCTGATGACCCACAGGACCGGGATCAGGGCGGTGTTCCACAGCGGGACGCCGGCGGCGGTCGACAGCAGGAAGCCGCTGTAGACCGTGGAGGCAAAACCGGCCACGGCGAACAATGCCAGGAACAGATTGCTTTCGTTACAGGCTTTCAGCAAAGGAACGAAGATGTTCACCACAGGAATGTTCTTCAGGAATGGCAGATTGGCTGCTGCCACGACGGCCGCCAGAACGAGGTGCACCGACAGAATGGCAAAGCCCCAGAACATCCACGAGCCGAAGTTGAACGAAAACTCCATGATGGCGTAGAAGATCGTCCCTGGCAGATTCCACCAGCGCGTCAGGTGGCTGACCACAAACAACAATCCCACGATCAGCGAGATGATGATGGTCAGGGCCAGCGGCGCCTTGCGGCTGAAGTAATAGGCCACGGAACCCATGCCGGCGATGCCGACAAACCAGAGGAACAGCGCGATCGTCCAGCTCCAGTGAGCGACGTCGGCTTGCAGGGTAAGGTCAGCAACATTCATGATGAGCTCTCCACGATGAAGTACTTGGGTTTGGTGCCGGCGGTCTCGAGCAGAACGCGGTTGGGCAGACGCCTGAGGGTCTGGCTGACGCTGCTGCTCGGATCGTTCAGGTCACCGAAGTCGCGCGCGTTGGCCGGGCAAACTGATACGCAGGCCGGTTGCTGCTTGGCTGCGACCAGTTCCAGGCAGGCATTGCCCATGCACTTCATGGGCAGGCCGCTGTCAGGATGCATCCAGCGCACGTTGTACGGGCAGGCCGCGACACAGTAGCTGCAGCCGATGCACAGCCGATCATCAATGGCCACCAGACCGTCGTCGTTGTAGTAGACGGCGCCGAACGGGCAGGTGTGCACGCACGGTGCATCCTCGCAGTGCTGGCACTGGTTGAGCATCATGGTCGGACGCCCCTGGGCATTCTGACTTTCGATGCGCCGGATGTTGGAGGCCATGGAATCCCAGCCTTTTTCCTTCCTTTGCATCATTTCCGGGGCATTGGTCGCCGTGCAGGCGATGATGCAGGCTCCGCAGGCGGTGCAGTTGGCCTCGTTCCAGACGTGGGCCAGCCGGCGGGTCGGTTTTTGTCCTCTGCGTAAACGCATGTTGATTCTCCTTTAGAAGACGTTCGTCAAACCACCCGGCGGATACGCACGGATGCATTGTTGAAGGCACTGCCGGTATGCGGATCGATCCAACCGGTGGTGAACCAGTGCGGGTTGATACCCTTGCCCAGGGCCTCGAAGCCCTCGGTCTGCTGCAGAATCCGCTGCCGGTTACCGCCCACATAGGAATGGGTATACAGCGTGCCTTGATGAACCCTGGGCGTGACCTTCATGGTTGCGGTAGCCACCCAGCCGGTATCGAGGCCTTCCAGCTCAACCTCGGCACCATCGCTGATCTGCAGGCGCTCGGCGTCGGCCGGGTTGATCCAGACCGAGTTTTCGGCCAGGTACTGGCTCGAAAATGCCAATCCGGCGACCGCTGACGAGCCGGCCGGGCTCTTGCCGTTGACCATGTAGAACTCGCGGTTGCTTGACGGCAAGGTGAAGGCCGGCGGATCAAAGTGGCGAGCAAACCCGTGCGGCCGGTAACCCTTGCGGACCGGGTGGAAGGCATAGATTTCCAGCTTGCCACTGGGAGAGGCAAAGGACCGCTTGTAGGGCACATTGCCGTACTCGATCGGACGACGGGTAATGAAGCCTTCGCGCAGCAGTTCTTCCTTCATCTGGGCCGGATTGCGGCCCCAGTTTTCGGCCAGACCTTCGATACGCTTGTCCTCGATGGCGCCCAGATACTCGTCCTGGAACAGCTTCGGATTGTTGTAGAAGCGTTCGTCGTAGCCCAGTGCACTGGCCCGCTCCGGGTAGAGCCTGCGGACGATCTCGAATGCCATCCACTCCATCGGCCGCACGTCGGCACCCGGGGGCGGCGCAGTGACGGCCTGGGCCATCGCAGCGGTCGGTGAGAACGTCCAACCCACCCCGCGCAGTTTGCGCCGCTCGAGGAACATGTCGGCCGGCAGGACATAGTCCGACCAGTCACAGATCTCCTGATGGATGATGTCAGTGGTCACAACCAGATCGAGCTGGCGGAGCATTTCCTCGATCCGCTTGGTGTTGCTGTCACGATGGAACAGGGTTGCGTCGACCACGAACAGACCGCGGATCCGATAGGGCGCGTTGTTGTCACCCAGCACCGAGTCAACAACGGCGTGGAAGGTGCCGTTGGTTTCGGGGTACATCTGCTTGTCGATCGGGGTACCCGGGGGCGGCAGCGGCAACTCGTATCCATGACGGGTCTTGAGGGTGCCGTCGGAAGCGCGGCTGAGCGAGCCGCCGGGCACGCCGTGGCCGGGACGAATGCACAGCCCGCCGGGCTTGTCGAAGTTCCCCAACAGGCCGTTGACCGTCATCAGCGCCATGATGGCGTCGGAATCGTTGCCGTTACGGGTGTTGTACCAGGTATCCTCGACCACACCCTGCATGGTGTGCAGGGTACGGGCAATGCGCACGATGGTCGCGACCGGAACCTCGGTAATCCGGGCCACCTGTTCCGGGCTGTAGTCGGCCAGATGCTCGAGCAGCAGGTCCCAGGCGGTTCTGACTGCCACTTCGCTGCCGTCGGCCAGGGTGACGCTGCCGCTGTAAGACAGTACCGGGACCAGCCCGTCAAGATTGTGATCGACGATCTCGGCGCCGTCATAGACCTTGAACAGGTTCTCGTCGCCTTCTTCCTCGAAATCGGCCTGGCTGAGCGGCTGACCGTCGGCCTTGATCAGGTAGGGCAGGTTGGTATACCGGCGCACGAAGTTTTCATCAAAGCGCTTTTCATCAATCAGAATCCGGGCCACACCAAGCATGAAGGCCGCGTCGGTGGCCGGCTTGCAGGAAATCCACTCACCACCACCATAGGCGGTGTCCGGGTGAGCCGGGTTCAGGAAGGCAACCTTGGCGCCGCGTTCCTTGGCCTTGGCCAGGCGCCACTGGGCACCGGCCGGCGCGCTCAGCGTGCGACCCGGCAGCAGCACAAAGCGGCAATTGTCATAGTCGGGATCGACCGCGGCGTGATGATGGAAGCCGGAGCCCATCATCCAGCGCCGGGCAACGACACCCGCGGTGTTGCAGCTGCTGGCCTGGCTGATCAGGTTCGGCGTGTTGAGCATCTGGAACCAGGAGATTTCGTCGGACAGGTTGTGGCGGGTAAACGCCAGGGCCCGTTCACCGTCTTCGTCGATGATGGTCTTCATCTTCGCGGCGATTTCGTCGAAGGCCTGTTCCCAGCTGATTTCCTGAAACTCGCCCGAACCCCGCTCGCCGACCAGTTTCATCGGCTTTTTCAAACGCAGCGGGCTGTTCCATGTCGACGGTGCCGTTGCACCACGTCCGCACATGCCACGCTGGGGGTGCTCGGGGTTCTGGTTGCCAAAGACAACGAAATTCTTGCCGTCGGCCGGGGCATCGGTCTTGACCAGGCCGGTCAGGCCGCACTGTGCGCCGCACTGCAGGCACAGGGTGTGGCGAACTTCGTAGCCGGCCTGCTTCAGGCCCTCAATATCGGCACCCTCGGGGCCAAAATAGCGTGCCGCATCGCCCCAGCCCTTGCTGACCAGTACTGCGCCAATGCCGGCTGCAGTTGCGCCACCAAGGAATGTTCTTCGATGCATTCCCTTTCCTTGTGCTGTTTTCATTCCGCCATCTCCATAGTCTTTTCAAGGCGTGTCCGGTTAAGTCCGGTGGCGTGAACCGTTCTGGCGAGGGTTCAACGCTCAGGCGGTATGAGACCAAAGTCGGAGAAGGGGTGCATTGATGCACATCAATTAGAATTTTCTTAATCTTATAAAACAGTATCTTAGAGGCATTTTCTGGATTGCGGGCATAAAAAACCCGGGCCGTGTGATCGACCCGGGCTGAGACGGCAGATGGCTGCTGGTCAGTAAGCGCCCGGCGGGCGCAGTTCGGGCGTAGGCACGCGGATCTGGAGCGGGCCGGGTGCGTCGAGTTCTTCCTTGATCGCGTGGCGCATCAGGTCGCGGAAGTCGGAAACCGCCATGAAAAACTCCCGCATGATCAGAATCCATACCCGCATGCCGTAGCGGGTCAGGACCAGCTTGTCGCCTTCGTCGCGGACCGCGCCCATGATCTTCAGTCCCAGGATTTCGGGTGCCAGCTTCCGGAAAAAACCCGGATACCTGGCTTCGGCCACCTTCTTGTCCAGCGACAGACCAAACAGATTCATCAGCATGAAGTAGCGCAAGCGGTCACGCGGGGTGAGCGCCTGCTGACGGCTGATACCGAATTTTCCCGCGGCAATCTGGCGGTTGTAGTGGTTGAGCGAAAAAGTGCTGGAATACAGCATGCCCTCAAGGTAGCTCAGGGAGCCGGAACCCAGCCCGAGATACTCCTCGTTTTCGATGACGTACTCGTCGGTGGTATCGCCCTTATGGTTGAAACACCAGGCCGACGACGGGGTGTAAGACGAGGGCAGGGCATCGAGAATCAATCGATACAGGTGGCCCTCGCGGTTGAAATCAACCTCACCCATCATCTTGAGCATCTTGCGCATGGTGCTCTCTGCGCTCATCAGGGGATAGAACGTGGTCTGGGTGATTTCCAGCTGCCGGGTAATCAGGTCAATATCGCGCAGCAGCGATTCATCGGTCTGATGCGGCAGGTTGAAGATCATGTCGGCGTTGAGGGTCTCGAAAAAGCCGTTGGCGCGCTCCAGCGCGGCCATGACTTTTTCCGCCGAGCCGTACTTGTCATAGCGGTCCATCTGCTTGAGCAACTCGTTGTCCAGGCTCTGGACGCCAACCGACAATCGGGTGACCCCTGCATCCCGGACAATCTGCATGGTTTCCGGCGTCAGGTCGTCAGGATTGGTTTCCACCGAAATACTGTTGATCGGGCTCAGGCTGCGCACCAGTTCCAGCGTTGCAGCCAGTTCGCGTGGCATCACGGTCGGTGTACCGCCGCCGACGTAGATGTCGGCAAATCGATACCCGGCCTCATGTGCCATGCGAATTTCCTGTCGCAAGCTTTTGAAATACTTTACCGCCTTGTCTTCCTTGAAGCAGACCCGATGGAACGAACAGAACGGGCAAAGCACCACGCAGAACGGGATATGCAGGTACAGCATGTAGGTTCGCGAGGTGTCTGGCGGCGGCAGCGTCTCGCTGGGGGTAAGCCCGTCAAACTTGGTCAGCCGCTTGCTGTTATGGCGAAAACCGGCGGTCAGCACGCGATCCATGATGGTCATTTGGCAGTCCTGCTGGGATTGGAAACTCCGGGAGATTGTAACGATTATCACCGACCACTCCGTCAATTCCGTCTCAGGCGGTCGACGCGGCCGATTCGGCTTGGTGTAACATGCCGGTCACGTCCCGGCCTGACCCGATGCCCGCCGTCATGACTTCCGCGAAGCGAACGCCGTCTTACCTGCAGGCCCTGACCCCACTGGTTGCCCTGATTGCCATGCTGGCGGCCTCGGTGTGGCTGTTCGGGGACAATTCTTCATACGGGCCGAACCAGATTGCACTGCTGATCGCAGCCGCCATCGGCAGCCTGATTGCCCTGACCAATGGCTATCACTGGGAGGAAATCCAGTCCGGGATCGTCGAGGGCATTTCGATTGCCCTGGGGGCGATCCTGATCATCCTGATGGTCGGTGCCCTGATCGGCAGCTGGTTACTGGCTGGAGTGGTCCCGACCCTCATTTATTATGGTCTGGAGTTGCTCAACCCGGCCTGGTTCTACGCCGCCAGCTGCCTGATCTGCGCCATCGTCTCGCTGTCGATTGGCAGTTCCTGGACCACCGCGGCAACAATCGGTGTTGCCCTGATCGGCGTGGCCGTGGGCCTGGATCAGTCCATGGCGATCACCGCCGGGGCAATCCTGTCCGGTGCCTATTTCGGCGACAAGATGTCGCCGCTGTCGGATACCACCAACCTGGCGCCGGCGGTCAGCGGCACGGAATTGTTTGCCCATATCCGTTATATGGCCTGGGTCTCGCTGCCTGCCTTGGCGCTTGCCCTGTTGGGTTATCTGCTGATCGGGGGCGGCAGCGAGGGCCAGGCTGATGTCGCCGGGCTGGCGGCGATGCAGCAACAGCTCGAAGCCCTGTTCAATGTCAATCTGATCATGCTGGTGCCGCTGGTGGTTTTGTTCGGTCTGGCCATGGCCAAGGTGCCTGCGTTGCCGAGCATTTTTATCGGCGCGCTGCTGGGCGCGCTGTGGGCGCTGATCTTTCAGCCGGAGCGGGTCGCGGCCATGGCCGACGGCGACGGCTTGCTGGCGGCCATCGAGGTGGCCTGGCTGACGCTGGCCGATGGCACGGAAATCAGCAGCGGGGACGCCGATCTGGACCGGCTGCTCAGCGGCGGGGGCATGTCCAGCATGCTCAATACGGTCTGGCTGGTGCTGTGCGCGATGACCTTCGGCGCGGTCATGGAAAGCACCGGACTGCTGCGCAAGATGCTCGACGGAATCATCGGCATGGTTCAGAGCACCTGGTCGCTGGTGGCCACTACCATCCTGACTGCCTTTGGCACCAATGTGATGACAGCCGATCAGTACATGGCCATTGTCCTGCCCGGCCGGATGTTTCGGGCCGAATTCCGCCGCCGGGGACTGGATCCGCGGGTGTTGTCCCGCTCGCTGGAAGGCGGCGGTACGATCACCTCGCCCCTGGTGCCCTGGAATACCTGCGCGGTCTACATGTTTGGTGTGCTCGGGGTCAGCCCACTGCAGTACGCGCCTTACGCCTTTTTTCTGCTGCTCGTCCCGATCATCGGGATTCTGTACGCCGCATTTGATTTCAAGATTCTGCGGCTGCCGCCGGAGGCGACAGCGGGCAGCTGAACTCGAAGGCCAACTCGATGCCGTCACCGTACTCGGTCAGCGCAGCCAGGCTGGTCGGGCGCAGTCGGGTGGTGCCCCGGGCCTGGGTCAGTGAACCCTTGATCGACCCCATTTCGGGCAGGATGCGCAGGGTGGTGTAGCGGTAGATCACCTCTTCTGCCGTCACTTCGGTGAGCTCGATGCTGTCGGCCTGCTCGAAATCCACTTCTTCGATACGATCGGCTTCTTCGCCCCAGAAGCCGACCGCGAGCTCAAATCCGTGTCCTTCGGCCCTGAAGCGATAGAAAGGGGGCTCGAACTCACAATGCACCCGATGAATGGGGCGGTCCAGGTGGTCGTCCCATGAGGCCATGCCGACAACTTCATTCGGCAGGCCATCGGCGATTTGGCCGTGCGATCGGCTTGCATCCGGCGAGGGGGAGCAACCGAGGGTACACACGCCCAGGGTCAGTGCGGCGATGGCTTTGTTGAGTATGGCAATTTGCATGGTCGGTTTTCCTCGCTGATGCGCTCGATTCGTCACTCGCCAATGGTCGCACAGGCCAGTGGGCAATCGCATCAAGGCCATGCCAGAGCATCAAAAACCCGGCCGAGCTGGGCGCCAGGCCGGGTTGAGCAGAGTCTGCGTCTGGCTTTTGCCTTTAGGCTTTGTTGCCGCGGGCACAATCGCCGCGCTGACGAGCGTGGCCATGATGGCCGCGATGTCCCCGCTCACCGTGCATGGCGCCCTGGCGTCGCTCGGCCCGGCGATGTTCCATGGCATCGAACTGTTCGGCCTGTTCCGGCGTCAGCACGGCGCGGATCTCTTCGCGCAGCGCCATCCGGGCTTCCTGGCGCTGTTCGCGCAATGCCTGCATATCCTCGCGATGGGCAGAGCGCAGGTTGTCGATCTCCTGTTGCTGTTCTGTCGTCAGGTCCAGGCGTTCGGCCAGGCGGGCGCCGCGCTCCGGGTTGTTCTGGGCCAGCGCTGAAAGCGACAGTCCCAAGGCGCCTGCGACGGCCAGCGCCAGCATTATGTTCTTGAGATTCCGGGTAACGTTCATGGTCAAAGACTCCTTGGCGTGATGTTCGGGTTCAGGCTCGCTTCGGTTGTCTTGAAGCTTGGGATACAGTCTGCGCCCCGGCAATGCAAAGAGGGGTGGCGTTCGGCCAAGAACTGTGACGAAAGGTTACGCCGGGCGACAGGGCAGGGAGAAGATCACGCGCAAGCCGCTTGGCTTGACGTGCTCGGCCCTGACCCGGCCGCCGTGCTGCTCGGCCGCAGCCCGTGCAATCGCCAGGCCCACGCCGCCACCGGCGCTGCCTTCGCTGCGCTCGGGTGTCAGCCTGACAAACGGTTCGAAGATGGCCTCCAGTTGATCTTCCGGGACGCCCGGGCCTTGATCCGCCACGCTCATTTCAACCCATCGCGGTTCGGGCCGATCCAGCCTGAGCTTGATCTTGCCACCGGACGGAGAGTGCCGGATCGCATTGCGCAGTGCGTTTTCCAGCGCCCGGCCCAGCCATTCCCGGCTGCCGTCGATCTCGACAGGGCCCTGGGCACTGAGCGAAATTTCGATCCGCCCGACTTCAGCTTCCACCTTGACCCTGGAAACAAGTTCCCCGGCCAGTTCAACCAGATCGACCTTTTCAGCTGGAAGCTCGAGGCTTCCGCGCAGGCGGGAGTAAGCGAGTACCTGGCCGATCAAGTCGTCCAGACGCTGGATCTCGCCTTGCATCTGCCCAAGACGTTGGGCTCGCTCGTCGTCAGAGCTTGTTCGTTCGGCCAGGCTCAGCGCCATCTGCAACCGGGTCAGCGGTGAGCGCAGTTCATGCGAAACATCGCGCAGAAGCTGGCGCTGTTCCGTCACCAGCCGTTCGATGCGGTCGGCCATTTCGTTGAAATCGCGGGCCATTTCACCAAACTCGTCATGCCGGTCGGAAAATGGCCGGGACACACGCGCCGAGAGCGTGCCTTGGCCCAGCGCTTCGCCGGCTCGCCGCAGCTCCTTGACCGGCCGGGTGATGCTGCGCGCCAGCCACAGGCAGATCAGGCCACTGATAATCGCCCCGACCAGCAACAGGCCCCAGGGCCCGAGCGGACCGATCAGACGCATGACAACAGGGCGGGGCGGGGGTACGAGCAACAACAGGAAACGCCCATGCACCGGATGAGCGATGGCGTGGGCGGGGTAGGGCAGGTCCAGGCCTTCTGCCGTGTCGTTGCCATCCAGCCAGTCACGAACCGGCATGCGCATCCGCCGCGGCAGACGGCGATCAAGCAGTTCGTTGCCGGCCTGATCAACCACCAGCACACTGATTCTTCTGGGTCGCCGCTGGTCTTCTCTGGACCAGCGGGCCAGGGCAGAGGGCCCGCCCTGGTCCAGCACGGCCTGGGCCCGGCGGGACAGTCCGTCGGCAAATCGGTGAATCCGCTGATCGGTGGCCGTGGCCGCCTGCCGGTCGGCTTCCAGCTCGAGGTTGACCAGAACCACCGCCGCCAGCGACAACACGATCACGGCCCAGAAAGCCAGAAAAATGCGCAGATACAGGGGCATCAATCGCTTCCCAGGGTCAACACGTAGCCCCGGCCACGGACAGCCCGGATTTCGACTCGATTCCGGACGCTTTGCGGCAGCTTGCTTCGCAGACGGCTGACATGGGTATCGATACTGCGATCCATGGCCTGCAGCTCTCGTCCCAGTGCGCGGATTGCAAGATCGTCCTTGCTGACAACCTGTCCTGCTTCGGAAGCAAGCGCACAGAACAATGCAAATTCGGCTGCGGTCAGGTCGAGGACCAGGCCGTCGATGCGGACCTCGCGGCGCTGCTTGTCGATTACCAGGCCGACTTGCTCGAAGTTTTCCGGCGGGGGTCTGGCAACAATCCGGCGCGCGATCGCGCGCAGACGCGCGCTGAGCTCGCGCGGGTTGAAGGGTTTGGGCAGGTAGTCGTCGGCACCGAGCTCCAGGCCCACGATGCGGTCGGTGTCATCGCCCCGGGCGGTCAGCATGATCACCGGCACCTGGCTTTTCGAGCGCAAAGCACGAAGCACCTCCAGGCCGTTCATGCCCGGCAGCATGATGTCGAGAATGACGACATCGCAATCGCCCGCCAGCGCGGCCTCCAGCCCGGCCGGCCCGGAGTGCGCAGCGGCGACCCGCCAGCCGTCGCCTTCCAGGTACTCGACCAGCATCCTGGTCAGCGCCTGGTCGTCATCGATTATCAAGACTCGGTCGAAGCTCATGGCGCAAAGCATAGCCATTACCCGCTGCCGGGACCAGCACACGACCAAAAGACAGAATTAGGGTTTTGAGGCTGTGACCCACAGTCCACATCCGGCCTCTACGGGAGTTCGCATAATGTATATTATGTAAAATTGAGGATGCTCTCACAATGGCAGCGCGTTAGAATATCGGGATGGAACCTGAATTCTGGCATCAGCGCTGGCAGGCCGGACAGATCGGCTTTCACACCCCCGAGGCGCACTGGGCGTTGGCCTCGTACTGGCCGGCGCTGGACCACCGGGTGGATGAACCGGTGCTGGTCCCGCTGTGCGGCAAGACTCTTGACATGCGCTGGTTGCGCGAGCGTGGGCATCCGGTCACCGGAATTGAACTCAACCCGATCGCGGTCAGGGATTTTTTTCGGGAATGGCGGCGCCAACCGCAGTCGACCCAGCCTTCGTTGACCAGCCTGGGCGGCCTGCAAGCCGATGGCGTGCAACTCTGGCAAGGTGACTTCCTGGCCTTCCGTCCAAGCTGCAAATACCGGCTGTTCTACGACCGTGCGGCCCTGATCGCGCTGCCGCCGGCCATGCGTGCTGGCTACGTCCAGCATCTGCGCAGTTGCCTGGAAGCCGCGGCTCTGGGCTTGCTGGTCACGCTTGAATATGATCAAAATCAGAAAGAAGGACCGCCTTTCTCAGTTCTTTTCGAGGAAGTGGACGGGCTGTCCGGGTTCAGCGCCGAACCCCTGGAACGACGTGATGTGCTGGCCGACAGCCCCGGATTCCAGCAACGTGGCATCACCAGCCTGCACGAGACCGTCTATCGCCTGACCGCCATATGAGCCGTTTATACTCAGGGATCGAGACCTGATCCTGCCACTGAACTCCAACAAGAGACCTGTTATATCCCATGCCATCTTTCCCGCAGCCTTTTTATCGCTGGCGTCCGCATCCCTGGCACGGCCTGGAAGTCGGCGCCGAGCCGCCCTACCGGGTACATGCCTATATCGAGATCACGCCGTTCGACACGGTCAAGTACGAGATCGACAAGAAAACCGGTTACCTGCGGGTCGACCGGCCACAACGCACCTCGTCCCAGCCCCCTACCCTTTACGGCTTCATTCCGCGCACCTTCTGCGGTCAGCGCGTCGGTGACCTGATCCCGGCGGCCAAGCGTGGCGACGGCGATCCGCTGGATATCTGCGTCTTCTCGGAGCGCCCGATTACGCGGGCCGAGGTCCTGCTCAATGTGCGTGTCATCGGCGGGCTGCAGATGATCGACGACGAGGAAGCCGACGACAAGATCGTCGCCGTGCTGGAAAACGACCCGCTTTGGGGCGATGCGCGGGATATCAGTGAATTGCCCAGCAGCCTGGCCGAACGCCTGCGGCACTATTTCCTGACCTACAAGTTGCTGCCTGGGGAGGCCACGACCACCCATATCGACCAGATCTACGGTCACGAACACGCCAGCAAGGTGGTCAAGGCCTCGATCGAGGACTATATCGACGAGTTCGGCGACTGATTTCCGGCTCGGATCGGGTGCGTATAGTCCAATTGAATCCCGAAGAACGGGAAGTCATGAAGACCCAGGCCGAAAGAAGCGGTCCCGCGAATCGGCCGCATGGGCGCCATTGCCGATACCTTCGATGTCCTGACCTCCACCGAGATCCACAACGACATCCACAACCGGTTGACGAAGCCGGCCTGATCCACGATAATTACCGGCTTGCTGTTCCCCGGTAGCTCAGTTGGTTAGAGCGGGTGACTGTTAATCACTAGGTCGTTGGTTCGAGTCCGACCCGGGGAGCCAACAAAATCAGGGCCTTAGAGCTTCGGCGCTAAGGCCCGTTTTTGTTTCCGCATGGCTCACTGCCGCTTATCGATACGCATGCCGGTGTCGTTGGTGGGCCAGTGCCGCGCGCAAATGCCTCAGCCAGAATTCAGGACGATGTTCCATGGTGCTGCGGCCCACGCTGATCTCACAGATGCTGTTGCCGTTATCGTCAACAGCTCGCGGCTCTGGTAGCACGATCACGCCATGCTCGGTTGTGTAGTCGCCGATCAACTCGACCAATGCCTGGGGAGACATCGCGATATGCAAATGAAACATCGCGGCTTGCGGTATCGCCGGATTGACCTGCACACCGTCGAGAAGCGCCAGCAAAGGGCCAAGGGTTCGAGCATAGGCGACGGCATCTGAAACGCTGGCCAGGTTGTCTTCAATCCCCTGCTCCGCCGCAAGAATGAAGGGATAAAACGAGGGTAGATTGCCGCCGGCACGCCTCGCCCAGGCTTTCGCTTGGGCAATGAACTCTGTCTCGCCAGCCAGCACCGCACCAGCGATCCCACCGATATCCTTGTACAGGCTGACATAGACCGAGTCAGCCAGTGCACAGATCTCGGCGAGGCTGCGCTTGTAATACGGCGGACAGTGCCAGAGACGAGCGCCGTCGATATGAACAGCAATGTTGTGCTGATGGGCCCAGCTGGCCTGAGCTTGAAGATCGCCCCAGTCGGGAAGCTGGCCACCGATCTCGCGCATCGGCAACTCCAGCACCACGGCGGCCAGTTCCTCAGGCGTCTGGATGACCAGGTCAGCATGGGTCAGAACTTCCAGGGGACGACCAAGCAGCTGACCGTTCAGCCCCCAGAGTCTCTGGTAGCCGTCCTGTTCGTGCAGCACCAGGTGTGAAGTCGGGTGCAGGCCGATACCGGTCTTGTGGCGCTGCTCGGCATGAATTTTGAGCGCAAGCGGTTGGGCCAGCGTGCCACTTGGCAAGAACAAGGCAGCTGGCTTGCCCAGCATGCTGGCCATCCGGTCCTCAAAGCGCTCGATCAGCGCACCCGTGCCGTAGCGGTCAGGAGCCTCCTCGTGTTCGGCCCGAGCGGCAAGTCTTCGCAGCATGCTGGCCATGGACTCGGAAGGATGGCGGAATATGCAGGCTGTCATCGGTCCCGGCCCTTTTCAGCCTCGTCGAATGGTGCTCGGGCACTCAAGGTCAGCGAACAATAGGCTCGAGAAGGAAAAAGGCGATGTGCCAGGCCAGCAGGATCAGCAAAGCCAGCTTGCGATAGTTGTGCGCTGATTGCAGCCTGCTCGGCCGGGGCAACAGCGCCGTCACCAGGAACAGCAGGCACGCGACGAGAAAAATCGGTAGCCCGGCAAAGAGGAAAATCATGGCGGCGCCACCCCCGGCCGACTGGGAGCGCAGGCCCAGCAATTCCATCCAGGCCGGAATCTCAAGCCAGACGGTCAAGGCCAGTGCCAGGTAGAACAGCAGGATCAACCCCAGGTTGGTCCGTTGGGCGGCACTTTGTTTGGCTGGGTTGTGCTGATCCTCACTCATCGGGTTCGACTATAGGGTCAGATTGCAGGTTACGTCCAGCCATTTGCGCCTTCCGGACCAGGGCCGGGAATCGACGACCGCGCTGGACACTCACGGCCGCATTGTGCATGATCACACCAAGGCTGCAAGTTCCCGCGCCAACGGAGGGACATAGGCATGAGCGAACAACATTTTGATGACGAGTATCGGCTGCGCCGACATCGCCAGTTCGTGCTGGAACTGGAGCGTGAAATCGGCCCGATCAATCGGGCGCTGGTCCATGAGGATACGCCGAAGCTGACCCGTGCGCACTGTCTGGAACTGGCCACGGTGGTGGCTCGCAGCCGCGCGGCGTACCTGCAACTGGCGTTCGAAATGGGGCGGAGCTGCCAGGACCGACTGCCGGAGGATGCACGGATCGTCGAATTGCGCCAGGCGCGACGCCGCTTTGAGGAACTCCGGGACGCATTTGGCGCGATGGAGCGAGCGATTGAATGCGGGTACGTCGATATCGAATTGCCCGATTGATCTAATGGGCGCCGCGGCTGGTGAGGTAACGCTCAACCACCCCGCAGATCTCGTCCATGCTGCTGCTTGACCGTATACATGGCCAGGTCGGCCCGGCTGAGCACGCCCTGAACATCCAGACCGTCAGTCAGCGGAGTGATGCCGATGCTGCAGCCGATGTGCACGGTCACCTCGCCATAGGCAATCGGTTGGCAGACCACTTCTTCGATACGCCGGGCGATTCTTTCCGGATCCACCGGATGTTCCTGGCTATCTCGCAATAGCACGGCGAATTCATCGCCGCCGAGTCGCGCGGCAATATCCTGCTCACGAATGACGTTTTTCAGGCGCTCGGCTATCGCCTTGAGGACCGTGTCTCCAGCTTCATGTCCGTGGGTGTCGTTGATCGGCTTGAAGCGGTCGAGATCCAGATACAGCAGGGCCGCATTTTCACTGTCGGCCATTTTCAGCTGTTCACCCAGTCGCTGAATGAAATAACGCCGGTTGGCCAGCCCGGTCAGTTCGTCAGAGTTGGCCAGGTCGAGCAGCTGTGTCTGGGTCGCCCGGCGAACCCGGATTTCCTGGCGCAGGGCCGAAAGCATCCTGCGCTGACTGGCCACGGCAGAGGTCAGTGCTTCAGCCAGCGCCTGCAGTTCTTTAGGCCAGTGTTCATTATCAAATCCGGGCAGGCGCTTGCCCCGCTCGACATCTCCGACGGCCCGGGCCAGCCGGCCCAGTGGTGCTGCCAGACGATTGGAAATCCATATCGAAAATATCCCGCTCAGCAGGACCACACCCACCAGGATGAAACCGTAACCGGCCAGGAGCGAGGCTCGCAGTTCACGCTGCAGGTTGGGCACGGACCGCAGAATGAGTTCGCCGAAACCATTCTTGAGTGGCAGTGCGAGCAAAAGTGTGTCCGCATTTTCATACCTGATCACCGAATCCCTTGAAGCAGCCTGCTCGGCCAGCGTTACGAATCCCGGCGAGTCTCCATCAGGTCTGGGCGCCATGGCCCCGGCCAACGCGCATCGTTGCCCGTCAGGGCGATGGAGGACCAGAACACTCTCGCCGATCAGACCAGGATCAGGGAAGTCGGCCAGCAGGGCCGACAGGATGCCGCTATCGACCTGCATCGATAGCCGCCCGATCATCTGGCGCTCCAGTACCAGCGGCATCCCAAGCCAGATCTGGGCATCGCAGGGTTCCGAGCGCCAGTAAGGGAAGATCACCTGTTGTTCCCCCTCCAGAAGCTGGCCGACGATAGCCCGTGGTTCGCGCACCGGCCCGATGCCGGCAACCAGTTCGCCGTCTGGCGCATGCACCCAGCTGCCAATGACCTGTTCACTGGAGCCGACGGCATCGCTGAGAATACGGGCGACAAAAGCCTGGGCTTCGGCCTGTCCCGTGCGATTGAATTCATCCAGGCTCAGCCGCAGTTGGGTCCTGCTGCCGATCAACGCCAGGCTGTCGAGCAGGCGGTCGAGTTCCCGGTTGATGCGCCGTTGCTGGACGGCAGACAGCTGCTCGATCTGCTGCCGGGCATGCTCGCTGACATTCCGCTCGATCAGAACGTAGTGCAGCGGCAGGGCGATGAGGGCGGGTAACCAGGCGACCAGTAACAGCGCCACAATCAGCCGTGATTTCAGGCTGGTTCGTACGCTTTGCAGCGCGTCCCTGATGGGCCGGCGGACCGGGTTGCGGGCCGCCGGGAATTCACGAGGGGTGCTCATCTCCGCCCCCTCCGGTTGAAGATCAGGTAATGACCGTCACCGGGCTTTTGGCGTGGCGCAGCACCTTGTCACTGACGCTGCCGAGCATCAGCGAGCGCATGCGTGACAGGCCCCGGCGGCCGATGATGACCAGCACCGAGTTATCATCCTCGGTAAAGCGGATGATTTCTTCGGCTGGATCGCCGACCGAGGTCTCCTGCTCCACTTTTTCGATCATGGCATCGCCCACGCCCTGGCGGGTCTGGTCGAAGGCACGCTGGGCGGCAGCCTGGGCGGCCTGGTCGATATCCGAGCGGGACATCCCGGCGATGCCGATGACCTCGACCGATGCAGCCGGAAAAACATAGAACAGGCGCACCCCGATGTTCATGGCTTCGGCCATTTCCATGGCAAAGGTGGCTGCCCTGATCGAGTTTTCCGACCCATCGACCGGAACCAGAATCTCCCTGATATGTTCACTCATGATCCACTCCTTAAGACGCCCTTGGCGGTAACACAGCTTGCGCTGCCTCTTGATGGTACCAGTCCCGAGACGCTTCTACTTGGTTAAGACCACATAAAAACGCCGTTGTTCAGACCATCAGTCCTGCCTAAGCAACGCTTTCAGACGGTCTTCATCAAGCACCTCCACGCCGAGTTCGCGCGCCTTGTCGAGCTTGGAACCCGGCTCGGCCCCGGCGATCACCGCGGTGGTGTTTTTCGACACACTCGAGGTGACCTTTGCGCCCTGCTCTTCAAGCGCCTTGCGCGCCTGCGAGCGGGTCAGGGTGTCCAGTGAACCGGTCAGAACGTAGGTCTGGCCGGAAAGCGGCAGCTCATCGGTCGAGCGCGGAGTCTCGCGCGGATAGTCCACGCCGGCGTCCAGCAGCTGCTTGATGATCTCGCGGTTGTGTGGTTCGGCAAAGAAGGCCTCGATATGGGCGGCCACGACCGCGCCGACATCGGGTACGGCAGCCAGTTGCCCGGCATCTGCCGCGGCGATAGCCTCGAGGGTACCGAAATGGCGGGCCAGCTGGGCAGCTGTCACCTCTCCAACCTCACGAATGCCAAGCGCAAACAACAGCCTGGGCAGCGTGGTCTGGCGACTGCTGTCAATCGCCTCGACCAGATTGGCGGCCGATTTCTCACCCATGCGTTCAAGCTGCTGCAGGGTCTGCTGGTCAAGGCCGTACAGGTCAGCCGGGCTGTGAATCAAATCCGCATCGACCAGTTGGGCCACCAGTTTGCTGCCCAGGCCCTCGATATCCATCGCGGCCCGACTGGCGAAATGCTCAATGGCACGGCGGCGCTGGGCCGGACAGACCAGTCCGCCGCTGCAGCGGGCAACGGCCTCGCCTTCGACCTGCTCGACCGCCGAACCACATTCAGGGCAGGTACTTGGCATCTGCCACGGTTCGGTTTGTCGGGGACGGCGATCCAGCACCGTCGCTACGACCTCCGGAATGACATCACCGGCTCGACGCACCACCACCCAGTCGCCGGGCCGGACGTCCTTGCGGCGGATTTCATCGGCATTGTGCAAGGTTGCATTGGTGACCGTTACCCCGCCGACAAACACCGGCTCCAGCCGGGCCACCGGGGTCAGGGCGCCGGTCCGGCCGACCTGGACCTCGATATCAAGCAGCCGGGTGATCTCTTCCTGGGCCGGAAACTTGTGCGCCAGGGCCCAGCGCGGGGCCCGGCTGACAAAGCCCATCTCGCGCTGCTGCTCAAGCGAATCCAGCTTGTAGACGACCCCGTCGATCTCGTAGTCCAGTTGCTCGCGCAGCCGCCCGAAGCGTTCGAACGCCGCTTCCAGACCATCCAGGCCGGTGACCACATCGACCGCGTCGCTGACCGGCAATCCCCAGCTTTGCAGCTGTTCGAGAATTGCCGAATGGGTATCGGGCAGGCCTTCATCGGTGGCTGCCCCGTAGCAGTAGAAATGCAGCGGTCGACGCGCAGTCACGGCCGGATCAAGCTGGCGCAGGCTCCCGGCCGCCGCATTGCGCGGGTTGACGAAAGTCTTCTGGCCTTCGTTCGCCAGGCCCTCGTTCAGGGTCTTGAAACCCGAACGGGTCATGAAGATTTCACCACGAACTTCAAGAAGTTCTGGCACAGACTTGCCACGTAGCTTTAAGGGTATGGCGCGCACCGTGCGGACGTTGGAGGTGACATCCTCGCCCTCGCGGCCGTCGCCGCGGGTCGCGCCCAGGACCAGCTGGCCGTGCTCGTAGCGCAGCGCAATCGCCAGGCCGTCGAGCTTGGGTTCAACGACATAGCGCAGATCCTCGCGGTCGAGTCGATCACGAATCCGCCGATCAAAGTCGGCCACTTCCTCGAGACTGAAGGCGTTGGCCAGCGACAGCATCGGGATGCTGTGGGTGACCGACTCAAAACCCTCGGCCGGCTTTGCGCCCACGCGCTGGGTCGGCGAATCGGCCGTGATCAGATCGGGGTGATCGGCTTCCAGCGCTTCGAGCTCACGCAGCAGACGGTCGTACTCGGCATCCGAGACGGTCGGCTGATCGAGCACGTAGTAGCGATAGTTGTGCTCGTTGATGATTTCGCGCAGCTGCCTGATGCGCTGCCCTGCCCCGCCGTTGTCGGAAGTGCTCGCCACTCCGGATCCGGCTCAGGCGCCGCCGATCAGGCCATGGCGGCGATCGTACTCGCGCATGTCCTCGCGCACCTGGGCGATGCGCTGGCGGGTCAGAAGGCACCTGGCGTCATCAAGCACCTCGGCATCGAGTAGCTCCGCGATCCGCCGGGCGGTGGCCAGCATGGCATCCCAGGCATCCAGCGCGCTCACCGGTCCTGGCAGGGTCACGAACAGCGCCACACCCGGGGTGTCGAACACGTTCCAGGCACTGGCATCGAAATGGCCCGGCGGGGTCAGGTTGGCCATGCTGAACACCGGCCGTTCATCACCTTCATGCAGGCGGTGAAAGATGTTCATTTCGCCGAAGGTCAGTCCCGCCTTGACCGCCGCGTCGAGCAGTTCCGAGCCATTGATGCGGCGCTCGTCGCGCCGGCGGACGAACAGGCTGACGATCTTGTCCGGCTGAGCACGTTCCGTGGTCGGTGGACGGCTGGCGGCGGTGCCAGCGGTGCTGGCGCGACCAGGTCCGGAATCCTGAACAGAAGGCTCCGTGGCCGAAAAATTCGGGAAACTGGCCTGCTGCAGAACCGGGTCGGCATCCCGCTGGGCATCCTCTGTTACATCGCGAGAGTCAGCTGGGCCAAGGCTGGGTTCACGCCGCTTCTGCAGCCAGCGGGCGTGGTTGCGCTGGGTCTGGCCGCGCGGCCGGTGGAACAGGACAATGGCGGCCAGAATGACCACGCCGACAAGGATCAGGATCAGGCGCAGATTGTCCACGACGGTTGACCAGGTCCGGAAAGAACAGCAACGAGTTTACCGCATCGGCCGTTGCCGGCGGGGGCCAGGCATCAGCTTTCGGCCAGCGCCATCGCATGGTCGAGATCGACGCTGACAATGCGTGACACGCCGGGCTCGCGCATGGTCACGCCCAGCATCTGGTGGGCGACTTCCATGGTGACCTTGTTGTGGGTCACCAGCAGGAACTGGACCTGGTCGGACATCTCGCGCACCATCTCCGAGAAGCGTCCGACGTTGGCATCGTCGAGCGGCGCGTCGACCTCGTCAAGCAGGCAGAACGGGGCCGGATTGAGATTGAAAATCGCAAAGACAAAGGCGACCGCGGTCAGGGCCTTTTCACCCCCGGACATCAGGTGGATGCGCGCGATACGCTTGCCGGGCGGACGCGCCAGGATCGCCACTCCGGCAGTCAGCCAGTCCTCGCCAACCATCTCCAGGTGACCGTGCCCGCCACCAAACAGGCGCGGGAACAGGGTCTCCATGTTCTTGTTAACCTGATCGAAGGTTTCGCGGAAGCGGGTCCGTGAATCGCGGTCAATCCGGCCGATCGCTTTTTCCAGGGTGGTCATCGCTTCTTCCAGATCGGCATGCTGGCGATCCAGATAGTCCTTGCGCTCCGATTCGGTCTTGTGCTCGTCGATGGCGGCCAGGTTGACCGGCTCGAGCTTGCGGATCTTCTCTTCGAGTTGCTCCAGTTCGAGCTGGAACTGGCCGGCCTCAGCCCCGTCGGGCAGTTCGGCCAGCAATTGCTCGGGATCGCCACCCAACTGGTTGATCCGGTCAGCCAGGCCCTTGGCCTTCAGGCGGGTCTCGTGCAGGCTCAATTGCAACTGCTGTTGCTGCTGGCGGATCTCTTCGGCCCTGGCCGCTGCCGTCTGACGCGCCTGATCCTGCTTGCGCCAGTCGGCCTCAAGCGCCTCAAGCTGCGCGCGCGCCTCGCGCAACCGGGTCTCGACGGCCAGCCGGCGTTCCAGCAGTTGATCGCGCTCCTTTTGCTGCTGCTGGACCGGTTCATCGCCCTGGGCCAGCGCCTCGCTCAACTCCATGTAACGGCATTGCAGCTGGCCGACCTGGCTGTCGATGCGGGCAATGGCCTGGCGCAGCGAGTCAAGGCCGGCACGCGAGGACTCCAGCTTCAGCGAGACCGCCTCGCGCTGTTCGCGCCGCTCGCGGTAGCGGGTCCGTGCTGCCTCGCGCTCAGCATCAAGCCGGGCCTTGTCGGCCCGCAGCGGCTCTCTGCCCTGTTCGGCCTGCGCCATGGCCTTGAGGGCCTCTTCAAGTTGGCTACGGGCGGCGCTGACGGCCTGGCTGTCTTCGGCCTGGCGCTGGTCGAGGGCAGCGATTTCCTCGGCCGCCTGGGCCTGCTGACGCTGCATGGATTCAAGCCGGCCATCCAGGGCGCTGGCCCGACCTTGCAGCTGGGCCTGTTCGCGCTCGGCTGTGTGCATGGCCCGTTCGCGTTCCTGCAGGGCCTGCTCACTGGCCTGAAGCTGTTGCCGAGCCTGGCCAAGTTCGTTTTCGAGCTGAGCGATATGCGCCTGATCCTGCTCGAGCTGCTGCTCGATTGAGCGAATCTCGGCTTCGCGCACCAGCAAGCCGCTGCCATCGGCCTCCAACGCTGGCTGACGCAGCCAGCCGCGGCCCAGCCAGGTGCCGTCAGGGGTGATCACCGAGGCCCCGGCCGCCAGACCCGCACACCGGGTCCGGGCCTCAGTCAGGTCTTCGGCGCAGTAAACGCCGGCCAGAAAACCGGTCAGCGCGCCCGCGCCCTGGACCTGTGCGGCCAGGGTTCCGGGTGGCGCCGGCTCGTCATCTGCGACAGCAAAAATGGCCAGCCCGAGCGCGGGCGGCTCTTCGCCCAGCAGAGCTTCAATCCGGTCAGTACCCACCCCCTGCAACCAGTCGGCCAGGACGTGTTCCACGGCCACCGTCCAGCGGCTATCGAGCACCCGGATGCGCTCGAGGAGACGGGCGGCCACGTCGATGCCGCGTTCGGCCAGCCAGTCGGCACCGGCTGCCTGTTCAGCGGGTTGACGGTTAAGCAGGCGCAACGATTCCAGGCGGGCGACGTGCTCGTGACGGCTGGCGCGGCCAGCTTCCAGACCGTTGCGCAAGGCCTCGATCTGCTTGCGTTGGCTGGCAATGTCCTGGCGAGTCTGTTGCGCGGCCTGACGCGCCTCGCTCAACGCCCGGCTACAGCGCTCGGTGTCGGCCTGCACGCTTGAACGTTCGGCCTGCAGCCTGGCCAGGGATTCCTCGTTGTTTTGCGCCTTGAGTGCCTGCAATCGTTCGGAGGCTCGTGCCATCCGATCGTCGAGATGCTCGATGCGCTGGCGCAGTAACTCTGAACGGCTGGCGGCCTGGCTGGCGGCCTGCTGGTGTTCCTGCCAGCGCTGTTGCCAGATGGTCAGGGCCTGCTCGGCTGCCTCCAGTGCCTGGGCGGCTTCCTGCTCTTCGGCACGGACCGCTTCAAGGCGGGGTGCGAGCTCGCCGATCAGGTCCGTCGTCTGGCTGACCTGGGCCTTGTCAAGAATCAGGTGCTGCTTGAGTTCGTTGAGCTGCTGCTCGGTCTCGGTGTATTCGGCCTGCTGGCGCCTGCGGAGTTCGCGCTGGTGCTCGATAGCCTGTTCGAGGCGAGCGATTTCTCCTGCAGTTTCATAAAGTTCTGCCTGAATCTTAGAAGCTTTCTCGGTGGCTTCATGTTGCTGCTGGCGCAATGCTTCGAGTTCTTTTTCGGCCGAACGCTGATCGGCCAGGGCGGCCTGCAGCTGGTTTTCGACCCCTTGCAGATCCTTTTGCCGTGCATCGACCCGGGCGCTGGTCTCGCGCCAGCGCAGCGCGGTCAGGCGGGCTTCGTCCTCGCGATAGCGAGCCTTTAGCTTGCGGTAACGCTCTGCTGCGCGGGCCTGGCGCTTGAGCTTGTCGAGCTGCTTGCCGACCTCGTCACGCAGGTCGGCCAGGCGTTCGAGGTTTTCGCGGGTATGGCGAATCCGGTTTTCGGTTTCGCGGCGGCGTTCCTTGTAGCGCGAAATGCCGGCCGCCTCCTCCAGAAACGCGCGCAGTTCCTCGGGCCGGGCCTCGACGATCTGCGAAATCATTCCCTGCTCGATAATCGCATAACTGCGCGGTCCCAGACCAGTTCCGAGAAACAGGTCGGTGATGTCCTTGCGCCGGCACCGGGTGCCGTTGAGGAAGTAGGCTGACTGGCCATCGCGGCTGACCTGGCGGCGCACCGAAATTTCGTTGTAGCTGGCGTATTCCCCCCCGGCCCGGCCGTCGGCGTTGTCGAACATCAGTTCAACCGTTGCGGTGGTGACCGGTTTGCGCGCGCTGGAGCCGGAAAAGATCACATCGCTCATCGACTCGCCACGCAATTGGCGGGCCGAACTTTCGCCCATGACCCAGCGCACCGCATCGATGATGTTGGATTTGCCGCAGCCGTTGGGGCCGACGATGCCCATCAGGTTGGACGGGAAACGCACCGTGGTCGGTTCGACGAAGGACTTGAAGCCCGACAGTTTGATCGCGGTCAGTCGCATTGACGCATCAGCCAGAGGTTTTTTGTTCTAATACTGTTGTTCAAAGGGGGCAGGAACTGCCCGATCATTGACCCATCACTCGACCACAGGGAACCCGCCGCGTGCCCAGTCAGCCCAGCAAGGAGCTAGAAGTCTTTCCCAATCCGCAGCCGGAGCGCGAGTATACCATTCGCATCCGCATTCCCGAGTTTACCTGCCTGTGCCCCAAAACTGGACAACCGGACTTTGCCGAACTGCTGCTGGAATATGTCCCCGACCGCTTGTGCGTGGAACTGAAGGCTCTGAAGAACTACGTCTGGAGCTTTCGCGACGAAGGAGCGTTTCACGAAGCGGTCACCAACCGCATCCTCGGCGACCTGGTCGCTGCCAGCTCACCGCGCTTCATGCGCCTGACGGCCGACTTCAATGTCCGCGGCGGCATCTACACCGCAGTGGTCGCAGAGCACCGGGCCGAAGGCTGGCGTCCGCCGGAGCCTGTCCAACTGCCCTGAGCCAGCCCCGGGGTTCACTCCCCAACCTCTTCCAGCGGCAGCATCGGGGTGATGTCGGCCGCCTGGTAGAGGTCTTCGACCAGCGCTTCGAGACGCTGACGGACCAGCTGGCGCTCGATCCCGTCGCGCACGCTGTCCAGCTCCGGGGCCTGCAACGGCCGGACCGCCTCGATCTGGAGCAGCCGCCAGCCCTGTGGGGTCGCCAGCGGCGTACCCAGCACATCGCCCTCCCCGGCCTCATCCAGCAGCGGCCCCAGTTCCGGGCCGAGCTGGCTGCGATCAACCCATCCGGTTGGCTCGACCAGCCGGCCCTGATCGCGCGCCTGGCTGGCCAGCTGTTCGAAGTCGACCTGGCCGTCCTGGAGTTCGGCAAGCTTCAGCAATGCTTCGGCCTGGTCGGGGTAGACGACGGTCTGCAGCCTGAACTGGCGATCGCCGGAGCGTTCGAGCTGGTTGTTGTAGGTCTCGACGATCGCCTCCTCGGTCACTGGATACTGTTCGTGGACCTGGGTGAAATAGCGCAGCTGGAGGGTTTCCATGTCGCGCAGGGCGCGCTGGGCGCGCACCTCCGGGCGATCTGCCAAACCTTCGCGTTCGGCCGCATTGGCGACCGCGCGCAGGCGGATGAGCTCATCGAGCAGTTCGCGCATCGCCTCGTGGTCATCCTCGGCAATGCCCCGCTGGGCCATCATGAACTCCAGCATGGGCAGCGAAACGGGCCGGCCATCGACCTCGACCAGAATCACGTCCTGATCATCAACCAGGCGCTCGCCTTCAGTCTGGCAGCCGGCCAGGGCCAGGACCATCAGGCCCAGTACCAGGCGCAGGCTAGGCTTCATCGGGGGTCACCGCCTCGATGTTGAGGGCATGAATATCGCTGGTCATCAGTCCGCCCATGGCCGCGTAGACCTCGCGGTGACGCGCCAGACGCGATCGTCCAACGAAGGCAGAACTGACCACCCGGACCCGGAAATGCCCGCGCCCGTCGCGCGCACCGGCGTGTCCGGCATGCAGGTGCGACTCGTCGATGACCTCAAGCTCGGTCGGACTCAACGCCGCCTCCAGGCGTGTTCGAATCATGGCGACACGTTCGGCGCTCATGCGAGCCGCCTGCTGCGGATGGCAGATGGATTGATCGAAGACTTCACGGTGCGTGCCGTTCCTGCAAGTGCGATGGAGTCATTTTCTCATTGTAGCGCCTCAGACCGTTGCACCGGCCTTTGCTGCGGCCTTGGAGCAGCACAAGCGGCGACATAAGCGGCTACACTTGGACGATGGAAGCAATAATGTCAACCGGCGCCCAGCAGGAAATGCCCTTCGCTGTGGTCCAGGGCCAGCCAATCCTCAAGCTGCCCGATGACCTGTACATCCCGCCGGATGCGCTGGAGGTCTTTCTGGAGGCCTTTGAAGGTCCGCTGGACCTGTTGCTGTACCTGATCCGGCGGCAGAACCTGGATATCCTGGACATCCCCATCGCCGAGATCACCCGCCAGTACACCGGCTACATCGAAATGATGGCCGGCATGCGCCTGGAACTGGCGGCCGAGTATCTGGTCATGGCCGCCATCCTGGCCGAGATCAAGTCGCGGATGCTGCTGCCGCGCCCCCAACCGGAAGAAGACGACGAGGGTGATCCACGCGCCGAGTTGATTCGGCGCCTGCAGGAGTACGAGCGCTTCAAGCAGGCAGCAGAGGATCTTGATGAACTGCCCCGTCTGGAACGCGACCTTGCGATTGCCTCGGCCGGGGTCGAAGACCATGGCCGGGTCCGGGTCCCGGCCGAGGTGGATCTGCGCGAACTGCTGCTTGCCCTGCGCGATGTCATGGCCCGGGCTGACATGCTGGCCCATCACCAGATCCAGAGTGAGCCTTTGAGCGTGCGCGAACGCATGAGCCGAATCATCGACCTGGTCTCAGCGAACCGGTTTGTCGAGTTCGGCCAGTGTTTCGACCTCGACGAAGGCCGGATCGGCGCTGTCGTGAGCTTCCTGGCCCTGCTGGAACTGCTCCGGGAGCATCTGGTCGACCTGGTCCAGCAGGATCTGTTTGCCCCGATCTACGTGCGTGCACCGGCGGATTGACCATCATGAGCCAGGCCATGGATATCGCTTACCTCAAAACCGTTGTTGAAGCCGCCCTGCTGGCTGCGGGTGGACCGCTCAATCTCAACCAGCTCAACGCCCTGTTTCCCGATGAAGAAAAGCCCGGCCACGGCCCGCTCAAGGAAGCCCTGGCCGCCCTCGATGCCGAGCTGGAGGGCCGGGCGGTCGAGCTGACCGAGGTCGGCAGTGGTTACCGCCTCCAGGTGCGATCAAAACTGATGCCGATCATCGCCAATCTCTGGAGCGAAAAGCCGCCGCGCTACTCGCGCGCGCTGCTCGAGACCCTGGCGATCATCGCCTATCGCCAACCGATCACCCGCGGTGACATCGAACAGATCCGCGGCGTCTCGCTGAGCGCCAACATCCTGCGCACTCTGCAGGAGCGCGAATGGATCAAGGTGGTCGGCCATCGCGATGTGCCCGGCCGCCCGGAACTGCTGGGCACGACCCGGGCCTTTCTGGACTATTTCAATCTCAAATCGCTTGATCAACTGCCCACCCTGGCCGAGATCAAGGACATCGACAACCTCGAACCCGAACTGGAACTGATCCATCCGGCCGCGGGCGAGCCAGCCGAAACCCGTCACGATGAGCGCACCACCGAATCGCAACAAGACCCGAAGCAAGACGCGCAGGAAAATCCAGTCGAAGAGCAGCCAGCAGCCACCCTCGCCGACCCGCCCGAAGACGAGGCAGGCGCCGCGCCGCCGCAGCCGGAGCACCACCGCGCCGGCTGAAACCGTCGAGGCCGGAAGCGAGCGACTGCAGAAAGTTCTGGCCCGGGCCGGCCTGGGCTCGCGCCGCGCCATTGAGGCACGGATCGAAAAAGGTGAAGTGCTGGTCAACAAAATCCCGGCTCAACTGGGCACTTCGGTCGGCAGCGGCGACCTGATCGGCCTGGATCAGCGCGAATTCCGGGTTCAGGCCGCCTCCCCAGGCCACCGCACCTTGATCTATCACAAGCCCGAGGGCGAAGTGACCACGACCAGCGACCCCGAAGGCCGGCGCACCGTGTTTGATCAGCTGCCGAGGCTCAAGGAGGGACGCTGGATTGCCATCGGCCGGCTTGATCTCAATACCGCCGGGCTGCTGCTGCTGACCACCGACGGTGAACTGGCCAACCGCATGATGCATCCTTCCGGCGGCGTTGACCGTGAATACCTGTGCCGGGTTCGCGGGCCGGTCAGCGAAGAGCAGATCCAGCAGTTGCTCGACGGGGTCGAACTCGATGATGGTCCGGCCCGCTTCTCCGACATCGTGCCCGGCGAGGTGACCGGCAGCCATGCCTGGTACACAGTGGTGATTCTTGAGGGCCGCAATCGAGAGGTGCGGCGGCTGTGGGAGGCGGTCGGCGCCCAGGTTGCCCGCCTCAAGCGGGTCCGTTTCGGCCCGGTTTTTCTGCCAGCCGCGGTCCGGCCCGGACGCTATCAGGAACTGTCTCCAGATGATCACCGGGTGCTGCGCGAGGATGCCGGACTGGCGCCCCAGCCGATCGAGCTGGTCCTGCAGCCGCTGCCGACCCGGGCGAGCGGCAAGCCCGGGCCGCGCGGTCGGAACTGAGCAGACTTCTCAGTCGGTCACCGGCATCAGGGTCAGCTCGACCCGGCGATTCATTGCCCGACCCTGCTCGGTATCGTTGTCGGCGATCGGGTGATCCGGACCGTAGCCATAGGTCGCGATCCGGGCCGGGCTGATCCCGCGTGAGACCAGGTGGCGGCCGACCGTATCGGCGCGCTGCTCGGACAGGCGCTGGTTGTAGCTGCGCGAGCCGGTCGAATCGGTGTGGCCGTCGACCACGACCACGGTCTGGTCGAATTCATCGAGCACCAGCGCGACCGAGTCCAGCACCTCGAAGAAATCCGGCTTGAGCGCGGCCGAATCGAAGTCGAAGGTGACATGCCCGGGCATGTTGAGGATGATCTCGTCGCCGCGCCGGGTCACGCTGACGCCGGAACCGGCCAGCTGGCGGCGCAGTTGCTCTTCGTTGCGGTCCATGTAGGAACCGACCGCCGCACCGGTCAGGGCGCCGACCCCGGCACCGATGGCCACGCGCTTGAGGCGATCGCCGCCGGAGATCGCGCCGAGTACCGCACCAATCCCGGCGCCAACCGCAGCACCCTGGCCGGTCCGGGTTGCGCGCGGCTCGCCGGTCCAGGGATCGGTTGTGGTCGCGCAGGCGGCAAGCAGAGCGGTCGCCATCATCAGCAGGCAGAATCGGATCGATCGGTTTGCAGTCATGACAGGCTCCTGGTTGCTCTGGCGAACTCAAATCCAGCTGTTATTCTAAGCCGCTGTCTTCAAGCCAGCGGTAAAGGGTTCTGCGACCGACCCCAAGCAATGCGGCAGCACGCCGCTTGTTGCCGTCGACCCGCTCGAGCACGTAGCGCACGTAGCGCCGGCGCAAGTCGGTCAGGCTTGGCAACATATCACCTTCCAGCAGAGCCGACGGAATCTCACTCAAGTCGCCCGGGGCATTGGCCCGGCGCTTGCGAACCTTTTCCGGCAAATGTTCCGGACGAATTTCAGCCTCATCACAAAAGGTCACTGCTCGTTCCATGGCATTGCGCAGTTCGCGCACGTTGCCGGGCCACGAGTAATGTTTGATGACCGCCAGCGCGCGCTCCGACAACCGTCGCGCCGGACGCTGGCGGGCTGCAGAAAAACGGCCCAGAAAGCGCATCGCCAGCAGCTCCAGGTCATCGCCGCGCTCGCGCAGCGGCGGCAGGCGGAGCTGGAATGTTTCGAGGCGGTAATAGAGGTCTTCGCGAAAATCACCCGCGGCGACCTTGTCGGCCAAATCAATATTGGTGGCCGCAATGACCCGCACATCAACCTGGTGCTCATGGTCGGCACCAACCGGGCGGATCCGCCCATCCTGGAGTGCCCGCAGCAGCTTGGCTTGCAGCGAGACCGGCATCTCGCCGATCTCATCGAGGAATAGCGTGCCGCCGCCGGCCTCGCGGAACAGGCCGGGACGGGCCTTTTCAGCGCCGGAGAAAGCGCCTGCGGCGTGGCCAAAGAACTCGCTTTCCAGCAGATCAGCGGGCACGCCGGCGCAGTTGACGGCCAGAAATGGCTGGTCCGAACGTCCGCTTTCAGCATGGATGGCGCGCGCCACCAGATCCTTGCCGGTGCCGGACTCGCCGCTGATCAGGACCGGCCCATCGGCCCGGGCGATGCGCCGGATGCGATCTGCCAGGGTCTGCATCGCCGGGCTGGTGCCTTCGAGGCCATGAAAGTCGGGACTTTCCAATAGTTCGCGGTACTGGCGAATCTGGTCATGGGCTCGACGGTTGGCCAGCAGCCGCTCCACGCTGAGCAGAAAGTGATCCATGTCCAGCGGCTTGGTCAGAAAATTATCGGCCCCGGCCTTCAGCGCCGCCACGGCACGCCCGACGGTGCCGTAGGCGCTGATCATCAGGATGGCTGGCGGCCCATCGAGGGTGCGCAGATCATCGATCAGGGCCAGACCGTCCCGGCCAGGCAACTGGAGATCACTGACCACCAGGTCCGGCTGCCGCTGCCGGGCCCACTCGAGTCCTGCCTCGGCATTCGGACAAGCGCGGGCTATATAGCCTTCGGCCTCCAGTTCCTCGACCAGCAGCTCGGCCAGGGCGGCATCGTCTTCGACGACCAGAATGACACTGCCATCACTCATCGTCCAATTCCCCGAAGGTCAGGCAAAAGCGGGCTCCCCCCAGGCTGGGAGAGCGATCGACCTGGATGCGTCCCTGATGCTCTTCGACCACCGATCGGACGATGGCCAGACCCAGCCCGGTCCCCTGGCCATTCTCGCGCCGGGTCTGGAACGGCTCAAAAATCTGTTCCACTCCGGCCTCGTCGATGCCCTCGCCATCGTCTTCCACGCTGAGCCTGACCGCGCCGCCTGCAACCGCTTCGGCGCGCACCCTGACCCGGCTGCGGGCCGCCTGGATGGCATTGCGGACCAGGTTCAGCATGGCATGCTCAAGGCGGATCGCATGCCCGGTAACGGTCAGGTCTTCAGCCGGTTCGGTCAACTCGAAGGTCACCCCGCGTGCTTCGCGCTCGGGTGCGGCATCACCCATGACCCGTTCGAGCAGATGCCCTACCGGTACCTCCGTCGGCGCCTTGTGCTCGCTGCGAACAAACTCCATGAGCTGACGGATCAACTGCCGGGTGCGCTGGATCTGGCTGCGCATTCTTGTCAGCCTGCGTTCGGCATCATGGCCCAGATCGGGCTGTTGCTGGAGGCGACGGGCATCACCGTCGATCACCGTCAAGGGCGCGCCCAGTTCATGGGCTACACCCGAAGAAAACCGGCCCAGGGCGGCCAGGTTCTGCTGCTCGCGCAAGCGCTCGGTCATACGCAAGTGTTGCCGCCGCTGGTCTTCGATCTGCGCCTCCATGGCGGCAATCGCATCAAGCATCCGGTTCAGGCCACGACCCAGCCAGACCAGTTCCTTCGGGCCGGCCAGATGTGCCCGATGATCGCGGTCACCGCTTTCCACCCGGCCCATGCTGGCCAGCAGTGCGGCGACGTGGCGGCTGACCGCCTGGCGGTGGCCGAGCAGCACGACCAGCACCATCAGGGCAACCACGACCGCCCAGACCCACCAGCCACGTTCGCGAATCTGCGTCAGTTGGGCGGCGATGTCGCTTTCCTGGCGGACCACCTGCAACAGCCCGATGATGCGGCCGGTCGGACCGGTCAGCGGGACGAAGTAAGAGTAGACCGCCTCGCCGGCCAGTTCGGCGTATTCACCCAGCTCCCGCCCCAGCTCCACCAGTTCAGCCGCCTGCAACTGGGCCCGGGTGCCCGGCCGGGCCTCCCCGGCGACGACCACGCGACGGCCGGCGTCATCGTAAACATAAGCGCCGTAGACCCGACCGATCTCGAACACAGCATCCAGCGATTGCGCGACCCGATCCAGGTCTCCTTCAGCATAGGCCTGCTGAACGGGCATGCGGATCGCCCGGGCAACCAGCTCGATCTCTTTTTCCAGGCGCCGCTCGACCAGCCCTTCCACCGCCTGGAAGGTGGTCCAGACGACGAAGGCGGCCAACAGCGTCAACGGCACCAGGATCTGAACGATCAATCGGGTTCTGAGGCTTTGCATCCAGCTCTGAAATGAGGTCTCATGCGCCATTATGACACATTTTTAAGCGCCTTCAAGTCCAGCATGGTCCCCCAAGACCCTGAAAACCTGCACTTGCAGGTTTTGGCACGACAAATGCATTAAGGTCTGTGCGATCCACCCAAACCGCAAACAGGAGTAATGTAATGATGTTTCGCAAGCACTTGATGGTTCTGATTGTCGCCCTCGCCTTTGGCGCCACCGCTGCCCTCGCTCAGCAAGGTCAGATGGAGCCGCCGGCCGACATCGACGTCTCGGACCAGCAACTTGAGCAGTTCGCCGACGCGCAGGTTTCTATCATCGAGATCCAGCAGGATTTCTCCGGCCGCCTGCAAGGCGTTGAGGATCCCGAACGGGCTCAGGAGTTGCAGGCCCAGGCCAACGATGAAATGACCACCGCGGTGGCCGACGCCGGACTTGACGTTGAGTCGTTCAACGCAATCGCCATGGCGATCCAGAACGATCCGGAACTGCAGCAGCGCTTGACCGAGATGCTGCAAGACGCGCAGTAAGCCAGAGGCAAAACTGCACATGGCGGGAAGGCCGGCCTCCTCAGGGGGCCGGCCTTCCTTTTTCGGGACGGGCTAATAGATCGGGCGGCCGCTGCGCGCGTAACGGCTGATGACCTCGGCGGCGGCTGAACGCAGGATTTCAGTGTGCACGGCAATCCCGCGCAGGGCCAGTTGATCGACCCATTGCTCGGACCGGTCGCCTTCATCGAAGCCGGCCGCCTCGGCATCGGCCTTGGTCGCACCGCACAAAAGCGAGCTGACCCCCGACCAGGGCACTGCGCCCAGGCACATCGCACACGGCTCGCAGGAACTGACCAGTTCGACCGGGCCAAGGCCGGCTTCGGCCAGGTTGGGTGTGCCCAGACGTTGCTGGGCGAGACTGAGGGCGACGATTTCGGCATGCGCCGACGAGCAGTTGCCCGGCTTGACCCGATTGACCCCTACCGCCAGCACTCGCCCACTCTCGGCGGCCACGACCACGGCCCCGAACGGCCCACCGCTGTCGTGGGCAATGTTCTGTTCGGCCAGGCTGATGGCCACGCGCATTCGCTCTTCCGGACTATCCAGGCTGGGCGGCAGGCTGGCGATGAAATCATTGATCCATCCCGGCAGATGGATCTGGATCATCGGGCTGGTCATCCACATCCTCCTCGCATGCGCAACGTTTCGAACAGGGCAATACCGGCGGCCACCGAAACATTCAGGCTCTCCAGGGCGCCCGGCATAGGAATGCGGACCAACTGGTCACAGTGCTCTCGGGTCAGGCGGCGCAGGCCGCGTTCCTCGCTGCCCAGGACCAGCGCAACCGCGCCGGTCAGATCGGCCTGGTAAAGAGAAGTCTCGGCTTCTCCGGCCAGCCCGACCCGCCAAAGACCGTGCTCACCGAGCATACGCAGGGCGCGGGCCAGGTTGGTGACGGCGACCAGCGGTATCCGCTCGCTGGCCCCGGCCGATGCCCGTCGGGCGACCGGGGTCAGTCCGGCGGCCCGGTCCCGCGGCACGATGACCGCCGCCGCTCCGGCGGCTGCGGCAGAGCGCAGGCAGGCCCCCAGGTTGTGCGGATCGCTGACCCCGTCAAGGACCAGCAGCAACGGCTGAGGCTGGCGGACGAGCAGATCACCAAGGTCGCTTTCAGTCAGCGGCTCGCGCGGCTGAAACTCGGCGATCACGCCCTGGTGGCGAACGCCGCCGGCGCGCCGGTCCAGCGCGCGAGCGTCGCAATGCTCAATCGTGATGCCGGCAGCGGCCAATTCCCGCTCGAGGTGCTCGAGACGCTTTGAGGAGGTATTCAGCCAGACCCGGACAATCCGCTCAGGCTGGGCTTCGAGCAAGCCGGCCACGGCGTTGACGCCCATGCTCAGCTCGCGCTTCACGACGACCCGGGACTCTCGACCAGTCGCAGATCGATCTTGCGGTCTTCCATGCTGACCGCTGTCAGCTGGACCCGGACCCGGTCGGCCAGGCGCAGCCGTATGCCCCGCCGCTTGCCGGTCAGGCTGTGGCTGACCGGATCGAAGTGGTAGTAGTCGTTGGGCAACGCGGTGACATGAACCAGGCCGCTGACGCCGTAGTCCGGCAACTCGACAAACAGGCCAAAGCTGGTCACACCCGTCACGATGCCGTCAAAAGTATCGCCCAGGTGGCGCTGCATGAACTGGGCCTTGAGCCGTTCATCGACATCGCGCGCGGCTTCCTCGGCCCGCCGTTCGGTCCACGAACAGTGCCGGCCCAACTCTTCCATCCGGTCGGCGCCATAGGGAAACCGGCCGCGCTCGCGCTTTTGCACCAGGTGCTTGATAGCCCGGTGCAGCAGCAGGTCGGGGTAGCGCCGGATGGGCGAGGTGAAATGAGCATAGCTGGCCAGCGCCAGGCCGAAATGGCCCCGGTTTTCCGGCTGGTAGACGGCCAGTGACAGCGATCTGAGCAGCACGGCATTGACCAGCGGCCGCAACGGCGAGTCGGCCACCTGGTTCTGAATGGCGGCGAACTGGGCGGGTTCGGGCTGGTCCTTCCAGCGCACACTCAGGCCCTGGGCGCGCAGAAACTCCTCCAGCGCCTCGAGCTTGACCGCCTGGGGTGGTTCATGGACCCGGTAGAGCATCGGTAACTGGTTGCCGACAAAGCGGGCGGCCTCGACATTGGCGGCGATCATGCACTCCTCGATCAGCCGATGGGCATCATGGCGCTGGCTCAAGCGGATGTCGGCCACCCGCCCTTCGGCGTCAAACTGAAAGTAGACCGCCTGGCTGTCGAAGTCCAGCGCCCCGCGCCGTTCGCGACGGCGGGCCAGACCGCGGTAGACCGCGTGCAAGTGATCCAGGGTCTCAAGAACATGGGCAAAGCGTGCGCGCAGTTCCGTATCACCGCGGTTGACGATGCGCTCGACCTGGTCGTAGGTCATGCGCGCATGCGAGCGCAGCACGCCTTCATAAAAACGGCTGGAGATGACTTTCCCGCGGTCGTCGAGCTTCATGTCGCAGACCATGCACAGCCGGTCGACCTCCGGGTTGAGCGAGCACAGACCGTTCGACAGCGCCTCCGGCAGCATCGGGATCACCCGGTCGGGGAAATACACCGAGGTGCCACGCTGGCAACCCTCGAGGTCCAGCGGACTGCCTGGCCTGACGTACTCGGCGACATCGGCAATGGCCACGACCAAGCGGTAGCCGTCGCCGCGCGGAGCGGCGTAGACGGCATCATCAAAATCGCGCGCATCGGCGCCGTCGATGGTGATCAGCGGCAGATCTCTCAGATCCACCCGGCGGCTGGCGATGGCCGGGTCGATGATATCCCCGAAGGCCTCGGCTTCGGCCACTACTTCCGGCGGAAACTCGGCCGGCAGCTGGTAGGAGAACACCGCCATGTCGGTGGCAATCCCGGGTTCGTCGGCCTGGCCGAGCACGGCGATGAGCTCGCCGACCGGGCCGCGATGCAATTCGGGCGGACGGTCGATGCGCGCCACCACGATCTGGCCGGGACGGGCGTCACCGACCCGCTCAAGCGGGATGATGACCTCATGGGTCAGCCGCGGGTCGTCGGGTACGACCGTGGCCACGCCGCTTTCGATCATCAGGCGCCCGACGACCTGGGTATGGGCCCGCTCGACAACTTCGACGATGCCGCCTTCCTTGCGGCCGCGCCGGTCGACCCCGGTGACCGCGGCCAGCACCCGGTCGCCGTGGAAGACCTGGCGCATCTGGCGCGGCGACAGGTAGAGATCATCACCGCCGGCATCGGGGATGACAAAGCCGAAGCCATCGCCATGGGCGCTGATGCGGCCGGCGACCAGATCCATTTCCCGGGCCAGGCCGTAAGCCGCGCGGCGGTTGCGAACCACCTCGCCGCGCTGGACGAGCTCGACCAGCAAAGGCTTGAGGAAACGGTCGGACTGGTCCTTGTCGAGCTCGAACAGGGTTGACAGGCGTCTGCGCGTCAGCGGTCGGTCGGCCTCGGCCAGGGTGCGCCGGAGCTCGTCCAGCGTGATCGGGTTGGCTTCATTCATGGCGGTCATGATACTCCGCCATTGGCCCCGGTCGGGCCGGACAGAAGCGCAATCAGCCGCGGACGTAGCTTTCCAGGTGCTCGATCAGCCGCTTCTGATCGCCGATGACGGCGTTGACCAGGTCGCCGATGGACACCAGGCCGATCAGAGCGCCGTGCTCGACCACCGGCAGGTGACGGATGCGTTTGCGGGTCATCAGCGCCAGCCCCTCCTCGGCCGTGGCGCGCGGATCGATGGTCACCAGCGGGGCGGTCATGACGTCGGCAACCCGGGTCTCGCGCGAGGACTTGTCGGCCAGGATGACCTTGCGCGCGTAATCGCGCTCGGAAAACATCCCTTTCATCTCGCCATTTTCCATCACCAGCATCGCGCCGACCCGGTAACGGGCCATTTCACGAACCGCCTCGATGACGAAATCATCGGGGCTGACCGACCAGATTTCGCCGCCTTTCTGTTCCAGGATCTGCCGTATGTTGTGCACCCTCTGCTCCTTGCAACATGAGTCTGGTTGTTATCCAGCGCAGTATAGCCGCCGAATGTTTATACTCCGCTTTGCCAATTGATCCGTGGAAAGGGAGTGTCCATCGTGAGCCAAGCCAGCGCACCGCAGGCCCAGGATTTCATGACCCGCAAGGTCCACACCGTCGCGCCCGACATGTCACTGGACGAAGCCATCCAATTCCTGAAGCGGCACAAGGTCTCCAACGCCCCGGTGGTTGAAACCGATGCCGAAGGCCACCGCCTGCTGGTCGGTTTCCTGTCGGAGGGCGACTGCCTGGAATACCTGTCCAACGAAGTCTTTTTCGGCTCGCCGGCCCCGCGCCAGACGGTCAAGACCATGATGAAGCGCCATCCGGTCTGCGTGGAGCCGGAGATGGATGTCTTTACACTGGCCTCGATCTTCGTCAACCATCACTACCGTCATCTGCCCGTGGCCGCCGATGGGCGGTTGCTGGGAATCGTCAGTCGCAGGGATATCCTGCACGCGCTCAACGGCTTCTACCAGGAGGCCTTCAAGGAACGCAAAGCAAAGAAATTTCCGCCCAACCTGGCCGAAATCATCAACCACCGCTTCATTCTGAAGCGCTGAGGCTGCGCCGATCCTCCTCGACCGGCTCGGTCGCACAGCTGCCCGGTGTGCGCCCGCAAGGACATTGACCGGTCCCGCCAATGCCGCCGCACGAGCCCTTGATCGGCGCTCGTCCCATCAGCACGCCCACCATCATGGCCACGAACAGGGCCAGCATCAGTATGGCACTTACGATCAGGGTGGTCAGCATCTAGATTTCTCCGGTGTCGAGCAATTGTTCAAAGGCCGGCGTCATCCGCTCGGCAAGCTTCTGTTCTTCGGCCAGCAGCCAGAATACCGCCAGACCGCGCTCGCTGGCAAACCGCCACCCTTCATCAATGCTCATCACGCTCAGCGCAGTGGCCAGGGCATCGGCGGCGGTGGCGGTGGCGGTCGCGACCGTCACCGAGACGGTCGAATGACTGATCGGACGTCCGCTGCGCGGGTCGATGAGATGTGAGAAGTGCTGACCGTCAGCTTCGAAGAAGTTGCGGTAATTGCCACTGGTGGCGATCGCCAGGTCGCTGACTTCGACCACACTGACGACCTCGCGCCGGTCGGTCGCCGGTCGCTCAATGCCGACCCGCCAGCCTTCCCCGTCCGGCCGGGTGCCGCTGACCCGCAATTCACCGCCGATATCGACCAGGAAGTCCTTGATCCCGGTAGAAAGCAGATGCTCGGCGACCACATCCACGCCCCAACCCTTGGCAATGCCCGACAGATCAAGATACAGTCCGCCGGGCTGGATCAGGCGTGAGTCGTTGGCGTCGTAGATCAAACGCGTCCAACCCACGACGGTCTTGACCTGCTCGATACGCTCGGCGGACGGAATGGCCTGTTCCGAGCCGGCCGGACCAAAACCCCACAGGTTGACCAATGGACCGGCGGTCGGGTCGAACGCACCATCGGTCTGTTCGGCCCAGTAAAGCGCCTCTTTGACCACCCGGGAAAAACCGGGCGGCAGATCGAAAGCGGTGCCGCCCTGGCCACGGTTGAACCGACTGATCAAGGCGTCGGGCCGATAAGTGCTCATCTCGTCGTTGACCTGTTCGAGCAGGGCCTCGATCTGCGTCTGCAGGGCATCGCTGGCCAGATCGTCCGGAGCGCTGCCAAGGCGGACCATCCAGTAGGTCCCCATGGTCTGACCTTCGAGCGTCAGCGCTTCGGGGGAGCGGTTGCAGGCGGCCAGGACCAGAATCAGCAGCACCAGCCCCGGCAAACGCAAGAAGCGGGCAAATCGGTAGACGGCTTCAGCCACCGAAATCGTCAAGCAGGATATTTTCGGGTTCCACGCCCAAATCATCGAGCATTGCCAGGACGGCGGAATTCATCATCGGTGGGCCGCACAGGTAGTATTCACAGTCCTCGGGGGCCGGATGGTCCTTCAGGTAATGATCCAGAGCGACCTGGTGGATGAAACCGGTATAGCCCGTCCAGTTATCCTCCGGCAATGGATCGGACAGGGCCAGATGCCACTCAAAGTTATCGTGCTCGGCGGCAAGCTGATCAAACTCCTCAACATAGAATGCCTCGCGCAGCGAGCGGGCACCGTACCAGAAGGTGATCTTGCGATCGGTGTTCAAGCGGTTGAGCTGGTCGAAGATATGGGCCCGGAGCGGGGCCATGCCGGCGCCGCCGCCGATGAATACCATCTCGGCGTCGGTCTCCTTGGCAAAGAACTCTCCGAACGGACCGAACACCGTGACCTTGTCGCCGGGCTTGAGATTGAACAGGTAGGTCGAGGCAATCCCCGGCGGTGCATCGGCCTGGCGCGGCGGCGGCGTGGCGATGCGGATGTTGAACTTCAGCACGCCTTTTTCTTCCGGATAGTTGGCCATGGAGTAGGCCCGGACGGTCTCATTCTCGCGGTTTTCCAGGCGCAGTTTGAACAGGTCGAAACGGTCCCAGTCCTCGCGGTATTCCTCGAGCACCTGGAAATCGGCAAATCGGGCCTCGAAGCTGGGGATGGCAAACTGCATGAAGCCGCCGGCCCGGAACTTCACGTCCAGACCTTCGGGCAGCTTGAGGATCAGCTCCTTGATGAAGGTCGCCACGTTGTCGTTGGAGATGACCTCGCATTCGATCTTCTTGACGCCGAAGAACTCCTCGGGCACCTCGATCTTCATGTCGCGCTTGACCGCGACCTGGCAGGACAGGCGCTTGCCTTCCCGGATCTCGCCGCGAGAGAGTTTCTCGCGCTCAGTCGGCAGCGCATCACCGCCGCCTTCGATCACCTTGCACACGCACTGCCCGCAGGTACCACCACCGCCGCAGGCCGAAGACAGGAAGATGCCCTGCTCGGCCAGCGTGCCCAGCAGTTTGTTGCCGGCCGCCGTCTTGACCGTCTTGTCCGGATCGCCGTTGATCTCGATGTTGACCTCGCCGGTACTGACCAGGCGCGAGCGGGCGGCCAGAATCAAGCCGACCATCAACAGCACGGCGCCGGTGAACATGACCACCCCGGCGATGATTTCGGTCCAGATCACAGTTGCACCCCGGCAAACGACATGAAGCCCAGCGACATCAGGCCGGTAATGATGAATACAATCCCCAGCCCGCGCAGCCCCTCCGGCACATCACTGTACTTGAGCTTTTCGCGGATGGCGGCCAGCAGGACGATCGCCAGCGCCCAGCCAGCCCCTGCACCGAAGCCGAACACCACCGATTCGCCGAACTGGTAGTTGCGCTCGACCATGAACAGGCTGGCCCCCAGGATGGCGCAGTTGACCGTGATCAGCGGCAGAAAGATCCCGAGCGCGTTGTACAGGGCCGGGACATACCGATCGAGAAACATCTCGAGGATCTGGACGATGGCTGCGATCAGGCCGATGTAGCACATCAGGCCGAGGAAGCGCAGGTCGACCTCTTCAAGGGCGGCAATCCCGGTCCAGGCCAGCGAACCCTGGTCGAGAAAATTGTGCAGAATGAAATTGTTGACCGGAACCGTCAGCGTCAGCACCACGGTTACCGCAATGCCCAGCCCCAGCGCAGTCTCGACCTTTTTAGAGATGGCCAGAAAAGTGCACATACCCAGAAAAAAGGCCAGCGCCATGTTCTCGACGAACACCGCACGCAAAAACAGGCTCAGGTAATGCTCGAACATCAGGCGCGCTCCTCGAGCCTCAGAATGCCGGTGAGGTCCGGGTATTGGGTACGATCTCGAACGGTTCGGTCTCGACCTGCTCGACCCGCACGCTTCTCAGGATCCAGATGAACCCGCCGATCAGGAAAAACGCGCTCGGCGGCAGCAGCATCAGGCCGTTGGGCTGGTACCAGCCGCCTTCGCTGATCAGCGGCAGGACCTGGACACCGAAGATGCTGCCCGAGCCGAACAGCTCGCGCGAAAAGCCGACGATCAGCAGCACGACCGAGTAACCCAGCGCATTGCCAAGGCCGTCGACGGCCGATATCAGCGGCGGGTTCTGCATCGCAAAGGCCTCGGCCCGGCCCATGACGATGCAGTTGGTGATGATCAGGCCGACAAACACCGACAACTCGCGGCTGAGCCCAAAGGCGAACGCCTGCAGGAACTGATCCACCACGATCACCAGGGTGGTGATGATGGTCATCTGAACGATGATCCGGATGTTGGAGGGAATGATGTTGCGGATCAGCGAGACGAAGAAATTCGACAGGGTCAGGACGAACATCACCGCCAGGCACATCGTCACCGTGGTGCTCAGCTGGGTCGTGATCGCCAGCGCTGAACAGATCCCCAGAATCTGCAAGGCAATCGGATTGTTGGCGAACACCGGCCCGAGCAGCACGTCACGTGTTTTTAATTGAGCCATGTCTACAAAACCTCTCCGCTTTCCATTTGACGTTCCAGTCGGGCCAGATAGGGACCGTAGCCCTGCTCTCCCAGCCAGAACTGGACCATGTTCTCGACCCCGCGCGAGGTGATCGTCGCCCCCGACAGACCGTCGATGCGATGTTCGGCATCAGCGACACCTTCAGGCGTCGCACCCCGATCCACGCGGAACCGGACCTCGCCATCGGCGTCGCGCACCTGCTTGCCGACCCAGCCCTGCTGCCAGCGCGGGTTTTCGATTTCACCGCCCAGCCCCGGGGTCTCACCATGCTCGAAAAAGCTGATCCCGGAGACCGTGCGCAGATCCGGCTCAAGAGCCAGAAAGGCATACATGGTCGACCACAGCCCATAGGCGTGCACCGGCAGAATCACGCGCTCAAGAGTGCCGTCTTCGGCCCGGGCCAGGAAAACCTCGCCATAGTGCGTACGGCGACCAATGCCGGCCGGATCCCCGCTGAGCGCATTCGACTGGGCCGGGTCCCGGACCGCCCGGACGGGGTCGAAACCACCCGGCGGATCCACATACTCACCGCTGTCAAAATCGACCACCCGGCGCTGGATCCGCTCGAAGGCCCGGGCAACGTCCATGTCCTCCTGATACAGGCCGGCGGCCAGCAGAACATTGAGCTGCCTGAAAGTCTCGCGATTGTCGGCCTGAAACGGACGCAGGGTCACGGCCGCAGTCGACACGATCACCGCGCAGACCAGGCAGACCAGCGTGGCGATGCGCAATACGTTGCCGACGCTGTTCTTATCCCTCACCGGTCATCTCCTGCAGACGTCGCTTGCGCCGCGCGATATTGGCCTTGATCACCAGGTAGTCGATCAATGGGGCGCACAGGTTGCCGAACAGAATGGCCAGCATCACGCCTTCCGGAAACGCCGGATTGATCACCCGGATCAGCACCACCATAACGCCGATCAGGATACCAAAGACCCATTTGCCGGCGTTGGTCATCGAGGCCGAGACCGGGTCGGTGGCCATGTAGACCAGACCGAAGGCAAATCCGCCCAGTGTCAGATGCCAGTACCAGGGCATGGCAAACATCGGATTGGTTTCGCTGCCGGCCCAGTTGAGCAAGGTCGCCATGCCGATCATGCCCAACAGCATGCTCAGCATGATCCGCCAGGACGCAATCTTGGTCGTCAGCAGAATCAGGGCACCGAAAGCGATCACCAGCGTCGAGGTCTCGCCGATCGAGCCCTGGATGCCGCCCAGCGCGGTCTGCATCCAGGTCAGGTCCACTTCCGGGTTGAGCGAGGCATTGGCGCTCAACCCGGCGTTGTAGTCCAGTTCGCCCAGTGCGGCCATCGACAGTGGCGTGGCCCCGGAAAAGCCGTCGACTGCGGTCCAGACCGAATCCCCGGTCAGGCTGGCGGGGTAGGCAAAGAACAAGAAGGCGCGCCCGGTCAGGGCGGGATTGAGAAAGTTCTTGCCGGTGCCGCCGAAGACTTCCTTGCCCAGCACCACGCCGAAGCTGATGCCGAGAAAGACCATCCACAACGGTATGGTGGGTGGCAGGATCAGGGTGAACAGGATGCCGGTGACGAAAAAACCCTCGTTGACCTCGTGGCCGCGCTTCCAGGCAAACAGCCCCTCCCAGATAAAGCCGCCCAGGTAGGTGACGACAAAGATCGGGACGTAGTAGACCGCGCCATGCAGCAGGTTGGCCACCCAGCTTGAGTGATCGAAACCGGCCAGTGCTGCCACCAGGTCGGTCCGCCAGCCCGGGATGGGGCTGTAGCCGAACTCGCTGATCTGCAGGTTGGCCTGGTAGCCGACGTTGATCATGCCGAAAAACAGCGCCGGCAGGGCGGCGAACCAGACCGTCATCATCACCCGCTTCAGATCCAGCCCGTCGCGCACGTGGGCGGTAGCCCGCGTGGTGCTCGGCGGGCTGTAGAGCATGGTGTCGAACATCTCGTAGAAGACATAGAACCGGTGGTACTTGCCGCCACGCTCGAAGTGCGGGGCAATGCGCCGGTCCACGAAAGCTCTGAAGCCCACTCAACCCTCCTTCTGGATCTGTTCGAGCACGTCGCGCAGGATCGGCCCGTACTCGTATTTGCCGACGCAGACATAGGCACACAGCGCCAGGTCTTCCTCGATCAGCTCGAGCGCGCCCAGCGACTCGGCCATCTCCAGGTCGCCGACCAGCAAAGCGCGCAGCAGCTGGGTCGGCAGGATATCCAGCGGCATCACCCGTTCATACTGCCCCAGCGGAACCATGGCCCGCTCGCTGCCGTTGGTCGATGAGGTCAGATCCAGGCGCTTGCCGGGTCTTAGCTTCGACAGGTAGATATTCATCGCCGAATGACGCTCCAGCCCCGGCGACAGGTAGCCGAACAGGCGACGGTCGCGGTCTTCGCGGATCACGGTGACCTGGTTTGACCAGCGACTCAGCCAGGCCAGCGGCCCGCGCGCGTGGTGGCCACTGAATACCGAGCCGGAAATGATCCGGTTGCTGCCCTCGACCAGTTGGTCGCGGCACAGGTCCTCGAGACTGGCGCCGATACGGGTTTCGATCAGGCGCGGGCGCTTGACCCGCGGTCCGGCCAGGGCGACAACCCGCCGGGTATAGCGCCGGCCGCTTTCGAACAGATGGCCAAAGGCGATCACATCCTGGTAGTCGATGCTCCACACCATCCGGCCACGCCCAACCGGGCACAGGTGGTGGATATGGGTGCCCGGGTTACCGGCCGGGTGCGGGCCGGCGAAAACTTCCTCGCGCACCCTGGCGCCGGCAAAGGAAGGCAGACTCGAGCGCGGTGGGCGGGCAACCCAGACCGGGCCGTCGGTCAGTGCCTGCAGTACCGCCAGGCCCTGCTCGAAAGCCTTGAGTTCCGGCTCGATGATGATTGCCGGATCCGGCGCCAGCGGCTGGGTATCCATGACCCGCACGAAGATCGCCGCCGGGGTCGAAGCGATCGCCGGTACCTGGCCGAACGGGCGCGTGCGCAGGGCCGTCCACTCACCCGACTCGACCAGCAGGGCGCGGACGGCATCGGCGCCGAGTCGACCCGGTACCCCAGGTCGGTAAGATTCGAAATCGACATCCCCGCCGTCGCCGGCTTCAATCACCACCGATTGCATGAAGCGCTTGTCGCCGCGATGAATGGCCACAACGCGACCGGCGGCCGGGGCGGTGTAGCGCACGCCCGGGTTCTTCTTGTCCTCGAACAGCAGCTGCCCGCGCCGGACGCGATCGCCTTCGGTCACATGCAGGGTCGGGCGCATGCCCGGGTAGTCACCTCCGAGAACCGCCGCCGTCCGCACGGCAGGTCCGGCTTCCACCCGCTGCACCGGCGGACCGGCCAGTGGCAGATCCAAACCCTGTTGTATCCGGATCATTGATTATCGTCTTCCTTCGCTACTTCCCGGGTGGTGAGGCCAACGCGAGCGGCTTCGGCATCGAAGACCGGCACAAAAGCCGCCATAAGCTAGCAGCAGCCCACCAATGAATCAAGCGAAACTGCCCCTTGATGCCCTTGACCGCCGCTCATCATGCGCGATAATGCCCCGTTGCCATTGCAGTTTTTGCGGAGGTGCTTTTTTGTCTTTTCACGCCCTGGTGCACCGCTTTGTGGCGGCTGCCTGCATTTTGGCGCTCAGTGCTTGTGCCACGATCGTCCCGCAGCATGAAACCAGACCGGCCGAGCCTGATTCGAAGGCCGTTCCCTACTACCTCCGCGCCAATCTGGAAGAGCCTTTTGACGCTGTTGATCAGGCCCTGCGGCGGGTGGGCGGTGAAATGCGTGCGCCAGAGCCCTCCGAGCCGGATGATGTCGATCTTCTCAGCCGGCTGGTTGAGCGATTCGCGTTCGCCTACTGCCCGGCAGACAGCCGGGCACTGGAATGGGCCCAGTGGTTCGGCGACCGGCCTGAATACATGGCCCGCGTACTTGACCGCGCCCATCCCTGGCTGCACGACATCACCACCGAGCTGGAACGGCGTCAGCTGCCCGGCGAACTGGCGCTGCTGCCGATCGTCGAAAGTGCTTACGATCCGTTTGCCTATTCGCATGGGCGCGCCTCGGGTGCCTGGCAATTTCTGAGCGCCACGGCGCGCGAGCATGGCCTGGTGATCAACGAGTGGTACGACGGCCGACGCGACGTTTTCGCGGCAACGCGGGCCGCGCTGGATTATCTGACCTATCTGAACGGCAGATTCGAGGGCGACTGGAACCTGGCCCTGGCGGCCTACAACGGTGGTCAGGGTCGGGTTGGACGGGCGCTGGCCTTGAACCGCGCGCGCAACCGGGCGACTGAGTGGTCCTCCCTGCCCTTGCCGCGCGAAACCCTTGCCTATGTACCCAAGCTGCATGGCTTGGCCTGCCTGTTCCGGGAGCCTGAACGCTTTGGTTGGACGCTGCCCCAATGGCCGCACGAGCCGCGCATTGCCCGGGTCGAACTGCCTGGCCCGGTCGACGTGGTGGCGGTGTCTGCCCTGGCCGATCTTGAGATCACCGAATTGCTTGCCCTCAACGCCGGGCTGAACCGTCACCTCACGCCGCCGGGCGGACCGCACCACCTGATCGTGCCGATCAACAAGGCCGACCAGGTCGCAGCCGCCATTCCAGCGGCCAACCGCGTCCCGAGGCTGCGCTTCGAGGAAATCGTGGTGCGCAGTGGCGATACCCTCTCAGCGCTGGCCAGGCGCCACGAAACCAGCATCGCCGCGCTGCGCGAGGCCAATGCGCTCGACGGTGACCATCTTGCCATTGGCCAGCGCCTGCGTCTGCCCGGTGCCCGGGCCGAGGTTGAGCCCGACCTGCCGTGGTCGGACCGGTACGCCGAACTGGCTCGTTTGCAGGAGCGCCTGTTGCCGACCCGGCGCTTTCAACATCAGGTCCGGCCGGGCGAGAGCCTATGGGTCATTGCGCGGCGCTACTCGGTTGGCGTTGATGACCTCCAGCGCTGGAACGGTCTGGGTGCGAACGACCTGATCCGACCGGGTCAGCGCCTGCTTATCCACATGGAGGGCCCGGCCCAACGCAGCCGTCCGGTCCAGCCGGTTCGCTACACCGTGCGCAATGGCGACTCGCTGTGGCTGATTTCACGCCGGCTGGATGTCCGTCTGGCCGATCTGATGCGCTGGAACGGACTTGATGAAGGCAGCGTGCTGCGACCTGGCCAGGTGCTGACCGTGCGCCGAGGCGATCGTGCCTGAGCTGCGCCTTATCCTTTTCATCGCCCTGCTCGCCATTGGGCCGGCCCGGGCTGAGGTAGTGCTGTCCGGCGACCTGGTCCAGGGCGGGTTGCTGATGGGTTCAGCGCCACCGGGCAGCGAGGTCATGCTCGACCAGACCCCGATCCAGATCGCCGAGGATGGTCGATTCCTGCTCGCCTTCGCTCGGGACGCCAAGGGCGGGCAACGGCTGCGCGTGCGCCTGCCGGATGAGCGGACCTGGTCCCGAACGCTTGAACCGGCTGCCCGCGAGTTCGCCATTCAGCGCATCGATGGCCTGCCGGCTGAGCAGGTCACCCCGCGCCCGGAGGTCCTCGACCGCATTCGCGAGGAAGCCGCCCTGGCGCGCGAGGCACGTACCCGACGCGACCCGAGGACCGACTGGGAAGACGGCTTCATTCGGCCTGTGGACGGCCGCATCACTGGTGTGTATGGCTCTCAGCGCATTCTCAACGGTCAGCCGCGCGCACCACACTGGGGGCTGGATATTGCCGCCCCGATCGGAACGCCGGTTCTGGCCCCGGCCGCCGGTATCGTGACCCTGGTCCATCCGGACATGTACTTTTCCGGCGGCACACTGTTTGTCGATCATGGCCACGGCCTCGTCTCGGCCTTCCTGCACTTGCACGAGATCATGGTCGAGCCGGGGCAGCGTGTCGAGCAGGGCCAGGTCATTGGCTCAGTCGGGGCAAGTGGGCGGGCAACCGGACCCCACCTGGACTGGCGGATCAGCCTGGGTGATATACGGATCGACCCGGCATTGCTGCTGACAGACGAGGATCCATGACCCCACGCTGGCTGTTGGCGGGAATACTGGCTGTGCTCGGCCTGGCAGGCTGTGCGGTCCCCGGCGAACGGAACCCGGACGCGGCTGCGGAGAATAGCGGCGCCGCGCTGGGAATGATGGCCAACCGCGTGCAGGGGGTTTATGGTGCTGCACAACGGCTGGACCAGGACAAGCCCGACATCCAGATGGTGGTCAGCGCCGCACGGCCAGATCAGGCAACCCTGATGCTTGAGTTGCGCGAGAGACGCGCTGAACGCCAGCGCGGCATGCTGCTGCAGCTGCGCGCCGGAGACGGCGCCTTGCCCCTGTTTGAGGGCTACTTCAGCCCCCTTTTGGCTGATGGCACCGTCTCACCACGTGCTTGCCCGATGCGCTTTCGGCTGCGTAATGGCCTGTTGTCGGGCCAGACCGAAGCCGACCAGTGCCGCTTTGGCCAGGGCAGCGACGCCATTGGCCTGGTCAAGGAAGTGGCCCTGGATGGCCGCAACCTGATCATCGCCGACCAGCTGGCACCGGCAGGCGGTCGGCCGGCCCAACCGCCGGATATTCTTCGCCTGCACCGTCTTGAGACCTTCAGGGGGCAGGTGCGCGTGCGCGACGACAGTGGCTGGCGGACCGCCGAACAGATTGAACTAACGGTCGGCGGGGCACCGATTGAGCCGCTGGACGCCGCCGGGATGACGCTGGGCATTCGGGTTCGCCTGGCCTTGATTGAAAGCCGATCGGCAGAATCACCGTTGCTTTACCTGCAAGCCGGCGATGCCGAAGGAACCCGGGTCCTTGGCCAGGCCTGGAGTGACATCGCCAGTGAACGGCTCGGTCTGGCGCTGGACGGCATCCAGATCACCCTTGAAAAGCGCCCGGAAATGACCCCGGACGCCCGGCGCTAGCCCTTCCAGCCGATGGGGTGTCCGTCAATCGGCTGATAGCCGTCGGCCCGGCCTTTGGTGACAATGGCCACTGCGTTGTGCGGATGCAGGCTTTCGAAATGACTGATCCGAGCCCAGAAGTCGGTCACCCTGTCCTGGGCCCCGAGCGCGGTCTGGACCCGTCTTGCGGCATCTTCGCAGAACATCAGGTTCTGGCCGTTCAACAGCGCAAAGGCCTGTTCATCTTCGCGCTTGACTGCGGCCTGAACCGGCGTCTTGAGCGCATCTTCGATTGCGTCAATCATCTGAATGAAGGGAAAGGCCTCGAAGGTCGGTGCCAGTTGCAGACGGATATCGGCCGCAGAGCGCTGGGAGTGGGGCGTGGCCAGAATACCCTGCTCGCTGCCCAGCCAATCCATCACGGCATCCGTATCGAGCTGAACTGCATCGCCAAAATCGCTGCGGAACTGCTCCTGAATCAACTGGCGCGCGAGCGCAGCTGAACACGGGCAGGTGCTGGAATAGATCACCTGGAACGCCATTTCCATGGCAAACTCGCGCCCGCTAAGGCTGGCGATCAGGCTGATCGGGTACTGCTTCCAGCCGCTGTTGTCGCTGACCAGCGCTTTTCTACGGACCAGATACTCGAAATCCAGTCGAACCATGGCCCGCGTGCTCAGGTCGGTGTGCGATGCCAGGAAATCGCGCAGCAGGTGGCGCAAGGCCGCCGGCGTGATCGAATGCTCCGCCAGCGCCCGATCCAAATGCAGGTACAGACGCGACATGTGGATGCCGCGCTTGTCCGGCTCGGCCAGGTTGACAAAAGCGCTGATCCGGGCATTGGTCTGGACCTGGCGGCCATCGGGCCCGTCGAGCAGGATCGGCAGTTCGATATGATTCATGCCGACCCAATCAAGCTTTCCGGCCACCTGAACCTCGGCGTGGCTGGCAATATCCGGCATGCGGGCGAGCTTGGTCTTTTCAGTCATTGTGCAGTGGTCTCCGGTTCCGGGGGCCGCAAACGGCCCGTTGCTGACGGGGGACGGATTACACGCCAGTGACAATAAAGGAACTGTGAGCAGTCACTGAGGCTCATGCCAAGGCGAGATAAAAAATGGTCGGAGCGGAGAGATTCGAACTCTCGACCCCCACAACCCCATTGTGGTGCGCTACCAGGCTGCGCTACGCTCCGACCGAGGAAAACTTCAAGCCTTCTATTTTAACCCGAAAAGGGTGCTGCCCAGCTACCTGCGCAGCACCTGCAGAACTTCTTCAAGTTCCATTCGCATTTGACGAACCAGTTGCTGGCTGCGGTTGACGTCATCCTGGGCGTGGTCGCCTTCCAGCTGCTGGCGGGCGCCCAGAATGGTAAAACCCTGCTCGTGCAACAGGCTGCGAATCTGCCGGATCGTCAAAACATCATGGCGCTGGTAGTAGCGCCGGTTGCCACGTCGCTTGACTGGCTTGAGCTGGGGGAACTCCTGTTCCCAGTAACGCAGGACATGCGGCTTGACCCGGCAAAGGTCGCTCACTTCACCAATGGTGAAGTAGCGCTTGGCCGGAATCGGCGGCAGTTCCTGGTTACTTCCCGGATCCAGCATAGCCTTCTACCCGTGCGCGCAGCTTCTGCCCTGGTCGGAAGGTCACCACCCGCCGGGCCGTGATGGGAATTTCTTCCCCGGTTTTGGGGTTGCGTCCCGGCCGTTGGCCCTTGTCGCGGAGCTGGAAGTTGCCGAAGCCCGACAGCTTGACATGATCGCCCTGCTCCAGTGCCGTCTTGATCGACTCAAACCACGCATCGACAAATTCCTTGGCTTCGCGCTTGTTCAAGCCCACCTCGTCAAACAGAGTGGCAGCCAGATCGGCCTTGGTCAACGCCATCGTTCTATCCTCTCAATGTAGCCCCGAAGCGTCGGCGAAGACCGTCAATGACGCGATCCATGACCTGTTCCACTTCATCATCCTTTAGAGTGCGCGAAAGATCGCGAAGAATCAAGCCCATAGCCAGACTTTTATGGCCGGTTTCTATGCCTGATCCGCGATATTCATCAAAAATGGCACATTTTTCGATCAATTCTCCACCGGCATTGCGGATTTCGGCCATCAGGTCGGCGGCAGGCGTGTCCTCGCTGACGACCACGGCGATATCGCGTCGGACCGCCGGATAACGCGAACCCCGGCGGTAGCTGGGTACCCCGGCGGCCCGAACACGGTCGGCATCAAGTTCGGCCACGAACACCGCATCCGTGGCATCCAGGGCTTCGGCCAGCGCTGGATGGAGTTGCCCGAGCGTACCAATCGGCTGGTCGTCCAGGTACAACTCAGCCCCTTGGCCGGGATGCAGCCAGGGCTGGGTCGAGCGTTGGCAACGCAGCGTCCCGTTGATAGCGTTGCGCATGAGCAAGTGCTCGACTTCGCCCTTGAGATCAAAGAAGTCCAGGGCGCGACCACTGCCTGCGGCGTGTTCGCCGCTGGTCCGTCCGGTCATCAGCAGGGCCAGCCGATGGGGCTCCCGGAAGCCGTCCGCGCTGGCGACAAAACAGGCGCCCAGTTCAAACAGGCGGAAGTTGTCATGCTGGCGACGGAAATTGGCCCCGGCTGTCTTGAGCAGGCCGGGCAGCAGACTGGTCCGCAGCACCGCCATATCCCGATTGAGCGGGTTGGCCAGCGGCTGGGCGCCATCGGCCAGTCCCAGTCGGGCCAGCTCTTCTTCGGCGACGAAACTCCAGGTGATGATTTCCTGGAAGCCGCGCGCGCCGAGCTGGCGGGCCAGCGTCCGGACACCCACCTCGGCCTCGGGCGCCGGTGCCAGGCGCAGGCGACCGCCCGGCGCGCGCGCCGGCAGCTGGTCGTAGCCGGTCAGGCGGGCAACCTCCTCGATCAGGTCGACCTCGGTCTCGATATCCTGCCGGGCCGAAGGTGGAATCACCCGGAATTCGCCCTCCTCGACCGACACCTGCATCTCCAGACGCTGCAGGGTCGCAGCGATCTCGGCAGCCGGCAGGTCGGTTCCCAGCAGGCGGTTGACGCGCTCGGGGCGCAGCCGCACCTGCGGCACCTGCGGCAGATGGTCATGGTCGACGGCTTCCAGGACCGGTCCGGGGCGGCCACCGGCGATCGCCACGACCAGTTCGGTCGCCCGCTCCATGGCCTGGCGCTGAAGGTTTGGATCCACGCCGCGCTCGAAGCGATGGGCCGACTCGGTGGCAAGGCCCAGCCGCCGGGCTCGACCCACGATCGTGGCCGGGTTGAACCAGGCCGACTCGAGCAGAATGTCGCTGGTCTGATCAGCGACCGCCGAGTCCAACCCGCCGATGACCCCGCCGATGGCCAACGGTCTTTGCGCATCGCAAATCAACAACATGTCCGGGTCCAGTCCGACTTCGCGTTCGTCGAGCAGAACCATGCGCTCCCCAGGTCTGGCGCGCCGGACCTGAATGCCACCGTGGATAGTCGCCAGATCAAAGGCATGCATGGGCTGGCCCAGTTCGAGCAACACATAGTTGGTGACGTCGACCACCGGCCCGAGGCTGCGGATGCCGCAGCGCCGCAGGGCCTCGACCATCCACAGCGGCGTGGCCGCATGGATATCAACCCCGCGCACCACCCGGCCCAGGTAGCAGGGACAATCGGCCGGAGCCTGCAGCTCGATCGCCAGTCCATCATCACCGTCGGCGGCAACCGCAGTGAACGCCGGACCGGTGACCGGCACCCCGGTCAGGGCCGACAACTCCCGGGCCAGTCCGCGAACCGAAAGGCAGTCGGCCCGGTTCGGGGTCAGATCAATATCGAGGACGTGATCGTCCAGGCCGAGGAAACCGGCCAGGCTGGCGCCAACCGGCGCATCCGCCGGCAATTCCATCAGGCCGGACTTGTCATCGCCCAGGCCCAGCTCCGGCGCCGAACACAGCATCCCTTCCGAGGCCACCCCGCGCAGCCGGGCTGGCTTGATCTTCAGGCCGCCGGGCAGCACCGAACCGAGCGTCGCCAGCGGTGCCTTGAGTCCGGTGCGCGCGTTGGGCGCGCCGCAGACAATGGTGCGTTCATGTTCATCCCCGGCCACCCGACACACTCGCAGACGGTCGGCGTCCGGATGGGGTTGAACGTCGATGATTTCACCGACAACCACGCCGTCCAGCGGCGGGGCCACTGGCGAGCATTGGTCAACCTCCAGACCGGCCAGGGTAAAGCGCTCGGCCACACCCTCGGCGTCAAGGTCGGTCTCGACCCAGGACTTGAGCCACTGGTAGTTGATCTTCACACAGGACCCCCGTTAGCGAAACTGGCGCAGGAAATTCAGATCGTTCTCGAAGAACAGGCGCAGATCATCGACCCGGTAGCGCAGCATGGCGAAGCGCTCCACGCCCAGCCCGAAGGCATAACCGGTGTAGCGTTCCGAGTCGATGCCGCAGTTGTCGAGCACCTTGGGATGGACCATGCCGCAGCCGAGCACCTCCAGCCAGCGGCCGGGCGTGCCATCCGCCTCGGTCCAGCGCACATCGACCTCGGCCGAAGGCTCGGTGAAGGGGAAATAAGACGGCCGCAACCGAACCTCCAGCTGGTCCTCGAAAAAGGCATTGACGAAATCGGCCAGCAGGCCCTTGAGATCGGCAAACGTCACGTCGGTGTCGACCAGCAGCCCCTCGACCTGGTGAAACTGAGGGGTATGGGTCTGGTCGGAATCGGCCCGGAAAACCCGGCCCGGCGCCACGATCCGCACCGGCGGTCGGGTGTTCTTCATGGTCCGGATCTGGACCGGCGAGGTGTGGGTGCGCAACAGCCGTCCATCGGGCAGATAGAAAGTGTCATGCATTGCCCGTGCCGGATGGTGCGCCGGGAAATTCAGGGCCTCGAAGTTGTGGTAATCGTCCTCGACTTCGGGACCGGTGGCCACGCTGAAACCCAGCTGGCCGAAGATGTCGAGAATCCGGTCCAGCGCCCGGTTGACCGGGTGCAGGCCGCCTGGCTCGTGCAGTCTGCCCGGCAAGGTGACATCGACCTGCTCGGCGGCCAGTTGGGCATTGAGCCTTTGTTCGGCCAGCACCTGCTGGCGCTCGGCAATCACGGCCTCCAGCGTCTGCTTGCAGCGGTTGACCGCCTGGCCGGCTTGACGACGCGCTTCCGGCGGCAACTGGCCGAGCTGCTTGAGCAGCCCGGTCAGCTCGCCTTTCTTGCCCAGAAAGCGGACCCGGACCTCATCCAGGCCACGTGCGTCAGCGGCTTCGGCAACCAACTCCTGAGCCTGCGCCAGCAGGTCTTCGGGAGAGAGGCTGCTCATGGCGTCAGGCCAGGCTGGCCTGGGCCTTTTCCGCCAATGCCTTGAACGCCGCCTTGTCGTGAACGGCCAGATCGGCGAGGACCTTGCGGTCGATCTCGACCTCGGCGCGTTTCAGACCGTTGATGAAGCGACTGTAGGACAGCCCGTGCTCACGCGCTGCGGCATTGATGCGGGCAATCCACAGACTGCGGAAATCGCGCTTGCGCTGGCGGCGGTCACGGTAAGCATATTGACCGGCCTTGATGACCGCCTGCTTGGCAACCCGGTAGACCTTGCGACGCGCGCCGTAGTAACCCTTGGCGCGATTGAGAACCTTGCGATGGCGGCGACGGGCCACCACTCCACGTTTGACTCTGGCCATGTTTTTTCTCCTCGGACCTTACAGCTTGGGCAGCATTTGACGAACGGCCTTTTCATCGGCCTTCGAGATCAGGGTCGTGGACCGCAGGCGCCGCTTGCGCTTGGTGTCCTTCTTGGTGAGGATATGGCTGTGGAAGGCGCGCTTGCGCTTGATGCGCCCGCTGCCCGTGGCCCGGAAGCGCTTGGCCGCGCCCCGGTTGCTCTTCATCTTCGGCATTGGTTTTCTCCTGTTACGGCCCCCTTAAAAGGGGAGCATTTTTAAAACCTTCCTGCAGCGTTCGTCGCGATGCCGACGCGGCGAAACTTGGCTTGAGCTGCAGTCCGGCGTGTTGTAGGCCTTGAATCTGTCAATGCTTCTTCGGCGCCAGCATCATCACCATCTGGCGGCCTTCCATGCGTGGAAACTGTTCCACCGTGGTTTCCTCGGTCATGTCCTGCTCGACGCGCTTGAGCAGGTCGCGACCCAGTTCCTGGTGGGCCATTTCCCGACCCCGAAAGCGCAAGGTCACCTTGACCTTGTTGCCTTCTTCGATGAATTTCTTCAGGTTCCGCATCTTGACGTCGTAATCGTGATCGTCGGTGCCGGGCCGGAACTTGATCTCCTTGATCTGGATCTGCTTTTGCTTCTTGCGCGCCGCCTGGGCCTTCTTTGAGGACTCGAACTTGAACTTGCCCCAGTCCATGATCCGACAGACCGGCGGGTCGGCCTGCGGCGCAATCTCGACCAGGTCAAGGCCGAACTCCTCGGCGCGGGCCAAAGCATCACGACTGGTCATGACCCCAATCTGATCTCCCTCCGGTCCCACCACGCGAACCTTGTAGGCCGTGATGTCCTCATTGCGCCGGGTCTGTTTTTCGCTTGCGATGTGTGCTGCTCCTTAAAAAATGGGTCAGGAATGACTGTGAATCAGCTGCGTACCGGGTCAGGCCGCCGCGGGATTATCCCCGATTGCGCCGCGCTGCGCCACTTCCGCTTGCAAATGTGTGATCAGCCGATCAACATCCATGACACCCAGATCGGTCCCGTCACGCAGGCGCACCGCGACCTGGGCGTTTTCAACTTCCCGATCGCCGACGATCAGGAGGTAGGGGATCTTCTCGAGCGTGCGGGCGCGGATTTTATAACCGACCTTTTCATTTCTCAAGTCGGACTCGACCCGCAGGCCGGCCTGACGCAGGCGGGTGCAGACCTGATCGGCGTAGCCGGCCTGACCATCGGTGATATTCATCACCACGGCCTGAACCGGCGCAAGCCACAGCGGCAGATTGCCGGAGTGATGCTCGATCAGGATTCCGGTAAAACGCTCCAGCGAGCCGAACAGGGCCCGATGCAGCATGACCGGACGCGCCTCGCCGCCATCGGCGGTGCGATAGGTCGCATCGAATCGTTCCGGAAGATTGAGATCCACCTGCAGGGTCCCGCACTGCCAGTCCCGACCAATGGCGTCGCGCAGCACGAACTCGATCTTGGGGCCATAGAACGCTCCCTCGCCCGGATTATGGGTGTATTCCAGTCCCATCGCATCGATTGCGCCCTTGAGCGCGCCCTCAAGCTTGTCCCAGGTGGCATCGTCACCGATCCGGTGTTCCGGGCGGTCGGCGAATTTCAGCCGCACGTCGTCGAACCCGAAATCGCGGTACACCGAAAGATTCAGTTCGATGACCTTGCGACACTCCTCTTGCATCTGCTCTTCGGTGCAGTAGATATGGGCATCGTCCTGGGTGAAGTGACGCACCCGCATCAGTCCATGCAACGCACCCGAGGGTTCGTAGCGGTGCACCTTGCCGAACTCGGCCATGCGGATCGGCAGGTCGCGATAGCTCTTCAGGCCATGCTTGTACAGACTGACCGATCCGGGGCAGTTCATCGGCTTGAGCGCAAAAACCCGACCGTCCTCGGTCTGGGTGGTGAACATGTGTTCGTGGTAGTTCTGCCAGTGGCCAGAGGTCTCCCACAACGACCGATCCATGACATCAGGCGTGTTGACCTCGACGTAGCCAGCCTGCTCCTGGCGGCCGCGCATGTAGTCGATCAACTGCCGGAACAGGGTCCAGCCGCGCGGCAGCCAGAACACCGAACCGGGCGCATCATCCTGGAAGCGGAACAGGTCGAGCTGCTTGCCCAAGCGCCGATGGTCGCGTTTTTCGGCCTCTTCCAGGCGCTTGAGGTACGCCTTGAGCTGCTTGCGATCAGCCCAGGCGGTGCCATAGATGCGCTGCAACATTTCGTTGCGGGCATCGCCGCGCCAGTAGGCGCCGGCCAGCTTGGTCAGCTTGAACGCGCCGAGCTTGCCAGTCGACGGGATGTGCGGACCGCGGCACAGGTCGATGAAATCACCCTGACGATACAACGAGATGGTCTCGTCGGCGGGGATGTCGGCAATAATGCGGGCCTTGTACTCCTCACCCTGGGCGCGAAAAAACTCAACCGCTTCGTCGCGATCCATGACCTCGCGCGAAACCGGCAGATCCTGGTCGACGATGCGCTGCATCTCGGCCTCGATGACCTCAAGATCTTCCGGTCGAAACGGCTCGTCACGGGCAAAATCATAGTAAAAGCCGTTTTCGATCACCGGACCGATCGTGACCTGGGTGTCAGGAAACAGCCGTTTGACCGCCTGGGCCATGAGGTGGGCGGTGGAATGCCGGATCAGGTCCAGCCCTTCCTCGTCGCGCCCCGTAATAATCCGCAGGCTGGCATCGCGGTCCAGGCAGTGGCTGGCATCGACCAGCCGCCCATCAACCTCGCCGGCCAGGGTTGCCTTGGCCAGCCCGGGTCCGATCGACGCGGCGACCTCGGCGACCGTCACCGGCGCGTCGAACTGCTTGCTCGAACCATCTGGAAGGCTGATCTGCACCATGTCTGCTCGCTATGACCTGGAAATGGACGAAGCCGTGATGAAAAAAGGGCGCCCGGCGCCCTTGCATGCATTCTCCAAACCAACCATGGAGGGACTGTCAACGCACTGCCCCCGCCATCGGGGATGGCCAGTCCGGAATTGGTGGGCGATACTAGATTTGAACTAGTGACCTCTGCCATGTCAAGACAGCGCTCTAACCAACTGAGCTAATCGCCCATCCGGACAAGCCGGTAAGTATAAATGAAAGCCTTGTTGCAGGCAACCAGTTTGCTTTGTCCCGTTACAATGGCTGGCCGTCCCTGTTCGACCCACCGATGACTCAGCCATTCTCCGTTCTTCATCCGCCACCAGTCTCCCCTGGCGCGCGTCAGGACTGGCCCCACCTGCAGGGGCTCGCCCTGGCCCTTGCCCTGGCCGCGCTTGGCCGCCGAAAGGGTGGCCCGGTGCTGATCGCCGCTGCCGACGGCTACAGTGCCCGCCAGTTGCGCGACGATCTGGCTCGCCTGGACGGCCCCCCGGTTGAGCTGTTCCCGGACTGGGAGACCCTGCCCTACGATCTGTATTCGCCGCATCCGGATCTCGTCTCGCGACGCATGGATCTGCTCTCCCGCCTGCCTGACCTTGAAGAAGGCCTGATCATCGCGCCGATCACCGCGCTGATGCAGCGCCTGGCCCCGGTCAGCTGGCTGCGCGGACACAGTCTCAGGCTGGTCATTGGCCAGCAGATCGATCCCACCGCGTTTCGCGGCCTGCTGCAGGATGCCGGCTATCAACCTGCCGAGCAGGTCTGGCAGCCAGGCCAGTTCGCGACCCGCGGGGCGGTCATCGATCTGTGGCCCATGGGGCTGGCTTTGCCGTTCCGGCTGGAACTGTTCGATGACGAGATCGAAACCATCCGCAGCTTTGATGCCGAAACCCAGCGGTCGATTGAGAAACTCGACCGGATCGATCTGCTACCGGGCCGCGAATTCCCCTTCGACGAAGACAGCCGCAGCGACTTTCGGCGCCGCTTCCGGACCCGCTTCGACGTCGATCTGCGCCGCGCCCTGCCCTACCAGGAAGTCGGCGAAGGGGTCGCCGGCCAGGGCCTGGAGCAATACCTGCCGCTGTTTTTCCAGCAGACCAGCGCCCTGACCGACTACCTGCCGGCCGACCATCGGCTGGTGGTACTCGATGGCGTGGATGATGCCGCCCGGGCCTACGGCGAGCAGATCGAGCAGCGCCATGAGCAGCGCTGCGGCGACCTCGAGCGACCGGCACTGGCGCCGGATGAGCTGTTCTTCGAGGCTCGCGCGCTGACCAATGAACTGCTCGAGCGCGCCAGCGTACGGGTCACCCGCCGCCCACCCGCGGCCCGCGTCGCCCGGCAACCCGAGCCGATCGACCTTGATCAGCATCCGGAACGGGCAGTGGACTGGCTCAAGACACAGACGGCGCGCGTGCTGCTGGCTGCCGACACCGCCGGGCGGCGAGAACTGATCACCGATGCGCTGCGATCGGCCGGACTCAAACCCCGCGCAGTGGACTCCTGGGCGGCGTTTTCCAGCCAGCAGGATGCACTTGCCATCGCCGTCCTGCCAGTGTCCAGCGGAGTGGAGCTTGCCGAGGACGGCATCATCGTGCTCTCGGAAAGCGAGCTGTTCCCCGGCCATGCGCGCAGCGTCCAGCGCGAGCGCCGCACCGGCCAGGACCCGGAAAGCCTGATCAAGAGCCTGGCCGAGCTGCAGCCCGGTGCCCTGATCGTCCACCTGGAGCATGGTATCGGCCGCTATCGTGGCCTGGAGGTGCTGGAAGTCGGCGACGGGCGCGGCGAGTACCTGACCCTGGAATATGACGGCGGCGACAAGCTCTACGTGCCGGTGACCGACCTGGAGATGGTCAGCCGCTACACCGGCGCTGATCCCGAAGCGGTCGGCCTCCATCGGCTGGGGTCGGATCAGTGGAAAAAGACCCGTCGCAAGGCCGCCGAGAAAGTCCGCGACGTGGCGGCTGAACTGCTCAACCTGCAAGCCCGGCGCGCCGCCCGCCAGGGCTTTGCCTACGGCCTGGACCGGGGCCTGTATGCGCGTTTTGCCGCCGGCTTCGAATACGAGGAAACCGACGACCAGCAGCGCGCCATCGATGCCGTGCTCGCCGACCTGGCCTCCGACCAGCCGATGGATCGGGTGGTTTGCGGCGATGTCGGCTTCGGCAAGACCGAGGTCGCCCTGCGGGCCGCGTTCGCGGTGGTCGATGGGGGTCGCCAGGTGGTTCTGCTGGCGCCAACCACGCTGCTGGCCGAACAGCACCACCGGACCTTCTCCGACCGCTTTGCCGACTGGCCGGTCCGGGTGGAGTTGCTGTCGCGCACCGGCAAGCAACAGGCCCGTATTCTCGACGGCCTGGCCGACGGCACGGTGGATATCGTCATCGGCACCCATCGGCTGCTGCAAAAAGACGTCCGGGTCAAGGATCTGGGGCTGGTGATCATCGACGAGGAACAGCGCTTCGGCGTACGCCAGAAAGAGCGCCTGAAAGCCCTGCGGGCGGAGGTCGACCTGCTGACCCTGACCGCCACCCCGATCCCACGCACCCTCAACATGGCCATGGCCGGCCTGCGCGAGCTGTCCATCATTGCCACCCCGCCAGCCCGCCGGCTGGCGGTCAAGACCTTCGTCAGCGAGTGGGACACCCCCACTCTCCGCGATGCGGTCCTGCGCGAATTCCAGCGCGGCGGCCAGGTGTACTTCCTCCACAACGAGGTCAAGAGCATGCCGCGCATGGTCGCCGAGCTGGCCGAGCTATTCCCGCAGGCGCGCATCGGCATGGCCCATGGCCAGATGCCGCCGGGCGAGATGGAGCGGACCATGCGCGACTTCTATGCCCGCCGGGTCAACCTGCTGGTCTGCTCGACCATTGTCGAAAACGGCATTGACGTGCCGACCGCCAACACCATTATCATCAACCGGGCCGACAAGTTCGGTCTGGCCCAGCTCCACCAGTTGCGCGGCCGGGTCGGCCGCTCGCATCACCTGGCCTACGCCTACCTGGTCACCCCGCCACGCCAGACCATGACCCGGGACGCCCTCAAGCGGCTGGAAGCCATCCAGTCGATGGAAGAGCTCGGTGCCGGATTCACCCTGGCCAACCATGATCTGGAAATCCGCGGTGCCGGCGAGCTGCTGGGCGAGGACCAGTCCGGCCAGATCGAGGCGATCGGCTTCTCGCTGTATTCCGATCTTCTCAACCGCGCGGTCGAGGCGTTGCGCTCTGGCCACGAGCCCGACCTCGACGAGCCGATGGCGGTCACCGGCGAGGTCGACCTGCACGTTACCGCGATGATTCCCCCGGACTACCTGCCCGATGTCCACCAGCGGCTGGTCCTTTACAAGCGCATCTCCCAGGCCCGCAACGAGCGGGCACTGTACGATCTGCAGCTCGAAATGATCGACCGCTTCGGTCTTCTGCCCGAGGAGGTCAAGAACCTGTTCGCCAGCGCCGAGCTGCGCCTGGAAGCACGCCGCCTGGGCATCCGGCGGCTCGAGGTCGGGCCGGCCGGTGGCCGGGTCGAGTTTGTCAACCAGCCCGATATCGACATGGCCGAGTTGATCAGGATGATCCAGAAGGAGGCCCATACCTTTCAATTGCCGGCCGATGACCGGCTGCGCATCAAGGGTGAGTTCGAAGCCCCCGAGCAGCGCCGGGCCATGGCCCGGGAGGTGCTCGAACGCCTCGACCCCAAGCGCAAGGCCGCCTGAAACCGGTCGATCGGGTACACTCGCCTTGGTGAAAACAGCGACCCTGTGCATCCTGCTCGTCCTGCTGGCAGGCCCGACCATCGGTTGGCCAGAGACCGAGCCGCTGGTCCGTGTCGAAGTGATTGTCTTTGAGCATCTTGACGGCGTGTCCGATCGTTGGCCGGGTAATGCCGAGGATCCATTCGCGGATCTGATCGACCCGCAGGAGCGTGCGCGCCTGGCCGTCTGGACCGCCCGCCCGGCAACCGCCTTGCCGGCCGCAGTGCAGACCCCCGGATCCAGCAATCCCGACCGATCCGGTGACCCGGCCGAGTTTGATCCGACCGGCGCCGCATCGCCCGATGACCCGGCCTCGGCCGCGAGCGAAACCCCGATCCGGGTACGCAGCGAACATGCGACCGGCCCGCGCTGGCCGGATGTCTATCTTGATCTGGCGGCACTGTCGCCGACGGTCGCACAGGCCAGGCGCCGCCTGGAGGCCAGCCAGGGCCACCGGGTGCTGACCAGCATGGCCTGGCTGCAGCCGCTGGAGCGCGGCCGCGAGACCTTGCCGGTCAGAGTGCGCGGCACCGAAGCCCTGGACATCGACTGGACCAGGACCCGGCCAACCGGCATATCGGCCGAATCACCGATCCAGCCGCCGGCCGCCCTGCCCGTTATCCGGTTTGCCCTGGACGGCAGTGTACGGGTCCGCCAGCGCCAGTTCCGCCACGTCGACCTTGATCTGGAATGGCGCGAAGCGTCGCCCACACCCGATTCAACAGCCGAGCCTGGCCAGGAAGAAGTAATCCACCGGCTGACCCTGAGTCGGCCGATCGATCTGGATCGGCTGGAATATTTCGACTCGCCCTGGCTAGGCGTCCTGGTCCATGTTCAGGAATGGGTCCGGCCAGAACCTGCATCAAGCGCCGCTCAGGCACCGGTGAGACCCTGAGATGGCGGACATCGAAGACCTGCTGAGCAGCTCGCGGCTGGAGCGCGCGTACCAGCTTCTGGTCAACGAGGAAGACGCGCGGGTCTGCAAGGATATCGAGGAAGAGGCCTGTCGGGTGGTTCCCGGGAACTTCCTGCTCCAGATTGCGACCCAGTTCTTCACCAAGCTCGGCGATGCCATCGCCAACCCCAAGACGGTTCTGGCCTGGCTGCTCAGCGCGCTGGGCGCGCCGGGGATTTTTACCGCCTTTCTGGTGCCGGTCCGTGAATCCGGGTCGCTGATTCCGCAACTGGTCATTGCCAGCTACGTGCGCCGGCAGGCGATCCGCAAGTGGACCTTCGTGGTCGGCTGCCTGTTCCAGGCCCTGGCGGTATTCGGCATGGCCGTGGTGGCCCTGACCCTGACCGGCAGTGCCGCCGGATTCGCCCTGACCGGCGCACTGGTGGTCTTCAGTCTGGCCCGCGGCCTGTGTTCGGTCGCCTCCAAGGACGTGCTGGGCAAGACGGTGCCGAAAACGCGACGCGGACGGGTCAGCGGCTGGTCGGAGTTTCTGGCCGGCCTGGTCACCGTCGGCGTGGGCGGCGTCCTGCTGCTTGATCTGGGCGATGACGGCAGCCAGGCCACCTACCTGATCCTGCTCGCCCTGGCCGGCGGGCTGTGGCTGATCGCAGCCGGCGCCTACGCGCTGGTCCGCGAGCTGCCCGGCGCCACCGACGGCGGGGGCAACGCCCTGAGTGCTGCAATCGAACGCTTGCAACTGCTCTCCAGTGACAGGCCTTTCCGCCAGTTCGTCATTGCCCGCTCGCTGCTGCTGTGCTCAGCGCTGAGTGCGCCGTTTTTCATCATGCTGGCCCACGAGCAGACCGACGGGGCGCTGCTGGTCCTGGGCTTGTTCGTGATCGCCGACGGTCTTGCCAGACTGGTTTCGGCACCGTTCTGGGGTCGCTTTGCCGATGACTCCAGCCGTCGGGTCATGATTTTTGCCGGGGGCGCCTCGGCTGGCGTGGGCATCGTGCTGGTGGGCGTGGTCCAGGCCCTGCCCGCTCTGGCCAGCAGCCAGTGGCTCTATCCGCTGTTTTTCTTTTTCCTGGCGATTGCCCATGCCGGCGTGCGCATGGGCCGCAAGACCTACCTGGTCGACCTGGCCGGCGGCAACAAGCGCACCGACTACGTGTCGGTCAGCAACACCGTGATTGGCGTAGTCCTGCTGCTGACCGGCGGCATCGGTGCGTTGACGGCCGTCATGCCGGTCTCCGGCGTGATCCTGATTCTTGCCGGGATGGGCCTGGCCGGGGCCTGGCTCAGCGCGCGTTTGCCCGAGGTGACCTGAACTCAGCCCGGCGGCCAGTCCATCTGGCGGCCGCCGAGCAAGTGAAGGTGGATGTGGAAAACCGACTGGCAACCGTGGCGGTTGCAGTTGAAGACCAGCCGGTAGCCGTCGTCGGCGAGATTTTCAGCCTGGGCGATGTCGCGTGCCGCCAGCAGCAGCCGGCCCATGAGTTCGGCATCCTCGTCGGCCAGATCGTTGATCGTGGCGATGCGCTGCTTGGGGATGATCAGGATGTGGACCGGCGCCTGCGGGTCGATGTCACGAAACGCCAGCACGTGATCGTCCTCGAACACGATATCGGCCGGAATCTCGCGGTTGATGATTTTCAGAAACAGATCGTTGCTCATGCGTTGCCCTCGGTCTGGATGGACTTGTAAACGTACTCGGCAGCATACTCGCCGCTCGGCAGTTGATCGGCGCTGTCGGTGGGCCAGGCCGCGCTGCGCAGGGGACTGAAAAACGGACCCGGATCGACGTTAAGCACGCGCGGGCCGCGCGGGCCGAGCTCGGCGGCCAGCGTCGCCACCATCTGCTGCCGCCCGGCCTGGCAGATGCCGTAGGCACCCCAGCGGGCCGGCCGCGCCAGGCAGGTGCCGTTGTTGACCAGCGCGATGGTGCTGCGCTCGCCGGTCCGCAGCAGGGGCATGAGGGCCGCGGTGAGCAGCTGCGGTCCGGTCAGCCCCACCTGCAGGGTGGTAAACCAGTCATCGGCCGGCTGGTGCTCCAGCGGTCGCAGGGCGCTGAAATGCGCCGCCCCGTGAATGAGCACGTCGAGTCGTCCGAACTGCTGCTCGACCACCGCGGCCAGTTCGGCATAGTGATCAGGTCCGGCCCCGGCCAGGTCCAGCGGATACAGCGCCGGCGCCCGGCCGGCAGCAGCCAGATCGTCATGCAGGCGGTTAAGCGCGCGCTCGTTGCGGTCCAGGGCGATGCAATCGCCGTCGTCTGCGAGAATGCGGGCCACCAGCGCCCGGCCCAGCGTCCCGGCCGCGCCCGTGACCAGCCACAGCGGTCGGAGAAGTCTGTCCATCGCCTTAAAATGAGGGCCCTGCCGAGTTGCGGCTGATTCACCAAGTTCGATTGTCGCAGATTCGCGCATGGTGCATGCGCTACCATGCCCTCAAGGACCTTCGCCTTCCAGCCATGCCCTTTTACGAGTACATCAGCACCGACGATCAAGGCTGCGATCACTGCCGCGCCGGTTTCACCGTGCTGCAGAAGCTCAGCGACGAGCCGCTGGCGGTCTGCCCGGCCTGCGGCCGGCCAGTCAGGCGGGTGATCTCGGCGCCCCACGTGGTCAGTGGCAAGGCCCACATGCTCAAAACTTCGAGCATAGAAAAAGCCGGCTTCACCCAGTACCGCAAGATCGGCCAGGGGGTGTATGAGAAAACCGCAGGCAAAGGCCCGGGAGTGATCAGTGCCGACGACTGAATCGCAGCTACTCCGGTTGCTGGTCGGACTCGTCCTGGTCGTGCTGGTGGCGTCGTGTGCGAGCAGTCCGATCGCACCGCAGCATGCGCCAGTGGTCGATCTGGGGCCGGCCCACGTGCTGGAAGGACGGGCCGAGCCAGGCGACCGGGTCATCTGGGGCGGCCGGATCGTTGCCATCCGCAACCGCGCCGAGGTGACCGAGCTCAGCGTCGTCAGTTACCCGCTGGATGGCGCCGATCGACCGCGCACTGGCCGTGAGCCCGGGGTTCGCTTCCTGATCCGCCAGTCGGGGTTTGTCGAGCCGGTACAGTACGCACCGGGGCGCTTTGTCACGGTGCTCGGCCGCGTGGCCGGCATCGAGCAGGCCACAGTGGATGAATACCTGCTCGACCAGCCGGTGGTCGATGCCGAGCAACTGCACCTTTGGCCGGCCGCCATCGAACGCTGGCCGTCGCGGACCCACTGGAGCATCGGCATCGGTATCAGTCTTTAAGCCTGCGCGCAGCGCGCCAGGCCACCCACACGTTGCCGGCATGACCCGGCACAACCCGGCGGGCCAGAATGTCGCCCGGCCGACGCGCCAGTCGGCTGGCCAGACGCCGATCAAGGGCCCAGTACAAGTGAAGATGGCGATGCACATGCGGCAATTGCAGGGCCGCCTCCTGGCCGGCCCGCACTGCCCGCTCCAGCAGCGTACGCACCAGACCATCCCAGCCCGGGCCACCCTGCCTGTCCAGCACGTCGCTGCGCCCGACCTGGAACTGGGCCTGCAAATCCAGCGGTACCAGCCAGCGGTTCGCCGCCGCGTCCACGGCCAGGTCCCGCACCAGACGAAACAGGTAACCGGCCGCCCCCAGCTGCATCGCCGCTGCCTCGTGACCCTGCTGGAAACCTGTCGAAAGGCTCAACTCCAGCCGGGCTGCCTCGCCACCGATGGCCAGCGCATGGGCCCACAGTTGCTCGTAGCGCTCGAGGCGAAGCCCCTCCAGGCCGCTGGTGATCGCCTGAAACAAGGGTAGGAAGGCCGGCGGCGGGACCTGCTCGGCCGCCCGGCTGACCTGCAGGGCTTCCAGCGCCGGATGCGCTGCGCCCTCACTGAGGGCGCGTAGCCACCAGCCGGATTTGGCCGCCCGGACCGAGCTATCCATGCCGGGATCGTCGAGCGCGGCCAGTTCGGCGACCAGGGCTTTCAGGGCAAGAATCCGCGCGCGCTGCTCTTCGGGAACGAACAGCAGGCTGGCGAGGAGCGGATGGCCCGGGACCAGCAGGCGGTCACGACACCACTGCAGGGGGTCCATGCGATGGTTTTTCAGTGCACCGTGGGGTCAACCGGTCGGCTTTCACCGTGCAGCAGCGCGGTCAGGTCCAGCCGGTCGAACAGGTAGCGTTCATTGCAGAACTGGCAGCGGACTTCGGTCGGCTCATCCGCCTGGGCCATTGCGCGCAGCTCTTCCTCGCCCAAACCGATCAACACATCGCTGACCCGATCACGACTGCAGGGGCAGTGAAAGACCAGTTCACGGGCCGGAAAAACGCGCCGCGCCTCTTCGTGAAACAGCCTTCGCATCAGGGTTTCGCCATCCAGCGCCAGCAACTCTTCCCTGTCGGTGGTGTTGAACAACTGCTCGAGCCGATTCCAGCCTTCGCCATCATCGGTCGGGTCGGGCATGCGCTGCAGCATCAGCGCGCTACCGCGGTGATCGTCCATGGCCAGGGCAAAGCGCGTCGGCAGCTGTTCGGAGCGCTCGAAGTAGGCGGCAACAGCCGCGGCCAGATTGTCCCCCTCCAGCGGCACGATGCCCTGCCAACGCTGGCCGCCATCGGCCGGGTCAAGGGTCAGGCTGACTACGGCCTTTTCACCCACACAGGCCGACAAACGGGCCGGATCCGGGCGCTGCTCGAGATCCTCTGCCCACGCCAGCATGCCACGCAGACCGCCTTGGTCGGAGCAGTCGGCCAGCAGCAGCTGCAGCGGCCCGGCGCCGCGCACCTGCAGAGAAATCCTGCCCGAGAACTTCAGACCGCTCGACATCAGGGCGACCAGCAGCAGGGCCTCGCCCAGCAGCCGTGCCTCGGCAGCGTCGTACTCACCGCGGGCCAGCACTTCGTCGATGACCTTGTCAAGCCGGACAAAGACACAGCGCGCACCCGTTTCCTCAAATAGAATTCTTTGTAGATAGTCTCTATACATTTCTGATTTCATTCAAAATCAAATGAAGATCTTTCGGTTGGGCCAGATGGTGATTGACCGGCCACTGGCGTGGATCCTGGCCTGGCGCGATATAGCCCCAGGTCGCCGCTGCGGTCAGACAGCCGGCTTGCCGGCCTGCTTCGATATCGCGCACATCATCACCCACCATGATGGCGTTACCCGGGTGAATCCCCAGCCGCCGGCAGGCCTCCAGCACCGGGGCCGGATGCGGCTTGGGCTGTGCTGTGGTATCGCCGCCTATCACGCAGGCAAAGATGTCCTCCCAACCGGCCGCGGCAACCAGCGGCGCGGCCAGGCGCCAGAGTTTGTTGGTCACCACGGCCAGCCCCAAACCGGCCGTTTGCAGCGTTACAAGCAGCGCTTCAATGCCGTCGAAGGCGCGCGATTCAACCCAGTAGCGTTCGGCATAGCGCTCCACGAAGGCCTGGCGCAAGGCTTGTCGGTCAAGTTCGGGGCAATCGGCAAAGCCGGCCTCGATAATGCCGAGCGCACCTCGGGAAGCGTGGTGGCGCAGCGCCGGGTAATCCAGCGCTGGCAGACCATGGCTGCGGCGCAGCCAGGCCAGGGCGGCCAACAGGTCCGGGGCGCTGTCGACCAGGGTGCCGTCGAGGTCAAACAGCACCGCCTGAATCGTGCGCGACAACGCCACCCGGGATCAGGCCGGCTTGCAGGCGTGGACCAGGTAGTTCACCCGCGGACGACCGCCGATGCGCACGGTCCGCGAGAACGGGTTGTAGTCCAGCCCGCTGATCTCGCGCACCTCCAGGCCGCAGCCGCGGATGGCCCGGGCCAGTTCACCGGGCCGGATCAGGCGATCGTAGCGGTGGGTCCCCCGAGGCAACAGGCCAAGCACATATTCGGCCCCGACAATGGCCAGTGCCCAGGCCAAAGGCGTGCGGTTGATGGTACTGAAAAAAAGCTGTCCGCCCGGACGGCACAGGGTCGCACAGGCCTGTACCGTGCTGGTCGGGTCCGGCACGTGTTCAAGCATTTCCAGGCAACAGACCACATCAAAGGAAGCTGGTTCGGCGGTGGCCAGTTCTTCGGCGGTGATCTTGCGGTAATCGATATCCAGGGCACTCTCGGCGGCGTGCAGGCGAGCCACGCCAAGTGCTTTTTCAGCTGCATCGATGCCGGTGACGGCCGCGCCGGCCAGGCAGGTCGATTCACACAGAAGGCCGCCACCACAGCCGACATCAAGCAGGCGGGCATCCTGCAGTCGGGCGCGCGCCGCGATGAATTCGGTGCGCGGCCCATTGAGATCGTGCAGCGGGCGGAAATCACCCGCCGGATCCCACCAGCGCGCCGCCAGCTGATCGAACTTGTCGGCTTCGGCCGGATCGAGATTGGGCTGGACGCTATCGGCTTGAGCGTTCATGGTCTCATCCTGGGCTGGTTTGCTGATCGATTCTGGCCAGGCGACGCTGCCAGACCCTGCTTTCGTCGCCAATGCGTGCAGCATCCAGGGTCTGCAAGCGCCCGTCGCGGACCAGCGCGCGACCGGCCACCCAGACGTCGCTGACCTGGTGTCTTCCGGTTGCATAGACCAGGTGCGAAATCACATGATGCACCGGCAGGGTTTCGATTCTGTCAAGCTCCACGGCAATCACGTCGGCCTGCTTGCCCGATTCCAGCGAGCCGACATCATCCTCCAGCCCCAGTGCACGGGCAGCGTTGATCGTGACCATTTCCAGCGCAGTCCGCGCCGGCACCGCCTCCGGGTTGCCGCTATGGCCCTTGGCCAGCAAGGCCGCCAGACGCATTTCGGCAAACATGTCGAGGGTATTGTTGCTGGCCGCGCCATCGGTGCCGATGCAGACGTTGACGCCGCGCTCGACCAGGGCGCTCACCGGGCAGATGCCGCTGGCCAGCTTCAGATTGGAGGCCGGGCAATGCAGGACGTGGACCCCGGCCCGGGCGACCCGGTCCATGTCGGATGCACTGAGCTGGGTCATATGAACGGCCAGCAGACGGTCGTTGAACAGTCCCAGCCGCTCCAGCCGGTCGATCGGATGGCAGCGATACTGCTGCTGGCTGGTCTCGATTTCGCCGGCGGCTTCAAGCAGGTGCAGATGGACCGGGATGTCCAGCTCCTCGGCCAGTTCCCGGATGCGGGCGAAAGCCGAGTCGGTCACGGTATAGGGCGCATGGGGGGCAAACGCAGTGCTGATCAGCGGCTCGTCGACCAGGTCCTGGTGGACCGCCAGACCGCGGCTGAAATACTCATCCTCGCTGGTTGCCCAGGCGGTCGGCACACTGATGACCGGGATGCCGACCATGGCCCGCATCCCCGCCCGAATCGCGGTGCGGGCAGCGACGTCAGGAAAAAAGTAGTTGTCGTTGAAGCAGGTCGTTCCGCCCAGCAGCATCTCGGCGATGGCCAGTTCGGTACCAACTCGCACATAGTCGGGGCCGACGCACTGCTGCTCGGCTGGCCAGATGTGGTCTTCCAGCCAGCGCATCAGCGGCAGGTCATCGGCCAGCCCGCGCAGCAGGGTCATGGCGCTGTGGGCATGGGCGTTGATCATACCGGGCATCAGGGCCCGCCCCGGCAAGGCGATCTGCTCGGCATCCGGAAAGGCTTCGGCCAGCTTCTCGCGCGGGATGACCGCGCTGATGGTCTGGCCATGCATGACCAGGGCGTGGTGCTCCAGAACCTCGCCGGCCGGATGTATCGGCACGATCCAGTCCGGCAGCAGCGCGGTGATCTGGTCGCTCACGAGCGCCTAGTCCTTGACCCGGGAGACATATTCGCCCTTGCGGGTATCGACCCGGATGACCTCGCCTTCCTGGACGAACAGCGGCACCCGGACGGTGGCGCCGGTTTCCAGCCGGGCCGGCTTGCCACCGCTGCCGGAGGTATCGCCCTTCAGACCCGGGTCGGTCTCAACGATCTTCAGCTCGACGAAGTTCGGCGGCAGCACGGTCAGCGGCTCGCCGTTCCAGAGGGTCACCTGGCACATGTCCTCTTCTTTCATCCACTGGGCGCTGTCGCCGACGGCCGACTCACCGGCCGCCAGTTGTTCGAAACTTTCCGGGTCCATGAAATGCCAGAATTCACCATCGGCATACAGGTACTGGATCTCCTTTTCAAAGATGTCGGCCGCCTCGACCGAATCACCCGACTTGAAGGTTTTCTCGATCGTCCGGCCGGTCTTGAGGTTGCGTACCCGCACCCGGCTGAAGGCCTGGCCCTTGCCGGGCTTGACGAACTCGTTTTCGACGATCGTGTAGGGGTCTCCATCGAGCATGATCTTCAGGCCCGACTTGAATTCGTTGGTGCTGTAACTTGCCATGAGCGCTCCAGATTAAGGTAGTCTTCAGGCACGGTATTCCAGGGCCACAACAGACGCAGCGTGAAAGGACAACCCGCGATTCTGAATCATGAAACGCATAGTGTATCGCGAACACCAGCACCGCCCAAGATGCACTGGCGCGAACAGTTGCGCAGCGGTTTCCGGGACCCGGCGGCCCTGCTCGGCCACCTGAATCTGCCGATCCGACCCGCTGGCGGCAACACAGCGTTTCCAATGCGGGTACCGCAGGCCTTCGTCGCCCGCATGCGGCCCGGTGATGCCGCCGACCCGCTGCTCCGCCAGGTCCTGCCCGACCCCGATGAACATCGCACGACTCCAGGTTTCGAAACCGACCCGGTCGGTGATCTCGCCAGCCGCTCGGCACCGGCAGTGCTGCACAAGTATCAAGGCCGCGCCCTGCTGATGACCACGGGTGCCTGTGCAGTCCACTGCCGGTACTGTTTCCGCCAGCACTATCCGTATGCCGGGCATACCCTGAGTCGGCAGCGCTGGCAGGCGGCCATGGATTACCTGGCCACTCATCCCGACATCGAGGAAGTGATCCTGTCCGGCGGCGACCCTTTGATGCTGTCTACCTTGCGGCTCGAGGCGCTGACTCGCGACCTGGCCACAATCGCCGGGCTGCGTCGGTTGCGCATCCACACCCGGATGCCGGTTGTGCTGCCCGACCGGGTGACTGACAATCTGATCCGGTGGCTGGACCGGCTGCCCTGGCCAGTGATCGTGGTCATTCACGCCAACCATCCGCGCGAATTCGACCCATCGGTGGATCAGGCCATCGCCCGCTTGCGCGCAACCGGGGCCCATTTGCTCAACCAGGCCGTGCTGATGCGTGGCATCAACGATGAGCCAACCACCCTGATCGCGCTGATGGAACGTGGTTTTCGGGCCGGCGTCCTGCCTTACTACCTGCATCTGCTGGACCGCGTGGCCGGTGCCACGCGGTTTGAGGTCGAGCAGGACAAGGCCTGCGAGCTCATGGCCGAGTTGCGTCGGCAACTGCCCGGCTACCTGGTACCCCGTCTGGTCCGCGAGCAGCGCGGTGCGCCTTGCAAATTACCCTTGCTGTGAAGCCCGGCAAAGCTGCTACCATGCCGGGGTGATCGCCGGAACACCCGCATAATGTCTTCCGTCCCGCTCAGGCTATTACTGATCAGCGATGACCCTGCCCTGCCCCGGCAACTCGAAAGGCTGCTGGGCAACGACAGCGGCATCACGGTGATGTTTGCCGATACCGCCAACGCCATCAGCCGCGCATTTGAGGAGCAGCCGATCGACCTGGCCGTGGTTTATGCCGACAGTGCCGTGCCTGAACTGGTCGAGACCGTCCACCGGCAGGCCCGCGAGCTCGACCGCGCGGTCGCCCTGATCGGGGTCGTCGAACCCGACGATGATGCGGCCATGGCAACCCTCGCCCGGTCCGGCGTGGAGGGGTTCGTGGCCAGCGACAACGAACGGCGCCTGCGCAGCATCGTGCTCGGTCAGGCCGAACTGCTCAGGGCCCGCCGGGAAGCTGGCCTGGCCGCGCAGCGTCTGGCAGAAATCGAAGAACGCTATACCCTGCTGCTTGACAGTTCCAGCGAAGCCATCGCCTATCTTCATGAAGGTTTACATGTCTTTGCCAACCCAGCCTATCTGAGCCTGTTCGGCTTTCATGACTTTACTGAAGTCGAAGGATTGTCGATGCTTGACCTGCTTGAAAGCGTCGACAGTGAAAGCGACCTCAAGCAGGTACTCAGGGCGTTGGCCGACGATGAGATCCCCGGTGCGCCGCTGCTGGTTGATGCTCACCGGGCCGACGGCAGCCGCTTCAGCGCGGTCGTCACTTTCTCCCGTGCGCGCTATGCCGGCGAGGCCTGTGCCCAGATGCTGGTCCACGAAGACCGGGCCGATGCCGATCCGGCACTGGCCGAAGAGCTGCGCCGGATCAAGCAGTCCGACCAGTTGACCGGCCTGCTCAATCATGCTGCTTTGGTCGAGCGGCTCGAACGTCAGCTGGCCGGTCAGTCCGACAGCACCAACCTGGCCCTGTTGATGATGTCGGTTGACGACCATGAGCGGATCCAGGCCCGGGTCGGCATCGGCGCCAGCGATCAGTTGATCCGCAGTCTGACCGCCCTGTTCGTCGATGCGCTCGGCGACGATGTGCCGATGGCGCGCCTGCGCGATCATATTTTCGCAGCCGTGCTCGACGAGCATGCCGAAGCCCAGGCTGATGCGGTTTCCAGAAGAATCGTCGAGTCCTGCCAGGGCCAGGTGATCGAAGTCGGAGAGATCAGCCTGCCGGTGACCGTCAGCGTCGGGGTAACCCAGGGCAGCAGCACCGGGACAAGCGCCGCAACCCTGGTTTCCCAGGCCGATATCGCCTTGTCAGAAGCGCTGCGGTCCGGCGGCAACGCGTATGTCCGTTACCGGCCGCGCATCACGGCCTCGTCAGAAGACGGCGACCTGGCCTGGGGCGAACGCCTGGTTCACGCGCTCGACCACGACGAAATACAGCTGCTGTCCTCGCCGGTCACCAGCATGGATGAAGACGATTTCATCATCCACGAAATCGAGTCTCGCCTGCGCCCGCACGACAGCGAGGAAGTGGTCATGCCGTCGGTCTTCAGCGCCGCCGCCAGCCGCCTCGGGCTGGCCCCGCGGATGGATCGTGACCTGCTCCGGCGCCTGGGCCTGGCCCTGCAGGATCGCGAGTATTCGCGTGACGATTTGTGGATGGTGACGCTGTCGCTGCAGTCAGCCATGGACGCAAGCTTCTGCGATCATCTGGACGCGCAGATGAACCAGGAGGCACTGCCGGCCCGCCAGATGATCTGGGCCTTCCGCGATTTCGAGGTCCAGGACAAGCTGCGCCAGACCCAGGAATTCATCCATCGTTTCGGACCGCTGGGCTGCCGCTTTGCGGTCTGCGACGTGGTGCCCGACAGTGCAACCGGACCAAGCCTGCGCTTTCTGGAACTCGACTTTCTGCGCCTGGCCCCGGAAATGGTCCAGAACCTGGGCGACAATGAGCCCTTGCGCGACCAGCTCGCCGAGCTGGTCCGTGAGGCCTCGCGCAATCACGTCCGCATTATCGCCCCCAAAGTCGAAGACACCAGCGATCTGGCCACGCTATGGCAACTTGGCATCACCCTGGTCCAGGGCGAATTCGTCCGCGAGCAGGCCAGCCTCTAAGCGGCCCCCTAGCGCGCCCCTTCGGCCAGGGCACGAATCCGCTCCTCAAGCGGCGGATGGCTCATCATCAAACGGCGAAAGCCATGGCCGACCCGTCCGCGTATGCCGAACGCCTCGACCGACTCGGGCAGCTGGGTCGGCTGGCTGCTGGCCCGCAGGCGCTCCAGCGCGGCGATCATGTTGCTGCGACCGGCCAGCCGAGCGCCACCGGCATCGGCCCGGAACTCGCGCCAGCGCGAAAACGCCATCACGATCATGCTGGCCAGGATGCCGAGCACGATCTGCAGCACGATCACCGAGATAAAGTAGCCCGGACCATAGGCGCGATCTGAGCGGAACACCGCCCGATCGATGATCTGACCGAGGACCCGCGAGAGCAGCAGCACGAAGGTATTGAGCACGCCCTGCAACAGGGTCAGGGTGATCATGTCGCCATTGGCGACGTGGGCAACCTCATGGCCAAGGACCGCCTCGACCTCGTTTGGCCGCATTCCCCGCAAAAGTCCCGTGCTGACGGCGACCAGGGCGTTGTTGCGCGAGGCCCCGGTGGCAAAGGCGTTGGGCTCGGGCGCATCGTAGATCGCCACCTCCGGCATGCCGATGCCGCTTTCTGCGGCCTGGCGGCGGACCGTTTCGACCAACCAGCGCTCGGTCTGATTGCTCGGCTGCTCGATGATCCTGGCACCCGTGCCCATCAGAGCCATGCGCTTGGACATGAGCAGAGAAATGAATGCGCCACCCATGCCGAAAACCAGAGCAAAAAGCAGGGTGGCGGCATGATTGACATTGATGCCCTGGGCGACCAGCCAGGGCTCCAACAGGGTCATGACAATCCCCAGAACGATCAACACGGCGAAGTTGGTGGCCACGAAAAGCAGAATACGCTGCATGTTTTGAGCTTCCTTCTCAGGGGTCAGGAGATCACAGTCCGGTTTCCGGATCATACAATGCGTCCCGTGCACCCTGATTCCAAGATCATTCGTGCCGGCGGCCCGGCATCAGACCAACCGCCCG